>JBEKGJ010000015.1:0-89092 GCA_050012855.1 Verrucomicrobiota bacterium | reverse complement strand
CGTCCAGGTGGTGCTGAAGAACTCCTGAACCACCCGCTTTCCCGGCCATGACGCTCATCCTCACGGTCATCGTGGTGGCGTTGATTTTCGAGTACATCAACGGCTTTCACGACACGGCCAACTCCATTGCCACGGTCGTTTCGACCAAGGTGCTCACGCCGCGGCAGGCGGTCGTGATGGCGGCCATCACCAACCTGGCGGGCGCGATGTGGGGGACGGCCGTCGCCAAGACGATCGCGTCGGGTCTGGTGGACACGAAAGTCATCACGTCGGAGGTGCTGATTTGCGCGCTGTTCGGCGCCATCGTTTGGAACCTGATCACCTGGTGGTTCGGCCTGCCGTCCAGCTCGTCGCACGCGCTGGTGGGTGGGCTGTGCGGCGGCGCGTTGGCGGCGGCGCACAACCGGTGGGACGTCATTGTCTGGTCGGTGCCGGCGGGCGGGCACTGGTGGCTGGGCAAGGGCGTGTTGTGGAAGGTCATCGTGCCGATGGTCACGTCGCCGCTGTGCGGCCTGATCGCCGGGTTCCTGATCATGGGCATGCTGTACGCCCTGCTCCGCAACTGGCGACCACAAACCGTCAACCGCGTCTTCGGCAAACTGCAACTGTTGAGCTCCGCCTCAATGGGAGTCATGCACGGCACCAACGATGCCCAAAAGACCATGGGTATCATCGCGCTGGCGCTGCTCACGGCGAGCCAGGCCGGCACCTTTGACCATTTGCCCGACTGGCTTGGTTTTCTCCATGTGCGCACGCCCCCCGCAGGGCAACCGTTGGAAATCGCCTTGTGGATCAAGGTGGTTTGCGCGCTTACGATGGCTTCGGGTACGGCGGTCGGTGGCTGGCGGATCATCAAAACGCTGGGCCACCGGATGGTCCGGCTGCAGCCCGTCCACGGCTTCGCGGCGGAAACCACCTCGGCGGCGGTCATCTTTGCGGCGACGCGGCTCGGCATTCCGGTGTCCACCACGCACAATGTGTCGGCGGCGATCATGGGCGTCGGTGCGGCCAAGCGACTCAACGCCCTGAAGTGGACCGTGGTCGAGCAGATGGCCTGGGCGTGGATTTTCACCATTCCGGCGGCCGGGCTGTTCGCCTACAGCGCCGTCCGCGCGGTGATGGCGCTGGGCTGGATTCCCTGAACGCCCCGGTCGCGGTGTCCAGACTCTGATATTCCAGTTCTCGATTTACGCCCTGACCGGGTTGGGCTTCCTCGGGCTTGTCGGCTCTCGCTGGTTCAACCGCCGCGCCTGACCCGCCAGGACGCGGCTGCGAGCTTCAATTAACGAACCGGTCCGGCCGGGTGAACTGGCCGGTACTGGTATTCCCGAATCAGGGAGGCGGCAACCCCCGCGAGGCCGCCCACATGCGCTGCCGCATGAGGTCATTAAAGCCATTGCCCCCAAGGCGAATGCGGAGCAACTGATCCTCCGTCAAGGGGGGTGGCTGGGGCGGTCCCAGAGGCTTGTCGGCGGACGGGTCGGACGCGCCCGGCGCGGTGGCCGCAAAAAGTGCGTTGGTTGTGGTCTTGTTCTCCTCCGGCGGGGTCAGAGCCACACCTTGGGCTTCCTTCTCAGCGATTCCCGCTGGCCTTGCTGAGCCGTTGCCGCCGACTGCCGTCAGCGCGGGCGTCGTCGTGATCTGGCCCGCTACGGCTGCGGGTTCACCCGCCACGCCCGGCCGTGCGAGGGAAGAGGAAAAGTGCAGTTGGACGACGTTAGAGCCTTGTTGCAACTCGCACCAGCCAGCCCGGACATCGAATCGAAGCAGGGTATAGCCGCCCCGGGTCTGGCCCACCGCCAGTTCCACGCTCCGATTCTCGTCCAGCAGCAAATACGCTTTCTCCAGGCGGCCAAACTCGACCAGGCCCGTCAGTTGCACGTTCCCGCCCCGCCCTCGCGCCAGCGGCAGGCAAAGCAATAGCAGGAGAGGACAGACGCGCACCATATCTTAAGGGGTGTTTAGCCGTCGGCGCAGCCAGGGGCAAGTTACGTTTACGTAACACCGATCATAAGCCGGCTCGGCGTGAATCCGGCCGGTGACGAAAGCGCCGATTCGACGGCCATTACAAAGCAATTAGCATCATGACTGAAACATGATGGGTGATGGCCGAAACATGACAGTGGACCGGCGTTTGAGTCTCTAGATTTTACGGCTGATGATGATTTCAATCCGTAATCGTAGTGCGTGGGATTTCCGGCTTGCGTTGTTCCTTGGCGCGGTGTGCGCTGGACTCTCCAGTGTCGTGGCCGACTCTTTCGTTTACACCCCCATGGACGTGTTGCTGTGTTTTCGGCAGGCCGGCGGGGCGAGCGAATTGGAGGTTAACCTCGGCCAGGCGACCAATTACATGGGCTTGGCGCCGGGGACGCAGGTCACGGTCAGCGCGCTGGACACGAACCGGCTGGCCCAGGTCTTTGCCGACCTGAACGGCGTTTCCTGGTCGGTTTCAGCCACGCAGCACAATCCCGATGAAACGCGGTTTCCCTACAACACCATCTGGGTCACCCGGGCCCGCCCAAACCTGACGACCCAGTCCACCCCTTGGGTGCGACTGACCGGAGGCGGATTTGCCTCTCCGTCATCAAAGATCGAAACCATGGCGCAAAACGCCGTCGCTTACAGCACCAGCTCGCCTGGAGCGGTCAGTTGGACCAACATGGTGATCCTGCCCGCGGGCGACCGCCACTCCTACGGCAACTGGATCACCGGCCTTGGCAATTTCGGTTCCTTCCCCGGCAGCGTGGAGGCGGTCACTCCGGCTGATTTCACCACGACCGGGCAGGCGGTGGGGGCCGATTTCTATCTGCTGCTCCCCGGCTCCGCGGCGGACGGCACGCTGAATGCCCCGGCCACCTTCCTGGGCTACTTCACCTTCCAGCCCAGTGGGACCATGACCTTCACCGCCGCTGGTGGGGTCACGCCGCCGCCACAACCGCAGATCACCGCGATCGCACGCACTAACGGGGTCACCCAAGTGTCCTTTGCGACGGTAACCAACGCCACCTACAGCCTGCTCGGCGTCGGTGCGGTGGACTTGGGAACGATCGTGACCAACTGGCCTGTCGTTGGAATCCCCGTGGCCGGCACCGGCCTGGCAATCACGCTGCAGGATACCAACACCGATGTGGCCCGGTTCTATGCCGTGCGCGCCACGCAACCATAGACGTCCTCAAAACGGGGATTCCCCCGCAGTTTCGCCGGTGACATTAGGGTGACAGCCGCGAAAAGGGCGGAAGGGCGAGGCGGCAACAAGTTGACGATGAATACGTTGGGCAAGTGCATCGCTGGCCGGAACATGACTTCAAATGGCGGCAAACTGTTAGTAACAGACCGTTCGGTTCGGCAGTCTGACGGCGCGGATACGGTGGGGACCACCGCAAACAGAACAAGACTCGGAAACAACACAACGTATGAACAAAACAAATCTGCAGCAGCATACCAGGTCGGTAATGGGCCCCGCTCTCGCGGCGGTGGTCGTGGCCCCGGTTGCCATGTTCGCCCAGACTTGGGTGGGATACAACAACACGCAGGACATCATGCTGGGCTTTCGTATGGCCGGCAAACCGGACCTGGTGTTGGATCTGGGATCCTACACCACCTTCAATTCGGCCAAGACCATTAATGCCTCCTACCTGACCGGGGTTTACGGGTCAGACCTTGATGGTATTTCGTGGTCTGCCTCGGGCACCATCGGCGATCCGAACTCGGCGGATTGGAAGAGCATATTCGCCACGGACCCGATCACAACCGCCTGGCAGAACAAGAGCTCAGGCATCCTCGGGCAGACCTCGAGCAAGATCGTCACGTTCGGCGGCAATCTCAACACGGCGGTGAGCCTGTCGTTGCAGAACGTGACGCTGCTGGCCAACAACGCTCTCACCATCGTGCCCAGCGGCAGCTCCCTCGACAAGTCCTACACCTACGCCATGACCCATACTGGCACTGGCAATTTCGGGGGGACATTTCAGGGCAACATCGAGAGCACCCTGCCCACGGGCTTCAGCGCGGGCGCGACCGACCAGCAGATGAGTTTCTATGAACTGAAACCCACGGACACCACCGGAACCCCCGGGGCGGCGACGTTGGTGGGGACCTTCGACGTGGCCCCCAACGGCACGATCACGTACACTCCCACACCTGAACCCTCGACTTACGCCCTGGCCGGGCTGGCCTTCCTCGGTTTCGCCGGCGCGCGTCGTCTGGTACGCAAGATCTAAGTGCGCTCGCACTCAGAAACCGAAAACCCAAAGCAAAACTCTCACGCTAACCCCAATACCATAATAACCATGAATACCAACTCCATCATCGCCTTGGCAGCCGGGTTCGCCTGCGCCTCCTCGGCCCTCGCGGACATCAACCTGCACATCGTCGGCTCTACCGCGTTCCGGGCCGTCGCCATCTTGGCGGTCAAGGACACCTACACGCAGAATCACGGCTCCTTCACCCAGACCGGGACCGACGGTGCCTCCTACGAGACGTTTACTGGTACGATGAATGACCTCTTCGGCACGACCACCGTCAACGTCTTCTTGGGCTGGGACGGCTCGACCGAGGGCATCCAGTCGCTCCAAGGAAGCACGCCCGGCACCGTGCCGGACCATCCGTTCATCACCACGGGCGGCGTCTCGTTCAACGCCAAGGCCGACATCTCGATGGCCGACAGCTTCCAGAGCAGCACGGATTATCAGACCACGACCTTGAACTACGTCCAAGTTGGGATTCAGCCGTTTGTCTTTGCCAAGGGCCCCAACAGCGCCGCGGGTCTGGTGAATGTGGCGAACCAGCAACTGCAGCAGCTCTTCTCTAACGGCAGCGAGCAACTGGCGCTCTTCACCGGCAACGTCGCCGACATGAGCAAGGTCTATCTCTGTGGTCGCTATCCCGGGTCGGGCACGCGCTTGGAGACGACGGCCGATACGCTCTACGGCATCGGCGGCGCCCTGGTCCAGTACAAGTGGGACGCAACGCACACGCCGAATCACGTCGTGGTGGACACGGTTGGTTTCAGCAGCGGCGGCAATGTCAGGGACAACATGAACACGTGGGCGGCCACGGACAACGGCAGTAACGTCAGTGTCATCGGCTACCTCGGCGTGAGTGACGCCCAGGGCCTGACCGGCTGGGTGAATGGCCAGGCGGCCGGCGCCGGCCCTTGGTTGACCTACAACGGCGTGCGCTATACCGCCGGGGCGGCGCGCAACGGCGCCTACAGCTTCTGGAGCTATGAGAGCGTAATGTACCGCAATGATGCCGCCGCCGCCGTGATCACCTACGTGACCAACCCCACCTACGGGTTCGCGAAGTACATCCAGGCCGAAGTCGCGGCGATCACCCCGAACGGCGACAGTGACCAGCCGAAGGCCATCGCGATCAGTTCGATGAACGTGAGCCGCAGCACGGACGGGTCGCCCATCGCCCACTAAGATCCCCGCCAAGCATCTTCGGAATTCGGACAGTGCGGATAGCGATATCCGCACTGTTTTCTTTTCCCGTTGGTTGCTCGTCCGTCACCGGATTGTAACCCGGCCCCCTCAGGATGGGCGCCGGAATGAAGTCATCGCCCTCTCCGCCGCTTCGCCGGGTGAGCCTGGCGGCCGGCATGGAATGGTCCCGCCCCACCGGCGGCTGGCTGTTCCTGCGCGTGGTCGCGGGCGAAGGCTACTGGCGGGGGCCGACGGCCGCACGCTCGCTCTCACCCGGAGACGTGCTGCTCATCCCCGCCCGGGAATCGGGCCAACTGATCGCCAGTCAGTTGAATGCCGTGGAGATTCTCGTGATCACCGTCCCGCTGGAAAGTCTGGCGGCAGTGGCCACCCTGGATGAGCGGAGCCGGATCGAGCAACTCGTGGCTCAGCCGATGGCCATGGCCCGGTTTTTTCCCGCCGGCCATGCCATCGCGCTGCGCCTGGCCGAGCTGTCCGAGGCGCCCGAACCCCAGCCGCTCCTGTTGCGCCTGCAGGTCCTCATGCTCTTCACCACCGCGGTGGCGGGGGAAACGGCGTTGACCCGGCCGGCGCAACCCGTCCCCACGAGTGGCACGGAGGACCGGTTTCGGCGCGTGTGTCTGGAACTGACCGAGGCCGAACTGCTCAGCCGCCCACCGGCGGAGCTGGCGCGCACGGTCGGCTGCAGCCGGCGACACTTCAGCCGGCTTTTTCAGCGGCATTTCGGCACGTCCTGGCGCGCGCGCCAAACGGAAGCGCGCCTGCTGCGCGCCCGAGATTTGCTCGCTAATTCCGAGACCAAGGTGATCGAGGTCGCCCTGGAGAGTGGCTTTCATCACTTGGGACTGTTTAACACCATGTTCAAAAAGCGATTTGGGATGACGCCCAGCGAGTGGCGACGCAAGGTGTTCAAAGCGGCTGAAAAGCCGGGTCGCCCGCTCCGGCGCCTCGCGGCCGCCCTCCCGATCCTCGTCGGTTGGCTCGGCTGCTTGCTCGCGGCGGGGAGCATCCTGGCCGCCACGACGCCCACGAACAATGCCGCCCCGCCGAAGGCAGCGGCCTCGCCAGCACGGCCCAAGTTCAAAGTCAGTGGTTATGATGTGCAGGGCAACACACTCCTGCCGCCAAAGACCGTGAAAGACATCCTCCGCCGTTTCACCGGAGAGGGGGTCACGTTTGACACGATCCGTGCCGCCCAGAGCACCCTGCAAATGGCCTACCGCGAACGCGGCTACGCCACGGTCATCGTCGGGCTGCCCCAACAGACGCTCGACACCAATGGGATCGTGCTGCTCAAAGTCACCGAGGGTCGGCTGGCGGAAATTCGCGTTGTCCGGAACCATTACTTCAGCAGCAACAACGTCATGCAGGCCCTGCCCGGGCTGACGACCAATACTTTCCTGGTGGACAAACTGCTCCAGGCTGAATTGGACCGCGCCAATGCCAATCGGGACCGCCAGATCTACCCCGAGCTCCTGCCAGGACCAGTGGAGGGTACCAGCACCCTGCAACTGCGGGTGGAAGACCGACTGCCCTTGCATGGGCGGTTCGAACTCAACAACCAGAACACCCCCGGCACGCCCAATCTCCGGATTAACAGCTCGATCCAGTACGACAACCTCTGGCAACAGGAGCACTCGATCGGTTTCCAATACGGGTTCTCCCCGCAGGCGATGAAGATCGCGGACCAGATGCCGGCCTTTTACGACCAGCCGCTGATTGCCAATTACAGCGGGTTTTATCGGCTGCCGTTGAGCGCGCCGAGTTCACTGCCGGCCGAGGTGGCGGACAAACCGGCGGCCTTCGGGTATAATGAGGCGACCCGCCAGTTTCAGTTGCCGCCCGTCGGCGCCCGCCCCGATCTGACGATCTACGCCAGCCGTTCGACTACGGACACGGCCGTCAAATATACCGATCCCCAGCAGGTGGCGCCGCCCCCGTTCGCCATTTACTCGCAGGACAGCGCGGAGGACCTGACGGAAAACGCGGACCTGGGCTGGCGGGTCCAGTGGCCATTGCCGGAGTTCGCCAAAATCAAGTCCGCCGTGTCTTTCGGCGCCGATTACAAAACCTATCGTTTGACCAGTTATGCAACGAACATCTTCACCTTCATCTCGACGATCCCTCCCGAAATCCCGGGCAACCCGCCTACGACCACCGAGTCCACCGTTCCCTCGCCCCAGCCCACGCGCGAAAAGAGCGTGGAGTACCTGCCCCTGGCCATCCGCTGGGACGGCTCGCGCACGGACCCAAGGGGCACGACGACCGCGGGGTTGGGCGTAAACGCCAATTTCAGTTTCCCGGGAATGTCCCAACGAAGCTCGTTCACGAACGTCACCGATTCGGCGCAAGGCGACGGACGCTATGTAACCGTGGTCGCCAGCCTGGGGCGGGTTGAACGGATTTATGGGGACTGGACGGTGTCGCTCCGCGCCGACGGGCAATGGGCGAACCAACCGCTGATCAGCAACGAGCAATTCGGCATTGGCGGGACGGCCGGGGTCCGCGGCTACCACGAAGGCGAGGTGTATGGCGACCTGGGCTGGCGGGTCGTCTGCGAACCGCGCACGCCCACGTGGACCCTGGGCCTGGTGAACGGCAACACGCCCATGCGAATGCGCGGAGCCGTGTTTGTGGATTATGGTCAGGCCTATCTGCTCGATCCACAAGGACGGACCTCCCCCATGCGATTGTGGGGCGTCGGCGCCGGCGTCAATCTGTTTGTCGGGGAGCTGATGGACTTGCGGGCCGCCGTGGGCGTGCCCCTGCTCGACGCCGGCACCGTGCGGGCGGGGGATGTCATGAGCCACTTCAGCTTCGGCGTGTCCTTTTAGTCCCGGCGAAGAAGACACATGACTGTAACCTATTTGTTTCAGTCCTGCCCTTCCCGCCGGCCGAAGCGCTCCCTAAGCTAGGACGTTCTGATACGGGCTGCTCCGGTGGGCTGAGCAGCGCGAGCGAGCAATTCAACCCATCTTGAACCCATGAACGAGGACTTCGGTGCGACACCCTCCACGCGGAGAGGCGCGCGAACAAGGATCTCCCGTTTCCCGGACGGCAGCGCCCGCTGGACGCTGCTGGCCGCGACGGTGGGCTTCGCTCTGGGAGAACTTGAAGCGTGGCCCAACCCGGTTGGTGGTCAAGTCGTCGCCGGCAGCGCGACCATCACTTCGACTGGTCCGAACCTGCAAGTGCAGGTGTCCGGCCGCGCCGTTCTCCAATGGGGCAGTTTCAACATCGCCCCCGGTGAAACCACGACCTTCGTTCAGCCTTCGCCGACTTCGATTGTCTGGAACCAGATCAACTCCGCCGATCCTTCGCAAATCTTCGGCAACTTGAACGCCAACGGTTTCGTGGTGCTGCAGAATCAGGCCGGCTTTTTCTTCGGTCCCAATGCGTCCGTGAAGGCCGCCGGCTTCCTGGCCACCACGGCCCCGGCGCCCGCGGACTTCTCGCTGAGTGGCAGCGCCTGGAGCCTGGGCAGCCCGCCGCCCCATGTGCCGATCGTCAACTACGGCGCCATCCGCACCACCGATGGCGGGGCGATATTCCTGATCGCCGACGAGGTCGAGAACCGTGGCGACCTCGTTGCCCCGGGAGGGATCATCGGCCTTTATGCGGGCAAGGAAGTTTCGGTTTCCACGCGCCCTGACGGGCTCGGTTTGACCGCGCATGTCACCCTGCCGGCCGGCTCGGTGGACAACCACGGTCGCGTCGTCGCAGACGCCGGCACCATTGCCCTGTGCGCCCAAGTGGTGAACCAGGGCGGTCTGGTCCAGGCTAATTCCGTCCGGGAACAGAATGGCGTCATCGAACTGGTGGCCAGCGACAGCATTAACCTCGAAGCCGGCTCGTCCCTGCAAGCGCAGGGTGATGCCAGCGGCGCCAGCCCCGGCGGCAACATTACGCTCAAATCCGGCGGCCAGTTCACGGACCAGCCCGGCTCGCAAATCAACGTCGCGGGCGGCGTGCAGGGCGGCAATGGCGGGCAGGTGGAACTCTCCGCCAGCCAGATGTCCGCCATCCATTCTGCGGTTTCGGGGCAAGCGGTCACCGGTTGGAAGGACGGCGGGCTCACGATTGATCCGGACAACATCACGTTGGTTGGCAGCGGCTCTGGCACCGTCGGCTCGGGCACCATCGGGGTTGGGGATGCGCCCTCGCAACTGACGCTGAATGTCTCCGCGTTCAGCAGCTTCTCGCAGATCACCCTCCAGGCGAGGAATACCATCAGCGTCAACACGCTCTGGGACCTGGGCGCGGCCATCCAGCCCAACAGCACGCTCACGTTGGAGGCGGGACAGAACATTCTGGTGGCTGACCAAGCCGGCATTCGCGGCGGGCAAGGCTGGTCGGTCACCATGGTCGCGGGCACCGATTTCGTGGATCCGACCAAGGCGGTTCCGGGCCAGGGCAGCATCCAGTTGTCCGGAAGCGGGTTTCTGGAAACCGCCGACGGTTCGATCCATCTGACCGCTGGCCAGGACATCACCGTCGGAAGTGGCGTCACCACGGGAGGCGGGGCCATCCGGACCATCGGCGGCGGCAGCATTGACGTGCAGGCCCTGGCCGGCACGGTCAATTGTGGCAAGTTGCGCAACGGCTACGTCTTCAGCACGGTGGGCGATGGCTACACGCCCAATGCGCAGTTGGGCGGCATCAGCACGGCGGCCGGCGGCGATGTCACGATCACGGCCGGCAAGGACATCGTCAGTTATCTGCCGACGTCGTCCACGGGCCTGGATAGCGACGGCGGCAGCGGCGCCTTCGGTCCGCAGCCGGGCAATGTGACGTTGCAGGCCGGGGGCAGCATTTACGGCCATTACGTGGTGGCCAACGGGCAGGGTACGATGACGGCAGATCAAAACGCCGGCAGCATTTCCCAGCAAATCGCGTTGAGCCTGGTCAAGGGGGACTGGGCGGTCACCGCCAATAACATCTACCTGCAGGAGGTGCGCAACCCGAACGGCATTTTCAACGGGCAGGGTGGGGCGAGCGCACCCACCAAACATCTGTTCGATTACGATCCAGCGGCCAGCGTCACCCTGATCGGCCTGCAGTCAGTAGAACTGCTCGGCGCTGCGTTGCCGCGCAACCGGAACGAGTCGTCCATTCCCTCGCTGTATCCGCCGAGTCTCTCCATCACCGCCGGCGCGGGCGGGCTGTTGCTGGGCAACAACGTGACGCTGTTTCCGTCCCCGGTGGGCAACCTGAGCGTCACGACTACGGGCGGCGGCGGTTTCGCCAGCACCGTCAGCGGCAACACCCACAACCTGGTAATGTCGGACAGCGGTTCCAGCCGGTATGACACCGCCCCCGGCACCCTCGCCGGCCAGTTCGGCATCAACGACCACGCGAGTGTCCCGGTACATCTTAACGACCCCAACCCGGTGCGGCTGAATATCTCTGGCACGGTTCAGGACATCACGGTCGGTGCCCCCAAGGCCACCGTGTTCAAGGTCGGCGGCGACCTGATCAATTCCAGTTTCGTGGGGCAAAACCTGGCCCCGACGGATGTGACCCTGCTCCAGGTGGCCGGGCAGATTTGGAACCGCAATTCCTGGACCTTTGAACCGCTGACCACCGCGCCCAACTTCGCTCTGCTGCAACAGATCTACCCGTCCATTTCCGGCCTGTTGAGTTTCAGTTACAGCGCGGTGACCCAGCGGCTCGCCTACGATGGGCGGATGAGTCAGGACGTCCTCAACGCCCTGCTCAACCCACAGGTCTATGTGATCGATCCCCTCACGCAGCAACCCATGACGGACCCCATCACGGGTCTGATCATCACTCAGCCGACCAGTGCGCAGTTCGCGCCGGCGGACGTGCTGCGCGCCCTCTATGCCGCGAGCCAGAATGTGCCTGCCAGCTCGGCCGGCTACCAGATTGGCGGCCCGGGAAAACTGGTGATTCAAGCGCAGAGCCTGGACCTCGGCGTCACGGCCGGCGTCCGTTCGCTGGGCCCGGGAGCCAACCCGGCCCTCGCCGCCATCTCGGCGCGGGGCGCAGACATCCAGATCACGTTGACGGGCGACCTGACCTTGTTCTCCTCGGCGATTGCCTCCGAAAGCAGCGGCAACATCCAGGTGCAGGCCGGCGGCGGCGTGCTGGTCGGTTCGACCGAAGTGTCCGAGAGTTCGAGCGTCCCGCACGGCATTTACAGCTCGGGCGGCGGTAATGTCAGTGTTGTCGCCCAGAAGGACATCGAGATCAGCGGCTCGCGCATCGCGGCCTATAACGGCGGCAACGTCACCGTGCGCTCCGAAACCGGCAACATTGATGCCGGCACCGGCGGCCTGGGCTACGTCCGCGTTGATGAAGTCGTGGTGGACCCCGTCAGCGGGCAGACCTCCATCCTCACGCAACCCATCCCCGGCAGCGGCATCCTGGCCACCAGCTTCCCCGGCTCGGACCGAAGCCCGGGCAACATCCTGGTCGAGACGCCCCAAGGCAACATCAACGCCAACTCCGGCGGCATCGTGCAAACTTCCCTCAGCGGCGTCTATGACAGCTCAGCCTCCGTCACGCTGCGCGCCGGCACCGCCACCACCGACGCGCAAGGCAACAAGGTCACCCTTTACATCGGCAACATCCTCGCCGGCAATTCGGGCGTGATCGGCGGCAACGTCGTGCTCGACGCCACCGGCGACATCACCGGCCTGGCGTTCGCCCGCCAGGACATTACGATCACCACGCCGCAGAATGTCAGCGTTACCGCGCTGGCCCAGGGCAATGCCACCGTCGAGGGCGGCGGCAAGATTTCCGGCACGATCATTGGCATCGGCAGCGTCACCGCCAAAGGATCGTCCGTGGACGCCTCGATCCTCTCCCAAAACGTCACCGGCACCTCCTCTGGCCAGGTCGGCTTCGGCACGGTGACGGTGGCCAGCGGCACTGCCACCGCCTCAGTGCAAAAGGACGACTCGGCCAAGCAGGCCGCCGATGCCGCCAAGGCGGCCGCTGACGAAGAGGAGCGACGCCGGCGCGCCGCCGCCCGGCCAGTGCTGACGCGCACCATCGGTCGTGTCACGGTCATTTTGCCCAAAACCTAACCGCCCATCTCCATGACTCCATTCTTCTCCCCCATGCTCGCCAACGCCCTGGGCTTTGCCTTCGAAAAGGCGACCCCCGAGGGCAAAATCACCATCTGCGCGCTGATCGTCGTGTCCATGTTCAGTTGGACGGTCATCATCACCAAGACGCGCCAGCTCTGGCGCGCCCGCAAAATGAGCCGCCGCTTTTTCGCCGAGTTCCGCTCCACCCGCAATCCGCTCGACGTGTTCGAGAAACAACTGACCTTCGATGGAGCGCCAGCCTACGAAGTCTATATCACCGGCGCGGAGGAAATCACCTATCATCTCGAACACAACCCGGCGACGCCGCTGGTTGACGGCGCGCCGCCGCGCATCACCAGCGGCCGGTTCGATTTCGTGCGCGTGGCCATGGAGCGCGTGGTCAGCGCCGAAGGCATGGCCCTGGAAAAAGGCATGATCATCCTTTCCACCGCCGTGGCGGGCGGTCCGTTCATCGGCCTGCTCGGAACGGTGTGGGGCGTCATGGAAACCTTCTCCGGCGTGGCGCGCGCCAACCAGGCCAGCCTCACCGCCATGGCCCCCGGTGTCGCCGGCGCCCTGATCGCAACGGTGGTCGGCTTGTTCGTCGCCATCCCCGCCATGTTCGCTTACAACCTCATGGTCACCCAGGTCCGCGGCATCACCCAGGAAATGGACGATTTCGCCTCGGAGTACGCCACCCAGCTCGAACACACCTTCGTGGACCACAGCGCCGCAGAGACCCACCCGCACCAGATCTTCGACCCGGAGGCTGGGGAAACCGCCGATATGAAGACCGCGCCCGAGACCATGCACATCGCCCGGGCCTCGTTGACCGCCTGACCCGGCGGGTCACCCCCGGGCCGGGTCACTTGCCATGAAACGGTTCTCGAAAAGCCACCACACCTCGCTCCACGAGATCAACATCACGCCGTTGTTGGACCTCGCGTTCGTGCTGCTGGTCATTTTCGTGATCACGACCACGCCGCTGGTCCAGGACAAGCACCTGGAGCTGCCCTCGGCTGCGGCGCGCCCCAAAGACCCGCCTCGCAAGCCCAATTACGTCAGCGTGGACGCCCAAGGGAATTTCTTCCTGAACATGAAGCCGGTGGACCTCAACGGCCTGCTCCAGCAACTGGTCGAGTTGCGGGTGGCCGCGCTGAAAGACGAACAAAAACAGGATGTCAGCGTCATCGTGCGCGGGGACAGCCAGATTCCCTACCAGTACATCCGCGCGGTGCTGGACGTCCTGCGGCAGGCGAACATCGTCAAGGTCAGCCTGGCCACCGACTCTGAAACCTCGGCGCGCAACTGATCGGCCCCCGTCCCGCCATGGCCCTCAAGAAATTCTCCAAATCGAAGCATGGCACGATGAGCGAGTTGAACATCACGCCGCTCCTCGACCTCGCCTTCGTGCTGCTCGTCATCTTCATCATCACCACCGCGCCGATGGTGAACGACCTCGACCTGAATCTACCGCCGCAAAACGCCACCAAACCCACCAACGCCCCGCCCAAGCCCAACCTCATCCTCGTCGAGTCGGATGGCCGCATCAATTTCAACGGCCGCGAGCAAACCCTGACCAACCTCTTCCTCAAGCTCGCGCAGATGGAACAACAGGATACGAACACCACCGTCGTCGTCTATGGCGACGACGCGGTGGTCTATCAGCGGATGGTCAACGTGTTTGACGTTTTGCAGCGGGCCGACATTACGAAGGTCGGCATGGCGGCGGAACGTCCCGCCGCGCCCACGCTCTGAACCACGATGGAGGAAATTGTCCATACCCGCCACGCCCGGAAGAAGCGAAACACGACCCGGGCGAACCTCACGCTTTCGATCATCCTGCACGCCGTGGCGTTCATCGGGATCTTCTTCTGGGCGTCCTACGAAGGCATGTTGGGCAACCGCATGCGCGAGTTGACCGTCTCCCTCGTCCCCGGCGAGAAAAAACCAAAAACGGAAAAAACGGAGGAAGCCAAGGCTGCGCTGCTGAAGCCGCTCGAGCAACCGCGTCAGGACAGCGAAGCGCGCTCCGCGGCGCCCAAGCTGAACGTCCCGCCACCCGCCGACGTGCCCGCCGCCGCCCCGCCCCCAACCGAGGCTCCGGTCATCATCTTCGGCGACAGCAGCGCTGGCAGCGCCGATCCCATCGAGAGCTACCGCGTCATGGTGCAAAACGCCCTCCAGCTCAACTGGCACCGCCCGCCAGACACCGCCGACCTCGACCACGTAGCCGAAGCCGAGCTCACCGTCGGCCCGAACGGCGAGTTCGTGCAGCATGAACTCGTCAAGCAATCCGGCGACAAAAGCTGGGACGACTCTGTCCTACAAGCGCTGGCTGAAACCAAATCCGTCAATCGCAAACCGCCTCCGGGGTTTCCTCCGAAGTTCCTCGTCCGCTTCGACGCCATCCCCGCGCCGGAGCCGTTGCTGCAATAGCCGGGAATTTCGAGGCGGCATTGACCGAGCCACGATTCCGCCGTGGCCGGACGACCGTGCCGGCACGGTGGACCTCTAGGTGACGGAGGCCAACGAGACGGGCTTGGCGACGCCGCACTGGAACGGCGCCACCAGCAATGTCGGGTGTGAAGCCGTATCAGGCTAGTGTAGTGTCTCTTAAATAAATAGAGTTATGATCGGCATGATTCATGAGGAAAACAGCGGCAATGGGGTGATTTTGCCGGCAAGAATAACTCCAGTCGTTTGTGAGACACTACACTAGCCCCACGGCGCGATAGAACTTGCGATTTGCATCTGCGGCCGGTTCGTCGCGCCACGGGAAGGGCGATGTCGGCAGCGTGAGGTTCGTCAAAGGGTCCGAGCAGTTGAGATCGAGCGAACTATCAATCTGCAGGCGGGCGTCCACTCCGTCGCATTGCTGGAGGTGAGAAACAGCGGCGTCTGGGGCGCGGACCGAAGGTTCGCCCCGAGGATGACAAAGTGGCCGGCGCCCTGGACGATTTGCATGAGCTGGTTGGTTGTGCCGGAGACTCGTTTGGTCCAGGTGAAACCGTCGGTCGAGCTCAGAATCGTCCCGTTCGTGTTGAATCTGCTGCCAACCGCGACAAACTGGCCGCTGCCATAGACCACACTGGCGAGGGCTTCGTGGAACCCGGAATCCTGCCGCGTCCAATCCGCCCCGTCGGGAGAAGAGAAAATGGTCGTCGCGTCCAATCCGCCCGACGAGTTCCAAACCGTTCGGCCCACGGCGACGTACAGCCCGTTCCCATAGACCATCTCGAACAACGTCGTGTAGCAATCCGCGATCGTTTGGAAGGTCCAGTTGTAGCCATCCGGCGAAACGGCAAAGTTGCCAACGTAAGTGAACCAGTCTGACGCCTAGAAATACCCTGCTGCGAGGAATGGGCCGTTCAGAAAGACGATGCATCCCCACGACACGTTTGGCCCCAACGCCGGTGGATCCTGACTCGTCCAAGTGTGACCATCAGGAGAGGTGAACACATAACTCACCTTGCTGAAACCCGTCGCCGCCCGGGTATCGACCGCAACGAACTGGCCGTTGCCAAACGCGATTGATCCGAGGTGCTTGGCGTCGCCGGAATCCTCCGCCATCCAGGTGCTCCCATCGGGCGACGTGAACACGGAATCACCCGACTGGATCGAGCTGCCAACCACCACAAAGATCCCGTTTCCGTAAGTCACATCCGCCAGGTCAACGGACTGCCCGATTCGCTGCACATTCCACTGCAAACCATCGGGCGAGGTCATCATCAGCCCCTGTGCGCCGATGGCCACAAACAGTCCTTGCGCGTAAACGATCCGGCCCGGCCCGCCGTTGAAAGGTACGCCCATGTCCACCCCCTGGGACTGCCAGGTGACGCCATCGGGCGTCGTCCAGATGTTGGTCCAACCGGTCACGGCCACGAACTGGCCATTCCCAAAGGCGACGCTCCCACCATAGCCGGCGTTGGTCAGCGCCATGTTGTACGTGACCCAGTTGGTGCCATCCGTCGAGGTGGTTACGTTGCCGTTCAGGCCGAGCGCCAGAAAGGTGCCGTTGCCGTAGGCGACACTGGCAAGGAGCGTCGTCACGGGAAGCGGGTTCCGTTGATGCCAGTGATCCAGCGGGTCGCCTCGCAGGTGACCGCCACCGCCGATGGCACAAAGGCAAAACAGGCCGGCAGCTTTTTGAAGACGGCTCATGGGAGACCTTCTTTCCGGTGATACACTGGTCGGGAGGGTTATTCAAGAAGCAAACGCCACCATTCGACCGCCTGCCCTTCGCGACAGGGCTTCCAGGGCGAGTTGGTGCTTGGGACGGAGCCAAGCATCGGGTGGTGCAAGTGCGCCGAGAGAATCGCCAACATGGCTGATTCGCTTGAGCACAGATCCTGTAGAATCGAGAACTTCATTCCGTGACAAGGTTTCCACCACCCACATTGTTGCAACTGCTGCCACAGCCGGTGATCCTAAAGGTTAGAGCCCTGCGAACTCACCATCCTCCCCGGCAACGAGTTTGGTTCCATCTGGTGAGAAGGCTAGACACCGCATCACTCGTACAGGAAAGGATTGGGTTTCCTTACCAGTCTCGACATTCCAAAGACTCACCGCACCGTCGCGGTCCCGAGTCAGAGTGAGCAGTGTTTTTCCATCCGGAGAAAACGCGACCCGGTTGAACGATGACTTCTCCGCGCCAAAGCCGCGGATTAAAGCCCCGGTCGTCGCATCCCACAATCTCGCCCCACCGTCACGGCTTGCAGTTACCAATTTGCTACCATCCGGAGAAAACGCGACCTGGGCACGGCGGCCTGGGAACTCCCGGGAAAACCAGATGACTTTGCCTGCTTCCAGGTCCCACACCCTGGCCCAAACAGCCATTCCCCACGTAAACGCTTTCTTTGCATCCGGAGAAACTGCCGCCTCGTCAAGGAGGCCGTCGCCAAGCGACGCAATGTGTACTTGCGGTTCACCTGGAAGACTCGCGCCTGTCTCGCTATCCCACCAACTCCGCGGTTTGCCATCGGCGCTCAGCGTGACGCGGTTGTAGCCCCATTTTTCCTCGAATTGTCGGGTCTGCTTTCCCGTCGCCATCTCCCATTCGGTTACGCGGGCCTTTTGCTCTCCTGCTGCGAGGACGTTCAGGCCACCTGCCCGGAAGACCACCGCGCCGACGCCGGCAGGCGCCGCAAAGGTTCGGAGGATGTCCCCCGTCTTCGCGTCACCAAGCGCAAGCGTCGTTCCCATCTGTCGTGCAAAGACAAAGTACCTGCCGTCGGGCGAAAACATCAAGGTCTGCGCCCACCCGGAAGGTCCAGCCCGAAACGTTAATTGCCAGTATTGACCCAAGCAATGGTTGGACCGTCCACAAGCGCGCGTTCATCTGGCCCACCTTGAAGTCGAAAGCGCCTCCCTCGCAGCGGTCAAGGTGCCAGCAAAACGAATCTGGCCGCTTGCGCCATGCCTTGCCCCGGATCGCAACCTTGCGGGATCTCAAGGCTGTGGGCGGTTCCGACCAATGCCGGAACTTTCGCCGTCGGCCCTCTCCGCCGCCCGGCTAGCCCGCCCCAAGTCAACATGGACGGGGCCAGTCCTCCTTGAAGTGCTGGTCTGCCCGTGGCCGCAACTCAGCAAAGCTGGCGACGTGGAAGCCCAGCCTGAGCAAGCCGTCTTCCGACATGTCGCGCACGGTCGGAATCCAGGTGGCCTGTTCGACGACCTGCGCCGGTGAAATCCACAACCGCAGGGTGGTGCGTATTCCGGCTCTCAACGACAGTTACGGCATTTCCGTGTCAGCTTAATTGCCGCCGAACGGGGGGCCATTTCGAGTCCGTCTCGCACGAGCGCATTGAGTTTGCCTTGTCACATGTAGTTTTACACGTCGTCTTGGCATTGACCTTTTCGATGATGGGCGAAGATTTTTCAATTTGCCGCCTCGGATGGCGAGCGGCATGGTTCAGACATGACACTATCTGCGTGGCGCCATTCAATCCACATCACGGCGATGCTGGGATGCCTGTCGGTGTCCCTCTGCTCTTGTTCTGCGGCAAAGCCCGTGCAAGTATTCAACCGCCAGAGCAAGGAGCAGGTTTTCAGCCTCGCCTTCTCACCCGACGGCCAGGTACTGGCGATCGGCAGTAGCGCCCCTTCCGCCCTTCCAGGCAGTATTCCAGGCACCACCCGGTTGCCCGAAGGAACGATCGAACTCTGGGACGCGAAGACAGGCAGGCTCTCGCGCACCCTGCGTCAGAGTGCATGGACTGAAAGCGGCGACAGCGCACTTCAGGTTGGTTCAATCAGCTTTTCTCCGGACGGCAAATACGTGGTCGGAGGAGACAATCGCGGTTACTACCTGTGGGACTTGGCGGCTGGAAGGCAGAAATTCAATTGGCGCTCCGGTACGGTTGACCGAGACATCTCAGCGGGTTGGTCCAGTGACAGTCGGTTCGTGGCTCTGCCCTGCATGGAGCAGGAGCTCTTCGCCTTGACCAACGGCATTGCCGTGATTGAGGTCGCCACCGGCAAACGCACGGCCTTCTTCCCAGTGGAGATTGGTTATGCGCGGTCGGCACGGATCTCACCAGATGGAAAGTTGCTCGCCACTGCAGGCCACGACTGCACCGTGCGCGTTTTCGATCTGGTGTCCCAGACCAATATCCTGACCGATCATGTGCAGACCACCATGTGGGTAGCCTGCTTTTCACCCAATGGCCGCCAGTTGGTCGCCGGCTCAAGCTGGGGTGGGGTGTTGTTGATTTACGACATTACTTCCGAAGGCGGCAAAATCAGCGTCACCAAGAAGGGGCAATCCATCCCCGGGGCCGCTGAAATACACCAGGTGGAGTTCACCCCGGATGGAAAGCGCGCTCTCTCCAACTCCTACGGGAATATCGGCCTGTGGGATGCGACAACCTGGAAGGCTGCCAAATACCTGCAGAATTGCCAGGCCCGCTTGTCGCCCGACGGGACCCGGGTTGCGCTGGTGAGAGACCAGTCGCCCGACATCATTGAGATCTGGGGCACGGACGAATTGGCAAGAACAATGCGATAGGAGGCTGTCGCGCTTGTTTCCATCAACCAGATGGTCTTCCGCCTCGAATCACGTCCCGATTAGCCTGAGCCGGAGGCGAACGGTCTTGCCTGCCCATCCTTCGATGGTCATCAACGCGCCGGCGGCGCGCCTTGGCCGCTGCCGGGGATGACGTGCAACATCGGCAACACTGCGTGGACGAACGAAGGTCTTGGTTCGCAAGTCAACGGAGGCGCGCCAGCGTGGCGGCCACGGCCACCGTGCCTGCCGCAATCAGAGCGCTCAACCCCCACTCGCAAACGGCCATGAACCAGCGGCGGTCTTGAAAATAGTCGGGCGTGACGAGCAGGCAGGCCAGAAAGATCACGGTGCCAATCTGGAGTGCCCCCAGCGACCCCAGTGCAAAACGGGCGCGGGCAGAGGTAGCTGAGCAGGCGGCGACCCCAAGGCTTACGGCCAGTCCTGCCGCCAGGCTCATGAAAGCGGCAAACGCCAGCCACAGATGAACCGGGACGTACGGCTGTTGAAACGGCGTGGTCATCCCGACCGCCATGGTCGCGATCAAGCCAAGACGATAGAGCCAGGCTCCCAGGACCGCCCAGCGTCGTCGAGGCTGATTCCAACCATGCTGGAACAGGGTCGCCGCCGGCAGCAGCAGCAGTCCGCACAGCATCGTCGCCATCGCCGCGATGAGGTACCCGCGAGGATTATCGCTGGGCGACAGCAAGTCCGACATGATCGCGTCCTCCAGCGTTGCGGATCGTCCGGTGCATTTGGCGGCAACCGAGAGCGCAAATCCGGCGAGAAAAATGCCGCAAGCCGCCGGAATCCATCGGCGCAGGACGAAGCCGGGTGTTGTCCATGAATTGGTCACACGCTTGCGTTGCCAATCAGGCTGGTTTTCATGGGAGGCGGCACGGTCTTGCCCGCCCATCCTCCGATGGTCATCAGCGCGCCGGCGGTGTCGCCGCAGCCGGTTGCAGTTTCAAGGCCGGCTCTCCCCAGGCGCCCTCGGTCTTGAGATGTTTCACCACGAATCGTTGGAGTTCTGCCGTGTCCGCCGTAAGCACAAGCCGGCCGTCGCCATGGTCCTCGATGATATGATGCCGGATCGCTTTGGGATTTTTCTCCAGCAATTTTTCCAGCCAATCGTAGTCGAGCCCAACCATCTCCAGAGTCGGGCCGATGTGAACGACGCGCAGCAGTAGGTGCGCGGGGATCGCCGGCACGAAACCGTCGTCTTCTTTCGGTTCGGATCCAAAGAGATCGAGGAATCTCTGGCCATGCAGTTTGAAGAGACGCGCCTGCATGACGGACGAGTGGCCACGCTCGGTGTGGGTGAGGTGGTAAGCCGTCTCGCCATCGCGCTCAAACTTCCAGTGGACATTGGCGTTGTTTTGGTTTTCGATCCAATCACCCAGCAAAGCCGGATCGAAGGCCACGTCTTTCCCGAAGTAGAAGGGATAGACGGACGTAACGCAGCCGGTCCAGGCCAGGGTGAGTGCGCTCAGTCCAAGCGCAATGATGGTTCGGGTGAGTCTCATGGTTGGGTTCCTTTCGGTTTTGGTTTTTGACATGGGTTGCGGGTGCTTGTCCCGAGCCGCACCGCCGGTTGGGTTGGACGGCGCTCACTGGCGTCGGTGATCTCGATTGACGAGGCGAAAACATGTTCGGCAAGCGACGGGTTCGTGTTCATTGGGGTCGTCGCCCGACGGCAATCAGTCGCATGGCCGTCACGCCGTATTCCTCACCGGCGAACGAGCCAAACAGTTTTACGTCGGTAAACCCGGTCTGCTCGAACCGGTCTCGCAGTTCCCGGCCGGAGTAGATCGTGTGATGAAAACTCCACGTCCGGGCTTGGCCGCGCCGGATCAGCGTCCACTCGTTTTTCATGCGGGACCAGCCGTCGAACACCTCGTGCCGCTGGACGAGCACCTGTCCATCCGGGAGACGCTCGGACGAGGTGGGCTGGAAGATGCGGGCGAGCGTCTCCTTGCCCATCACTTCGACGAGGCCCGCGCCACCGGGTCGGAGGCTGGTGAACATGTTCCGGAGCACGGCGATGTCTTCGTTGGGGTCGTCGAAATAACCGAACGAGGTGAACATGCTCAGCACGAGATCGAAGGCCTCGGGACGCACGAAGTCGCGCATGTCCTCGCGGGTCCACTCGATGCGTGCCCGGCTGGCTTGGGCGCGGGCCCGCGCCCGGCGGAGCAGATGGGCCGTCCGATCCACGCCAGTCACCCGAAACCCGCGTTTCGCCAGTGGAATGGCCCACCGGCCCGGACCACAGCCCAAGTCCAGCACCGCCTTGCCCCGGGGCCGCGCCAGCCTCAACACCTGGTCCAGCGAGGCGGCCGCGTCGGCATACCCTTGCTCGGTGAACATGAACGGTTCCAGCTCGCACCAGAACGACTCGTCATCGAACCATTCGCGCTTTCGGGTCTTATTCATACTTGGTCCTGTCCGGATGACTGGATCGCAGCCTCGACGGGATACTCCAACTCGGGGTGGGCCGCATTGGACCGAGTTTGGGGACTTTGACCGAGCCCGCTTTGCACCCCGGTCAGCAGGCAAAGCAACCCGGCCAGTTGCACCAGGTGGAAGACGCCATTGTGGTCGAACGTCACCCCCAGTCGAAGCCGCACCGCCGGCATCGCCTGCAACCCCGCGGCGAGGATCGTGATCCCGACGCCGGCGGCCATCCAGCCCGCTCCGGCCAGACGGTGTTGGAAGGCGAGGGTCAGATAAACCGTCAGGCAAAACAGCATGGCCGTCGCTTCATAGAGGATGAACGGCAGGAAGCTGTCCGACCAGAACGTGGCGTAGCCAAAGAACCCCGCGCTTAAGCCCAGCAGCATGAGTAACGCGCGCCCCGCCACGCCCGCTCCCCAACGATCCAGCACCGCCCCGGCAACGAAGCACGCCACCGTCAGTGCCAGCGCGGCATTGATGGGCTGCCAGATGAGCTTCCGCGCCATCGCGTCGAGGGCGAGGCCGTGGGCGAAGATGCCCAACCCGCTGGCAACGGCCAGGCTCCCAAACATCCCGATCCAAAGCCCCGTGCGCAGGGCTTGCGCGTGTCGCAGTTGCCAAAGGCAGACCACCGCCGCGAGCGAGACGATGGCCAGCGGCAGGTTCGTGGCCGCGGTGACCAATTCGGCGGGTACGGGATTGAGGTGCGGACTGCTCATGTTGTTGGATTCAAGGGGCGGGCTGGACAGCAGGCAGCCGTCCTTGCTGGCGGGGCACGGTGTCCGCAGCACCGCGCGGTGCAGAGGGTCGCCGTTCAACCGAGTCGAAGCGGTTCATCGCCTCCGCCTGAGTTCGTTCCACTGGCTGGTCGCTGATGTTCATCGCTGTCGGTGCCACACACGGACGCACGGAAAACCATGTCGTTAGCAGCCGTCATTATGAGTTAAGGAAGGCGATGGAGGTAATTGATTGTTTTAGGGGTGGCATTGACTCAGTTAATGCCGGGACGGACCCTCGAGTGGCAGCAAGGTCTCCGCTGCGTGAGGATCGGAGTTCTCTTTCGGGTCCACCACCGCATTTAACCCGGTACGACCGGACAGGGCGAATCGAAACCGCCGTCGCCGGCATCGTCGGCGACAATATCTGCGGGCCATTCCGGAGGGGAGGACGGGGTGGGCGGCTTGGGTTGCTCACGGCGTCAATCCGCACCGCCTGACCCAGTACCCAGTACATTACGCCGGCCGTGTCGCTGCCATGAGACGGTCCTCGAAAAGTCAACGTCCGCGCGCGGCGCGCATCGCCGCAACGAATTGAGCCGCCAGCCGGGTCAACGCCGGCCAGTCGGCCGCGGCCAGAATGGGCCTGGTCGTCAGGGAAGACCCAACGCCGACGGCCACCGAACCGGCCTGAACGAACGCCGCCAGTGTCTCCAGGTCCACCCCGCCCGTCGGCACGATGCGCAAATGCGGCAGCGGCGCACGGATCGCGCGAATGAACGCCGGCCCCAGCACGTCGGCGGGAAACACCTTCACAAAATCCGCTCCCGCTTCGTGGACCTTTTGCGCCTCCGTCGCGGTCCCGGCGCCGAGCATCACCGGCCGGTCCGCGGCGTGCGCGATGGACACCAGTTCCGGCCGGCAGATGGGGCTGACCACGAACTCCGCGCCCGCCACGAGCGCGGCGCGCGCCGACCCGGCGTCCACCACGCTGCCCACGCCCACCACCGCCCGATCACCCAGGCGCGCCCGCGTGGCGCGAATTGCCCCCAGCGCGTCGGGCACGGTCAGCGTGATCTCGACCGCCACGATGCCCCCCGCCACCAAGGCCTCGGCCAGCGGCGGCAGCAGGTCGGCCCGCGGGGCGCGGACCACGGCGATCACGCCCGGTTCGACCAGCCGGGCGTTAATGGCTTCACGGGCGGGCATGGGCGGGCCTCAGAGACGGTCCACGAACTTCTGCATCGTTTCCTCCTGCTCGATGATGGACTCAACCAGTTTGAACTGCGTGCGGCAACGATCAAGGTTGTGGTCGGGCCGGTGCACCCGGAAATACGTGTCGCCGGCGAGGTAATCCGTCAGGAACCGGATGCCGATGGTGTAGGTGATCAGTTTGCCGGCCAGGGCGAGGTAGCGCCGCTCCGCCGGGGTGAGGATGCTTTGCACCGCCGCCACGTAACCGCGGGCCAGCGCCTCGAACATCGGCATCTGCATCTGTACTTTCGCAAGGTCCTGCTCGTCCTCCATCGTCGGGCTGGTCGTGGTGCGGACCATGTCGCCGAAATCGTAATGCACCAGGCCGGGCATCACGGTGTCCAAGTCCACCACGCACATGGCGTGGCCGGTTTCCCAGTCAATCATGACGTTGTTGAACTTGGTGTCGTTATGGGTGATGCGCTCGGGGATTTCACCGGCGGCCAGGGCGTTCAGCAGCGTGTCAATCCACGGTTCCTGCGCGAGGGCGAACGCGATTTCCTTTCCCGCGAGCTGGGCACGGTTGCAATGGTCGGTCTCAATGGCCCGCTGCAGCGCCATGAAACGCTTCCGCGTGTGGTGGAAACCCAAGATCGTCTCATGCAACCGCTCGCCGGGCAGGTCGGCCAGCAGCGCCTGGAATTCGCCGAAGGCCCGGCCCGCCTCAAAGGCCTGTTGCGGGTTTTGCACGGCTTCAAAGGATTGGACCCGCTCCACGAACACGAACGTCCGCCAGAACTCGCCGTCACCGTCGCGGAAGAGCGGCTTGCCATCGTGGGTGGGAACCACCGTGATCGCGCGGCGGGTGGCCTGGTCGGCGCCCATTTCCTTGAGTTTGCGCTGGAGGTGCGTGGTCACCCGCATCACATTCTCCATGACCTGCTGCGGCTTGCGGAAAACGATCTGGTTGATCTTCTGGTGAATGTAGCGCACCAGTACGCCGCCTTGATCGTAGGTCGCCGTGTACGTCTCGTTGATGTGCCCGATCTTGCACGGCTCGGCGTGGAGGATCTGGCCGTAGATGCGAAACTGCTGCGAGATTTCCTGGAGGTGCTGTTCCCGGTACAAAGGCATACGGTTTTGGTTGTGCCCACGGCGTCAGCCTGAACGATCCATCGGTCTGGCCGAAAGGACAAACAGATAAGCGCGGCTGGCGACGACAACAAGCGATTTCTACCCGCGCCATTTTCCTCGGGCGCAGCATGACCATGCCCCCATCGCAACGAGATAGATCGTTCGCCGCCCGCCTCGAGCCTGCAGGGTAGTGTCCCAATTTGAATGGAGCGCGGCTGTGTCGGAGACCAGCCGCAGCGTTCTCGGCCGGCTTCGGCTGACGCTACGCGCATAGCCGCGCTCCTGGAAACGGCAAATTAGGACACTGCCGCCTGCGGCGCGCGGCTCTGTGACCCGCAGCAACTTCGCCATGCAGGACGCGGTCAGGGTGAGCGTGGCGCCTTGAAAAACCCCGGATGCGCTGCGGCTCGCAGCGCCGCGATCCGGGGGCATGGCGCAGCCCCCCGCATTTTCCTCTTTTCCAACGTCATGGCCCGTGACACAGAATGGTCCCGATGAACATGGACGATTTTCTGCCCGCCCCGAAGGTGGCGCCGGTGCTCGACCCGGCGTTCCGCCCGCCCGCGCTGGCCAACCGCGCCCTCCGCCGTCGGGCGCAGGCGGCCGGTCATGTCGTGGCGATCGAAGTCGCCCTCGAGCAGGCCGACGGCTCCGTGTTCCGGTTCCGGACGGAACTGCCCCCCGCGACGGATCCTGCCGTGGGGGCGGGCTTTTTCTTTCTCGAACGCTGGCTCAAGTTCCTGCTCTGGTCGCGGGGCGGGTTTCGCGTCCACCTGGCCGGGCCGCCCGGGCTGGGCGAGTCGCTGCAACGGCATTACCGCGACACCGCCGCCGGCCGGTTCGATGCCGAGATGATGGGTGCCCGCATTTACGAGCATCCCTTCGACATCCGCGTGTGCAACCCGCCCGAACTCCCGCCCGCCCGGGCCCGCACGCAACCGCTGGGCCGGCACCTTGACGGCAACCGCATCGGCTTCGACCTTGGTGGCAGTGACCGCAAAGTGGCGGCCGTGCGGGAGGGCGAAGTTGTGTTCAGCGAGGAAGTGGCATGGGACCCGATCAACCAGACCGACCCGCAGTACCACTTCGACGGCATCATGGATTCGCTAAAGCGAGCCGCCGCGCACCTGTCACGGGTGGATGCCATCGGCGGCAGCGCCGCGGGCGTCTATGTGAACAACCGCGTCCAGGTTGCCTCGCTCTTCCGCGGGGTGCCCCGCGACCTGTTCGCCCGCCGCGTAAAAAACTTGTTCCTCGAACTGCGCACGGCGTGGAACAACGTCCCGTTCGAGGTCGTCAACGACGGCGAGGTCACCGCGCTGGCCGGCTCGATGGCGCTCGCCGACAACGCGGTGCTCGGCATCGCCCTGGGCACCAGCACCGCCGGGGGTTACGTCACCCCGGAAGGCAACATCACCTCCTGGCTCAACGAACTGGCCTTCGTCCCGGTGGACTTCAATCCCCAGGCACCGGTGGACGAGTGGTCGGGCGACCACGGGGTGGCGGCGAAATACTTCTCCCAGCAGGGTGTCGCCCGGCTGGCCGGCCCCGCCGGCATTCCCGTGGAACCCGGCACCCCGCTGCCCGAAATCCTTAAGCAGGTTCAAACGCTCATGGCGACGGACGACGACCGCGCCCGGAAGGTTTACCAGACCATCGGCACCTACCTCGGCTACACGATCGCGCATTTGGCGGATTTTTACGATTTCCGCCACCTGTTGATCCTCGGCCGGGTGACCTCCGGACCGGGCGGCGACCTCATCCTGGCCGGCGCGCGCGAAGTGCTGCAAGCCGAGTTCCCGGAATTGCTGGCCCGCGCGGCCCTCCATACACCGGACGAAAAGCAAAAACGCCACGGGCAGGCGATTGCCGCCGCCAGCCTCCCCATCATCCGCCACGACTGATTCAACGAACCCAACTCTCCACCGAAATCTCCCTTATGAATCCGTATCATCAATTCGCCGCCGACTACGCCCGCCTCGCCCACGAGGGTCGCCACCTGCCCCTCGGCGGCTTCCCACCCACGCCGCGACCGGTGATCGCCCCCGACGCGCCCAAAGCGCTGCTTTTCTCGCCGCATCCCGACGACGAGTGCATCACCGGCGCCCTCGCCTTGCGCCTGCTCCGCGAGGCGCGGTTCAACCTCATCAACGTCGCCGTCACTCAGGGCAGCAACCCGGCCCGGCAGGCGGCGCGTTGGACCGAACTGAAAAACGCCTGCGATTTTCTTGGGTTCGGCCTGGTCCAAACCGCGCCGAACGGTTTGGAAAGGGTAAGCGTTAAGACGCGCTCCGCGGCGCCCGGCGAATGGCGGGTCAAGGTGGAGCGGATCGCCGAACTGCTCGAGGCGCACCGGCCGCGCGTGATCGTTCTGCCACACGTGCGCGACTGGAACAGCACGCACATTGGCACCCATTACCTCGTGGCGGATGCGCTGGCAGAACTGGGGCCGACCTTCGACTGCTTCACGATTGAGACCGAATTCTGGGGCCAGATGGACGACCCGAACCTCGTCGTCGAGTCGAGCGTGGCCGACGTGGCCGACCTGATCGCCGCCGTTTCCTTCCACGTCGGCGAGGCGCAGCGGAACCCGTACCACATCCTGCTGCCCGCCCAGATGCAGGACAACGTGCGGCGGGGCGCGGAGCTGGTGGGCGGCCAGGGCCAGGCCGCGCCGGATTTCGTCTTCACCACGCTCTACCGCCTGCGCCGGTGGCGTCTGGGCCGCTGGGAGCGGGCTTATGAAGGGGGCCGGCAACTGGGCATTGACCAGAGTCCCGCGACACTGTTCGTTTGAAGCAAGCCGGTGGCGGGCGGGGCGCCTCGAAACCGGCGCGCCTCGACACGGTGCGCCTCGAACCTTGCTGGCCGCCCGCCGCTCCGCTATGCTCCGCGGTGTGGCCACCCCATCCGTTCCGCCCGCCTCCACCGCCCCGGCTTGCCGTTGGCGCGTCGTGACCGCCTCGACGCGCGGCACCAGCCACGTCAAAGCGAACCTTCCCTGCCAGGACGTGCTGCTTTGGGAGGCGCTGCCCGACCGGACGTTGTTGGGCGTGCTTGCCGACGGCGCCGGTTCGGCCAGCTTCGCCGAGATCGGGGCCCGGACGGCCGCCGAGGCCGCGCGCTCGGCCCTGGCAACGCGCCTGGCCGGGAATTCCAACCCGGCGGGCGATGACGATTGGAAAGCACTGCTGAAGGAAGCGCTGAGCACCGCGCGAACCGCCGTGCTGGCGGCGGCCGAGAAACAATCCGTCCGACCGCGCGAGCTGGCCACCACGTTGACCGTCCTCGTGGTCGGGCCCGAATTCGCGGCGGCGGCCCAGGTCGGCGACGGCGCGGCGATGGTGGCCGACCCCGCGGACGCGTTCACGGTGTTAACCCGGCCGAGTTCGGGCGAGTTTCTGAACGAAACGACCTTCGTGACCTCCGACGCGGCGCTTGACCAGCCGCAGATCGAGATTCGGCACGGGCACTTTCGTCGCGCAGTGCTGTTGTGCGACGGACTGCAACTGCTGGCGCTGAAGTTCCCGGAATTGACACCCCACGTCCCTTTCTTTGCGCCGCTGTTCCGCTTCTTCGAAGGCGCCGCCGACCTGGCCGACGCGCCCGCGCAGTTGCACGCCTTCCTCCAGTCGTCGCGCATCACCCAGCGGACCGACGACGATCTTTCGCTGCTGCTGGCCTGGCTGCCGGCGGCCTGATGGACGCGTTTTCACCGTGCGCTTTCAACGGGCATCCAGCAGCGAAATCATCACGCTCGACGAGCAGGCACTCCTCGGCGCGGGCGGCGAGGCGCGCATTTACGTGCCACCCAACAACCCGGAGCTGGTCGCGAAAATCTGGCACAAACCCACGCTCGAACGAACGCGCAAACTGCGGGTCATGGTCGCCAACCCGCCCCTCAATCCCACCGCCGGCCAGAGCCATGATGCGATCGCCTGGCCCCTCGACCTGCTCTACCCGCCGGGGCGCGCGGATCTCCTGGCGGGTTTCCTGATGCCGCGCGTCACCGGCATGCGGCCGGTCGGCGAGTTTTACAATCCCAAGACGCGCCGCGAGCAATGTCCCCTGTTCAACTATTTCTATCTCCACCGCACCGCCCGCAACCTCGCCATCGCCGTCCGCGCCCTCCACGAACGCGGCTATGTGATCGGCGACGTCAATGAGTCGAACCTGCTCGTCTCCGAGACCGCCCTGGTAACCCTGGTGGACACCGATTCGTTTCAAGTGTGGGACGCGGAAACGGGGCAGATGTATCGCTGCCGCGTCGGCAAGCCGGAGTTCACCCCGCCCGAGCTGCAGGGCAAATCGTTTTCCCAGGTGGACCGCGGGCCGGAGCACGACCTGTTCGGCCTGGGCGTCCTCATTTTCCAACTTTTGCTCGAAGGCACGCATCCCTTTGCCGGCGTGTTCAAGGGCCGGGGAGAACCGCCACCCATTGAACAGCGCATCGCGGCGGGCCTTTTTCCCCATGGCACCGACCCGAACCTGCCGTTTGCGCCCAAACCGACCGCGCCCCTCTTCGAGACGATCGCGCCGGGCCTGCGCGACTTGTTCGTCCGCTGCTTCCAGGACGGCCATTTTCGCCCGGGCCTGCGCCCCGATCCGCAGAGCTGGCAGTTTCTCCTCGAGGAAGCCGAGTCGCATCTGGTGTCCTGCTGGTGGAACAGCCAGCATGTCTATGGCGACCATCTCGACCAGTGTCCGTGGTGTGCCCGTGCCGCGCTCCTCGGCGGTCGCGACCCATTTCCCTCCGTGGACGCGGTCAAGGCCGGCCGACATCTGCGCCCGGCCAAGCCGCCGCCCGGCCGGGTCTTCGCCAACCCGCTGCCCGCCACCCAGCAGGCCACCGTGCTCACGCCCGCGCCCATCCCGCCGTCCCGCGGTTCGACGCTGCGCCGGCGCCGGCCGCTGCTGGGAGACTGGAATGACTGGGCCTGGATCGCCGGGACGCTGGCCGCCATGACCATCGCGTCGGCGTGGCCGTTCCACTGGCAGGCCAACCTCGTAACCTTCCTGCTCGGTCTGCTGACCCTGCTCGCCGGCATCCTGGGCGAGTACAAGTCGCACAAACCGGACCTCGACGGCGAACTGGCGTGGCTGGCGCGGGTCAGCATCGTGATCGGCCTGGCCGGCGTGCTCTGGTCTGTTTACAGCCACGCGTGACGAGGAGGCGTGCGTCAGCAGCTCGTCCGGCCATGTTCCAGCAGCCGGTCAAACTGTTGGGGTGTGACCGGTACCACCGAAAGCCGCGACTGCCGGAGCAACGGCAGGCCAGCCAGGGCGGGGTCCGCCTTGATCGTCTCCAGCGTCACCGGCTCGCGCAGCGGCTTGACCGGCGCCAGATCCACCGCCGACCAGTCGCCCTCGGTGGCGGTGGGATCGGGATACGCCGGACGAGTGACCCGGGCCAGCCCCACGATTCGCTTCTCGCTTACGCTATGGTAGAACAGGACCAGATCGCCGCGGCGCATCGCCCGAAGGTGGTTTCGCGCCTGGAAATTCCGCACGCCGGTCCACGCCGTTTCGCCCTCCCGGACCAGGTCGGACCAGGCATAAGCTTCCGGTTCCTGTTTCACGAGCCAGTAGTTCGCTGCCATGCGGGGATGATAACGCCGCATGAAGCAACGCGAAAGCGGAAGCCGCCGCCCGGTCGCGGCAATTTACTTTCCCTCGCAACCGGGCGTGCTAAGCTGCGTCATGCCTTTCGTTAAGTTGGGGCTCACCAAACCGGTTCTGGATGGCGTTCGCGCCATGGGTTACGTCACGCCGACGCCGATTCAACTCCGCACCATCCCCTTGATCTTGGACGGGAAGGACGTGATCGGCAGCGCGCAGACCGGCACGGGCAAGACCGCGGCCTTCGCCCTGCCCATTCTGTCCCAGCTTGGCGAACACGCGCCGGGACCGCGCGTACTCGTGCTCGAACCGACCCGCGAACTCGCCGCGCAGGTCGAAACCGCCTTCCGCGACCTGGCCCGGTTTACGAAACTGACTGTGGCGGTGGTGTTCGGCGGCGTTGGCTATGGCCCGCAGTTGGACGCGTTGCGCCGGGGGCTGGACGTGCTCGTGGCCACGCCCGGCCGGTTGCTGGACCACCTCGGCCGGGGCACCGTCCAGCTCGATCGCGTGAAGTACCTCGTGCTCGATGAAGCCGACCGGATGCTCGACATGGGGTTCCTGCCCGACGTGCGGCGGATCCTCGACAAATGCCCGCGCGCCCGCCATACCTCGCTTTTCTCCGCCACGATCCCGATGGAGATCGAATCGCTCATTCAATGGGCGATGAAAGCCCCCCAGACAATTGAGATCGGCGCACGGCGCGCGCCCGCGTCCACCGTGCGGCATGCGTTCTACCCCATTGCCGTGGCGCAAAAGGCCGACCTGCTTCGCGAATTGCTGAAACGAACCAATTACGAATCCGCGATCGTCTTCTGCCGGACCAAGCACGGCGCCGACCGCGTGGCCCAGACGCTCAAACGCAACAACTACTCCGTGGCCGTGCTGCATTCGAACCGCACCCAGCGCGAGCGCGAGGAGGCGCTTCGCGGCTTCCGCGAGGGCCGCTACGAACTCCTCGTCGCCACCGACATCGCCGCCCGCGGGCTGGATATCCTGGAGGTCAGCCACGTCATCAACTACGACGTGCCCCAGCACCCGGAGGATTACGTCCACCGCATCGGCCGCACCGGCCGGGCCCTGGCCACCGGCGACGCGATGACCATCATGACGGCGGAGGACGCCCCGCACGTCAATGCCATCGAGCGGTTTATCGGCCGGAAGATCGAGCGCACCAAGCTCGCCGACTTCAACTATGAGTATACGGCTCTCTTCGACGAAGGCAAACCGAGCCAGCAACGGAACGAGGTCGGTCGCGCCCGGGGCGTGCGGCTGAGCGGCGGCTATTACTTCGGCCCCACCAAGCGCCGCCGCCGTTGAACCGGCCAGCGACGCGCGCGGTTTAGCGGGCCGGATTTGGGATTGAATTACCGCGCCGGCAGCAGATACTTCGATCTGGTTGGCGCGCTGGCAGGGGATGGAGTCCGTCAGCGGCAGCGCTTACCGAATGGGCACCGACGCCGGGAGGTCCGCTCCCGCAACCGCCGGTTCCATCCGGTTCCTGTCCCGCCCGCGCCGTCACCGCATCATGGAATGGAACATCCAGTCCCGCGCCCACGCCTGTCAGGAGTGCGGCCACGGGTTCAAGCACGGCGAACCTTTTCACACGCTGCTTTTCGACCAGCGCGGCGAGTACCACCGGTTCGATGTCTGCGCGGGCTGCTGGGACGGGCAATTTTCGCAGGCCGCCAACAACCGGAAGGGCTTCGTCTCCCACTGGCAGGGCGTGTTTGAAGTCCCGCCGCCCGGCGCGCCGGATCCCATCCAGAAGGACACCGCCGAAACGCTCCTGCGCAAGCTCGTCACCCTGAACGATCCCCGCCACGCCGGCGCCGTGTTCATCCTCGCGGTCATGCTCGAACGCAAACGCCTGTTGCGCGTTCGCGACCAGCAAGTGACCGACGGCCGGCGCGTTCTTGTCTATGAACACCCCAAGTCGGGCGACGTGTTCACCATCCCCGATCCGGCGCTGCAACTCAACCAGCTTGAGGCCGTCCAGCGCGACGTCGCGCAATTGCTCGAACACGGCCTGAACCCGCCGCCGGCCGCCGCCGCCGCTCCCAGCGATCCGGTTGAGGCCGCTGCCGAAGCTGCCGCCACCCCGGCTGACGCCACCGCGGAACCAACCTCCGAAACCGTGGCGACACCCGTCGAGCCGGCATCGGCCGCCGCCGCGACCGACCCCGCCACCTGAACCGCCAGCACCGTGGGCGACTTGCGCCAACTGCAGCAGGAGCTCGGATGCCTCTTCCGCGACGAAGAGTTGCTGCGCCTGGCGCTCACGCACCCCTCGGTCGCTCATGAGCACGGCGCCGGCGTCAAGCACAACCAGCGCCTCGAGTTCCTCGGCGACGCCGTGCTCCAACTGATCCTCACCCGCGCCCTTTACGAGCAGTTTCCGGATTTCGGCGAAGGCCAGTTGACCAAGGCGCGCGCCCGCCTCGCCAACCGCCGTTCCCTCTCCGAACAAAGCCGGCAACTCAACCTGGGCCGCCATCTGACGCTCAGCCGCGGGGAGGAACAGCAGGGCGGCCGCGACCGCCCCTCCGCCCTGGCCGATGCCTTCGAGGCGGTGGTCGGCGCGATCTTCCTCGACAACGGTTTCGAGGCGGCCCGGGAGTTCGTCCTGCGGCGCTTTGCCGACCAGTTCGCTCTCATTGCCGGCACGCCAGCCCTGGAGAATCCGAAGGGCGAGCTCCAGGAAATGCTGCAGGCCGGTTCGGCCGAGACCCCGAGCTACAACGTCGAGCGCGCCAGCGGACCGGACCACGACCGCGTCTTCGAATGCGCGGTCTATCACCGCGGCATCGAACTGGGCCGCGGCACCGGCAAGAGCAAGAAGGACGCCGAAAGCCAGGCGGCCCTGGCCGCGCTCACCCGCCTCCGCGCCGAGGCGGCCGGCCCCGGCTGACCAGGTCGCCGGAGAGCGGAAGTGTGCGAAATCGTCAGCCCCTCGCCGCCGAGGAACTGGCACCGATCCACAACGACCCCGGCGACCGTTTCATCGTCGCTGCCTCCCCAGGCTCACACCGCCCACCCGTCGGCAGTTTATCAACTTCGTATGGCTGGTGGGGCGTCCCCGCGAGCCGGCGGGCAGGTTGAGAGGGTGGTGAGTTGAGAGTTGAGCGGCCGGAGTTGGGTCGCGGCAAACCTCGCACGCCGACGTCACGAACCCTCGCGTACTCACAACTCAAAACTCGCAATTCTCTGGTGGGGCTGAACACTTCAAACTTGAAACTTGAAACTCTGAACTTCTTTCCGGCTCGTCAGAGCCTCACCGAATAGAAACACCACCCGTCCGTTGACTAACTGGACTAACCGGACTAATATTGCTGCCGTGAAAACCGTGAATGTTCACGCGGCGAAAACCAACTTCTCCCGCCTGCTGGCCACGCTGGAAGAGGACGGCGACTTCATCGTCATCTGCCGCAATGGCAAACCGGTCGCCGATCTGGTGCCCCACCGCCGGACGAACCGGCTCAAGGCACATCCCGTATTGAGCCGGATCGAAATCGGATACGACCCGGTGGAACCGCTTTCCGACGATGAATGGCCGGAGGCGGCGCGATGATTCTCGATACCTGCGCCCTGCTCTGGCTGGCCAGCGGCCAAAAGAAACTGGGCCGCTCCGCGCGCAAGGCGATCAACGAGGCGCCGGCGGTTTATGTTTCGGCCATCAGCGGTTTTGAAATCGCCATCAAGGTGGCCAAAGGAAAGCTGAAGCTGCCCGCTCCGCCACTGGCATGGTTTGAGAATGTGGTCGAACACCATGGACTGGCGGTGCTCCCGCTCGAATTGAATGTCGCCATTGCCGCCGCCGGACTGCCACCGATCCACAACGACCCGTGCGACCGTTTCATCATCGCGGCGGCCAAACTGCACGACCTGACGGTGGTGACGACAGACGGGCACTTCGAGAAATACGGCGTGACGGTGATGGGCTGAGTTTCCGCGCGGCCGCGTCAGGGTCCGCCCGCGAACCCGGCTTACGATTTCCTACTGGCAGGGGGAACAGTTTGCGGCGGTGGCGGCGGGGAAAGGCAGCTCGCCGGTGAACCGATGCGCAGTTCCATGCAATGATTCTATTGCGCAAAATATAAACTGCGCACTGGCGGCGGCATCCAGTCCTTTTGATTATTGATAATAAACGTATTGTGAAACAGGCAAGGTGCTTTGCCTTCTCGCTCGGGTGGTTTCCATGCGATCCCGGCGAACGAGGCAAAGAACGTCGCGCTGCAACCGATCAGCAGGCCGGGTGTCGCCGTGGTTCACAGGAATGCTTGCGCCCAGCGGTCGCACGCCCACCCGGAGCCTGCATGAACCGAAACTCGTGCCGAGTAACCCGCCGTGGCGCAGCCCAAACCGGGTCACTTCCGCAAATCACCTGCGTCCCCTTTTCGCTCGGACGCCGCCCCAAGCTTTCGCCCATGCCGCAGCGGCAACGCCGGCAACGCCTTCCGGCCGGCTTGGGTCTGCCCGTCTGACTCAGCTTTTGAGATTGCAGGTCCAGCGCGCTGAGTTGTCGCAGCCCCCGCAAAACCGAATGTGCGCAGGAATGCCTCCGTGGGCGCGAGAATCTCCACGGGTCGTTGCGTGAAGGGATCGCGGTACGCCAGCCGCACGGCGCGCAAGGCCAGCGGAAACGCCACGTTGGCGGCGGACGTTTTCCACGCCGGTTCCGCGGCGCCACGCCGTTCGTCGCTCGCCACCGCCCCACCGTAGAGCGAGTCACCGAGCACCGGATGGCCCGCCGCCGCAAGATGGACGCGAATCTGGTGGGTGCGGCCGGTGAACGGAAGCCCTTCGATCAACGCCACCGGACCGTGCCGGGGATCGGTGCGCGTGGCGAGCACCCGGAAGTCCGTTTCTGCCGACTTGCCGTTCCGGGCGTCCACCTTGATGCGCCCGATCGCAGCCGGATCAGGCCCCAGCGCGAGCCGGCAGGTCCAGGTCGTGGCTCTCGGAATGCCGGCGACCACCGCGAGATAAGTTTTTTCCATCTGCCGCGACTCGAAGAGGCGGCCATAGGTCTCCAGCGCGCCCCGGCTCCGGGCGAACAGCAGGACGCCGCTGGTTTCGGCGTCGAGCCGGTGAACGTGACGCAGGAAGCGCAGGTTGCGCGAGCGGGCCCAGAAGGCGCCGCTGGCCAGGCTCGACTCGAGCGCGGCGTGGAGGTTCCGGTTCGTGCGCTGCCAGGTGAAAGGAACGAGCATCCAGCCGGGCGGCTTGTCGAGCGCCAGCACCGCGCGGTCTTCGTAGAGGATCGCCAGGCGCTCACCGCTGCCGAGTTCGACGTAATCGGTTTTTGCCACGGGCCCAGCCTAGCCCATCCCGGCGGGCACGGGCAACCGCCGTCGCCAGCCCCGCCCGTCGCGAAGCAGCGAAAAACTTTGACACGAAAGCGGGTTGAACTAGCCTCAATCGAAACAAGACCTGTTATGAGATTTGGCATCAATACCTTCCTGTTCACGTCCCCGTTCACCAACGACAGCACCAGACTTTTCCCGACCTTCAAAAAGTGGGGGTTTGAAACCGTCGAGATCGCCATTGAAGACCCATCGCACATTGATCCGGCCTTCGTGAAGGCGGAACTCGACAAGGCCGGCCTGGTCTGCGGCTCGGCCTGCGCCTGTCTGGGACCGGATCGCGACCTGCGCGGCACGCCCGAGGCGCAGAAAAACGCGATGGATTACATGAAGGCGGTCATGGACCAGATGGTCGTGCTGGGCTGTCCGTCGCTGATCGGGCCGGTTTATTCCGCCGTGGGGCGCGCCGAGGCCGTGCCGCCCGACGAATACAAGAAGCAGTGGAAGACAGTGGTCAAGAACCTCAAGACGCTCTGTAAATACGCCCAAAAGCGCGGTCTGCAAATCTGCATGGAACCGCTGAACCGGTTCGAGACCGACTTCATCAACACCATTGACCAGGCCCTCAAGATGATCAAGGACGTGGGCAGCCCGGTGCTCAAGCTGCATTACGACACGTTCCACCTGAACATCGAGGAGAAGAACCAGCCCGACGCGGTGAAACGCTGCGGCAAACTCCTTGCCCACTTCCACGCCTGCGGCTGCGACCGCGGCACGCCGGGCAACGACCACATTGACTGGGATGGCATCGCCAAGGCGCTCAAGCAGATCAAATACGACGGCGACGTGGTCATCGAGAGTTTCACGCAGGACGTCAAGGTCATCGCCAAAGCGGCGGCAATCTGGCGCCAGATGGAGCCGAGCCGTGATGAAATCGCGGTCAAAGGCGTCAAGTTCCTCAAGCGGAAGCTGGCCTAGGCCGAAGCCCTCCTGCCCGAACCAGGGTTGCATCCGGGCGCCGGCAAAAGACCTCGGCCCCGGATGTTCTTCGAGCCCACCCCAAAACACCGAACCGATTAAGGATGACAGCTATGAATATGAAACGGTTGGTCCTGGCGCTTGCATTGGGCGCCGCCGCCCTCAACTGGAGCCTGGCCGCGCTGGCCCAAGGCCCCGCAACCGCGACTCGGAAAATCGTCCTCGTCGCCGGCCCGCCCAGCCACGGCCCGGGCGAGCACGAGCACCGCGCCGGTTGCCTGCTGTTGCAGAAATGCCTCAACCAGGTGCCCGGCATCAACGCCGTCGTCGTCAGCAACGGCTGGCCAGCGGATGTCAGCGTCTTCAACGACGCCAAAGCCATCGTGGTGTATTCCGATGGCGGCGACGGTCATCCGTTCATCCAGGACGACCGGCTGAAAACCCTGGGCGCGATCCTGCAAAAGGGAGTCGGCTTTGGCGCCATTCACTACGCCGTCGAAGTCCCGGCGAATCGTGGTGGCGGCGAGTTTCTGCAATGGAACGGCGGTTATTTCGAGGCCAACTGGTCGGTGAACCCGACGTGGACGGCCGATTTCACCAAGTTCCCCACCCACCCCATTACGCGCGGCATCGAGCCGTATAAGATTTATGACGAGTGGTATTTTCACATGCGCTTCACCACGAACAAGGTGGGCCTGATGCCGATCCTGGTGGCCGTGGCGCCGGCCAGCACGATGGACCGCCCGGACGGCCCGCATGAGGGCAATCCCGCGGTGCGCGAAGAGGTGAAGAACGGCGTGCCCCAGGTGATGATGTGGGCGTATGAACCTCATGGCTTCATGGACGAACGCATGGCCAAACGCTACGGACTTCTATCGAACCGCGGCTTTGGCTTCACCGGCGGGCATTACCACAAGAACTGGGGCGACGAAAACTCCCGCCGCCTCGTGCTCAACGCGATTCTCTGGATCGCCGGGGCCGACGTGCCCGCCAACGGCGTGCAGTCCACGGTCACCGCCGAGGAACTGAAGGCGAACCTCGACCCGAAAGGCCGTTGACCGGCTTTCCGCCCCTGCCGATGTTGGCCGTATGAAACGAACCCTGGTTGTCTTCGTGGCGCTCCTCGCCAGCTCCCTGCTCAGCGGCCGGGCGACCGACCACAAGCTGGTCCTCATCGCCGGCAAGCCCAGTCATCCTCCCGGCCAACACGAATTCCGCGCCGGCGCGCTGCTGTTGCAGAACTGCCTCACCGGCGTGCCGGGCCTGCAGGTGAATGTTTACACCAACGGCTGGCCGGACAGCGACAGCGCCTTCGATGGCGCCAACGCCGTCGTCATCTACTCGGACGGCGGTGGCGGTCACCCGGCGATCCAGGGCGATCGCGCAAAGCTGCTGCAAGGGTTGATCGAGAAAGGTGTCGGCTTTGGCGTCATGCACTACGCCTGCGAGGTCCCCAAGGACAAGGGCGGTCCGGAGTTCCTCAGTTGGGTCGGCGGGTATTACGAGGACCGTTATTCCTGCAACCCGATGTGGTCCCCGGATTATCGCGCGTTTCCCGAGCATCCGGTTACGCGCGGCTTGAAACCGTTCGCGATCCGCGACGAGTGGTATTTCAACCTGCGCTGGCGGCCGGACATGAAAGGCATCACGCCGATTCTCGTGGCGAAACCGTCCGACGCCGTGCGTGACGGTCCCTACGTCTGGCCCGCGGGTCCATATCCGCACATCCAGGCGAACAAGGGCCGCGATGAGGTGATGATGTGGGTGGCCAACGGTCCGGCCGGCGGCCGCGCCTTCGGCTTCACCGGCGGCCATTTCCACACCAACTGGGGCGACGGAAACTTTCGGAAGATCGTGCTCAACGCTCTGGTGTGGGTCGCTGGCGCCGAAGTGCCGCCCGGCGGCGTGGCCTCGACCGTGACCGCCGAGGAACTTAAGCAGAACCTCGACGTGAAGCAGAAGTAGTCCGGGGGTCGGCCTCGGACCGCGATCACCGGGTGGCGCGCAGCGTGTCGAGCTGGGTTTTCGCCTGCCTGATTAGCGTTGTGAACTGGGCCAGTTGGGCCGGTGCCAGCAACAGCCGGGCGTTGGCCATGTGACCGCCCTGCACCGCGGCCTGGACAGTGCCCGGCCGCCGGAGGCTGGTGTAGGCAAAAACCCGCAGTCCACCGCGACTGGTGAAGCCGGCGTCGAAGCTCGGCAGCGGAGTAATGCTGTAATTGACCCCGCTGACGTAGTCGAGGGCGCTGATCAGCGAGTCCAGTTCGTCATAGTCAACGACCGTGCTGTCCTCCGGCGCGGTCGCGGCTTTTGTCACCCCGATCGCAACGCCATATTCCTTGAGGCCGGAGGCAACGACCTTCGATTCCTTGGCGACCACGGAAACCAAACCGGCTCCAGCATGCACGTCACCCACCAGCGCCGCGCCGCGGACAATCAGGATGTCCGTCTGGCCCTCGAACGCTTCGAGTCGCGTTCGCGGTGCGTTGGTGTCCTGGGCGCAGGCCAGGGTTGCGAGCAACAGGCTGCTGATTGCGGCCAGCAGACAGGAATTGAATTGGGGCATAATGGATTCTTTCGACTTTTGAAAATTGCATTTCACGAACCGGAGTCAAAACGGTGGTTCTTTCCGGAAGGTGCCCGGCACGGTCTTGACTCCGACTTTCTCAGGCTAAAACCCCGTCTGCTCCGAAAGGTTGCGGCGAGACAACACGGCCGGATTGCGTGGCGCGCTCGCTGACGCGGAATCACGTCCGCTCGGGCTCCGCTCCGCTCGCCTCCTTGAAATGAAAAGGCGCCCAGCCAGAGCCGGACGCCTGCGCCGATTAAAACAAACCAGTCACCCGTTGAGCGCCTCGAAGACCTTGCCGACCATCTTCTCGTTCGGCGTAAGTGTCTTGGCGCCCTTCTGCCACTTGGCCGGGCAGGCCTCGGCCGGATGGGCCGCCAGATACACGTTGGCCTCCACCTTGCGCAGCAGCTCATCCGCGTTGCGGCCGACGTTATAAAAGTTGATCTCGGCCGAGGCGAGCACGCCGGCGGGATTGATGATGAACGTCCCGCGCAAGGCCAGCCCGCTGCCGCAGTCATACACGCCGAACAACCGGCTCACCGTGCCCGTGGGATCGGCGCCCATCAGGTACTTCACGTTGGCCAGCAGCTTCTCGGAATCGCGCCAGGCCAGGTGGGCGAACTTCGTGTCCGTCGAAACAGAGATGACCTCCGCACCCAGCTTCTGCAACGCCTCGTGTTTCCCGGCCAGGTCGGCCAGTTCCGTTGGACAGACAAACGTGAAATCCGCCGGGTAGAAGACCAGCACGGTCCACTGCGACTTCTGCTTGATCGCCTCCAGCGAGATCTTGCCGAACTCGCGGTTCACGGGATCGTAGGTTTCCAGCTCGAAGTTCGGCACTTCCTGGCCGACCTTCACTTTTTTGCACTCGCCTTCACATTCGCTCATGGGGATTTTCCTATATTGGTTTGATGTTATTTAGACCGGCCAACCTTGGTGTCAACAAGCCGGGCCGGCAAGCATTTCCGGGGCGTAAGAAAGCCGATTTCCCCCGTTTGTCAAACCCTCAACCCTCTGCTGTCGCTGGCGGCAACCCGAGCGCCAGCGTCAGTTGTTCCGCCTCGCTCAACGCCCGCGCATCAATCCCGCGCTCGCGTAACGTTGCGGCGAAATCCGCCGCGAAACCATGCAGGGTGAATACGCGCCGCGGCCCAACCTGCCCCACGAAGGCAAGCAGGTCCGGATAATCTGCGTGGTCGCTCAACGGAAACGCCGCGTCCACGCCGTACCGAAACCGGCAGCCCGGCTCGACCGCCCAACCGCTGACGATCGCCGTGCGCGTCCGGCCCACCGCCGCCCAGGACGCGGGCTGCGCCATCGGCGGCGGACAAATCAACACCCGGCCCGGCGGCGTGTCCGGCCCCAGCCGCTCGTGGACCGGGAACCGGCACCCGCAGGCCTCGTGAATCTTCGTCATCTTCCAGACCGCATCGTGGAGTGCGACCGCCAGTCCGGTGTCCGCCAGTGCGGCGAGCACCTCCTGGCTCTTGCCCAATGAATAGGCCAGCAGCACCGGCGTCGCCCCGTCCGTGAGCGTTTCCCGGCAGAACTCAATGATATCGCGCTGCACGGTCTCGGCGGGCGGGAACCGGTAGGCCGGTCGGCCGAACGTGGTTTCCATCACCAGCACATCCGCGGCATGCGGCGTGCAAACCTGCGCCGCCAAGCCCGGCCGTAGTTTGAAATCGCCGGTGTACAGCAGCGATTCGTTGTCCGCCTCGATCAGCGCCATCGCACTGCCCAGAATGTGCCCTGCCGGCAACAACGTGACGCGGAACGATCCCTCCGGTCCCGCAAATTCCCGCGGCTCGCGCAACGACAGGAGGTGCTCCACGCGCTGGCCCCTGATGCGCGCCCGCATCAACCGCGCCGTGGCGTCGGTGAGAATTACCTCGCGATGCGCAGCGATGTGATCGGAGTGCGCGTGGCTCACGAACACGCGCCAGGGCCCGCGCTGCGCCCGGTGCGGGTCCAGCCACAGCCCGAGCCGCGGCAGCCGGACGCCGCCGTCCACGAACTCGATTTCCAGTGCGGCCATCCGGCCAAGTTAGGTTTCCGCGTGACGAAGTCAAAAGCGGACGCAGCGTGCGGTTGACCGGCCCCGGCCATTTTGCTTCCCTCTGTTTCGAAGCAACGCACCACACCGCCATACCCATGAACATGTTCGCCCCTCTCACCGCCTTCGGCCAACTCGCCTTGCTGGGCTGGTCCCTTGCCGCCGCTGACACCCGCTATGAGCCAAGCTGGACGTCGCTCGACAAACGCCCCTGCCCGCAGTGGTACCTCGACGCCAAGTTCGGCATCTTCATCCACTGGGGAACCTATTCCGTGCCGGGCTGGGGCGCGCCAAAGAGTTACGCCGAGTGGTATTGGAACAACATGGCGAACAAGAAGCCGGACAACGTCTGGTGGCAGTACCACAAGAAAACCTACGGCGCGAATTTCGCGTACCAGGATTTCGCAGCGCAGTTCAAGGCCGAGCATTTCGACCCTGACCAATGGGCGGACATCTTCGCCCGCTCCGGCGCGAAGTACATCGTTCCCACCTCGAAGCACCATGAAGGGTTCGCGCTCTGGCCCAGTGCCGAGGCAAGCAAAACCTGGGGCCGGCCCTGGAACGCCGTCGAAACCGGGCCGAAGCGCGACCTCCTCGGCGATCTCGGTGTCGCCGTCCGCAAGCGCGGCCTGAAATACGGTTTCTATTACTCGCTCTACGAGTGGTTCAACCCGCTGTGGCTCGCCGACAAACCGCGTTACGTGACCGAACACATGATGCCGCAGTTCAAGGATGTCGTGACCCGCTACCAGCCGGCGATCGTCTTCAGCGATGGCGAATGGGACCTGCCGTCGAAAGACTGGCACAGCGAGGAGTTGCTCGCGTGGCTGTTCAACGACTCGCCGTGCAAGGATGAAGTCGTCGTGGACGACCGCTGGGGCAAGGAAACCCGCCACCACCACGGCACCTATTTCACCACCGAGTACGGCGCCGGCATGGCCGACGCCTCGCACCCGTGGGAGGAAAGCCGCGGCATGGGCTATTCCTACGGCTGGAACCGCGCCGAGAACATTGATGATTACAAATCCGCCCGCGAACTCATCCTCGTGCTCGTGGACCTCGTCAGCCGCGGCGGCAACTTCCTGCTCGACATCGGCCCCACCGGCGACGGTCGCATCCCGGTCATCATGCAGGACCGCCTGCTCCAGATCGGCGACTGGCTCAAGGTCAACGGCGAGGCGATTTACGGGACGCGCTGCCAGGGCCGCGATTGCCAGTGGTCCGCGGGCAAACGCCCCGGCCAGGAATACGGCGAGTTCAAGATCAAATACAATCTCATGGACCAGGTCGGGTCGCAGCCCAAGGGCGACAAGGCGGTCAAACAGATTCTCTTCACGAAAAAGCCCGACGCCGTCTATGCCATCACGCCCGGCTGGCCCGGTGAACGGCTGGTCATCCGCAACCTCAAATTGCCGGCGGATAGCGCAGTGACGCTGCTCGGCTACGCGCGCAGGCTGACCTGCTCGCGCGCGGACAACACCGTGACGATCAACCTGCCGAACCTGCCCGCCGAACAACTCCCCTGCCAGTACGCCTACACCTTCAAGCTGCCGGGGGCGGAAGTGCTGCCGGAAAAGTGAGCGCTTTCCCGGTGGGGCAACGTCCCCCCGAGCCGGCCCGTCACCGGTTCTGGTGGGTTGCCGAGCGCTGGGCGGCAACACGCGCCGCGCGATGAGCGCTGTCGGTCATTGTTCGTGTTTGGCTTGCCAGCGGGACGGGTTGCGCTTACCAAAACGCCATGCAAGCCCCTCTGGTGATGACCGTCATCGGCCGCGACCGGCCGGGTCTGGTGGAAGTGGTCGCCCGGCTGGTGGCGGCCCACGGCGGCAACTGGCTCGAAAGCCGGATGTGCCGCCTGGGAGGCGAGTTCGCCGGCATCCTGCGCGTGCAGGTCCCCGCGGACCGCGAAGCCGCCCTGATCGCCGCGCTGACCAACCTCGCCGCCGAGGGCTTGACGGTGGTCGCCCACCGCGATCAGCCCACGGTCGCCGCTTCCGGCCCGGCCGCCGCCGTGATCGAACTGGTCGGTCAGGACCGGCCGGGGATTGTCCGGGAGATCTCCGCCGAGCTGGCGCGCCACGGCGTGAATGTCGAGGAGTTAGTGACCGAGTGTTCGAGCGCGCCGATGTCCGGCGAACCGCTGTTCAAGGCCCGCGCCACGCTCGGGCTGCCCGCCGGGTGCGACCTGGCCGCCTTGCGCACCGGGCTGGAGAAAATCGCCGCCGACCTGCTGGTGGATGTCACCCTCGAACCGCTCTCGCCGCAGTCCTGATCCCTTCGCCCTGTCCTTGGAGGTCCTCATGTCCCACGAATCATCCAACGAATCCATCCTGCCACGCCGGGAATTCTTGAAGCTCTCCGTCGCCACCGTCGGCGTGCTGGGCGCCACGGAGGGCGCCGCCGCGGCGATGGAAGGCACGCCCCCACCCCGCCGCCAAGGCCGCTGGCGCGGCGCCGGCAAACGCCGCGACGCCGGCGAATACACTGGCGAACGCCTGAACCGCGTGGCCTTTCCCATGGGCGGATTAGGCGCGGGAATGATCTGCCTCGAGGGTACCGGCGCGCTTTCGCATTTCTCGCTACGCAACCATCCCGACGTTTTCAACGAGCCGATGACGTTCGCCGCGCTCTGCGTGAAAGGTGTGACCAACACCGCCCGCGTGCTCGAAGGGCCGGTCCCGGGCTGGAAACTGTTCGGCTCGCCCGGCGCGGGCAACGGCGCGGCGGGCGCGTCCTTCGGCCTGCCGCGTTTTCGCAAGGCCGCCTTTCGCACCCGTTTTCCGTTCGCCACGGTGACGCTCTTCGATCCCGCCATCCCGCTGCAGGTGGAACTGACTGGCTGGAGTCCGTTCGAGCCGGGCGACCCGGACAATGCGAGCCTGCCGGTGGCCGCGGTGGAATACCGGTTCACCAACCGGACCAGCAAACCGGTCGCCGCCGTGTTTTCGTTCAGCGCGAAAAACTTCATGGCGGTGGACGGCAACTCGCAGGCGGTGAAGGCGGCGCCAGGCGGGTTCACCCTCTGGAGCGCGGCGGCCCGCGAGCGGAGCTGGGAGGAAGGCGCGTTCAGCGCAACCGTAAGCGACCCGGACGTCAAGGTGAACCATGCGTGGTTCCGCGGCGGCTGGTGGGACGCGCTCACGATGGCATGGAAGGAAATCCAGAGCGGTGTGGCTTTCGACCGGCCGCCGATCACCGAGGGCGGCGCGGCGCCGGGCGCGACCCTGTTTGTGCCCTTCGAGCTGGCGCCGGGCGCGACGCGCACCATCGCGCTCCGGTTCGCCTGGCACGTCGGCGTCACCAACCTGCGCATCGGCAACGACCCCAAGGACACGCCGGCCGTCCCGGGCGATTTCAAGCCCTGGTATGCCGCGCATTTCCCGGGCATCGCGGAGGTCACGGCGTATTGGCGCGAGCGCTATGCCGAGCTGCGCACGGCCGCGCAGCGGTTCAGCGATTGCTTCCACGACTCGACGCTGCCGGCGGAGGTCATCGAGGCGGTGGCGGCAAATCTCACAATCCTGAAATCGCCGACGGTGCTGCGGCAGGCGGACGGACGGCTCTGGGCCTGGGAAGGCTGCGGGGACAACGGCGGTTGCTGCCACGGCTCCTGCACGCACGTGTGGAATTACGCCCAGGCGATTCCACACCTGTTTCCGTCGCTGGAGCGGACGTTGCGCGAAACCGAGTTTGCGACGTCGCAGGACGAACGCGGGCACCAGCAGTTCCGCAGCTCGCTGCCGATCCGGCCCGTGGTGCATGATTTTCACGCCGCGGCGGACGGCCAGCTCGGCGGCATCATCAAGGTGTTTCGCGACTGGCGGATCAGCGGCGACACGGAATGGCTGCGCAAGCTCTGGCCCAAGGTACAGCGGAGCCTCGACTATTGCATCGCGACGTGGGATCCCGGCCACAAGGGCTGGGTCGAGGAGCCGCATCACAACACCTATGACATCGAGTTCTGGGGGCCGGACGGCATGTGCACGAGTTTCTATCTCGGCGCGCTCGCGGCGGCGGTGAAGATGGGTCAGGCGCTCGGCGATGAGGTCCCACTTTTTTCCGAGCTGTTGAGCAAAGGCACCCGACTCGCCGAAACCGAGTTGTTCGACGGCGAGTATTTCATCCAGAAGATCGAATGGAAAAACCTGCGCGCGAAGAGCCCGCTCGAAGTGCAGAGTTTCAACAGCGGTTATTCGCCTGAAGCGCTCGCGTTGCTCCAGCAGGAGGGACCGAAATACCAATACGGCCGCGGCTGTCTCGCCGACGGCGTGCTCGGCGCCTGGCTGGCCGCGGTCGGCGGTGTCGGCCCCGTGCTTGATGGCCGGAAGGTGGCGAGCCATCTGCGGGCGGTTCACCGCTACAACCTCAAGACCGACCTCTCGGCCCATGCGAATCCGCAACGACCCAGTTACGCGTGCGGCACCGAGGGCGGGCTGCTGATCTGCACCTGGCCCAAAGGCGGCCAGCTCTCGCTGCCGTTCGTCTATTCCAACGAAGTCTGGACCGGCATCGAATATCAGGTCGCCTCGCACCTCATGCTGATGGGTGCGGTGGAGGAAGGCCTGGAGATCGTGCGCGTCTGCCGCGACCGCTATGACGGCCGGGTGCGCAACCCGTTCAACGAATACGAGTGCGGCCACTGGTATGCGCGGGCGATGTCGTCCTACGCGTTGCTGCAAGGGCTGACCGGCGCGCGGTATGACGCGGTCGAACAGGTGCTGCATTTATCCCCGTCGCTGCGCGGCGATTTCCGCGGGTTCATCGCCACGGCCACTGGCTACGGCGTGGTGGGAGTGAAACACGGCAAACCGTTCCTCGAAGTGCGCCACGGCGCCATTGCAGTCAAGGACATCAAGTTCACGCCGGCGGCGTAAGCGGGTGGCCCGCCGACCGTTGGGCGGCGGTTTGAAAAAGGGAGCGCGCCTGTCCCGGGCGCACCCGATGGCGTCCCCGCCGTCGGCCCTCAGCGGCCGGCGACCTCACGACGAAAGAACCATCGTTTCTTCCGCCGGTCCGGAAGTTCGCCAATTCCCGGACGGAGCGAGAATGGTGGACCGCCGACCGCCGTGCTCAGCCAGTTTGCGGCCAACGCGGTCCAACTGCCCGTGCATACCGGCCCGGTGGAAGGCACGGCCATCGGCAACATTCTCGTGCAAGTCATCGCCCGCGGCGATCTGCCTTTGCTCGCGGCGGCCCGCGACGTCGTGCGCGCCTCCTTCGAGACGAAGGCATATCAGCCGCAGGATGTCGAGGCCTGGGCCGCGGCGGTTCCGCGCTTCGATCAACTGCTGGTCGCCACCACGCTGGCGCCTGGGAAGTAACTGTGCGCTTCTGTGCCGTTTGGCCAGGAGCGATTGCGCCAGGTGCTGTCCGCGTCTGCGGTGCCAGTTCGAGGTGGTGGCCGGGCCGACCGCTGGGCGGCCGGCGCTTAGCCGGAAGCATGCAGTTCGGTTGGGTGGCACGGCCAACTTGGCCGTGGTCGGCGGCAACTTGCCGCCGAGTTCTGGCTACCAAGGGGGCTCACCGAATCGTGGCTTGGCTTGGCCTCGGCCTGGCGGGCTGGTAGCCCGCCAGAACGGGCCAGTGGCCCGTTCCACCCGAGTTTCAACTGCATCGTTCCGGCTCAGCCGGTATTTCCGTGACGAGATGTTGGCCGAAGCCGAGCCGGCTTATGCAGCGGCATGATCCCGCAAGTGCGGTTGCCCCCCCATGCGGGAGTACGCGCGCGAAACAGTCGGGGTGATGCGTGACGCCGTGGAAGATTGGCATGGACGCTGACTCATCGGAACTATGGCCAAGACTCGAGTTTCAGACCCGCTACTCTCTGAAATTCGGTGACATTGCCGGTCACGAGAATCAGCCCGTGCGCCAATGCCTGGCCGGCAATCAGCAGGTCGTACGGACCGATTGGTTTGCCTTCGCGCTCCAACTCCATGCGAATCCGCGCGGCCATTTCGGCGGAGGCCCGGTCGAAAGGCAATTCATTCACAACGGCAAGCAAGCGGGCCACTTTCAGCCGTTCGGTCGCCGGCTCGCGCGTCTTTTGAATGCCGCAGAACAACTCATAAACCGTCACCATCGAAACCGCGACCTCGGCGGGCGATAACCGGCTCAAGCGCGGCACCAAGCCCGGTTGCTGACGCAGCACACCGATGCACGTGTCGGTGTCGAGCAGGTGGGTCATGCCGGTTGGCTACCAACTTCTGACCGTGGGCAGCACCCCTGGCGCAGGACGGACAAACGCCAGGTCGTCAATCCGGATGGACTCGAAAAATCGCTCCGGCCAGGCGGTCGGCTTGACTGGTCCCAGTACGACCGACTCGCCTTCGGGCCGGACCGACACCGTGGGCGTGGGCAAGTGAACGCCTTTCGGCAGCCGAACCGTCAGATGGTCGCCTTCCAGGATCACGCTGGCTGTTTTCATGCGGTTAACCCTACCACAGTCTTTGGCGGTGTGTAAACCCAGTCCCGGGCTCCCGCAGGCGCAAATTGTGGGCAGCAGCACCTCCTGAAGCTGCCCGATGCGATCATGGCCGCGACGGCGCTTTGCGAACGGGCCAGCCTCGTGACGGCGGCCCAGCGAGTCCAAGCCACCGCCGCCGTGCCCGTGGTGCGCTTCTGAACGCCTCAAGCCGATGCGCTGAAACGCCTCAACCCAATCGCCATCCGCCAGATGCAAACCCTCACCGCCGTCAATCCCAAGCCGCTGCCGGGCAGGCCACGATTATCGTCCTGATCTGGTGGGAGTTCGTCCTGGCCTCACCTGATATTATGTCAGGCAAGTCACCAGCGCACTGTTGTCAAGTTTCACGATTTGACCCTGCCAAGCTCCAACCATGTTCAAGATAGACGCAGTACTACGAGACGAGTGTCAGGCGTTTCATCTCGGCGAGGAGCATGGCAAGATTACCGCAATTGTCCTTTGCTCGAGCTCTCAAGAATTGCTGCTCATCCTTCGTCAATCCTGTGGGAATAGCCGCCATCAACTGGTCACCGATTAGTTGCAGTGAGCGTAAAGGATATGCCAGCATGGCGTGAGCCGGCTGGAACACGTAGAGAAATTGCGCATCGGAGAGGTAGGCGTTAAGCGCATTTCGCAGTCCGCTTTCGGCGACGTAATCAAACTCCCTCGCACAGTCAGGTTCAGTGAATCTCGAATGGCCATAATTCGCTATTTCCCGCCTCTCTATGAGCCAATCAACCGCATCCTCCAAACCGATTTGCTGAGACACAAGCACATGATTACGGTTTCTGCGCTGGAAGGTCTTCAGCACAGTCTTATGGGTACCCGTGTCAATGCACGAAACCGGCGTCCCACCCGCTTTTACGATCACGATGTAAGGTGATCTGCCGACATGGAATGCACAAACATCATCGAGAGCCAAGGACGCTCTAAACGCGTAGAATACCGAATAGTACAGTTTGACTGTAGCCCATGTGTAAAACCCCTTGTTGATGCCATGCAGAGCGTCAAGAAAACTGACCCATGCCGAGTAGTACAAATCAGCAGCGTCGGCTCGAAGCCCGCTAGACGCGGCCGCCGCCTCACTCGGCCTTAACACTCTGCTTCGCACAACAGCCTTGCTGGCGCCGGGAGAGTAAAGACTCGAAATAAATGTGTCCGCACGCGGCATCAACACCCTAGAACTTTAGTTTTTTAGCGCCGGCCGTTAGTTGGGGATTAAATCTTGCCACGAGCATATCAGAAACCGTCCGCAGTGCGTGTCGTCCCTGCAGCCCTTTCAAATGTGAGCGGAGAATGACAGCCTGTGGCTCCAAATCCATTGCCTGCTTAATCGTCGTCTTCTCGAATGAATCTTTCGATTTGCAGTAGAAAACGAGTTTGTTTTTAAAGAAATCAATCGCACCAGAAAATCCGGCCGAAGAGAGGAAGACGTCATCCTTGTCCGTCCATAAACCGCCGTACCATTCTTTCAAAACTTCAAAGAAATTGAGAAGCGCCGACGTTTGCATTTGAAGTTCCGCCACGCCGACTTGTTCGAAAATTCCCTTTTCTTCAACAAGCGGTTTCAAAGAGGTGACGACGGTTGACAAATCAACGCCTGCGGACTTTGTCTTACCGGCATTTGATGCGGTGGCAGTTTCTTTGCCCGGAAGTCGTATCAGGCCCTTGAATGGTGAGGCTTCTTGCTCATTTAAGAGTGTTGCAATGTCTCGTGCTCTGACGGCGGCAGGATCTACAACGTGCTGACTCGCCACCCCGTAAAGATCAAATACTAAACTTCTTTGGACGGGTTTTTGTTCTGTATTGATGGACAGAAAAATATCCGCGCACTGCTGCGTGCTAAGGTGTTCGTAAAAGGCAACGGGGACTTCGAGTTTCCCAACCTCCGGCTTGGACTTAATCGCTGCGCGTATTCCTTCGACACGGTGTTGTCCGTCGATGATCTGTGCAACACGGTCCTTGATGGGCACAGAGATTACTCCAGCCGCGACCTTCAACTTGTTTGTGTCATCAACCCAATTCAGAATAATGCAGTTTGGATAGTCGCCGCCGTTAATAGTGAATTCCTTAATGCTGTCGATTCGACGAGGATTAAGTAGCCGTTGGACGGCGCCCTCTTCCGAGTCTCTATTACGAACCGACGCATAGCTGATTTGGATTAAATCCCGGGCGCGTAACATCGTTAGGAAGAATTTCCGCCCGTTCTGGTTAACCACAACAACTGGGCTTTTACGTGATGTCATACTGTCGTTCCTTTTCCGTTGCTCACATGGTATTTGGGACCTTGGACCTTCATCGGCTGTGCGTTTTCTCGATATTCGCCTAAGTGTCTTGCCATATGATAGTGAGGTTATGTGCGGTGGTTTGCTGGTTCACGACTTCAAACTTGAAAACTCAATAATTGCCCGGCGCTCGTGTCGCCGCGGGTTGTTTCTCCTTCTGCGGGGTGCGCTGGGTGTGTCTGGCGCTGTCACGGGAAGAGATCAGGTGTGGAGGATGAATTGGGGCGGCATGATGGTGTCGAGGTCGTTTTGGTTAGTAGCGGACGGCGAGGCGCCCGGCTTCGGCGTGGGTCAGGCCGAGGGCAACGGTAATCCGAGCGACATCGGCACGGCGTTGGTGTTCGTAAGCATGCGTGACGATGGGGCCCCGGTCCTGGCGCGCCAAGTCGTTCCAGGCGTCCAAGATGACGGTGACGTGGAGGAACTTGCCGCGTTGTTCCTCGTCGCTGATCTGCGGGTCGTCTCGCGGTCGTTCATTTTGGGTCTGCTTTGAAAGGGTTCCAGGTCGTGTTACGGCGTATTCTTATTCCTGCGGGCCAATGAGCGCAAGACGGAAATCGGCGGAAATTGCGCGCGGCGGGTCGGTCCGCCCGGCCACGAAGGCGGGAAGTCATTTCTCACAAGATGCTACAAATAAGGCACTTGTGAACACGGCAATGCTCGGCTGGCACGCGAAAATGGTCGGTTGACCCGTCCCAATGGCCGGCTCGCACACGCCTGCAGCCGGCTTGCACGCGCCGACAATCAAGTTGCACCGGCCAAGGACGATCTCGCACCGGTTTACCGGTGGCGCGCACGCATTGACGCCGGCATGACCTTGACCAACGGTCGGGTCGCACTCCCTGAATGCCGGTCTGGCCGCCAGCAACGGAAGACTGACCGGCGCGAACGGCGGCGGCCGGCAAGTAACCGGACACGTCCCGTCAGCGCGGCAACGCCAGCCGTGCCCGCACCAGCTCGGGCAGGTATTTCACCGGCACCGCCCCCGGGGCGAGCACCGCTTCGTGGTAGCGGCCAAGGCTGAACCGGTCGCCCTGCTCGCGCTCGACCGCCTGGCGGACCCGGTACATCGCCATGCGGCCGACAAAGTAGGTCGAGAGCTGCACCGAGCTTTGCTTCGCCCGGATGATCTTGAGCCGGGCCTCGCCCTCCGACTGGAACGCGCGCCGCACCAGGAAATCCAGCGCCTCGGCATCGGTCATCGCCGTGCAGTGCATCTGGTGGTCGAGGATCGTGTTGGCCACGGCGCGCAGGTAGAACTTGAGCTGGGAGAGCCGCAACGCCAGGTTGCCGTCGCCGTAGCCCTGATCGAGCATCGTCTGCTCGCCATACACGGCCCAGCCTTCGATATAAACGCCCGATTGCAGCACCCGCCGGATCGGCGACGGCTGCCGGTTGGCATATTCCAGTTGCACGTAATGTCCCGGGTAAGCCTCGTGAATGGTCAGGATTTGCAGCATGTGGGCGTTGTATTCCTCGAGGTAGCTGCGCACCCGGGCCGCATCCCAATCCTTTGGCGGCGGACTCACCGCGTAATAGCCGGCGGCCTTGGGGTCCAGCGGTGGCGGCGCGTTCATGAAGGCCGTGGAATTGCCGCGCTGAAACTCGGGCATCTCGACCACCTGGCACAGGTCGGGGTCGGGCAGGCGCAGGATGTCGTTGGCGGTGATGAAGCGCTTGATGTTGTCCACGTCGGTCCTCACGTCGCTCACCAGATTCGCGGCCTCGCCGTGCTCCTGGCCGATGCGCGCCAGCACCTGCTGGATCGTGGACCGGCGGCCGTCGGCGTCATCCGGCGGCACGGGCTTGCCAGGAAAATAATGGCTCCAAAGCTGCCGCGCGATGACCCACATCTCACGTTCGACGCGATCGAACTCCGTCCGCGCGTCGGCCAGCACCTGGTCGGCGTTCAAACCGGCATCCAGTTCCAATTCCAGTTTCTTGTAGAATTTAGCCCGGCCGAGCCGCCACTCGCCGTGGGCGCGGGGGCGGAGGTCCTGTTCGAGAAAAGCCTGATATTCCTTCAGAACGGCGGCCGTTTGGCTGGCCGCCACCTTGAGCGCGTCGAGTTGGGCGGTGTCGCCCGCCAGATCGAAGATTTCCTTTTCGTAAAAGGCAATGGCGCCGCGGTTCTGCTGGATCGCCGTTTCGAGATGCTGGCGCGGCGGGTTGCGCAGGTTCTCCCGCGCGGCCGCCACCACCCGCGGGATCAGCGCCATGCGCGCCAGGCAGCTCGCCACGTTGGTTTCCTTCGGCAGCGAGGATTGCGCGAGCAGCAAATAGACGCTCTCGCTGAGATAGCCGCCGTAGGTCCGCGGGTCCTGCTCGAATGGCCGGGTGTTTTCCTCCAGCCAGAGCGAGCGGATGAGGTCGTGCTGGAGAATCTCGAAGTCAACCTGCGCCGGCCGGCTCAGTTGCCGGTAGGGCACCTCGCGCGGCAGTTCGGCGAGGGTTCGGCGCAGGCGCGCCTGCCAGGCCGCGCGAGCCGCCCGCGACAGGTCCTCGATCTGGCGGTCGAAGCGGTGGTCGCCCAGCCGCGTGGCCTCGACCGGGTGCTCGCGGCAATAGTCCTCGAAGTAGCGGCCGAAGAAAGCATTGAGCTTCGCGTCGGCATCCGGGGCCGCGGGCGCAGCCAAGGCGGACAAAACGAGCAGCGGCATCATCGCCGCGATCAGCCAGATGAACGAACGTGTTTTCATAATCAAGCAGCCCCGGCAACCCCGGCGCCAAGCGGCCGCAGCATAAGCCGGCCCCCCCGGGAAGCAATCGCATTGGCGGGCGGCGACGGCGGATGTTGTAAGGCGGGTCAATGAAAATGCACTTGATCTTGCCGGCGAACTCCTGTTCGAGCGCTTTGAGGGCGAGCAGATTGTCGCCGAAAATAAGACGGTTATCAAACTGGTCGTGATCCGTCATCCAGTGCGCCGCGTGATACGACTTCGCCGGGTCTTCCAGCAAAATGCGCGGCTCAAGCCTGGGCCGGTTCTCTTTCCCAATCCACGTCAGTTCCAGTTTTTGTTTCTTCGAGACGCTCATCAAGTTGTAGCCGGTGTTTGAGGCGTTTGGTAGTCTGGACTCGCGGCTGTCGCTGCCGTCCGAAGGCAGCTTTTCTTCCAAGTGACCGCAGCACTCTTCTGAATGATTTGCTTCAAACTCGCCGGAACGACGGGAGGGGTCTTCGACGTTAGCTTCCGGGCGATATATCGGGCGATCAGCGGTTTACCGGTATCGTCACTTAAGCCGAGTTCATTTCTGGCCGCAGCCGTCAGGGCATCGACATCTGGAAGTTCTCCTCGCAAATCTGTTTCCCATTTCTTTTGAAAGCACGCCACGCCGGCTGCCACAAGGAGTGCCTTCGGCTCGTTTGGGGGCTCGCCTCCCAATGCAAGAAGCTCCTTTGATTTTTCGATGATGTTCTTGTCCGCGTTTCCACTGTCGAAATCCAGAAGCAGGTAACAGGGAATGTGCAACTCATTGAAAATTCTGAACAGCCGATCCATCGCCCCTTTGCCGCCACACTCAACGACGCTGATATTTTGTGGATCAAAGGCGCAGTCCGCAACCGCATCCGCGTAGATCGGGAGGCTGTATTCCTCAGTAAGGCCCTCGACCAAGATAATCTTGGAAGCAAAGAAGCCTTCGTTGCGGCGCGGATTGTATGCGTGTGAATAACGGTCACGCAGGGACTCCGGAGTGACCTTGCTTTTGAGCTTCGGAAATCGAACCTCCAAATCCTCGATCATTTTCGCCATCGGCAACTGCCACGCCTCGCTCTGCGTGAGCTTTTTCCCATCCGCCTTTTCGACACGGCATTCCAGTCTGATGATTTCGTCAAAGTAGGCCACATCGACCAGCAGGGAGGAATGTGTCGAAAACACAACCTGGTCGCCCCCTCCGGCAATTTTTCGGAATACACGACGAATCGTCCGTTGCGCTTGCGGGTGCATGTAGAGTTCCGGCTCTTCAACGGCGAGGATGAGACTCCGCTTTTTGCCCTCTGGTGAGGATGTCATGAACTCGGCGTAACGCCTGAGAATTGTGAAGATGACCGCTCGTTGCAGTCCGTGCCCCTTGTTCTCAACCGCGTTTCTGAATCCGTCATCAATGAAGAGCTTTGGCGCGCTCAAGAGAGCCTCCAAAGTCGGCGTTTGAAATTCGATTTCCAAATCGCATCCGACAAAAACGTCGCCCAACAGCTTGTTCAATCGGTTTTCTGTATCGGCAATCAAGGGGACTCGCTCCACTCCACCAAGCCTGTTCATTTGCTTGGAGACTTCTGCAAGAATGCCTTCAATCTTGGCTTTCTTGTCTACAGCGACCGTATCCAGAATTGCGAAGAGGAGTTTTCCGAACGGACTGGACTTTGTGCCCTTGGATTCTTCAGTAACGTCTCGAACAGCGGGAACAAGAATGAAGAATGGGAGCGTTCCCTTCAGGACGTTGGCGTAGCCTTTCGGGTTGTCTATCCATGCATCATCCATCGGGATGCTCGCTGCATTGGCGGCCATGAACTGCTTTGCTTTTTCCTTCCAATCCCCTACGGTCGGCTTTTTGGCAACTCCCGCCCAGGAATCTGCAAACGAAACGCCGTTGATTACGAGCTGATCCTTTGTTTTCCACCACTCGGCGACGCTCTCTCCGCTGATCTTGGATTCCTGAAGCCACTCCACTTTTGGAGTCGGTTGCTTGTAATGTTGACTGATATTGATCTTTTCTTCGTCATCATCCGCATTGGATTCACCGGTTTTCGCACCCATCCTTGCAGAGCGGGCCATGTGGAATGTCCCATCGGTTTTTAGACATCCAGCGAGCGCTTCGTTTTCCTTTTCCGTGAGACCCGCGAAGATGGCTTCCACCCGGATTTCCAAGGTCGTATCCTTGTTCCAAAAAGATTCGTCGTTCAAGGCCTTTGTGCTCGGATTGAAAAGGAAGTCCAAAGCTCGAAGCACCGCCGACTTGCCGGCGTTATTTGCTCCGACGAGTGCGTGCATGTCGCCAATTTGCAAGGTCACGTCCCGACAAGGGCGGAAGTTTTGAATGTGAACTTGTGTCAGCTTCATTGTTTACCTCCGACTTCCTTCACATCTTCCAACGCTTTCAATTCCAGCCCTTCGATTTCCTGAATGGTTTTACCGGCGATGCCTTGGAGGTCGCCATACATGCCAACGGTTGATTGCATGACGCGCTCGATTTGTTCGTCGCGCTTGGCCCACTGTTTCATGATGACTTTTCTTTCTTTGTCCAAGTCTTCTTTCATTGCGCTAAACGCTTCAACAATGGCTTGAACCCGCAGACGGAATCGCGGGCCGGTCAAATACTGGTAAACCAATTCCGTTTTGGTTTGCTGGCCTTCACTCGCCTGCCGGGCGGAATTGACTTCGATGAGGGTCTGCCGCAAGGAAAGAGTCACCGGCAAGATAGCGCGCGGATGCGTAATCCAAATTCCATCAATCTGGTCAAAAGTGTCCACGCCTTTAGGCAGCACGCCGCTGACCAACACAGCAATCTCAGCTTTGGCCACCCGCTGGTCTTCTCGAAGCTTTGCAAGCCACCCATCGCTCCAGTTTTTGGTTCGCTTCGTTTCCCAAAGAATAGTCCCGCATACAACGCCGCTTGGCAGTACGACTCGCTGGAGGATGTCGCCGCCGTGCTCGCCTTTGGGTACCGGTTCGATGCGGTCGTGGGGAAATTTGGCGGCGAGCAGGGACTCCAGTTGCAGTTCCAGCACTTCGCCTTGGAGTTGCTGGGAGCCTTGCTCAGATTTGCGCTTTAGTTCTTCGATCTTCTGCTGCATCGAGGCGATGGTCTGTTCCTTCTCCGCGATCTTGAGGTTGAGTTCTCCCTCTACTTCTTTGCGCGCTTTCCCGCGAGTTTCTTCGAGCGCATCTTGAACCCGAGTTTGGACGGTCAGTTCCAGTTCGCGCTTCGCGTCGTCAAGTTCGCGCTGCTTTTTGAGGAGCTCGGCTGGGGCGTTTTGGGCCGCGGCGAGCTTCTCGTCGCGTTGTTTCAGGATTTCCTGGAGGTCGGCGACCTCCCTCGCCTTTTGATTGATGTCCGCAGCCAGGGCGATTCTGGCCTTCTTTGATTCGTTGGCGGCGATTGTTTCGCGTTCCTGGTTCATCTTTTCCGTGACTCGTTGCTCAAGAGCGCTCTGCTCCTTCAAAAGCGACGCCTCGCGATCTTTGATGTCTCGTTCGCGTTTATTGAGGTCCCCGATCTGCTCCTCCATTTTAGCGATGGTCCGATCTTTCTCGCTCACCTGGAGGGATAGCCGCTCTTCCGCCTCTTTTCTGGCCCCGTCGCGAGCGGCGGCAACCGATTCCTGAATGCGTTTCTCGATGGTCAGTTCCATTTCTCGCTTGGCATCGTCCAGTTCCCGTTGCTTACGAATGAGGTCGCCTTGCGCCTTCTGTGCCTGCGCCAGCTTCTCATCGCGTTGCTTGAGCACCTCTTGAAGTTCGGCGATTTCGGTGGTCTTCTGAGTTAGATCGGCGCCGAGAGCGACTTTTGCCTTTCTGGCTTCGTCGGCGCTGATCTTTGCCCGTTCGCCCTTGAGCCTCTCCTCGACCTGGTTTTCGAGGTCCTCTTTTGCTTTCGAGAGTGCCGCCTCCCTGTCCCGGACTGATTTTTCGCGGCTGGTGATATCGAGGTCTTTTTGGGAGAGTCGCTTTTCGTATTCCTGACGGGTTGCTTCGATGAGCGGCGCGGCCAAGGATTCGTTTAGCTTGATCTCATTTTTGCACTTCGGACAAATGATGGTTGGTTCCGCCATAGGAGCCTTTCAGCTTATTCGGTTATCAAACGGTCGTGATCCGTCACCCGGTGCCCGCGTGGTACGACTTCTCCGTATCTCTCAGCAAAATGCGCGGCCCAAGCCGAGGCCGGTTCTCCTTCCCAATCCACGTCGGTTCCAGTTTTTTGCTTTTTGGACATTCGGATAGGAAAGATTACTCGGCCAGCCATTCACCTGGAGGCCAGGCGGGGAGCGGTTGTCGAAGTTGTACGAGCACTTCGCCGACAACTTTCACAAGCTTGCGGAAGGAGCGGTTGCGCCGGTGGGCCAAGCCCATGTCGAATGCCGCACTCATGGCGGGTTGGTCGCCCGTTTCGGAATACGCCCGGTCTGGAGGCATGAATTCTTCAAGCGCGCCCTTGGCGTCGCGTCTGGATTCGGGATTCGCCGGGCCAGTGGCGTTTCTGGGAATGCCATACTGCCCGCGAAGAGATTCGAGCGCCGCCAGAAACCAGGTTTCGTATTCCCGGTAAGCGATGGCGACATCACACGGCTTTCCGGCGGCGGCTTTGCGCGCCCAGGCCCGGACTTTGGCGGCCAGTTCCTTGGGACAGTCGTCCTCGCCGTCGAACAAGATGACGACCGCCGCGCAGTCGGGTTGAAGGAATGCAAGTTGCACGCCGTCCTGAATCCCTTTCTCACTGCGCAGTTGAGATTGCGTACGGCGGATGGGGCGACCCACTTCGATGGCGTGGCACTGCGCTTCCGCGAATAGTCGGCGGAGCAGAACCGGTGCGGCTGCTACTTCGCCGTGGCCTTCGACAATCGGATAGAGCTTCATACGAGCGCTTCGAAGAGATTCCCGTCACGAAGGTCGTTGTCGCCGACGAAGAGTTCTTCCGCATGCAAGGCGTTCGAACGCAGCAACTCGCCAGCTCCCATGAGATGTTGACGCATGGCTTCGCGAGTGGCCTCGGACGGCCGCAACAGGTGTGACGCCCCTTCCTGCCAGTCGACGATTCGCAGATTGTTGTCGGTGATCCATTCGGCATCCAGCAGTTCCGGGCTGTGCGTGGTCACGACAACCTGCATCGTTTTTGACGCCTTGCGGATGAGGTCCAGAATCGCACCGAGCGCGCCAGGATGAATGGTGGCTTCCGGCTCCTCAATCACAAGAACGCTGGGGCTGGGTTTTTGAAATACCGCCATGATTAAACCCAGCGAGCGGAGCGTGCCATCGGACATATTGAAGGCGTCGAAGGTCAGTTTCTTCTTCTCGCCCCATTCCTGCGAGAAACTCATGGACAGTTTGTTGCCATGCTTCTTGGGAGAAACGGCATTGGTGGCCGGGACAATGGATTCGAGGATGCGGTTGATCTCGGCCTTGGTCGCGCTGGCACCTTCGCCGCGCAGCAACTCCTGAAGGACACTGGCCGCGTTGCTGCCGTCAGGCTTGAGGGCGACACCGCTGTCCGGATCCTGCATTTCCCGAAGTGTGGCGGGCTGGATGGAATAGACGCGCATGGCTCCCAGCACGCGGAAGATGGGGGCGAACCGTTCGTCACCACCCACCAGCGGCATGGCCAGGGCGGATGGTTCCAGCGCGGGCGTCAGACCCTTCACATTGCTTTTCCAAGTGTCCTCCCGGTCGAACCACCAGCGCGCCCCGTCCTTTTTGCGCACGAGGCATTGTTCACGCACAATGCGGTAACCATAGTTGGGCAGCGCCTTGACTTCGAAGGCGAACCGCCCGCCTTCGAGGCCGTTGACCGGACCAAACTCGAAAGCCAGGCCAAGATTGGGCGGGAAACTTTGTTGCCCCGAACTTCGGTTGCGCACCGCCCCAATGCCCCCGCGCCTGTCGAACACCGCCTGGAGCGGGGAGGCCATCGCTTCAGAAACAAAACCGAACACGTCGGCCAGGTTGCTTTTTCCGGAGCCGTTGCGGCCCACGACAAAGAGCGGGTTGTCAAAAGCGAGTGTCGCCGTCCGAAAGCTCCGGAATCGCTTGATGATAATCTTGGTGATGGGTGCTGATTTCATATTAAAGTCTCAACGCTTGGGTTGAAGGTTAGGGTATCTGGTCATTTCAAGCCAGCCTCCAGCGCAGGGTGAAAAGGGATTCAAGTTCGACGCGCTGCGTCAGCTTCCCCTCGATGTTGGCAATCAGGTCTTCCCGCTGTTTGTCCACTTTATCCTGCGCGTCGAAAAGCGAACGGCGTCTGTCATTGCGCTGCGCCTCCAGAGCTTTGATCTGCTTTTGTCCCGCCAGCTTTTCCTCCAGCGTCAAAGCGATGGTGGCTGCGCGTCGGGCTTCCTTGATCTGGCGGTCAAGGTCCTTGAGTTCGCGCTCCAAGCCGAGCTTCAAATCATCCGCCCAGCCTTCCAGTTTGTCCGTCTCGGCCTCGAAGAAGCGGGCATTACGTTCGGAAATGTTGCGCTGGGTCTCGGCCTTGCGTTTCTCAACCAGAACATTGAGTTGATCGTCTGGCGGCTTGCCGTCGAGCGGGCCAACCACCTTGCCGGGGAGCGTGAGCATCCGGGCTGCGGTTTCCTCGTCCAGCACCGCATCGGTATCGGTCGTTGCAGCAAGAAAAAGATAATCCTCCTGCTGGTCAAGCGACTCAACGCTGAAAAGTGAAACCATCAGCCATCCCGACTGTTCGCGCCAATCTTCCAGGGTGGAAATGATGCCTTCGTGTTCCTCGTATGAAAACCGGACTTCGGCAGGCGCGAGTTCGCGGTTTTTCGTCTGTGCAACAATCGCCTCCGCCAGCGGATGCGCGAGACGGTAAAGGTGCGCTTCGCCGGAGCGGCGCGGCAGTTCGTAGAGTCCGAGCGGGATGTCGCCGGGAAACGGACAAGTGTTCAAGCGGAAAGATGAGTCGTCAACAAACTCGGCATGGCTGTTTAGCTCGTGCCGGGTCAGTTGCATGAGCAAACGCTCATAACGATTCAGGAACGCCTTGGAAGTTTCATCGCTGACCTTGAGCTTTTCGCGGACTTCGTCGTCGAAGTTTTCCAGCAACTTGCGGCGGGTCTGCGTCATCGCGTTGTTGATCTCCAAGCTCAATTCAAGCTGAAGTTTGTCGAAGGCGACCTTGATTTCCTCGTGCTTGCGGCAGCGCTGGTAGATGTCGTTGATGCGCTTCTCGAAATCCACGCCACTTTCAATCGCGCCCAGCACTTCGTCACTCGCGCCAAAGACGCCCTCGAACAACTGGAATTTTTCTGACAGCAATTCATACACGCGCTGGTCGGCGGCGTTTTTGCGATTGAGGAAGTTTACCACCACCACGTCATGTTTCTGCGCGTAGCGGTGGCAGCGGCCAATGCGCTGCTCGATGCGCTGCGGATTCCACGGCAGATCGTAATTCACCACGAGCGAACAAAACTGGAGATTGATACCCTCGGCGCCCGCTTCGGTGGCAATCATGATGCGGCCCTCATCGCGGAAATAATCCACCAGCGCCGAGCGCATGTCCGCCGTTTTGGAACCAGACACCCGGTCTGTGCCTTGATGCTTCTCCTGCCACGTGGCATAAATCGCGCGCGAACGTTCGTCGGTGTTTGAACCGTTGAACAGGACGATTCCGTCCTTGAACGGACTGTCGGCCAAAACGCGCAGCAGGTAATTCTGTGTGCGGCGCGATTCGGTGAAGACGATGGCCTTTTCCGCCGCGCCGAGTTCGGCAGTTTTCTTGAAGGCGATTGCCAGCGCCTTGACCAGCGCCTTGCCCTTGGCGTTTTGCTCGATGGACGTGGCCAACTTGGCGAACTCGTCGAGATCGGCGATTTCGGCTTCGATGGCTGCGCGGCCTGCCTGCCGCGTCCGGCCCGCCTTTTTCTCCCGCTTGATCCATTCCCGCCCAAACCCAGTTTTCGACCAATGCTCGCGGGCGACTGCTTCATCGCGTGATTTCCATTCTTCGACAATGAGCGCGCACCTTGGTTTGTGCCGTCCAGTCCACTCAGCGGCCTGCCCAACGCGATGCTCATGCCAACGGCGGGGCATGTCATCAGTCTGGCCGATGTAGTGGCTGCCATCAGCGCATTCCAAAACGTAGGTCCAGAAAACTCCGGGCCGCGGCGCAGGCAGGTCGGCGTCGGAGATCGGTTCGGATGGTTCATCCTCGTCCCATTCCTCGGCAGTTTCGTTCAGCGCTTCGTAGTCTTTGTCGAGTTCCTCTTCGAGTGGTTCGACTGGCTCCTCTTTCTTGATCTTCGCCTTGAGCCGTTCCGAAATGGACGTGAGCGCCCCGGCGATGGCAAAGGTGGACGAGGCGAGCAGCTTCCGCAGCACCAGCGTCATGAGTGAACGCTGTCCGGAAGGAAGTGCTTGAAGGTTTTCGCGGCGGAGATATTCGGAAACGAGTTCGTAAAGGCGGTCTTCGCTCTCTTCCGGGGTGAACTCCTCCAGAATCGGATGCCGCTTCGTGAAGGGAACGTAAGCCGTGACCTGTCGGCGTAGCGTTCGATGGCAAATGGGTTTCAAGCGGCTCTTGAGGGTTTGGAAAACCTGGTCCTGGCTGAGATTGGCGAACTGTTCCCGGAAGCTCTTAAGGTCGCCAAAGGCGTGCTCATCAATGAAGCTGACCAAGCCAAAAAGTTCGAGCAGCGAGTTTTGCAGCGGCGTTGCCGTGAGGAGGAGTATAGGTACGTTTTTGAGCGCCTGTTTGAGCGTATTGGCGATGATGTTCGCGGGCTTATAGACATTGCGCAGCCGGTGCGCTTCATCAATGACGACGAGATTCCAAGGTGTGTTAGCAACGTCGGCAGCCTGCTTGCGCGCGAACTGGTAGGAGCAAATAAGGATGTGGTCCTTAAGCTCGAACGGACGGAAATTTCCCTGCCGGATCGCGGCGTTGTAAGACTTCGTTTCGAGAAGCTGGCAAGGCAGGAAGAATTCCTCCGCCAATTCCTGATACCACTGCTTGCGAAGATTGGACGGCACGATGATGAGAATCCGGCGCTTCCGCTCGGCCCATCGCTGCGAAATCACGATCCCCGCCTCAATGGTCTTGCCCAAGCCCACTTCATCCGCCAGCAGCGCGCCTTTGGAGAGCGGCGAATTGAAGGCGAACAGGGCAGCATCCACCTGGTGGGGATTCAAGTCCACCTGTGCCCCGGCCACCGCGCCAGCGAGCTTCTCCATGCTGTCCGACGAGCAGCGCTTCGTCAGTTCATGCGCGAAGTATTTCGCGTGGTAGTCGGTCAGGTTCACTCGAATTCTCCAGTTTCAGCCATGCGCATTGGCTGGCATCGTAGTCAGCGCGCGGCGGGTTGGAAAGAAGGGAGTTGCGTCCAGCGAGTCGGCGAACACGGCGGGCGGCTCGCCCGCGCGACCTTTCAGAGAATCTGCGTAAAACCTTGATTTCTTGAGAGTTGTCGCCAAAAACCCGGCTGTTTGCGGCCATTCCCCGGCTGCGGATGCCGGAAGAATCGGGCGCCCAAAGGCTGCGTTTTTCCCTGACGCGCAGCGGGGACGTGCTACGCTGCCGCCGCGCGTTCGCTGGCCGCATGGAAACCGGACTCGTCTTCAAACTCCAAAGGTACTCCGTCCAAGACGGACCCGGCATTCGCATGACCGTCTTTCTCAAGGGCTGCCCGCTCCACTGCGCCTGGTGCCACAATCCGGAGGGCCAGTCGGCCTGGCCGGAATTGCTGGTCCTCGAAAGCCGCTGCCTGGCCTGCTGCGAATGCCGGCACGCCCGGGAAGCAATCGCATTGCCGGGCGGCGAGGGCGGGCAGGGCACTCCACCTGGGAATTGCGAGTTTCGAGTTTCGAATGTCGAATTGGGAGGGTTCGTGGCATTCGCGTCTCGGCTCGCGGAGACGCTTCACCCGGAAATTGCGAGGTCCGAGCTTCGAGTGTCGAATTGGTGAGGATTCGTGAGATCGGAGTGCGAGGTTTGCCGCCCCCCTCCGCTGCGCGCTCAACTCTCAACCATGATCCATCAACCTGGTTGCGGCTCACGTCGAGCCGCTCGCGCCACCCACGCGGCCAAATCAGGACGTGGCCGACCCGACGGAAAACTTGACGGCGCGGCGGCACTCCGATACGAACGCCGCAAGCTTTATGCATGTCCAAAGAGTTCCTGCGGCCCCGGCCGTTCCGACCTGGCCACGCCGGGCCTGGCCCATCGGCCCCAGCCGGCCGCAGGGTGTTTGGAACAAGGTCACCTTCACCCGCACCCGGCGCGATTCCTAGCCGCCGGCAAACCCGCTTGACCGACCGGAAACATTGCAAACCATCATGAACACCAAACCACAGGGCATGTTCGTCCTGCCCGACGGCAGGAATGTGTTTTTCACCTTCTGCCTCGTCAGTTCGCTGTTTCTCCTCTGGGGATTCTGCAACGGGATGATTGACGTGATGGACAAGCACTTCCAGGAAGAGCTGCACCTGAGCCTTTCGCAATCGGCCTGGGTGCAATTCGCGCACTGGATGGGCTATTTCCTCATGTCGCTGCCGGCGGGATGGCTGGCGACGCGCCTGGGCTACAAAGGCGGCATCATTGCCGGCCTGCTCCTGGTCGCGGTGGGTGGGTTCTGGTTCATCCCCGCCACCAAGATCGCCGCCTTCTGGGCCTTCCTGCTCGGCGTCTGCGTCGTCGCCTCGGGCCTGACGTTCCTGGAAACAGTGGCCAATCCTTACACCACCGTGCTTGGGCCGTCGCGCTACGCCGCCACGCGCATCAACACCGCCCAATCCTGCAACGGTGTGGGCTGGATCCTCGGCCCCATGGCCGGCACCCTTTTCTTCTACGGCAAGGACACCTCCGGCCACAGCACCGGCTCGCAGACCCTCTGGATTCCCTACGCGGGCGTGGCGGTGGCAGTGCTCATCCTGGCGGTGATGTTCTTCTTTGCTCCCGTGCCTGACGTCAAGGCCGAGGACGATTACAACATCGAGGGCCAGGATGACAGTGTCCCGGAAGCCGGCGCCCAGGCGGTGCGGAAGGTAAACCGCGGCCTCAGCTACGGTTTGCTGCTGGGCAACATCGTCGCCCTCCTCAGCGTGTTCAACATGATCGCGTGGCTGGTGCTCAACTCGCTCGGCGCCGGCCCGCATTTGGTCGGGTTCGCGTCGGCGCTGCCGCACCCCGGCAAAATGGCCATCACGGGTGAGACTGCCGTTTTGATGACGCTCATCGTCGCCGACTGCGTGGCCGTTGTGCTCGCCGCCCTCTGGCTGATCGGCTTCACCAAACGCCTTACCCACCACAGCATTTGGTCCCACGAGCACTTCTCCGGCGCCACCCTGGCTCAATTCCTGTATGTCGCGGCCCAATGCGGCATCTTCAGCTTCTTCATCAACTATATCACCTCCGAGCCTCCCTCCCTGCCCTCTTCTTGGATGAACGGAGGCGTCGGCAAATGGATTGAAGTCAGGACCACCCTGGCCGGCTCCGACTTCAAGGACGTCTCCTCCCTCGCCGCCAAGCTGCATGACAAGGCGGATCCTCTCTCGGCTTACCTCGCCTCCAACCTCTCCGAGGCCACCGTGCAAACCCTCGCCCATTACAAGCAAGGCCTCTCCAGCGACACCTCCGCCCGCGTCGCCATCATGCAGGACCTCAACAGCCTCATCCTCAAGACCAACATCTACAGCCCCGAACGCTTCGCGGGCGTCACCTTGCAGGACGCCACGAAGCAACTGCTGGCCCAGGAAGCGAAGGGCCGCAACGAGCCGCGCCTCAACCGCCTGCTGCTGGCCGATGCCTATCCCAACGAGCTGACCTTCCACGACGGCATCGTCAGCGTCACCAACAAGTTCGCTGCCACGTTGGCCTCAGTGGCGTTCGGGTGGTTCCTGCTCGGCCGGGTCACCGGTGCCGCCCTGCTGCGGCGCGCCTCCGCGCACAAGATTGTCGGCCTTTACTCGATGCTGAACGTGCTGGTGTGCTTCCTGATCTTCCTCAAGCTGGGCTGGCTCTCGGTGTTCTGCGTGTTCCTGAGCTACTTCCTCATGTCCATCTCGTTCCCCACCATCTTTGCCTTGGGCATCTTTGGCCTGGGAGCCCGCGCCAAGGGCGCCTCCGCGTTCATTGTCATGGGCATTGTGGGCGGCGCTCTACTGCCCAAGGTGATGGGCGCCGTGGCCGACCATTACGACATGTCGCGCGGCTTCATCGTGCCGATGATCTGCTTTGTGCTCATCGCGTTTTACGGCTACGGCTGGCCCAAGTTGAGCCGCGCCGAATCGCTCAGCGGCGTGAAGCCCGCCGGCGGTCACTAATTCGTGCCGACAGGCGCCAGGAACCGCCTGAACCGTTTCGATTGGCGCTCCTCCAGCCGTTCGTCCGGTTGGCGCACCACGAAGGCCGCCGCGCCCGGTTCGGCCTCGACCACCCGCAACCCGGCCGCGGGTCCGAGCACGCTGATCACCTTGCACAGCGCGTCCGCCACCATGCCGGTCGGCGCAATCGTGGTCACCAGGCTGTGATCGGTCAGGCCGATGCCGGTGCGCGGGTCCACGATGTGCGAGTAACGCCGGCCGTCAATTTCGAGCCGCTGGAACAGGTCGCCGGACGTGCTCACCGCCCGGCGGCGCAGCAGGACAAAGCGTGCCGGCGGCGCGTTGGTCACGTCAATCGGCGCCACCTCCACCCGCCAGCCGGGCTTGCCCGGTGGCGCCTCGCCGACGGCGATGTCGCCGGCCGCCGCCACCAGGACACGATCATAACCCCGTCGTTGCAGGGTATTCAGCGCCTCCTGCGCGGCGTAGCCCTTCGCGATCCCGCCCAGGTCGAGCCGCATGTTCGGCGCCACCAGCCGGACCGAATGCCGGGGCGCGTCGAGTTCGACCAGTTCGTAGCCGACGGATTGCCGGGCTCGCGCGAGCCAGGCCACGCTGGGCAACTGGTGTTCGCGGCGCGCCCGCCGCCAGAGGTTCACGTACGGGCCCACCGTGATGTCGAACGCGCCCCCGCTCCGCCGGGCGAACTCCTGGGCGCAGACCAGCACCCGCCACAAATCGTCGCTCACCCGCACCCACCGGCCCGTGCCCGACGACCGCGACAGCCGGCTCAACTCGCTGTCGTCATCATAATCGCTCATGATGCCGTTCAGTTCGCCGACGCGGGCGAACGCCGCGTCCGCCGCCACCCGGGCTGCCGCCGCATTCGTCGCGTAGAGGACGATGCGAAACGGGACGCCCATCTGCGGTGAGGTGAATTCGCAACGTTGCAGCGCGACCGGCGGCACGGAGCGACAGGCCGTCCCGCCGCCCAGGAGCAGCGCGGCCAGAAACCCGGCGCCAACGGTGAGCAGCGGCCAAGGACGCATGAGCCAGTCTAGGCGCGGGAACTGCGGCGCGTCCAGCGGTTGTCGGCCTGAGCAGTGTCCTGATGGTGGGTCGTGGACCGCTGGGCCACGACATCCCCCCGCCGCCCAGCGGTCGGCGGGCCACCTCGAGCCGGCTCGTCTGGAGCCTCGCCCAGATTGAGACAGTACCAAACCGGTCCCGTTTCACGCCGCCGGCTGCGGCAGGAGCGTCAGCAGCATCGCCAACCGCTCCGTTGCTTTCACGGCGTGCGGCGCGCCCGGCGGCAAGTGGACCAGGTCGCCGGTCTTCAAGGCGTGTGCTTTGCCCGCCGCCGAGAATTCGCACGCGCCGGAAAGAATCTGCACCAGGGCGCGGTGCGGCGAGGTGTGCTCCGTCAGCTCCTGCCCGGCGTCGAAGCCAAACAGCACCACCCGCACTGTTGGCGTCTTGAGCAGCGTGCGGCTGACGATGCCATTCGCGGCAAACTGGGTTTCGTCGGCCAGCGACAGGACGCCCGGCTGATCGGGGCCAATGATCGGTTTTTCACTCATGACGTTAGTTTACACCCGGCCTCGACGCTGCGCCTTGATGAAAGTCAACCAGTCGAGGGCCTTGGGCAGTGGCCCCATTTGACGTCTCCAGGAGCGCGGCTGTGCGCGAAGCGTCAGCCGCAGCCGGCTGGGAACGCTGCGGCTGGTCTCCGACACAGCCGCGGTCCGTACAAATCCGCACACTGCCGCCAGCCTTGCGCGAGCTTGCTTTCTGCGGCGGAATCGTTACGCAGGAGGCGTGCAAAATCACCTCAAGTGGCATTCCGGGTTGCGCGTTCTGGTCTCGCTCGCCGCGACCAGCCTGGTGCCATGCCTGTCCGCGGCAACATTGCCAACCGTGCTTGAAACCGCGGCCCTGCGCTTTCAAATCGCACCCGACACCGGCGCCTACCAAATCACCGACAAGCGCGCCGGCGTGACCTGGCGCTCCCATCCGGGCGAGCCGCGCTTCGGCAGCGCCACGATTGCCGCAAACAAGGTCACCCTCGGCCAGTGCGACGTCACCCGCTCGGGCAACAGCCTCAAGGCCGTGTTCCACCCGCTCACGAATCAGCCGCAAGCCGTCCTGCTGGTGACCGTGAGCCTGCCGGGCAACGACACGCTCGAGTTCGCCTGGTCCGCCGACGCGGGCCTCGCGGTCCAATCCGTGCGGTTGCTCGACGAGGCGCTCTGGGTGACCGCCGCGGACGGCGGCTCCGTGGTGGTGCCGGTCCGTGAAGGACTGCTCATTCCGGCCGACAGCGGCCTCGCCTTCGAGCACGACTTCGACACGTTCAGCTACGAAGGCTGCCACATGGCCATGCTGGGTCTGGTGAAGGCCGGGGGGGCGGCGCTCGTCACCTGGCGGGACCCCTACACGCTTGCGAAAGTCCGGAGCACCCTCGCGGATGGCCGCGGCAACGCCAACCGGCAGACGCTGGCGCCGTCGCTCGTGTTGAGCCACTCAGCGCGCTCGTTCCGCGTGCAGTTCCTCGGGCACGGCGATTTCGTCACCATCGGCCAGGCCTACCGCCGGGTGGCCAAGGAGGAAGGCTGGCTGGTGTCGTGGAGCCAGAAGCTCGCCGGGCACCCGGAACGGGCGAAGCTGTTCGGCGCCGTCAACTACAAACTCTGGAGCGCGCTGGACCGGCAGATGAACCGGGACAGCACGCGGGAAGAGCGCGCCACCGTGAACTGGACCTTCGACGAGGCGGCGCAGGTGGCAGAACACCTGCAGCGGGACCTCCATTTGGACAAGGTCCTGTTCCTGATGGGCGGCTGGATTCACCGCGGCTACGACAACCAGCATCCGGACATTTTGCCCGCGGCGCCGGAATGTGGCGGCGACGCTGCCCTGGCCGATTGTGCGCGCCGGGTCCGCAACCTCGGCTACCTGTTCGGCCTGCATGACAATTACCAGGACATCTATCGCGATTCGCCGTCGTGGAATGAGGACCTGATCATGAAGCATCCCAATGGCACGCTCGTCGCGGGCGGCCAGTGGGCGGGCGGGCAGGCCTATGTGACGTGCTCGCTGAAGGCGCTTGAACTGGCCCGGCGCCCGCAGAACCTGACCGCAGTCCGCCGGTTGACGGGCGCCGATGCCTACTTCATTGACACGACTTATGCCGCCGGACTCCAGGAGTGCTTCGATCCGAAGCATCCATTGACCCGCGCCGACGACATGCACTGGAAGCAGGGTCTTTCCGATTATGCCCGCGGCGTGTTCGGCATCTTCGGCAGCGAATGCGGACGCGAATGGGCCATTCCCCACAGCGATTTCTTCGAGGGCTACACTGGCGTGAGCGGCAACTATTACGCCAACGCGAACCTGCCGCGCGAGGTCGGCGGTGCCGTCGTGCCGCTCTTTGAGGTGGTTTACCGCGACTGCATCGCCGCCTACGGCAAATACGGCTATGACCCGGCCCAGGCGGCGGAATACGTCCTGCACCATATCGCCATCGGCCGCCCCCTGAATTATCACAGCATTCCACCGCACCTGTATTGGAAATCCGTGCCCGCCGAACCGACGAAACTCGGGGTGCGCCCGCGCCCGCCGGAACTCGACCAGTTCGGTCCGCGGCAGGCCCTGCTGAGCGTGCAGTGGGATGTGGACAAGGCGCCGCGCGAGGATTGGGAAGTGTTCGTCCACTTCACCGATGAGCGCGGCAACATCCTCTTCCAGGCCGATCACACGCCCGCCACCCCGACGTCCGAGTGGCACATGCGGCGGATGCAGTCGCAATTGGTTGTGCTCACCGTTCCACCCGAGATCAAAACCAATTGCGACATCCGCGTCGGTTTCTTCCGCAAGAGCAACCTGCGGCGCGCCCTGCTGGCCGGGGAGGACGACGGCGAACGGAGCTATCGCGTCGGTCGGCTGATTGTCAACGGTGACTTGCTCGATCTCGAACCGGCCGCCGGCCCGGGCGCTCTGCCGCGTGACCCGGGAGTCTTTGTCCGGGCGGATCACGGTTGGGCCGAGGGCCTCCACCCGCTGGACCGGTTCGTCAAAAATACCTGCGAGATTCTTTCGCCCCTCAACGAACTGACGGCCCGGACCACGTTGACCGAACACGCCTTCCTGACCCCCGACCGCCACACCCAGCGCTCGGTGTTTGGCGCGGGCGCCGACGCGGTGCAGGTGATCGTCAACGGCGGGCGAGCCGACCTCTTCGGTCGCTCGCGTTTCGGCGGCGACGTGGTGCTGCCGCCCTTCGGCTTCCTGATCGAAGGTCCGACCTTCGTTGCCTTTCACGCCACGGCCTGGAACGGCCAGCACTTCCGCGGGCCGGTGCTGTTCACCCTGCGCAGCCTCGACGGCAGACCGATTGACCGATCACGGCGGGTCCGCGTTTTCCACGGCTTCGGCGAAGGGACGCTGAAGGTGGGAAACGTCACGGTGGCGAGCACGAAGGAAACTGTAATCACGCCCGGGCGTTGAAGTGCTGGCCGGCTGCCGCGCTCAGGATTTCAGCCCGCTGAGGTCCACGGCGAGGCGTTTATTTTCCTTGATGAGTTCATCCATCGTCAGGCGGGTGTGCCGCGCCGCCGCCTCGCGGCCCAGGATGCAGGTCAGGACGCCATCCACGGCCCGCGAGGCGGTGGCATTTTCGAACTGGCCCTCGGTGACGTTCCGATAAAAGGCCGCGATGTTGCGAACCGCGCCGGCCTCGTAGAGGTTGTCCACCGAGCCGCTGTAGGCGTCGTCGAAGCCCCGGAACTCCGCCTTGCCCCAGTAGTTGATGACGGCATGACCCGTCCGGCCAAAAACGCGACAGCTCAACTCGCCGGTCGCCTGGTTGGCCAGGCCCAGGCCGAAATGCGAATGCACCAGGCCGTCGGCATACTCGAACACCACCGAGCACACATCCCGACTATCGCCATGCGGATTCGCCCGGCCGATGCGTGAACCGCCCATCGCCGCCACCGGCCGCTGACCGGCCGCCCAGATCGCGGCGTCAATCGCGTGAATGTCATAGTTGCCGATGTAATCGCAACCGAGGGCGACATCGTTCACCCAGACGAGGCCGCGCAAGCGGCTCTCAAGGGTCGCCGTGAGTGGCGGGTCGGCGAAGCCGCCGCAGATGCCGGTGGTCTGCAATTCCTGGAGCGGACCAAAGCCGGCGCCGCGAATCCGTTTGAGCACCTCGTTGTTCACCGGGTCGGTGGGCATCTGATAATCCACCCGGAAACAGCGCGAAGCCGCCGTCGCCTGTCGGGCCGCCGCCAGGATTCCGAGGCTGCCCGGCACATCCACCGCGACCGGCTTGGCCATATAGACGTGGAGGCCCGCGGCGACCGCCGCCGCCGCGTGCTCCGGCATGAAATAAGGCGGCGCTTCGATCGCCACCGCTTCCACCCCGCAAGCGATCAATCGCTGGTAGCCCGACAGAGTGGAAAACCGGCGCGCGGGATCAACCCCCAGCGCCTCGCCGCATGCGTTGGCCACCTCTGGAAAATAGTCCGCCACGGCAAACACCTCATAGCCGCCATGCTGCTGGAAGAGCTTGGCGATCCAGCTTCCGCGTCCGCCGTTGCCGATGACGCCCAGCTTGAGCTTGCGCTTGAATTCGGCCGGCGCCGTCTCCGCGGACCGGGCCGGCAACGCCCCGGCGATCGAGGCGGAAGCGGCGGCGACGAGCGTGCCGCCGAGAAACTGGCGGCGGCTCAGCGGCGTTCGTTGAGTCGGGTGGGAAAACGCGGAGTGGACGGCATGACGATTCATAAGCGGATGCCGGCATTTCTACGCCAGCCGCATAGGGATTCAAGCCGCCAGTTGCGTTGCGGCCCGGTGCAGGCCACCTCAGACGGGGGGCTGAATGGCGCGGGCGCGGAGTTTCTGCACCAGGGCGCGACGGGCCTCGACCCGCAGCCTTGCGTTCTCATGACGACGGAGTTCGTCGGGCGTCTCCGGCCGCAACGGCGGGATGGGCGTCGGCCGTTTGTTCGCGTCAATCCCCACCAAGGTGAGATAGGCGGTCGTGGCGCGGACAGTCTCGCCCGTGTGCGGATTCTCCTTCGTCACCAGGACGCCGACTTCCATCGAAGTGTAGCCAACGTAATTGACCGAAGCCTTCAGCACCACGTGGTCGCCGATGTAGATCGGCGCCAAAAAGGAAATCTGGTCAATCCCGACGGTGACCACCTCGTGCCCGCAATGCCGCTGCGCGACCATGCCCGCCGCCATGTCAATCAGCGACAGGATTTCGCCGCCGAAGGCGATTCCGGCCGGGTTGGCCTGGTGCGGCATGACGAGATGGCGGCTCTCCACATGGCTGTCGCGGGGCGTTTTGGCGATCATGGGATGGGTGTGTTGGCCCCCCGGCGCATGACTCGCCCGCGGAGCCCGAACAGACAATGGGCGGAACAGCCGTCTCCGTCAAGTTTGCTTCCGATCGGGTAGTGTCCGAATTCGGTTTCCGATAGGCGGGCAGGTCATCATGAACGGCCACTTCAACGGCGCTCCGCGCGCCGTCTTCGCTGCTTGACGAATCCGTAAAATCTGATAATCTGATTTTATGAAAGAGACGACGATTACGGTTACGGAAGCGGCCCGCAACTTCGCCGACTGCGTCAACCGTGCCCACTACCAAAACACGTCTTTTGTGCTGCTGAAGAACGGCCGACCCTTCGCCCGGATCGAGCCGGACGGCGAAAAGCGCTGCACGGGACGCGCTTTGGCGGACGCCCTGGGCAGGACCGAGCTGTCGGTTGAAGAGGCTCGTGACTGGCACGGTGAGTTGCGAACCGCCCGCGAAACCCTTCAAGCTCCGACCGACCCATGGCAATAGTCCTCGATGCGGATGTCATCATCCGGGGCGAAAAGGGGACCTTCGATCTGAAGGGCTGGCTGTCGAGCCGGCCCAATGAACTGTTCGAGGTGGCCGCCATCACGGTGGCCGAACTCTGGCACGGAGTGGAACGGGCTACCGGCGCACACAAAGCCCGGCGCCTGCAATACCTGCAGGCGGTGCTGGCTCCGTTGCCCATCATTCCCTACACCGAACAGACCGCTCTTGAGCATGCCCGGATTTGGGCCAAACTGGAAGCGGCTGGAAAGATGATCGGCTCCTACGATGTCATTGTGGCCGCCACGGCCCTGCAGCGCGGCAGTGAAGTGGCGACGTTCAACAAACGGCACTTCGATTGCGTGCCGGGTCTGAAGGTCATCGAACCGAAGTAAGCCTTGAGAAGTGGAAGCGAACCGGATCGCGAGCCGGCTTGTTGTACCGGCGGCTCGTCAGCGCCCCACCAAACCAGGACGCTGCCTCCGCTCGTTCGTGGTTCGTGAACACGCCGTTCCGTGACGTGCTGACCCGCGCACTCACGGGCCGGCCGGGCGGAATCGCGCTCTTTAAGGAAAGTGCATTTTTGTTGCCCGCCCCGGCCGGGCCGGGGGAATCTCCCGCGATCAGCACTCAGCACCATGAAACGACATTCAACATCTGGATTCCGGTCCGCCTGGTTCGCTCTGCTCGCCTGCGTCGGCGCGGCGCTCGCGGCGGACGCGGGTGGACGTCGCGTCGAGAACTTCAACCGCGACTGGCGGTTCGCGTTAGGTTCACAAGTTGGCGCCGAGACGGTCAATTTCAACGACACCGCCTGGCAGCCGGTTCGTCTGCCGCACGACTGGGCCATTGCCGGACCCCGGCAGCCGCAAGGCGATGCGAACACCGGCAAGCTGCCGTGGCGCGGCGAGGGCTGGTATCGCAAATCGTTCGCGCTCCCCGCCGCCGACGCCGGCCGGCGCGTGTATCTTGACTTCGACGGTGTGATGGCCATGCCGACCGTCTATGTGAACGGCCGGAAGGCCGGCGGGTGGGATTACGGCTACATGTCGTTTCGCGTGGATGCGACCGACTTCGTGCGGGCCGGCCGGACGAATGTCGTCTCCGTCCACGTGGACACGCGCCAACACGATTCGCGCTGGTATCCGGGCGCGGGAATCTACCGCAAAGTGCAACTGGTCGTGAACGAGCCGGTGCAGGTCGCGCACTGGGGGACGTTCGTCACCACGCCGGACGTCACGTCCACCGCCGCCACCATTCGCGTGGAAACCACCGTCGAAAACCACACCGCCGCGGCCATTGAGCCGGAGGTGGAAACCGTCCTGCTCGATCCGAAAGGCCGGCCAGTTGCCAGACGGCGGATGAGCTTCGAGGTGCCGGCCCAAGGTTCGCAGCCCGGGGTGGCCACGCTCACCATCGCCCAGCCCCAGGTCTGGGACATCGCAACTCCGCGCCTTTACACCGCTGTCACGCGCGTCTTCGTCGCCGGGAAACTCGTGGATGCGACCCAAACGCCGTTCGGCATCCGCACGTTCGCGTTCACGGCGAACGACGGGTTCCACCTCAATGGCCGGCGGGTGCAACTGCACGGGGTCTGCCTGCATTCGGATCTCGGCCCGCTGGGCATGGCGTTCAATGTCCGCGCGATGGAGCGTGAATTGCGGATCATGCAGGACATGGGCGTGAACGCCGTCCGCACCAGCCACAATCCGCCCGCGCCCGAGTTGCTCGACCTGTGCGACCGCCTGGGCCTCGTGGTGTGGGACGAGGCGTTCGACAAATGGGACGGCACGGCCACGCTGCCCAAGGGGGGTTCCATCCCGGAACACGGCAAGAAGCAGTTCACTAACTTCATCCGCCGCGACCGGAACCATCCCTGCGTGGTGGTGTGGAGCGTGGGCAACGAAATCTGGGATCTCGAAGGCCTCAAATATCCGGATGCGCCCGGCCTGCTAAAGACCATGGTGGGTTTCGTCAAGGCGCTCGACACGACGCGCCCGGTCGGTCTGGCCCAGTGCGTGCCGGAGTCCGCCAAGTCCCAGCTCCCCGCCGCGCTGGATGTGGCCGGCTGGAACTACGCCCGGCGTTACGCCATTTCCCGCGCGCGGTGGCCGAATCTTCCGATCGTTTACAGCGAATCGGCCTCGGCCTACAGCACGCGCGGTTACTTCGACGACTTTCCGATGCCCGCCAGCAAGGACGATTACCCGGCGACCGCCCGCATCAGTTCCTACGACCACAACTCCGCCTGGTACTCGGACCCCGCGGACGTTGAGTTCGCGCTCTTGGAAAAGGACCGTTTCGTGGCGGGCGAGTTTGTTTGGACGGGCTTCGATTACATCGGCGAGGCGGTGCCTTTCATCGCGGAAGGTTGGGGCCATTTCGCAAAGCGCAAGCTGACGAAGGAGGAGGAATCGCGCATCAGTTCCTTCGGTATCGTGGACCTGGTGGGCATTCCCAAGGACCGCTTCTATCTCTACCGCAGTTATTGGGCGCCGCAAAAGAAGACCGTCCACATCCTGCCGCACTGGAACTGGCCGGAGCGCGCGGGCAAGAACGTGCCGGTCTATGTCTATACCGGCGGCGATTCGGCCGAACTGTTCCTCAACGGCAAATCCCTCGGCCGGCGCGCCAAGAATCCGCAGGCGGAGGTGGTCCGCGACCGCTACGCCCTGCGCTGGCTTGATGTCCCCTACGAACCGGGCGAGCTGAAGGCGATCGCCTACCAGAACGGTCGCCAGCTTGGCAGCGCCATCATGCGCACCGCGGGCGAACCGGCGAAACTCCGCCTCACGCCTGACCGCACATCGCTTGCGGCGGACGGCGACGATCTTTCCTTCGTCCTGGTCGAAGCCCTGGACAAGGACGGCAACCTCTGTCCGCTGGCAATGAACGACGTGAGATTCAGCCTGGAAGGCCCCGCCAACATCGCGGGCGTGGGCAATGGCGATCATCATTTTCCGGGCGAGTTCGTGGCGGACCACGTCACGCTCTTCTACGGCAAGGCAATGCTGATCGTGCGCGCCAGCGAAGGCCAAGGGGGCGCCATCCATCTGAGCGCGGCGAGCGCCGGGTTGCCCGCCGCGAACGCTTCGTTGCGCTCTCATCGAGATAGGTGAGTTTGCGCGCGGTTGAGGCGGCGGTCAGTTTGAGCGTCACCGTGTTTCTGAAAACGGTGCCCGAGGCGACTCTGCCCTCTTCGCCGTCGAGGTGGAACTGGCGAGCGCGTTGTTTTCCTCGGTTTGCCGGGACCAAAGCTCCGCCATTTCGCGCACCTTCTCGGGCTTTTCGGCCGCGAGGTTTCGGGATTCCGCGCGATCCGTGCCGAGGTCGTAGAGTTCCCACGGGCTGTCTTCCCCGGCGGCGACGATTTTCCAATCGCCGACGCGCAGGGCGCGATTGCCCTCGTGTCTCCACCACAGCCAATCATGGGTCACCGTGCCGTCCTTCGCAAAAGCTGGCACCAGGCTTCGCCCGGGGGCGGGCGGTACGGGCTGGCCCTCCCAGGTCGTGAACGGCCTGCCACCAGCGACCTCGAGAATCGTGGGCACGAGGTCAATGACGTGCCCGGGTGTGTGCCGCAGTTCGCCGCGCGCGGCAATGCCGCGTGGCCAGTGCACGATCAGCGGGGTGGAGATTCCGCCCTCGTGAACCCACGTTTTGTGGCGACGGAACGGGGTGTTCGCCAGGCTCGACCAGCCCGGCCCGAGGCTGAGGAAGGTCGCGCTGCTGCCGTAGTCGGCCTCGGGGTTGTGGCCATCGCCGCGCACCATCATCTCGGCGCTCGCGCCGTTGTCGGAGAGGAACAGGATCAGCGTGTTGTCCAGCGCCCCCATTGCGCGAAGCTGCGCCAGCACGCGGCCGATCTCGCGGTCCATTCGGTCCACCATGGCCGCATGGACGGCCATCTTGCCCGCCTGAAACTCATGCTGCGCCGCGCTCAGGTTGCTCCACGGCAGCGGCCGGTTCACCTCATTCGGTCCAAGCTGTTTGATGGCCTCGGGAAAGGCATAGGGCGGGCCGAGGTCACGTTCGATCGCGGACAAGGCGCTGCCGCCGATTCCCATGGTGTGCATGCGCTGCCATCGTTCCTCGCGCAGGGCGTCCCAGCCAGCGAGATAACGGCCGCGATACCGTGCGATGTCCTCCGCCGGCGCTTGCAACGGGAAATGTGGCGCGGTGAACGCCAGAAACGCAAAGAACGGCTGGGCGGCATGCTTCTCCGCATGTTCCTTCAGGCACTTGATGGCGTGGTCGGCGATCGCGGTGGTTGCATAATAGCCGCTGTCCACCGCCACGGCCGGGAGCGGAACATCGTCCTCGGTGTGCTCTCGTGGGGCGAAATAACGGTCGTGGTCATTGAGGCTGTAGGAGTGGTCGAATCCATTCTGCATTGGCTTGCCGTCCACATGCCATTTGCCAGAATGATACGAGCGATAGCCGAGTGGTTTAAGCATCTCGGGAAGCAGTTTCGCCCAGGAAGGGCGCGTGCCCCCGACCCCGCTCTTGACGCCGGGAACGGTGTCGCGACGCACCGCCTGGGCGTAATAGCCCGTGAGCATCGCCGCGCGCGAAGGCCAGCACCGCGTCGTGTTGTAGAACTGCGTAAACCGCAAACCGTCCCTGGCCAGCGCATCGAGGTTCGGCGTGGCGATCTCCCCGCCGTAGCACGACGCGTCCGAGAAACCCATGTCGTCAGCGAGGATGATCATGATGTTCGGTTTCGCGGCCTCGGCGGCGTGAAGTGCCAACAGGGGAACCAGCCACAGCCCGGCGAGCAAGGCCAGGCCGGAGGCGCCGCGGAAGTTGGGGATTGGTTTCATTCGATCATTCCTCCGTTTGCACGCAGCTTCATCCCTTTCCCAACCAGACAGCAGCGCACGCAGTTCATCCGTCATTCGCCTCCTTGGAGTGGTCGGTCATGAGAAATCGAAGGTTCGGCCGCCGGCGTAACCGGAGATGGTAGCGTGGCCAGAGCTCGGTTGCCACTGAGCAGCCGACCGACCGCGATCGGAAGCACAAACCCTCGAGCCATGAACAGGCTTCCCATTCGTGCTTCTGCCCCGCCAGTCGGGTGCCCGGCCGCAAGAGGCTCCGCGCCTCAGAGGCTCCACCCCTTGCGATACGCAGGATGGATGTAAGCGTTGGCGGCAACATGGTTGGTGAATCGCGCCTTCTTATCGTCCCATGTGAGCGTTTGGCCGGGGAAGCGGATGGCGATGGCCCCGAGCAACGCAGCCTGCGTCAGCGGACCGCCGTAGCCGAAATTGGAACCAGCCTGGCGGCCGGTGCGAATCGCTTCGATCCAGTCCCAGGCATGGTTCTTGACGCGCGGCACCTTTTCGGCCGGCGCATGTTTGCCGGAATACTGCTCCATGAGATTGTCCGGCAGCAGACGACAGCCGCCGCCACCATGCGAGCCGTGCATGATCATCCCCTTGTCGCCAAAGAGGATTGCCCCTGTGCCCGGCACTTGCTCGTCGGCCGCGAAACCCGGGGGCTTGGGAATCCGGTTCAGGCCGTCGTGCCAGACGATTTTGACCGGTCCGCGTTCCTGCCGCGCCGGAAACTCGAAGGTGATCATTGAGGCCGGAGGATAGGTCAAACCCTGTTTCGCCGGATCATAACCGGTGACCTCCGCCTGAACGGTGGACGGCGCATCCAGATGCAGCGCCCAGAACGTCGGGTCAATCACGTGACAGAACCAGTCGCCAATCGTCCCCGTGCCGAACGGCAGCCAGCCGCGCCAGTTCCACGGAACCCAGAAGGGCGTGTAGGGCCGGAACGGGACCGGGCCGATCCAGAGATCGTAGTCCAGGCCTTTGGGCACCTCATAGGTCTGGTCGAGCTTGTCCAGGTTCCGGATCTGGCAATACACTTCCCGAAACGCGTCGCAGCCGGCGTGGACGGTATGCACCTGGCCGATGGCACCCGCCCAGACCCATTCGCAGAGCTGGCGGATCGAGCCGCTGGAATGCCCTTGGTTGCCGAGCTGGGTCACCACTTTGTACTTGTTGGCGGCCGCCATGAGGGCGCGGACTTCCTGGACGGTGTGGGCCAGGGGTTTCTCGCAGTAAACGTGTTTGCCGTGCTTCATCGCTTCCATGGCAATGACCGCATGAGCGTGATCGGGCGTGCCGATGACCACGGCATCAATCTCCTTGTGCATCTGGTCGAGCATGACGCGAAAATCCTTGAACCGCCGGGCCTTGGGGTATTGCGCGAATTTCTTGGCGGCGTAGTTGTCGTCCACGTCGCAAAGGGCGACCAGGTTCTGGCCTTCGCCGGCCACCGCATCAACGTCGCTTCCCCCCTGGCTGCCGATGCCGATGCCGGCCACATTGAGCTTGTCATTGGCGGCGATGCGCTCGGCTCCCCGCAACACCCGACCCGGGAGAAGGTGAAACAACACCACGCCGGCGCTGGCGCCACTGAGAAACCGCCGTCGGTTAACCTTGAAGAGTTCGTCGTTGTTCATAGAATGCATTCTTGGTTCAGACCGTGCCGGCCCTTTGTCTCAGTCGGCGCTGCCGCGCCAGCCGTTGTCGCCGGATGTCTTCGGCGAATCGCTCAGCAGCCAGGTCGCGTCGGTCATCACGTTTTCGTTGATGCTGCGCTCAATGTAAACCAGAATCCAGTGTGTCTGGCTGGGTGTTGAAATGATCGGGCGTGCGTCCGGTCGCGCGCGGTTCGGGTTCAGGCGGGCTGCCAAGGCGTCCCGTCTTCACAGCCGAACCCGATCGAACTTCCGCCTCCCGCTGGCCGCCCCCCGCGTCACGGCGAGCGGAGGCGATAGAAACGGGCGGGATCGTTCGTCCACTGGGAATCGCTGAAATTCGACGACCCGCCAACCAGTGTATTGGTTCCCACCGGTGACCAGATCGGATTGACCAGGTTCGTGCAGGCTTCCACAACGACCGTCAGGTTGGTTGTCCCGGCGATGGTGAAGCCGAACTGATTCGCCCGCACGACGGGATTCTGGGCCTGCGGGTTCCACAACACCGTTGGCAGGCCACCGAACGTCGAACCCCAGCCGGTGGTGCCCGGCAAGTAATAGACATAGACTGAGTTGGGGTCCGACTGGAACACAAATCGCCCAAGGCTGGGGGCGTTCCCTTGAAAATAGACACCCGCCAGGCTACCGCAATCAGCGAATGCATAGTTTCCGATGTTGGTGACGCTGTTGCCGATCGTGACGTTGATCAGGCTGGAGCACTCCAAGAATGCACTGTCCCCAATGATGGTGACGCTGTTGGGGATCGTGACGCTGCTCAGGCTGGTGCACTCGCAAAAGGCATAGTATCCAATGCTAGTGACGCCGTTGGAAATCGTGACGCTGCTCAGGCTCCCGCAGCCATCGAACGCATTGTTCCCGAGGTTGGTGACACTGTTGGGAATCGTGACGTCGGTCAGGCTGGTGCAGCCTTCGAACGCATAGTTCCCGATGCCGGCGACGCCGTTGCCGATCGTCACGTTGGTCAGGCTGATGCAGCCTTCGAACGCAAAATCCCCGAGGCTGGCGACGCTGTCGGGAATCGTGACGCTGGTCAGACGTGCGCAGTTGTAGAACGCCTGGTTCCCGATGTTGGTGACGCGGTTGCCGATCATGACGTTGGTCAGACGGGCGCAGTTGTAGAACGCCTGGTCCCCGAGGTTGGTGACACTGTTGGGGAGCGTGATCGCCTTCAGGCTGGTACAGGACATGAACGCACCGTAACCGATGTTGGTAACGCTGTTGCCGATCGTGACGTTGGTCAGGCTGGTGCAGTCGTAGAAGACCTGTTCCCCGAGGCTCGTAACGCTGTTGCCGATCGTGACACTGGACAGGCGGGTGGATTCACTGAATGCATCTTCCCCGATGTTGGTGACGCTGTTGGGAATCGTGACGTTGGTCAGACTGGTGCAGCCTTGGAACGCCCCGCCCCAGATTCTGGTGACGCTGTTCGGGATCGTGACGCTGGTCAGGCTGGTGCAGCCGCAAAACGAATAGTACCCGAGGCTGGTGACGCTGTTGGGGATCGTGACAGTGGTCAGGCTTCTACAGCCCTCGAACGTATTGCCCCCGAGGTTGGTGACACTGTTGGGAATCGAGACGTTGGTCAGGCTGGTGCAGCCCTGGAACGCCCCCGGGTCACACCAGTCGTCAACCCCGCTCCCGATGCTGGTGACGCCGTCGGGAATCGTGACGCTGGTCAGGTTGGTGCAGTTCAAGAACGCCTTGCTTGCGATGCTGGTGACCGGCAGGCCACCGATCGTGGGGGGGATGGTCACGTCACCGCCGGGACCGGTGTAGTCGGTGATCGTGATGACGTCGGTGATGGTGATGACGTGGTTGGTCGTGTAATGGTATTGCGCTTGCATGTCAACGGACAACGCCAACAGGAGCAACGGCGCCAGCAGCCTCGCGACGCAGGCGATTGCGAAGCGCATGGCGATCGCCTCCGGGCAGGTTGTTCTGGCAAAGAACGTTCGGGCTTTCATGGCTTTCGGGTCGGTTAACCTGGTCCGAACCAACGACTTTCATGTCGGCGGACGCTTAACAGAATCACCGGTTCCGCCCACAAGCGACATCCATAAACCGTCTGCGATGCTGGAGTCTAAAATAAGCATATTCCACGCCAACCCGCCAAGAAACAAGCCGGCCCGATTTGCAGCAACTCAAGCTGACGACCGTGGTCTGCTTGGTTGACGGAGCCAAGCCGAACCGATGCAGAGCCCTGAGCCGGATGACGTTCTGGCGTTGGACCAAAAGACGCAATCTCAGCCGTTGTTTTCACCGTCGGGCGGGACAGCCAATCCCGGTGCAGCGCCGCGCGGCGACGGGTCAAAACGGGTTTGCTGGAACCGGCTTCATTTCGACAACCGCCGGCGTTATCACCGCGTTGGCGATGAGCCCAGTTCATCTGGCCAGACTTACGCCAGGCGACCCGGCACCATGGTCAACCCCGGTCAGCCGCAGTGCTGGGAAAACCGAAACGGGATCACGCCGTTCAATTGCGATCCGAGATGAATTTCCTGAGCTGGACAACACCCAACTCTGTCGCGACACTTGCCACATTACATCAGACGACAGAAAGGCCCGCATCCATGAACGACAACCCAATCCTGAATCGCCGTCAGTTTCTGCGCACCACCGGCCAGGCGGCCACGACGCTGGCGGCGGCCACCACGTTCGCCCCGGCGGTTTTCTCCGCTCCTTCTCCCGGCAAGACGATTGGCGTGGGTTGCATTGGCCTGGGCACCCGCGGGGGAGACCTCATCAACACCGTGGTTCACGCCCCAAACATCAAGGTGACGGCCGTCTGCGATGTCTATGGGCCGCATCGGCAGAAAGGAGTCGAGCGCAGCCTCAACCCGGAAGTGAAAGCGTACGTGGATTACCGGGAACTGCTGGCCGACCCGAAGGTGGATGCCGTGGTCATCGCCACGCCGGACCATTGGCACTGCCGGATCGTGCTCGACGCCGTGAAAGCGGGCAAAGACATCTACTGCGAAAAGGGCTTTTCCCGGACCCTGGCCGAGGCCAAGCTGATGCGCGACGCGCTCAAGCAGAGCAAGGTTGTTTTCCAACTGGGCCACCACGCGCGTCAGGCCACCTGCGCCTTGCAGGCCAGGGAACTCATCGCCCAGGACATTCTCGGTCCCATCACCCTGGTGCGCACGGGCCGCTTCAAGGCCTCCGACCCCGCGCATCCCAACTGGCGCTGGTACGGCTATTACGAACAGTGGGACCGGCCGGACCCGGCGCAGGTCGTGAAGGACGTGAATTGGGAGCTCTGGCTGGGACCGGCCCCGAAGATTCCCTGGAACGAACGCCACTTCTGGCACTGGCGCTGTTACTATGCCTACGGCACCGGCTATGCCGGGGACCTGCTGTCGCACGAGATGGACTTCGTCCAGTATCTCCTCGGCCACGGCGTCCCGGACAACTGTTATTGCGGCGGTCTGCTCTCGCAACTCCGGGACGATCGCGAGGTGCCGGATACGTGGGTGGCGACCTACCAGTTCGAGAAGTTGGGCCGGACGGTCACCTTCACCGGGAGCATGAACACGAGCGTGCAGCAGCCGGTGGAAATCTGCGGTCGGGACGCCACGCTGCGGTTCGATGGCATCGCGCACGACGTGACCACTTTCGAGATTCTGCCCGAGCGCCACAACCTGCGCCCGAACCTTCCCAAAGCCTACGCGCCAGGCAAGACACCCCAGCAACCCAACCACATGGTGGACTGGGTCAATTGCATCCAAAGCCGCGGAACTCCGAAATGCTCGACCGACGAGGCGTTCATCGAAGCCGCGACCTCCCTCATGTCGCTGGTTTCGTGCCAGGAACGGCGCCTGGTGCGGTGGGATGCTGCCAAAGAAGAAATCGTGTGAGCGGAAATCGAACTTGCCACAGCAGGTAACATGAGCACCGCGTCCAGTCCGGTCGCCATCCTTGTGCTCCTGTCCTGGACTTGTGCCGGACAAGGAACGCAAGACGGAAGGAGAACCGAAACCGGGAACGTCACGGCTCATTCCGACGGTCTGCATGGGTATATCGGTTTTAGCGCGACCCGCCCTCCCTCCCGGTCGGAATTCAGTGCGGGCATGGGCTTCTATTCCGCCGTCTGGCCACTGATTGACCAACCGGTCGCCGACTTCCAGATTGGTCTGGCCGGTTCCTGGATCACGCCGGACAACTCCGATAACAAGGATAAGCCGCTCGCTCCGGAAGGCACGCTGGCGCGTACGTGGAAGGAGCGGGGCCCGACGTGGGACAGCGTGTTCCAGACCGTGGAAGGCGGCCTGGGCTACTGGGCCGGCAACCACTTCCGCTATGGCCCGCCCAAGTTCAGCATGAACGCCACGCCGCAATGCTACGATTACGAAGTCGGCTCGCCGGGCTGGTCTTTCTTCTACAGCAACGAAGCACTCCCGGACCATCGCTTGGGTATCGCGCAATTGAGCAACCGGCTGTTGATTCCTCCTGACGCACTGCCGTTCCAGGGGAACCCCAACGGCCAGTTCCTCGGCTACACGTGGATGGCCTTGCCTTTCACGGATGCCACCACAGGCGACCCGCCCACCGGCGACCAGAGCTGGACCTGTTTCCTGAGCGCGGCCAACTTCAAAGGACCGATCGCCTATTACATACCCGAGACCTGGAGCAAGATCGGGAAGCTGTTCAAGTACCCCTTCATTTACGGACGCGGGCTGGATGCGCGCCCGGGCAACATGGGCGGCGGCGCCATGGAGATCAACACCGTGCCGCGCTTCGATAGCAAAGACGCGCAGGGAGTCGTCTATTCGAAGATACCCCGGTTGCAGTTTCCGGTGGACGACCAGGGACAGGCCTTCCTGGTGCAAGACGTGACTTACTACTCGAAAGCCGCCTTGTACGACGCCTTCAAGGCCTGGCGAAACGGCGGCCCGGCCTGCTCCGGCCGCTTCGACAAGCAGGGCGCCTGGAAGTCCACGTTGACGACGCAGACCACGCGCTACGACCAGGCCGGCAAGAAAATGGCGGGGGTTGAGCGGGTCTTTGACACCAAAGTGTTCGCGGGGAATGTGTGGGGTCTGCAATGGTTCAACCGCGACACCAGCCCCCAAGGTTCGTTCCCGCAGTATTTCAAACAAGTCGGTGAAGAACGCGTCGCGGTGGCCGCTGCGGACGTGCCTCCGGAGACGCGCTTGCGGACGCAGGAGTTCAAACTGGCCGGGCGGGGCGAGCCTTACACTTCACCCGCCACCGGCGCCTGGAACCGGCCCGGCCCCAAACTCGGACCGTTCACGGTCAAGCTCGCCGACGGTTCCTCGGTGACTTATTCATGGTACCGCTTTGTGGATCAACCGTCCTTCCAGCAATACGACTGGAGCGAGGACAAGAAGGCGAAGTTGCAGGCCTTGGTGGAGAAGATCCATGCGAGCTGGCTGATTGACCGCGACTACATGGCGCCGCCCAGCCGCGGAGTGTTGGTGACACTCGATCCGGCCCTGCTGGTAACGCCACCCAAGGGCCTTGAGCTGGGTTACGTCCCCATCGTCACGCGTCAATCAACGCAATGATGATGGATTCCGGCGAAACAAAGTGGGGCCGCAGAATCAATCTCAAGAACCCTTTGACAAGGCTGCTCTGCGTCCGTCGCCATGACGGCTCATTCTGGTGAAATGAGTGCCTGGATGCTGACGACAAACTACGGCGGGCTTTCGGCTCCCGTCATGCGGCGGGAGCGCGAGCGGGTTGGCGCGTCGCAAGACGTTCCTGTCGTGACAACGATGGTGCAACTCGCCGCCTCGAAGCGGATTGTGCTCCCTCGCGATTTGCGGCGGGCGGCCAGCGTTCCGCGCGGGCAAAAACTCAGAGCCTCGGCCGCGCCGGGCCGGATCGAGCTGGAGATCGAACCAGCCGCCCACGGCAGAGTGGTCAAACGGAGCAAGTTGAAGCGGTGGACGCGCGACGCGCCTCCGACTCCCCTGGCGGAGACGTTCGCCACGCTCTGGTGCCGCCGTCAACGTTCTACGCGACCTGCTCGAATTCCTTGAGGGAAACCTGGGACTGCAAGTAACCGATCAACGACTCCCGCTCATGCGGTGTGAGCCGTGACAGTGATCCGTAGAGACTGGCGTCATGCGCCCGCAGGGCGGCAAATTCGCCTGCCTCCAGCAGCATCCGGCTTTGGGCATCCAGCAGGAAAGCCACAAACACCATGCGCAATTGCCGGCTGTGGGTGGCATCGGTTTCCTCGGTGGCGACAAAGCGCTCGAACGCTTCATCCGCAAGCTGGCTGCGGGTCGGAATCGCCGGGATCAGGCCGAACACGCGGGCGAGGATTTCCCGCAGAGCCGGCCGGCGGTCGGTTTTGTAAATCTCCTGAAGCTTGGGCAGATTCCAAAAGTCTTCCGGTTTCTCGAACTGGAGGCGGCGGACGCGTTCCTCCACCGCGGGCCAGTCCTCATCTTCGTAAGCCTGGCCTAGAACCGGGTCACTGGCGACCGCGTCGCTGGCCTGCTGGGCAAAACGCTCCCGATACATCTCACGGTCAATGCGCATCCCGAAAAGCCCAATCGCATCGTGGCCGACGCTGGCCATCGGGTCAGGCGAGGTGTTCGTGAACGAGTCGAGACGAACCGTTCCACCCCCACCGCCTCCACCATCGCCTGGAGGTTCGGGCGGCGGTTCGCCCTTGGGGAGCTTCAACTTCTGGTCGTAATCGAAATTCTTCTCAAAGTACTCGCAGTTGGCAAAGAAATCGAAGAGGGCAAAACCGTCCTTTGGGGCCGTGCGCTGACCGGCGCCTTCACCATGCTTGAAGGTGAAAAACCGCGTGCCCCGGCCTTTGATCTGGATAAAATCCGTCGGTGAGAAAATCGGGCGCGCCAGCGCGACATTCAGCACATCCTCGCAATCGTGGCCGGCGGTCATCATGCCCACGGTCACGCAAACCCGCGTGCGGCTCGTGTCGTAATCGCGAATCGCCTCCGCCCGCCATTTCGATTTGCCGTTCAGATTGTTGTTGGCGAAATCAATCGTCATCTGCTGCGCGCCCGGGATGTCCGACGTGACCTGCACCGCAAACGTCGAGCCGGCGGCGTATTCGTTGGGCCAACGGCGTGTCGCCTCCTCGTTGAGCAACGTCACCAGCTTGGTGGCGTGCTTGCGGCTGACGGCGAACATGATCGTCTTGCCGACCTCGCCCGTGAGGGGGTCGCACTTGGCGTTCTCCAGGAAACACCGGACAAAACTCAGATTGGTTTCATCGGAGAAGAACTTCCGTTCGTAGTCGCGTTTCCCGAAAACCAACTCGGTCTCCTGTCCGTCCTCGCTGGCGGGCACCGTGACCGCGTAGCCTTCGTCCGAAAGCATCTGCGTGGTGATTTCCGTGCGCGCATCGAGCGCAACGGGATTGCAGAGGTAAGGCGGAACGTGCTGCACGGCGTTGAGCAGCGTGTAACGGTAGGTCGGCTTGCCGTCCTCGCTGCCGAACGTGCGATAGGTGTCGAGCAGGAGCCGCCGCTCGTAATCGCGCGGGTCGTTTTGCCGGGCGTGGTCGCTCACCCCCTTGAGGTAGTCCTTGGGCGTGGCGGTGAGACCGAGTTTGGCGCCGACAAAATACTCGAAAATGGCCCGGTTGTTGCCGTTGATCGTGCGATGCGCTTCGTCGCTGATGATGAGCTGGAAATCCGTCGGGGCGAACTCGTGCAGGAAACGGTTCCGGGCGGCAAGGCTTTGAATCGTCGTGACCACCACCTGCGCCTGCATCCAATCCTGCCGCCGCTGTTTGTAGATGACGGTGCTGATGCCGTCGTTCTCCAGATACGCTTTGAAGTTCTTCCAGGCCTGGGTCTCCAACTCCAGCCGGTCCACGAGAAACAGAATACGCGTCGCGTTTTCCGTGCGCAGATACAGCTTGGCAATCGCGGCGCTCAAGAGCGTCTTGCCGGTGCCGGTGGCCATCTCGAACAGGAAACGGTGGTTTTGCGGAGTGGCGGTCCGTTGCAACGCCCGGATCGCGTCCACCTGGTAGTCGCGCAGGAGGCGGATTTTCTTGTTCACCATCACCGCCGCACGATCGGCCGGCGAATACGAGAGCCACGCGGCATCCTGCGAAACGGCGATGTAGTTCTCGTCCACCGTCACGGCGACGAGGCGCGCGGGATCAGGCTGCCATTCCGCCGCCTTGCCCAGTTGTTCCAGCGGCAGGAAGCGCGACACCTTCACCGGATTGCCCTGGCGCAGATTCCAGTAGTAATGCACCAGCCCGTTGGTCAGAAAAACATGCGTGACCCCCAACCGCTCCGCGTAGGCGCGGGCCTGGTCCTTGGCGGTGAGCGGGTCAATGCCCTCGCGTTTGGCCTCCACCAGGGCGATCGCGCGGCCATCACTGTCCAGCAGCACGTAATCCACAAACCCATCGGGCGCGTGCTCGAAATCCTTGCCCAAGTTCTGGCTGGGAGAAAAGACCCGCCGCGTGACCCGGTGTTCGCAGATGATGTTCTCGCGCCGGCCTTGGACGTCGGGCAGGAAACGCCAGCCCGCCTCCTCAAGGAGCTTGTTGACGGTAATGCGGGCCTGGGCTTCGGATGACGACACGCTCACGGCTGATTTCTCCTTTGGCTGCGCACCCGGTAAAGCCGCTCGGTGAAACCGCCTTCCTTCTCGAAGGCCACCGCCTGCGCCTCCACCTGGCGGTCCAGCAGATAGCACGCGAGGTTCAGCAGCGAAAGCACGGCATTGGCCACCAGTTCGGCAGAGCCGGGCACCGACTGACACAGACGCTCACGGACAGACACCAACGCAGGCGTAGTCGGCTGTTTTTGCGTTCGTCTGTGTGTGTCCGTGCTTGTCCTTTTCCGCTCTTCCTCCACCCAGGCGCGCACCTGTTCCAGCGTGGCGCACCGCCTGGCCTTGAAGCGCATTAGCGCCGGATGCTCCGGCGGCCACAACGCCAGCCCGCGCTGCCGCAAAAAATCCTCATAGTCCAGCCGCAGTTCCTCCAGGCTGGCCCGCGCTACATTGGTCAGTTTGAGCTCGGTTTTCTTGGAGGTGCCGCTGGCCTGGCTGCCCTCGGCAATGTTCTGCACGCCGCTGCGCGCGGCCTGCACCATCTGATCGTGGGTGCGGCTGCGTTTCTCGATGTACCGGTCGCAGAAACGCACCGTCACATCGTAGGCCAGTTGCGCCACCTGGAAGCTTTTCAACTTCCGGTAGCCGCCGTGCAACGGAATCAGTTTCTCCGGCTCACTCATGCCCGTGTTTGTCCATGTTTGTCCGAGTCAGTCCAAGCCGAAAACGCGCCCCCTCACTCCGCACCTCCACTCCCCAAACCCGATCCAGCACCCGTTGGGATTGGGAAAAGGGCGCTCATGACCTGGCCTCCGCGCCATTTCCCCACACGCGGTCGAGGACGCGTTGGATTTTGGCCGCGAAGCGGGGGAGCAGCGACCGCACCGCCTCCATCTGCGCCGCCTCCGCTCTCCTTGGCCGTTGGCCAAGGCTGGAATGAACTCGCACCGGTGGCGCTGAGAGAGGCTCATCGGCGCAGGAGGATTCCAATAGCGCGGCAAATTGAGGGCCAAAGGCCCGTTGCCATCCCAGCCTGGGCCAACGGCCCAGGTTGCCGTGAAAACAATTTCAAAGGGCCAACGGCCCGATCCATCTCGACCGTGCCATCGTTCAATCCCACACATAAGCCTCATCGTATTCCACGCCGTATTTTTTAAGAAACATCCGAAACTCCTCCTGAAACGTCCGCGTCTTGTGATGTTCCTCCTGCCCATCAATGTATGCCCTCAGCGCATCCAGATCCGACGGGCCGACGGAAAAACACCCGTAGCCGCGCTGCCACGAGAAATCAGCGAGGTCGGAAGATTGCGTCTTCACCCATTTCGACGACGACGTTTTCAACGTCTCCACCAAGTCTGCAATGGTGATGGTGCGCGACAGGCGGATGGCGAGGTGAACATGGTCCGCCACGCCGCCGACGCGATACGCTTCGCAACCCGCGTTGCGCGCCACAGTCGCGAGATACGCGTGGAGTTTCGGGCGCGTGTCGGGGGCGAGGAATGGGCGGCGCTCCTTCGTGCTGAAGATGAGGTGGACAATGACGAGGCTCAATGATTGCGGCATGGCGAGGGCGGGCCTTCAGCCCTTTGTCGGTTTGCGATGCGTGACCTGGGGCGTTGCCCCAGGCTGGGATGGAGACGTGCCGTTGGCGCTCTCGGAGTCGCCGCGCCCGGTGGCGTTGCGGCACAGGGCCAAAGGCCCGTTCAATCCCAGCGTGGGGCAACGCCCCACGAACCGTGCCGCACAATCCAAAGCGCCAACGGCGCGATTCATGGATGGCGGTGATGCGTTCATGGCGTTTCCGATGTGCCCCACACGCGGTCGAGGACGCGTTGGATTTTGGCCGCGAAGCGGGGGAGCAGCGACCGCACCGCCTCCATCTGCGCCGCCTCCGCTCTCCTTGGCCGTTGGCCAAGGCTGGAATGAACTCGCACCG
>JBEKGJ010000014.1:0-91430 GCA_050012855.1 Verrucomicrobiota bacterium | reverse complement strand
GCAACAAACGCCAAGCGACCCTTCAGGGCTTTTACGATTTCATGGCTGCCCGAAACGCCCGCAAGGCCTTCTCCCTCGTATCCGCCTCCAAATCCTCCTGGTTACCTCAATGAGAAATCCGCGCTACGCAGACGTGATTTTCCGAAATCAATGCTTGACATTGATGAATCCTAACCTGAAATTACAGCCAAACATGAAGCCTGCTTTCAGCACGCTGAAACCCTCTCATGAGGGATGCGTGTGAAGTGGCGGTCAATGGAGAATCGCGTATGCCAAGTTCCAGTTCCAGCACCAATTCGGCTTCCAGCCGGGGTTCCAGCGTCAGCTCCATCCCGAGCCAGAGTCCAAGCCTAAACAGCAGCCCGAGCCCGGGTGGCAGCCCGAGCCCGGGTGGCAGCACAAATTCCAGCTCCAGCCCGGGATCCCCCAGTCTCAGTTCTACTTTATCTTCCTCCTTTTCGTCCTCACCGCTACTTGTTCCGACATTTCTTGGTTTTGACGTTAGTCAATATCCTGGCGATGATAAGATGACTGCCTTCTGGGATGGGACTGGGACTCCGTTTTACTTCACCGGCTTTTATTTGGCCCCTGCGCCAAACCATTCGGATGCAAGTTGGATGACTAAGAGATCATTCCTGGCAGGGCTCGGCTACGGCTTTCTTGTCGTTTACGTCGGGCGTCAGACAACGAACCTGACATATGCACAGGGTCAGACCGATGGGGACGACGCCGTAAACAAGGCGATCCAGGCTGGATTCGAAAGCGCCGTGATCTACTTGGATGTCGAATCAGGTCCTCCTTTATCCCAAGATCTCCTAACTTATATCGGTGGTTGGCTTGACATGGTTGGCAGTTTTGCCGCTTGGCACCCAGGAGTTTACTGTTCGTACCTGACAGCAAACCAAATCAAAACTTCCCGTCCCAACATGAGTATCCGCTTCTGGGTCTGGCGGCTCAGTAATCCTTCCCCAGGATGTACAACCGAAGTTGGTTCGCTAGATCCCACCGACAGTGGCGTAGCATACGCTTCGTCTTGGCAGTACGCCCAAAACTGTACAAACCAGACATGGAACAACCAAACCATCTCACCTATAGATCTAGATATGTCAACCACTCAAAACCCATCAGCGTCTTGAATCACGTATATGCCTCATAACCATAAAGGCGGTTTCTACATTCCCAAGAAGCTACACCGCCTTTAGGAGGGACAAACGAAGTCCTCCCTCACCAGTTGCGTTTCGCAACAGATCCTGCTGCCCATCACAAGGTCTTACGCTCAATCGAATGAACCGGGCCGCACTGCAAGCCGTTTCACTCAAAAACCCGAATCGCCGAGGATTTCACATGCTCACCGCTCGATCCAGTCACTGTAGATTTGAACAGCGGGGGGCTGGCCGGGTTCAGGAACCGGCAGCGAGTGATCGCGTAACCAGCGCCTTAGCCGAGTTGTGAGGTTTGGCGGTCGAACGCCGTATGAGTCACGTCCTAGTTTCTCACAAACTATTGCAAAACGCCATCGTGCCCGATTGGTCGGCGGCGCTAGCCAGAATTGCTCGCATTCTTGTGGTCGAAGCACGTTCCAGCCAGCAGGAACATAATCAGAAGGAGTTTTGCGCGGATCGATGATAATCTCCGGGCCTCGGCGTCGAATGATGGAGTATGGGCTACTGTTGGAAACTTGGAGAATCGCGACGCGTGCGCCATCCGGGGCATACATTGTTATTGCGGAAGACCAAGGCCTGTCCAATCCCGATTGACGCTCAATCGCTTGTGCTTGCCAGGCGTTGGTGTAGCCAAGAAGCTGGATGGAAGCCTGTAACTTGGCGCCGTTAAAATAACCGAAGCAACGCAGTGCGACCCTGGCCACTGTGACAACAAGAAAACCACAGACAATTAAGAGGAACAAGTTGCCACAACTGCCTGGTTTTGAGAACCTGGATCCAATGGACTGGCTCAAGCAACGAAATAAACGCAACATGTCAATAACTATGCCACAACGTTGTAGTCCGTCAATGGGGCGGATCATGGATCGTTGAACTGTCGTAAAAACAAGTGGACCCCCTATTACAACGACCCCTGATCAGACTGGAGAAAGAATTTGAAAGACGAGTTGTTTCTAGCAGACTAGGCTTGCGGGAAACAGTAACTTACGACCAGAATTGCCCAGATGGGAAATTCTCGCAGAAAAGTGATTCTCCGGAACAGCCTTTCCCCCGGCGACATCGTGATGTTGACGGCGGCCGTCCGGGACCTGCACCAGTGTTATCCGGGCCGGTTTGTCACCGACGTGCGGACGCCCTGCCCGCAGTTGTGGGAGAACAATCCCTTCATCACACCGCTGGAAGACGGCGATCCCGAGGCCGAGATCGTCGAATGTCATTGTCCCTTGATTCACCAGAGCAACCAGGCTCCTTATCACTACATCCACGCGTTCATGGAGTTCCTCAATGAGCGATTGAGTCTGCACATTCGGCCCACCACGTTCAAAGGCGATATTCACATTTCCGAGCTGGAGAAGTCGTGGTGGTCCCAGGTCCAGGAACTCACGAGAGAGGACACGCCGTTCTGGATCGTGGTCGCCGGCGGCAAGTTCGATTTCACGGCCAAGTGGTGGGCGCTGGAACGCTTTCAAGCCGTGGTGGACCATTTCCGGGGAAGGATCGTATTTGTGCAAGTGGGGGAGAACGGCCATCACCATCCAGGGATGAAAGGCGTCATTGATCTTCGCGGCAAGACCGATTTACGGCAACTGGTGCGGCTCGTCTATCACGCGCAGGGTGTGCTCTGCCCGGTCACCGCCTTGATGCACCTGGCGGCAGCGGTCGAGGTCAAGGGGGGGACCCCGAAGAACCGGCCCTGCGTTGTCGTCGCCGGCGGTCGCGAGCCTTCACAGTGGGAAGCGTATCCGCACCACCAGTTCATCCACACCAACGGCGCGTTGCGGTGCTGCGACAATGGGGGGTGCTGGAAATCCCGTGTGCTGCCGCTCGGCGACCAGGATGAGAAAGACCGGCCGGAGAACCGGTGCGTGGATATTGTCGAAACACTGCCGCGCTGCATGGACATGATCACCGCGGCGGACGTCATTCGGCGAATCGAACTGTATTTCCAAGGCGGCACGACCAGCTACGTGACGCCCAGTCAGTGGACTGCCGCTGAAAAGGTTCTTGCATGACAGCGCCAAACGACTCGGACATCGTTCTGACTCCTGAGACAGCGCTTGCTCTTAGTGAGAAGTTCGTTGGTTCCATGCCGGTTTATCCCGGCGGCCATGCCTCCCGGGGTATTGTGATCTGCGGCGGCGGAATCCGCTATTTCACCTGTGCCTGGGTCTGCATCCGAATGCTCCGGCGACTGGGGTGCGGTCTGCCCGCTCAAATCTGGCATCTTGGCAAGCGTGAACTTGATCGCCGGATGGCGGAGCTGGTTCGGCCTTTCAAGGTGGAATGTATTGACGCGACAGCCGTCCGCAACCGGCACCCGGTGCGTATTCTGAACGGCTGGGAGCTCAAGCCGTTCGCGATCCTGCATTGTCCTTTCAAGGAAGTCCTACTGCTGGATGCCGACAATGTGCCGGTGGTCAATCCGGAGTTCCTGTTTGAAACGCCGGAGTTCCGCCAAACCGGGGCAATTTTCTGGCCTGATTTTGGGCGGTTGGAACCGCACCGGCCCATCTGGCGAATCTGCGGGGTTGCCTATCGCGACGAACCCGAGTTTGAAACCGGCCAGTTGCTGATGGACAAGGAACGTTGCTGGCGGGCTCTCCAACTGACGATGTGGTTCAATGAGCACTCCGACTTTTATTACCACTATGTGCATGGGGACAAGGAAACCTTCCATCTGGCGTTCCGGAAGCTCGGCCAACCCTATTCCATGCCCGCGACGCCCATCTACCCGCTCGATGACACGATGTGTCAGCATGATTTCGACGGGCGGCGAGTTTTTCAGCACCGAAACCTCGACAAGTGGAACCTGTTTGAGCCGAACAAAGCAATTGGAGATTTTCAGTATGAAGACGAATGCCGAGCTTATATTCGAGAACTACGCCGACTCTGGAACGGCCGGATCGGGGATGAACGATGCAGTCCTTCCGGAAGGACTCCTGGCGAGCTGGCGGCCCTTCGTCAGTTGACGGAGAGCCAGTTTGACTACCATCGTGTGGGCTATGATCGTAGGTCCATGAGTTTCCTGCCTGATGGCACCATAGGTGTCGGCGCCGCCGCATGCGAGAGGTTATGGGATCTGAAATCGGAAGACGGAAATGTAATTTTGGAGGTCGCCGGGGAAGAGGATACGGTCTGTCGTCTGCGGCAAAGTGCCGATGGAGTCTGGCGTGGACGCTGGTTGCGGTTTGAACAGATGCCCATTGAGCTAACTCCCGATCTCGGTGGTAACTGGTCTAAAGCCGATGAGACCGAGTGAACCAGACCTGCCATTGGCCTGCGTGCTAATCTCTTGCGCAGAACGTGCGGACATATGCCGACAAACACTCGCGCACTTGGCAGTTACGGACTGGCGTGAAAGGCCGGTTCATGTCCAGCAGGACCGAAAGCTAACGAGCGATCGATTGCAGAACATCGTGGACACCGGGTACCTTGCGCTTGCATACGGACTTCGGACAAAGGCACCGTGGCTTTTGTTCCTTGAGGATGACCTCATTTTCAACAATCATCTCTGGCAAAACATCGCGGCCTGGTGGCCTTTGAAAAACGGCCACATTACGCTGGCCAGCCTCTACAACCCGGGCGTGCGCAGCGTGTTTGCAGCCCCGCAGGACAACTTTTTTGAGGCCCATCCACACTATACCTACGGCAGCCAAGCCTTATTGCTGACACATGGCACGATCGAATACCTTGTGGCTCATTGGGACGAAGTGATTGCCCCACTCGATATTCGGGTATTCCGTTTGGCGGCCAGGCTACAACGCCCCTTGTATTATCATGTCCCATCGCTGGTACAGCACGTGGGCAACCAGAGCCTGTGGGGCGGCAAGTTTCATGGCGCTGTTGATTTCGATCCCGGTTGGCAAGCGATGGAACATACATGACAATCCACACGGCACTTCGCCCAATCGCCTCGGGCGCGCCGGACGCGCAGTTCAAAATCCTCAATCCCGGCATGGTGACCGCGGCGGTTTGACCTTCGTTTGCCAAATCATCGTCGCTACGCTTAAACTCCCGGCGTGCAGCTTGAGTTTTTGTTCCGACCACGCCGCCAGCAGCCGCCCGACGAACGCCCGCTCCAAGTCGCCGCGCAGACCGTGCCGCTGCGATTCGTGCGCCATCCCCGCGCCCGGCGTTACATCCTGCGTCTGGACGCCGGCGGTATCGCGCGCGTCACCGTGCCGCGCAATGGTTCATTCGCCGAGGCTCGCACGTTCACCGAGCGCCAGACTGCCTGGCTCATGCGCCAACTGGCACGTCAAGCGGCCGCTCCGCCCGGGCCGCACGGCTGGTTCGCCGGCACGGTGATCTTCTTCCGCGGCGAATCCGTGCCGCTGGTCGTCGGCCAAAATGGTTCAGTCAGTACGATCAGGTTCGCGGATCAAGCCGTGCCCGTTGCGGATCCGGCCGCGGATTTGCGAACGGTGGTGGAACGGCATCTGTGGCGGTTGGCCGCTTGTGAGTTGCCGGCCCGCGTGCTCGAACTGGCGTCACCGCACGCCCTGCCCGTCCGGCGCGTGACGGTCCGCAACCAGCGTTCGCGTTGGGGATCATGTTCGCGGCGTGGCACGGTTTCCCTCAACTGGCGGCTGGTGCAAACCCCGCCGTTCGTCCGCGACTACCTCATTTTCCATGAACTGGCGCATCTCCGCGTAATGAACCATTCTTCGCGGTTCTGGCAGACGGTTGCAGGGTTTTGCCCGGATTACCAACTCGCGGAGCAATGGCTCAAGTCACACGGCCGGCAATTGCGCTAAACCCCGACCCGCAACCATTTCGTCGGGCGGGCCACCCGACGGAACAGGCCGGCGGCCTGTGCTCCTCAACTCACCGGTCGGCGACGCCCGTGGTTCGGGCGGCCATAAACCGCAAAAATGATCAAGCCGCACGCCCCGCATTCCGCTAAGCTCGGCATTGATGAACGTGGCGCCGATTCGCGAGACGACCCTGCGCGATTACAAGCAACGGCTCCTGCGCGTGCTGGTGCTGATCCAGGAGAGGCTCGATGGTCCGCTGGAACTCGAAATGCTCGCGGCGCGCGCCTGTCTGTCGCCCTATCATTTTCATCGCGTGTTCACAGGGCTGGTGGGCGAGACGCTGATGGCCCACATCCGGCGGCTGCGTCTCGAACGGGCCGCCGGCCGCTTGAAACTGGGACGACGGCCGGTGATCGAGATCGCGCTCGAGGCCGGCTACGAGACGCACGAGGCGTTCAGTCGCGCGTTCAAGACCAGTTTTGGGCGGTCGCCTTCGGCGTTCCGCGCGCGATCCGGCGCGCCCGCGAACCTGCCGGCGCGATCCGGCATCCACTATCACGCGGTGCGCGCCCTGCGGGATTTCAAAACCATCCGTCACTCCCCCACCGCCATGCATGTGACCATCCAACGACTCACCCCCATCCGCGTGGCTTTCATGCGCCATGTCGGACCTTACGCCCAGGTTGGTGCGACTTGGGACAAATTCTGCATGTTCATCGAGAAGGAGGGACTGCTCGGCGGTGACAGCCGGTTCATCGGCGTCTGCCACGACGACCCGGAGGTGACGCCGCCGGACAAGCTTCGTTACGACGCCTGCGTATCCATGGGCGCGGACTTTGAGCCGGCGGGCGAGGTCGGCGTGCAGGTGATCGCCGGCGGCGAGTACGCGGTCCTGACCCATCACGGGCCTTACGCGAAACTCGGCAAGAGTTACCAGCGGCTGGTTGGCCAGTGGCTTCCGCGCAGTGGCCGCGAAATGGCCGCCGCGCCCTGCTTTGAAGAGTATCTGAACTCGCCGGAGAACACCGAGCCGGAGGATTTGATCACCGACCTTCACCTTCCACTGGCTGCCCGTTAAACCGAAAGGAACCCCATCATGACCACGGCAACGAAGATTGATCTCGGCAAACTCCATAAAGCCGATTACGTCGCGCCCAAGGAACCTGTGCTGCTCCACATCGCAACGGCACGTTACCTCGCCGTCGCCGGTCAGGGGCGCCCCGGCGGCGAGGAGTTTCAGGCCCGCATCGGCGCGCTCTACGCCATCGCGTTCACGGTCAAAATGACCCGCAAATTCGGAGGCCGGCAAGATTACACCGTCGGCCGGCTCGAGGCGCAGTATTTCTACGACGGCAATCCCGCGGCAATACCGAAGGACCAGTGGCGTTGGCAATTGATGATCCGCACGCCGGAGTTCGTGGCGGCGCCGGAACTGGCCGAAGCCGCCGCCAAGCTCATCGCCAAGGGCAAGCCCGCCGACGTGAAGCAGGTGAAGTTGGCGACGATTGACGAGGGCCGTTGCGTGCAGATGCTCCACGTGGGCCCGTACGAGCGTGAAGGCGACACCGTCGCCGTGATGGGTGCCTTTGCCGGCCAGCACGGCTTGAAGTTCGCGGGGCCACATCACGAGATCTACATCTCCGATCCGCGCCGCATGGCGCCGGAGAAGCTGAAGACGATCCTGCGCTTGCCCGTGGCGCCGGTGTGAGTGCGGCGTGCGCGCGGCCCCAGGAGCGTCGCAGGATTGACCCGCCCGCTCCGCCCCGGCACACTCAGCCATCCTGCACTCTCAAGCATGGCCATGACACTTCCACCCAAGGAAACCGACGGCGCCCCTCCCGCGCCTGCCGCGACCAGGCCCGGCCATCCTCACGCCACGCCGCATCGCCTGGCCCGCCGGGCCTTGTTCAGCTTCATCCTCACCTTCGTGCTCTCGCGCACCGTCGTGGTCCTGATCATGTCGGGCCACATGCCGAACCTGTACTTTTTCCTGCAGGGGACGCACGTGCACCACTTGAATTACGGCATCTTCCTGCTCTCGGCGGTCGCAGGCTACGCCATTTTCCGGCGGCCCGTTGACCAGGCGGCGGACCGGACGGCGCTGGTGTACGGCGTGGCGCTGGGGCTGACCTTCGACGAGTTCGGCATGTGGCTGCACCTGGGCGGCAGCTACTGGCAGCGTGCGAGCATTGACGCGACCATCGTGGTCGCCGCCCTCATCGGCCTGATCGCGTTCGCCCGCTCGCTGCAGCGATTTGAGGCGCGCCATTTCTGGAGTTTCCTGGTCCTGGCCGTGCTGACCATCGGCTTTGCGGCCGTGCTCATCCTCGCCGGCAACCGGATCGGCGACCTGGTCGGCCCCAAGCTGCACGCGCTGGAGAGCGCCTCGTCGCCCTGAGCCGGCGAATCCCGGCGCCTCAATCGCTGCGCATGGCGGCCACCGGGTCAAGTCGCGACGCGCGCACGGCCGGCAACAATCCGGCGATCAGCCCCACCAGGATCAAAACCACGGTGGCAACTCCCAGGGCATGGACGGACAGGCCGAGGTGAATGTCGCTCCGTCCCGAAGTGTCCTCGAACAGCGGGCCGAGCAACGGCAACGTGCCAATCAACCGGGTCGCCAGGGCGGCGATGACAAATCCCAGCAGGCCGCCGAGCGTCGTCAGCGTGAGTCCTTCGAGCAGGATTTGCAGAAGGATGTGCCGCCGCCGCGCGCCCAGCGCCTTGAGCACCCCAATTTCGCGCGTCCGTTCGGTCACCGACACCAGCATGATGTTCATCACGCCCACCGCGCCGATGCTCAGGGTCAGCGTCCCAATGATCAGCAGCAGGATTTCGAGGCCAGCGCTCATGCTTGTCACCAGCACCTTAAATTCATTCCAGTCCAGGATGGTCACCGCCCGCTCGTCGCTTTCGCCAAAGTGATGCGCCCGGGCCAGGGAAGCGCGCAGGCTGGCGATGAACGGGTGCCGAAACAGGTTCTGCGCGGGCAGCACCACGATGTTTTCAAGGTAACGGGAGTTCATCATCGCGGCCAGCGTGCTGTAGGGCGTAAAGGCTGACAGGTCGTCCGGCGACGTGTAGTTGCTGATTTGCGTCTTCTTTTGCAGCACCCCGACGACGGAAAAGCGCGCACCGTCAATTTTGATGTCCTCGCCGATAGCCGGAATGCCGCTGAACAACTGTTTCTTCAGGTCCGCGCCAATCACGGCCACCCGCCGGTGCTGGAGGACGTCGTCGTCCGAGAGAAATCGCCCCTCGGCGACCTCCATGTTGCGGATCCGGCCGTAGGCCGCGTGGACACCGGCGATGCTGTAGTTCCGCGTGCGATAACCGAAGTTCACCGGCCGGTAGAAGCGGATTTCGGGCGAGATTGCCTCGATGGCGGGGACCCCTTCGCGCAACGCCTCGACATCTTTCAGTTCCAGCAGAATCCGGCGGCCCGAACGCTCCCCGCCGGCCTGTTCGCTGGTCTGTCCTGGAAAAATGACGATCAAGTCCTTGCCGATCTGATCGAACGCCTCGACCAGGGCGACCTTGAACCCCTGGCCATAGGACAGCAGGAGCGTGAGCGAAGCCACGCCCCAGGCGACGCTCAGCATGGTCAGCGCGGAGCGAAGCCGGTAATGCCTCAGGGCGTTGAACGCCTCGCTGAGAATGTGGCGCGTCATTCGTAGCGCAAGGCTTCGACCGGCGTGAGCTGGGAGGCGCGCCGGGCCGGATAAAACGCCGCGAGCAGGCCCACCCCGGCCAGCGTGCCAAACGCCATTCCGGCCGTGAGGCGCGTGATCGGCAGGCCGGCGAACATCGCGGGCAACGGCAGGCGACTGACCAAGTCGCTGATGACGAACGCGAATGCAACCCCTACGAAACCGCTGCCCAGCGTCAGCAGCAGCGCTTCGAGGAGAAACTCGGTCTGGATGCGGCCCGGCGTCGCGCCAATGGCCATCTTGATGCCGATCTCGCGCGTCCGCTCGGCCACGGCCACCAGCATGATGTTCATCACCCCGAGCCCGCCCAACCCGAGCGTGATCACCGCCACAACCGCGAGGAAGATCTGCATGGATTCAAAGACCCCGCCCACCAGGCGCGCCGAGCGCACCGTGTCCCACACCCAGAGGGCGCCTTCGTCGTCCACCGCGAATCCATGACCACGTCCCAGCACGGCCCGGACCTGGCGCACCGCCGCGTCGTGATCATCCGCGGCCCGCGGCATGAAAATGAGATTGTCAATCGCGCCGACCCCGACGAACGGGCGCGGGTCCGGAAAGTGCCGCGCCATCGTCGAATACGGAATGAGAATCTTATCCCCATCCTGGCCGTTGTAGGAGTTGTTCTGGTCTTTCTTCTTAAGTTCGCCGACGACCGTGAAGGGGATGTCGCGAATGCGGACTTCGGCGCCCACGGCCGGGCGGCTGGCGAAGAGCTGCTTGCGCACCTGCTCGCCGACAACGCAGACGCAGCGCGCGGCATCGAAATCGTCCTCGCTCAACGGCCGGCCGGCCGCCAGGTCCATCGAGCGGATTTGCTGGTAAATCGGCGCGATGCCGTGGGTCGAAAAAAGGCCGGCGTTGTGCGCGCTGCTGGCCTTGAGCATCCGCTGCAGCTCCGGGGTGACATGCTTGACGAGGTAACACTCGCGGCGGATCGCCTCCACGTCTGCATAAGTCAGCCGGACGGGCCGGCCGGCCCGCTGGTCGCCCGCCTGCCGGCTGGTGCGCCCGCCCCACACAATCACGATGTCGGTCCCCAGCACGTAGAGGCTTTGGCGATAACCCACCTTGAACCCGTCGCCAATGGCCATCATGAAAATGATCGAGGCGACGCCCCAGGCGATGCCGAACATCGTGAGGGCGCTGCGCAGCTTGTGCGCCCAGACGTTGCGCCAGGTCTGCACCAGCAGTTCGGACCACCAGCTCACGGCAGCACCAGTTCCGTGCCCTCGGCCACCCCGTCGAGCACCTCCGTGCGCTGGCCATTGGAAATGCCGGTCTTGATGGTGACCTTGGTGAAGCCGGATTTCGCTGCGGGATCGCGTTTTTGCACCGAGGATTTGCCGTCCTTATCGCGCACCAGCGCCGCTTCGGGCACCAGGAGCGTGTTCTTGTGCTCCTCGAGCACAATTTCGGCGTTGGCGCTCATGTTCACGCGCAGCTTGCCCTGTGGGTTGGCGATGGACACCCGCACGTCAAAGGTCGTGACATTCTCCTTCTCCTTGCCCATCGGCGCGATCCGCGTCACCTTGCCCTCGAAGGTTTCGCCGGGGAACGACTCGACGGTGGTTCGCACCGGCAGGGCGTCCTGGATTTTGCCGACATCGGCCTCCTCCACCTGGCCTTCGACATAGACGCTGCTCACGTCGCCCAAGGTCATGATCAGGGTGGCGGAACTGCCCAAGTTCAGAATCGAGGAAACGGCGTCGCCCAGCTCATGATCGCGGGTCAGCACCATGCCGGCGATGGGTGAACGAATGGTGGTGTAGCGCAGTTCCTCCTCGGCGCGTTCGAGCGCCGCCTGGGCGGCCGCGACGCGGGCGCGCGCCTGCGTGACGAGCGCGGTCGCGCTGCGGACCGACGCCAGGAGCAATTCCTCCCGGTTCGACGCCACTTTGTGCTCCTTTTCGGCGTCGTCGAGCGCCTGTTGGGAGGCCACCTTTTCGGCGAAGAGCGCCTGGGCGCGTTCGTGATCCCGCCGCGCGAACTCGAGTTCCGGCGTGGCGGCTTCGATCCGCGCCCTCGCCTCGGCGGCGATCGCCACTTGAAGATTTGCCTCCTCGCCATCGCGCGTCGCCCGCGCCTCGCGCACCTGGGCTTCGATGTCTTCCTTGTCCAGTTCGGCCAGGACCTGGCCCTCGGTCACGGTCTGGCCGACATCCACGGCGAGCGCCTTGATGATGCCGTTGGCCTTGGACTTCACCTCGACTTTGGTCAGCGGGTGGATCCGCCCGACCGCCACGACGGAACGGGCGATGTTGCCGCGTTCGACGCGAACGATTTTCTCGGGCGGGATCACCTTCGACCCGCCCAACCAGGACCGCGCCAGCAGGCCTCCCACGGCCAGGATCACCAGTGCCGCGAGGCTCAACCCCAGCCACCGGGACCGCTTTCGGTTTTCTCTCATTGCAGGGCTTTCGTCATCCAGGCCAGCTTATCTACTCACGGCTCCGTTGGCAACGCTTCCACACCCCGGCGTCGGCGGTGTTCAGTTTTGGCGCGCGCCGCGAGCACGGCGCGGAACCGCCGGACAGGAACACGGCGACGGCCACCCACGGCGGAAACCGGCGTTGCTCTTTATACACGGGGCGAGCCGGGCGGGTTTCAGGGATTTATGGGACCGGCGGCGGTGCGAAATAGCTGAGAGACGAAGTGAGTTGAGAGCTCAGGAAGGAAGCCTGCCCGCCCAGCCTCGGGCCGCCACTCAAACCGGAGTTTCGCCGCGAGGACGCGCCGAATAGCAGGCCGGACGCCTGCCCTCGCAATTCCCATAACGAGCCACCGCGGCAGATCATAGGTTCTCGATGAGTTCCTCGGGGGTGACGCTTGCTTGTTTCAGGATTCCGCGAAGGGTGCCTTGGTCCACTTCCCGGTGCAGCGGGACCACGCAGACATCGCCACGACGGCGCAACACCACGTGGCTGCCGCGTTGACGGCGCTCTTCAAATCCCAACCGTCGCAGAGCCTTGATGATGCGCGCTCTGGAGACACATGGGAGTTCAGGCATCGGCGAGGTCGAAGGTGGTCAGGAAGGCGCGTCCGCGCACGGGTCGTGGGCACTCCTCCAGGTAAAGCGCGGTGGCTTCCTTGAGGTTTTTCAGGGCTTCCTGGATGGTGCGCCCCTGGGTAGTGGTGCCGGTTTCCGGGTTACAGGCCACAAGCCAACGCTTGGTTTCGCCCGGGAAGATGACGGCGGTCAACGTCTGCGTCGCTTTCATGCCGTCTTTCTCGCCGGTAGGCTTGCGCGTTGCAAGTCCATTCCGCGGCCATTCCGCGGCCGAATTGAGTCCGCGAAAACGGTGCAAAAGTCCTTTACACCGGCGCGAGGGCTCGCTAGATTGCCACTCTTTAGATCGCGGTGGAAAACCAAAGTATGGAAGCTAAGACGAAGACGATTGCCGAATTTCGAGTGCACGAGCGGGACACGGGTTCCGCGGACGTGCAGATTGCGCTGCTGACCCAGCGGATCAACCTGCTCACCGAGCATTTACAGTCGAACAAGAAGGACCACAGTTCCCGCCGCGGTCTGCTGATGATGGTGGGCCAGCGGCGCCGGCTCCTGGATTACCTGCATACCACCGACAGCGCCCGCTACCTGGCGGTGACAAAGAAGCTTAAGTTGCGTAAGTAGTTCCTGATGTGGCATATCAAGCCACCGGAACACCCCTCGGTTCAATGAACACCGTCAATCCGCCCGCAGGGTGGAAGGTTGGGAACGCGTGACCCGGCCCCGACGGATCCAATAATATCACGCAGAACGACCATACCCGTTGGCTTAGGGAAATTTCATCGAACGGCTCTGCGGAGAGGTTCGCTGAAGTTCCTCGCGGCTGACGGGCGTGGTGTATTGAGAATACCATGCCAGAAAAAATAACGGTCCAAGTAGGGACCAATTCCATCCACATCGAAACCGGCCTGCTCGCCAAACAGGCGGACGGCTCGGTCACCGTCCAACTCGGAGAAACCGTCGTCATCGTTGCCGCCGTCGCCGCCACCAACGCCAAGGAGGGCCAGTCCTTCTTCCCGCTCACGGTGGATTACCGCGAGAAGGCGGCCGCCGCGGGCAAGTTCCCCGGTGGTTATTTCAAGCGCGAAGGCCGGCCCACCGAAAAGGAAATCCTCACCTGCCGCATGATTGACCGGCCCATCCGGCCGCTCTTTCCCAAGGGCTGGTTCAACGAAGTCCAGGTGCAGAGCATCCTGCTCAGCGCCGACGGCGAGAACGATCCGGACATCCTCGCGATCAACGGCGCTTCCGCGGCGCTCATGATCAGCGACATCCCCTGGGCCGGTCCGCTCGGCGCCGTCCGCGTCGGCCGCGTCAAAGGCCAGTTGATCGCCAACCCCACCCACCCCCAGTTGTTGGAAAGCGACCTCGATCTCGTGTACGTCGGCAGCGAAACCGAACTCGTGATGTTCGAGGGCTCCGCCAAGGAGGTCACCGAGGCCGATTTCATCGCGGCCCTGAGTTTTGGTCACGCCGCGATCCTGCCCATCATCAGCGCGCAAAAGGAACTCGCCGCCAAGGCCGGCAAGCCCAAGCGCCAGATCACCCCGCTCACGGTGCCGGACGAAGTCCTCAACGAGGCGAAAACGCTCGCCGGCGACCGGATCATCCCCGCGTTGCTCACGCCCGGCAAGCTGGCCCGCGAAGCCGCCTGTCAGGCCATTGCCGACGAGGTGGGCGCCAAGCTCGTCGAGAAATTTGGCGCCGAGAAGGTGACGCCGTTCGTCGTGGACTGCACCTTTGACCACCTCCAGGAGGAAGCGGTGCGCAACTTGATTCTCGAACAGGGCAAACGCCTCGACGGCCGGAGCTATGACGATCTGCGTGCGATTTCCAGCAGCGTCGGGTTCCTGCCCCGCGCCCATGGTTCGGCGCTCTTCACCCGCGGCGAAACCCAGGCGATCGCGCTCGTGACACTGGGCACCACGGCCGACGCGCAGGAACTCGATTCCTACGCCGGCGGCACCACCGAAAAGCGGTTCATCCTGCACTACAACTTCCCGAACTTCTCGGTCGGCGAAACCGGGCGCATCAGCGGCCCGGGCCGGCGCGAAATCGGCCACGGCGCCCTGGCCGAGCGGTCCATCGCCCCGATGGTCCCGCTCAAGGAATTCCCCTACGCCGTCCGCGTGACCAGCGAGATCATGGAGTCGAACGGCTCGTCCTCGATGGCCACGGTCTGCGGTGGCACCCTGGCGCTGATGGACGCCGGCGTTCCCCTGATCCGGCCGGTCGCCGGCATCAGCATCGGGCTATGCACCGAGTACGGCCCCCGCGGTGAAATCGCCCGTTACCGTCTCCTGACCGACATCATCGGCTGGGAGGATCATTTCTGCGACATGGACTGCAAGATCGCGGGCACGGAGAAGGGCATCACCGGCTTCCAGCTCGACCTCAAGCTCCGGGGACTGCCGCTCCATCTAATGGCCGAGGCGGTCGAGAAGGCGCGCCTGGCCCGGTTGCAGATTCTCAAGCTGATGGCCGCCACCATCCCCGAGCCGCGCAAGGAACTCAGCAAGTACGCCCCGCGCATTCTGACGCTGAAGATCAATCCCGAGAAGATTGGCGCCCTCATCGGCCCCGGCGGCAAGAACATCAAACGCATCGTGGACGAGTCCGGCTGCGAGATCAACATCGAGGACGACGGCACCGTGCAGATTTACTCCGTCTCCGCCGAGGGCATGGCGGTGGCCCGCCGCGAGATCGAAGGCCTGACCGCCGAGATCGAAATCGGCAAGCTCTACCGCGGCCGCGTCGTCACCATCAAGGAATTCGGCTGCTTCGTCGAACTCTTCCCCGGCCAGGATGGCCTGGTCCACATCAGCGAGCTGGCCAACTTCCGCGTCAAGCAGACCGAAGACATCGTCAAACTCGGCGACGAAATCTGGGTCAAGTGCCTCGGCGTGGACGAAAAGGGGCGCGTGCGCCTCTCGCGCCGGGCGGCCATGGAGGAGCGCGACCGGCAGGAAAATCCCAACAAACCGCTGGCCGTTGACGGAGGAGCGCCTGACCAGTCAGCGGGCAACGCCGCTCCGTCCGATGCCGACCGCGCGCCCGAAGGCGAACGCCCGCCGGAACGTGATCGGGGCGAACGCACTGGCGATCACGGCGAACGTCCCCGCGGCGGCGGCGGCGGCGGCCGGCATCACCGCCGGTAATCCAGATCTGTTTTTTGCACGGGCGGGGCGCGCAGCCCCGCCCTTTTTTGTCCGTCATGCCCCGCGGCGTTTGATGATGCCAATGGCGCGATTCTGCGCTTGAATCGGCCCGTGCCGTCCGCCACCGGTTACCAACTGGTCCAACTCGCCAATCGCGCATGGAGTGTTCGTGCGCTGGCCGAGGGGGAGACCTTCCATCCCGTCATAGGGCCGGTCGCCGAAGCGGAGGCACTCTACGTCGGGCAACTCGCCCTGCCGGAGCGTCTGCGGACGCACGCCGGCGAATTCGTGGTCTGGGATGTCGGTCTGGGCGCGGCGGCGAACGCGCTGACGGTGCTTCGGCACACCCGACACCTTTCCGGCCCGTTGCGCCTGGTCAGTTTCGACCACACACTCGAACCGCTCCGCTTCGGCCTGGCCCACGCGGAACATCTGGGCTACTTCGGCCACTACACGGCGGTGGCGCAAGAACTCGTGAGCGCACACCGAACTGCGTTCACCGACGGCGCTCACGCGGTGTCATGGGAGCTGCAACTGGGGGACTTCCCTGCCCTGCTGGCGCAGCCGCAGTCGGCAACGTGGCCAAAACCACATGCCATCCTCTTCGATGCGTATTCGCCCGCGCGCAACCCGGCGATGTGGACCCTCCCGTTGTTCCGCCATCTCTTTCTGCGACTCGATCCGGCCCGACCCTGTTCGCTGGCCACCTACTCCCGCAGCACGCTGCTGCGCGTGTCGTTGCTGCTGGCTGGATTCTTTGTGGGTGCGGGCCGCGCCACGGGTGAGAAGGAGGAAACCACCATCGCCACGAACACACCGGCGCTGATCCGGGCGCCGCTCGACCACCGCTGGCTCCAGCGCGCCCGTCGCTCCACCAGCGGGGAACCGCTCGCGCAACCGGTGTACCGCCAGGCACGGATCACCGACGAAACCTGGGAGCGACTGCGGACGCACCCGCAATTCCGCTGAGGTCAGCGTCTCGACGACGCGACCGGCACGACGGTGAGGTTCGTCACGGCGTTGGTGCCGTAGTGCTGGATTTGTCGTTGCTCGACCAACCGCAGCTCACGGCGCAAGTTTTGCACGGCCACCGTGTTGCTGGCCACCAGCGCGACCACGACCAGCAGCAAGATCAACACGATCAGCGAGGCCACCCAGCCGCGCTCAGCGCCGCGGCAGGCGCGCGTCCATCCCGTCTTCATGGTCTTGCCTCCACGCGCGCCACCGCCTCGAAACTGAACAACGGGGCGACCCGGACCCGCTGGCGGCTCGTCGCCAGTTCGATCTCCCATCGCCAGGAGGTCAGCCGCTCGCGGACATCACGACAAATATCCGAAGTCTTGACCTGAGTGAGCACGACCTGCGGCCCATTGTTGGTGCCTGCCGTTCGTGTGACCGCCCGGCCGTCGAAAAAATAAACCACTTCCCCACCTGTGGCCGGGATGTGCAAAGCCTGCAATTGACCGACGGCTTCGAGGTGCGGCGGCGCCGTTGCCGCCCGAACGTCCTGCCGCCAACGCTCGCCGACCGCCAGCGCGCGGCTGGTGTCCGCCGCCACCCGCCGGACCTGGCGCGTGTGATCCAGCGTGCGGAAAAACGCGCCCGTCGCCAGCCCCATGATCAGGAACAGCACGGCAAGGTAAACGATCGCTTCAATGAGCATCACGCCGCGCTGGGTCCGCTTTCGTCCGGCCTCCGGTCCGTAATCTCCACCGGGTTTCATGGCGTCACCTTCACTTCCCGCACCACCCGTCCGCCCTGGTCCCGGCCCGCGGGCTGCCATTCCAGCCGCACACGATCGCCGCCGACAGTGAGCGTGAAGCTACCCGGCGGCAGGTTCTTCAATGCCGCTGCGCGCGGCGTGTAGTTCTGCGCCCCGGCGTGGAATGCCTTCCATTCGCCTGCGACCATTGCCTCCATCTCACCGTCCACGATCTCCATCGCCACGGCGCGCTGGTAGGCGGCGCGGGCGAGCCGCTGCTCGCTGACAAACGAGTAGGAAATCGGCAGCAAGGACCCGGCCAGAAGGCCCAGGGCAATCACCATCTCCGCCGTGATTGAAGCCCGGCGGCGGGTCTTTCGGTTGGAGAACGTCACCATAATGTGCCTGCGTCAATGAGGTTGGTCAGCATCTGGAACAAGCCGCCGGCCAGCAGGGCCACCAGCAGGCCGTTGAACAAGACCAGACCGGTCGTGAGCAATTGCGCCGCGGTTTGTTCCTGCTGAAACGCCTGGGCGGCCAGCGCCTCGTGCCAGCCGGCCAGGGCCGCCCGGAAGCCGTGTCCGCTCCGCGCCGCGTTGGTGACGCGCCAGCGGAACTCGCCCACGTCATCGAACTGGCCCAGCGCCTCGGCCAGTTTCACACCGCGTTCCAGATCGGCCAACGTGGTGCGGGCGCGGCGGGTGAAAGGCTCGTTGTCCGCGGCTTCCGCGGCGAGCGTCACGGCGCGAGCTTCGGGCATCCCGGCGTCGAGCAGCACCGCGAGGGTGGCCGAGAAATCCCGCTGCATCCGCTTCCGCCGCCACGGCAGGCGCCAGGCCAGTCCGGCCACCGAACGGGGAAACGACCGCGCAAACCACGCCCACCAGCGCGGCCCGCCGATGTAGAGCAGCGCCAGAAACCAGAAGCCCAGCACCAGCAGCACCTGAATCGCGATCAGCCAGAACCGATGTTCCGCCAGAAACGTCAGCCAGAACGGCCACACCGCATCCATGTCATACGCGATCAATCGCAACCGGGGCACGACTAACACCATGAGCACCGTGAACACCACGGCCCAGGCGGGCGTAACCACAAACGCCAGCAGCGCCAGGTAATGCTGCGCCTTCCAGACCTCCTCGACGCCGTCGCGCGACGCTTCGCGGCAGGCGGGCAGCACTTTGGCCACGTCGCCGGCCTCGGCGCCCGCCTTGAGCATCGCCACGGTTTCCGCCGGCAGAAACTCCGGCGGCAACTGGATGGCCTGGGCGAAACCGATCCCCTGCTCCATCCGCCGCGCCAGGACGCGAAACCGCTCCCCCAGCGAGCTGTCGCCGCTGCGCGCCACGCCCAGGATGGTTTGCTCGATGCTCTGGCCGTGTTGCAGGCCGCGTTCGATCAAATCGAGAAACAGCCGCGTCTGCTCGCGCCGGCGCATCGGCAGGCTGAACACGTAATAGACCAGGTAGAAAAGACCCAACACCAAGGCCGCCACCAACGGCGCCAGCGCCAGGCCGACCAGGAAACCGAGGACGTCTTCCCCCGACGTCAGGCTGAAGCCGCCCGCGCCAAACATGATGTGGTTCAAGGAACTCATTCCCTTCTCCCGTCAATCGCCGAAGGAACCGAGCGCATTCAGCAATGAAGTCAGCACCAGCACAATCGGCATGATTTCGAGCACAATCAGTGCGCCCAGCGTCAGCACCGCCACGGGCAACGCCGCGTACAGCATCATTTCAATGCGGTGCTTGGCCCGTCCGTAATAGATTTCCTCCGCGCGCCCGAAACCGCCGGCAAGGTCTTCGCCACCCTGCGTCACCAGCCAGACGAACAAGGGCGGGAACACCTTCCCGGCGGTGATGACCTCCGCCAGCTTGCTGCGGCCGGCGGCCAGGCGCGCCCGCCAGTCCGCCAGTTCATTGCCCACGTGGCTGCCTTCCTCGAGGGTCTGCATCAGTTCAACCGCCTGCGGCAACGGCCGGCCGCCCTGAAGGAGCACCTTCATGCCGGACGCAAACCGCGCCAGATTGGCTTCGCGAAAACCCGGCAGCCTCCGCCGCAGCCACTCGCGGCCGGCGGGCAGCGACACCACCATGGCGAAACCCACGCCGAGCAAAACCAGCCAAAAAAACGGGAACACGGCCGCCAGCAACGGGGTAAACCGCGGTTGACTTTGGAAGGTATCCGCCAGCTCGAACAACGACGAGTGCGCCAGGCTAACCACCAGCCAGCCCAGGAAACCAAACAGCCCAAGCATCGCGCAGTACACCAGCGCCGGATAAACCATCAACGCCTTCAGCCGTGCCCACACTGACGCCACCCGCTGATAGTGGTCGGCCACCATGGTGAGCACGCGCGGCAGGTCGTTGCCTTGGGCGCCCACTTGCAGCATCTGCACATAAAACCCCGGCAGTTCGCGCCGCGGGAGCGCCTCCCGCAGCGGCACGCCCTTGGCCAGATCCGCGCCCAGCGCCTCGATTTGGGAACGCAAGGCGCCGCGCTGCATCGTCTCGCACAACTGCCGCAGTGCGCCCTCCAGCGGGATGCCGCTCTTCACCATCCCGGCCAGTTGCTGGTTGAAGAAGGCGAATTCGTCGTAATTCATAAGCCCATCGTTCCGGCGCGGCGGTTCGCTCCGGTCTCCGCCATCATGCCGTCTTCTGATCAGACAAGACCGGCCCCGGAAGCTCACGCGACCATTTCCGGCGGTGCCCAGGAAGACCGGCGGAGTTCCCTCGTGTTCTGTACTTCCCGCAGCGCGCCACGGTGGCTCGCACGCTCCAAACGCCTCTCTGACGCGCGGGGAAAATACCGCTGCGGTCCACATCCCTCGCCCCGGATCGTCGCGCGTAGGCCGCAACGGTGCGCGAAAAGCCACACGGAAACCGCGCATGGAGGGCATGGGGCAGAGCTTTCAAGCCACGCTGGACGCAAACTGGCGCGCGGCGCAGAGCCTTTTTCCAAGCCGGCACACTCGTTTTCCACGAGTGGCAACCGCGAGCCGACCGGGGGAAGCACCATGGCGGGAATTGCGGGGTTGTCATTCGCGCCAAGGCGGGCTTAATGGGTTCTCATTTGTCCAAAAATCCATTTCTGGCTTCCGCCGGCCAGTTGGCGCTCAACACCCGAGTCGTTCCGCTATTCCAAAGGGCCACTTGTGCCGGTTGACCGTTGGTGGTGGAAATGAAGCACAACTCACTGGCCGAACGCCAGGCCGGCGCGGACGCCGTGTCAACGCTTCCCGCGGCTTGCACGGTGTCCATCGCTCCCGTGGCCAGGGTCAAAACCACCACAGCACCATCGTTCGCGAAGACGGCGACGCGTTTGCCGTCGGGACTGATCTCATAAAAGGCTGGTTTGGCGGGCAGGCCTCCTTGCACGCTTCTCGGGATCAGCGGAATCACGCTGACCTGCCGTTCAGGATCCAAGGCAAAGAGTTGGGGCTGCTGGGGCATGTCCAAAGCGGTGCAGGGGAGATGGATGTCCGCCGAGACAAAAACGATGCGTCCGTCGCTTAAACAGCGGACTTTGTTGCCGGCAGCGAAGAGCAGACCGGCGAGATCGTCGGCCCTTGTTTGAATTTGGATTTTGCCCGCAGCGTTGAGGATACCGCGCCGAGTGAGCGAGGCCAGGCTGATTTGATCGTCGCTTGGGGGCGTATTGATGGCGCGGATATACACGAGTGAATGGCCGTCAACTGACCAATCGGAACAAACGGCCGTGTTTTTGGCCACCAACTGTGGCGGAGCGGAGCCGTCGGCCGGAAGCACCAAAAGCTGCAACTCACGTTCTCTGTTGCCTTCAGCCGTGAACGCGATAGCCGTTCCGGTGGGAGCGACGCGAATGTCGAAAACCTTTCGAAGGCTGTTGAGCAGCGGCGGGCCAAGCGCCAACTTTCCCTCCTCCAGCGTGCCGATGCGGATTTGGATCATGCTCGCTTCTTTTTGCCGCAAATTGTCCCAGTTGGTCCCGGCTTGTTCTTTGGTTCCTTCGTTTTGCGCGAGATACACCGCCACGGCGTTTTTTTCATACTCACCCAGGCCGTTCAGGGTTTTGAGGGCGCTGGTTAAATTGCGCCCCGCTTTAAATTGATCCAGAAGGGCTTTCCCGCCTTCCACGACACGTTCGCGCTCTTCGGGCGAAATGACTTTCTCCAAATCCTTCCAGGACTGTTTTCCGACCTCGGACACTATCGCCAGCCGGTGAGAATCTGGAAACCATTCGGCCATTCCTTCGCCGTGCAGGACGATTTCGGAGAGCGCGCCATCCGGCCCGCACAAATGCAACCCATCGCCCGCGAAAATGGCCGCGTGTGCTCCGTCCGGTGACCAGGCAATCCGCCGGGGAGCGCATCCGGTTATCAGGAGACACACGAACGTCACGGCGAGGAAGGGCAATGAACCATTTGATTTCATCCTTTTCATAATCGTTTTCAGAACATCTCAGGTTTTCTAACGGGTGATCTCCAAATAATCCGGTCTTCAGCTTTCACTGTGACCGATGACAAACCGTCCCGAAAACGGCGGGCGGACCAGATGCCTGATTCATCCGCCGTCGTTATCGCGGCCATCTCGTGACCAGGAATGGAGGCGGTGATGCAGAGCGGTTCATTCCTGCCGCGCATAGCGAAGATTCCAAGCGAAAGACCGCATACGAAACATGCCGCCATACGCCAAGCCCAGTTGGGGACATGCCAGGCTGGCTGTAGCACGGGCAACGGGACCGCCGGTTGGCCTGCCAGCGCCAGCCGCGCCAAGCGCAGGGTCTCGCCGATTTGCACCGCTTCTTTCCTTGCCGGCGGATTTTCCAGAAGATGGGCCTCCAGCAACTCTTCCACGTCGGGCGGTAATTCACCCGCCGAGCGGTCAATCAACAGTCTTTCCAAAACTTCATTATTCATAATCACTATTTTTCAAATGTTCTCGCAGTTGCCGGACCGCATGATGCAGCCGCGATCTGGCGGTGCCGATCGGCACGCCCAGAGCCGCGGCCATTTCCTCGTAAGAAAGCTCCCGGTGAAGGCGCAATTCCAGAACCTGCCGTGAGTCCGCGTTAAGCCGCACGATGGCTTCGCGCATCACCTCCAACCTCGGGTCCGCTGGTTCCTCATCATCTATTCGTGGCTCTGCGGGCAGTTCTTCCGTCGGATGGGAGCGCCGGTACGTTTCCGCGCTCAAATTCCGCGCCACCCCAAACAAGTAAGCCCGGGGCGAGTCGGCCCGCAAAAGTTGGTCCGGATTTTTCATCACGGCAGCAAAAGTTTCCTGTAACAAATCCTCCGCCGTCTGTGGACTGCCATGGTGCCGCTGGAAGTACGCCAGCAACTCCGGCCCGATTTCACGGTAAATGTTCTCCATCAGGCGGCCGCGATCACCGGTGTTGTCCATGGTCTTCAATCGCCGTCATCTTGTACGTCGGGTTGAGTGGGAAGAAAGTTCAAAGAAGGTTCAACGACCGATTCCAACCGAGCGACGATTACCAAGCTAGCACCGTGGTTGTACGAGTTGGGAGCGAAGTTCCGCTGGTTTGAAGCCAGAGGCGAGGCCGACCGTGCTGATGTGTTGCCAAAGGATACCGGTGGGCGCAGGGTCATGGCGTCGGTCACCCTATGGGCAGTAGTTCACACACCTCGACCCCGGAAGATCCTCACCAGCCGGTTGAGAAGGCGGTGCCCGTCACACCGGCCGAACGGTATCTGGGCAAACTCTGTCAACGGAGTTTCCTGAGCCTATGGAGCTACCCGGGCCCGCCGTTTCTGAGTCCGTGACGGCTCAATGGAGCGGAGGACACCGGCGCCATCGTCAGACGGATTTCGGAGAAAATCCTCGAAAGCTACCGCAACGGCATCACCGCCGGGCAGAAAGGTGCCCAGGTTATCCCGCAAGGGCCAAAGCCGCCGACGCGGTTTGGCCGGCCGGGCCGACAGTCGCAGTCCTGATTATCAGCCCAACTAAAGTCGAATGACTACTCCCTACTACCTGCCCGGACCAACCCGTCTCCCGCTCGGTGACCTCTACGTCACCACGCCGGCCTACGGGCAACTCAATCGGGCGGACATCGCCGAGGCCCTCGCCCGTCATGCCAAGGGTGACTGGGACGATGTTTGCGAGGAGGACCGAGCCGAGAACGAATCGGCTCGCCCAGCTTCAAGCCGACCTCGCGGCGTGTGGCAGGCAGGCCGACCGCCTGCTCGACATGCGTTTGGGCGACCAGATCACCGAGCAGGAATACCTCGCCAAGAAGCACGCCCTGGTCAACCGCAAGGCGGAACTGAAGGGCAAATTGGAGGCGTTTAAACGCAACCGCAAGAATCGGTTCGAACCGGTGATCGCGTCGGTTTCAGAGGCCAAAAACGCCACTTTTTTGCTCGCCGAAGAAAACGGGGGGGGAAAAACGGGATTTCCTCCAAAAAGTCGGGTCGAACCTCCTTGTGGCGGAGAAATCGTTGGCGGTGAAGTTCAAAAACCCGTGGAATTTCCTCGCCGAATGGCATTCCGACTCGCTCTCCGTCAACCCGCGTCAGCGCGAAAAATGGAAAATGTCGAACTGGCGGAGAGGGGGGGATTCGAACCCCCGGTACGGCTTTTGACCGTACAACGGTTTAGCAAACCGCCGCCTTCAGCCACTCGGCCACCTCTCCCGCGCTGGAGCGGGTGATGGGAATCGAACCCACATGGCCAGCTTGGAAGGCTGGAGCTCTACCACTGAGCTACACCCGCGACGCCCCCAATCCTAATCGCGACGCCCACGCTGTCAATGGCACATCACGCGCGCTTGCATTTCACGCCCGCCAGTCCAGACTGCCAGCACATCGCCGGCGGCACGTGTCGGTCGCCGCCGGTTTGAACAGCCGGTAAACATTCAAAATTTCATGCGCACCACGTTCGTCGCCCCGCTGACCGCCGAAACGGCCCGGGAAATCCAACGCAAGGTCAATCCCCTGCCCGCCTCCGACCTCGCCGCCAAGGCCACGAAAGGCGACGCCCTGCTGGTCGGTCTCGATCTGGGGACCAACGCCACCTGCCTCAAAACCATCAGCCCCGGCGCCGCCGAACTGCTGGTGGACGTCATCGTGCCCAGCGTGGTCGGCTATGCGAAGGAGGGCATCGTCGAAAACCTCCTGCCGGGCAACGCCAAGGTGCTCTACGGCCAGCCGGCGGTGAAGAACCGGCTCTACCTCCGCATGGTTTCGCCGCTCGTCAACGGCGTCGTGGACGACATGGCCGCGGCGCAGGATTTTGTCCGGCACCTCCGCTCCCTGATCCCGGCCCCCGCCGGCATGGAATTGCGCGTGGTCGCCGGCGTGCCCGCCAGCGCCGATCGTTCGGCCCGCGAGCACCTGGCCCAGGCGCTGACCGGCTCGTTCCACAAGGCCATGCTCATCCCCGAGCCGTTCCTCGCCGCGCTCGGCTTCCGTGACGAGTCGCGGCTGGCCGATCCCGCGTATCTCGATCCGGTGCGCAACTCGCTGTTCGTGGACAGCGGCGCGGGCACCACGGACGTGTGCCTGGTGCAAGGCTACTTTCCAACGGCGGACGATCAGATCAGCATCGCGTTCGCCGGCGACAAAGTGGACGTGCTCCTGCAGGAGGGCATCCGTCGCGCCCATCCCGAGGTCAATCTCTCGCTCGCCCGGGTCCGCGAGCTGAAGGAGCAGTACTCGTTCGTGGGCAAACCCGAGTTGCCGATCAGCGTCAGCGTCGTGATCGGCGGCAAGGCGCGGAAACTGGACCTGACCGAGGCGATGGCCGCCGCGAGTCAGCCGCTCCTGCTGGAGATTCTCGAATGCGTGAAGACGGCCATTGGCCGGACCTCGAACGACACAGTGGCGGAACTGATGCAGAACATCATTCTCACCGGGGGCGGCAGCCGGATTCGGAATCTCGACACCGAGCTGCAGCGCTTGCTGACCGAGGAGGGCTACGAGAAACCGCGCGTGTTGACCGTGGGCGAGAACTACAAGCAACACGTGGCGAAGGGCGCGCTGGTGGCCGCCCGGCAGGCGCAGGAAAGCCAGTGGCAGACGCTCGGCGGTTAGTCCGCCCCGCGGACTGACCGCGGATCCTCAATCCGGTTCACCTGCCGGATGCGCAGGGGACCTTCCGGCTGTCCGGAGGTAAATTGCCAACCGCGATCAATCAGGCGGCGCCTGGAGTTCGTAGCTGAGAAAGGACAGGCAGTAAATGGCGGCGGTTTCGCTGCGGAGCACCAATGGCCCAAGCGTGATCGCCTGCGCCCCGGAGCCGCGGATCGCGCCCAGTTCCGCCGGGGTGAAATCCCCTTCCGGCCCAACCCACACCGCGATCTGTCGCGGCGGCCGGCCGTGCTCGGCGTGATAAGCCTTCAAAACCTCGCGTGGGTGGCGGCTGCCCGGTTGCAGTGATGCCAGCAGCGCCAGATCGAAGCTCTCGCCGCGCGCCAGGAACACACCCGGCTTGACCGGTTCCTCGATCGCCGGCAACCACGGCGACCCGCATTGTTTGATCGCTTCGATCGCGATGGTCCGCCACTTCTCGGTTTTCCGTTCAGCCGCCTCGCCTTCGAGCTGGGCAACGCTCCGCTCGGACAGCACCGGCACGAGCCGCCTGGCGCCCAATTCGGTGGCCTTCTGCACGATGATCTCCATGCTCTTCGGCTTGGTCACCGCCTGGATCAACGTCAGCCGGCAGGGCAGCGACGTCAGCAGGTTTCGCTGCTGCACGGCGAGTTCCACCCGGCCGCCGGCCGTGTCCCGCACGTCGCACAACAGCTCGTGCCCGGCGCCATCGAGCACGACCACGCGTTCTCCGGGGCCGATGCGGAGCACATGGAGCGCGTGGTGCGCCTCCGGGCCCGTGAGCGCGATCGTGTTGTCCTGGCAGTGTGAAGGCGGCAGATAGAAACGGTGCATGATTCGTGAGGTGCGATTGGCCGGCAACGCCGGCCGGCGCAATCAACTGAAGAATTCCCTGGCCTTCTCGAAAAAACTCTTGGTGCGCGGGTTGACGCTGGCGTCGCAGGTCGCCGCGAATTCCTCCAGTTTCGCCCGCTGGGTGCCGTTCAACCGGGTGGGAACCTCGACCAGCACGCGCACGTGGAGATCGCCGTGACCATGCCCCTGAACATTGCGAATGCCCTTGCCCTTCAGGCGGAAGATCGTCCCGTTCTGTGTCCCGGCGGGAATCTTGATGTGCGCGGAGCCTTCCAGGGTCGGCACCGCCACCTCCGCCCCCAGGGCGGCGTGCACAAAGCTGATGGGCACTTCGCAGACCAGGTCGTCGCCCTCCCGTTGAAAGATGTCGTGGGCTCGCACATGCAGCACAACGTAGAGGTCACCTGACGGAGCGCCGCGCACGCCGGACTCCCCCTTGCCGGTGAGCCGCAGGCGGGTGCCATCATCCACGCCGGCCGGAATGCGGACGGGAATTTGCGAAGGCCGTTCAGTGCGACCGGTGCCCCGGCAGGTGCGACAGGGTTTCTCGACAATGCGGCCGGCACCCTCGCAGCGTGGGCAGCTTTGCCGGACGCGCAGGAACCCGCCCAACACCTGATCCACCTGGCCGCGGCCCTGACAGGTCGAACACGTCTTCGTGCCGGAGCCTTTCTCCGCACCGCTGCCATGGCAGACTTCACACACCTCGGCCTTGTTCACGGTGATCTCCTTCTCGCAACCCAAGGCGGCCTCGGTAAATTCAATCTCGAGGTCGAACCGCAAATCCGCCCCGCGCTCGCCTCCGGGCGGGTGGCCGCGCGATTCGCCGCCGAAGAATTCGTCGAAGATCGAGCCGCCCCGACCGCTCCCGGCGCCGAAGACCTCGCGGAAAATGTCGAAGGGATCGTGGAAGCCGCCGCTCCATTCGCCGCGCGCGCCCGCCGCTCCGGCCCGGGTCCGCGGGTCGAATGCCGCATGGCCATATTGGTCATAGGCCGCCCGTTTCTGGGCGTCATTGAGCACCTCGTAGGCCTCGCCCAATTCCTTGAATTTTTCCTCGGCGGCTTTGTCGCCTGGGTTTCGGTCCGGGTGGTACTTCAACGCGAGCTTGCGATAGGACTTCTTGATCTCCTCGTCGCTCGCGTTCCGCTCCACCCCGAGAACCTCGTAATAATCGCGCTTGGCCATCGGCAGTTGAAAGGTTGGGGCGGGACTAGGCCGCCGGGACAGATGGTTTCCTGGCTACCACCACCGTGGCCGGCCGCAGCAGGCGGTCGCGGAGACGGTAACCCTTGCGCACTTGCTGCAGGACGCCGCCCTCGGCAACGTCAGCGGATTCCTCGTGGGCCACCGCCTCGTGCAATTGCGGATCGAACTTCTGACCCGCGGCCTCGATTTCCTCCAAGCCTGCCTCCGCGAGGAGGCTGCGCAACTGGCTGCCGACCATCGTGAACCCGGTCTTCAGGGAATCGGCCACCGGGCTCGAGGCGTTGTCGGCGGCGGCGAGGGCCATGTCAAGATGGTCCAGCACCGGGATCAGCTTCTGCAGCAGGGCTTCGTTCGCGGTCCGGGCCGCTTCCTGGCGCTCGCGGGCGGCCCGCTTTTTGAAATTGTCCAGCTCCGCCACGGCGCGCAGGTAGCGGTCCCAGTTCTCGTCCGCCTTCGCCGCCTTCGCCTTCAAGCCGGCGATCTCTTCCGGCGTCAACGGTGGGAGGGATGCGTTCCCGGCCTCGGTGCCCGGCGCCGGAGTTACCTCGGCGGTCAGCGTTGTTTCCCCGGCTGACGGGGTTGGCCCCGCGGCCGGCGAACCGACCTTATCAGAATCGGTTGTTGATTTCGTTTTGCTCATCACAATCCAATCGAAGCGCGCACCATACACAAAGCCGCCCCGCGGGGCAACTGGTCAACGCAGCCCCCAGCAATTTCGGAACGTGAGCCCTTCCTCGCGTCTGGGGCCGCACCCCGGGGAAAACTCCGGCGCCAGATTGGATTGCTCGGTTAAGGCAGTTCCCTTCACCGCGGCCAGAGACGACACTCCCCTGTTCCCCATTTCCCTGATCTCTACCGCCAGTCTGTCAAGGAGCAACGGCCTGAAAACCCTGCCCCCCAAGGGCGTCACCCGCTCTGAAACCACAGTTCCCAAGGCAGGTCCGCCTCCAGGTTTCCGAAATCGCTGTCCCCGGCAAATCCCCGGGAATCGGCCGCAACTCACGTGTCAGCTTGCCGGCCAACCGCACACGCCTCGTCGTTGCCATGTTCCCCTGAATGGCCTGCCGAAGCCTGGTCATGAGAGAAGGTCAACTCAGTATCCGCCGGACCCGATGGAACCCGGCTGGCCGGCCGCCGGCACGCCGGCTTCCTCGGCCGCCGCCCGACGCCGGTATTCGTCCAGCATCGCCGCCGTGGCGGTCGCGCCGCAACGGGAGGCGCCGAGGTCGCGGACCTTGATGAGGCCGTCGAGATCGCGGACGCCCCCGGCAGCCTTGACCTGGACTTTGGCCGAGACGCTCGCTCTCATCAGCGCGAGGTCATGCTCGGTGGCGCCTTGGTAATTGTAGCTGCCGTCGGGCTGCTTCACGAAGCCGTAGCCAGTCGAGGTCTTCACCCAGTCGGCGCCGGCGCGCTCGCAAAGCTGGCAGAGCTGGCGCTTGAAATCATCGCTGCCCAGCCCCGCTCCGCCCTTGGTGAGATAATCGTTCTCGAAAATCACCTTCACTTTCCCGCCATGCCGGTGCGCCTCGTCGCCGACGGCTTTGACATCACGCTCCACGTATTCCCAGTCGCCGCTCAGCGCCTTGCCGAGGTTGATGACCATGTCAATCTCGACCGCGCCGTCGCGGCAGGCCAGCTCGGTCTCGTAGCGTTTCGACTCGGTGCAGGCGTTGCCATGCGGAAAGCCGATCACGCAGCCGACGCGCACGCCGCTCCCGCGCAACAGTTCGACGGCGCGCTTGACGGCGTAGGGCTTGATGCAGACCGAGGCGACGCCGTATTTCGCAGCAACTTTGCAGCCGGCCTCCAGTTCCTGGTCCGTCAGCGTCGGATGCAGGAGCGAGTGGTCAATCATCCTGGCGAGTTCGGAGTAGGTGTATTTCATGGGAGAGCCTTTTAGCTGCCAGGTTTGTTTCATTCAGTAGGGAGCGGCAATCGGCTCGAACGTCATGCCGTTGAAATCGTGCAGGAGCTTGGCGTCGCCGAGTTTGTTCGCACTCTTGATGGACCGAGCGAATAAGCAGCCATGCTCCGCCCAGACCAAGCGCTTTCCGTCAACGTCCGCCCATTCCCACGACGGGCATTTCAATGAACTGCCGGATTCAGCCTGCTTCAATTCATGCTCATCCCAATAGCAGCCTTTCCCGGCGGGCGAGCCAACTTGAGCGTGGGCAAGTTTCCTAAGAAACCAACCTCTGGGCAGAGTCTTCTCAAAAACGGTAGCCCCACCACAGGCGGCCGCGTGTTGGCTACGAAGGATCCAGCCGTCGCGCTGTAGTCTGACATAGTAGACGCCAGGACACTCACCACCATAATAAGCAGTGGGTGCGAAGGCCGTATCGCGGGAAACCTCGCTACTGTCCCGCAGTTGGATGTGGCCATAGCCGTCGTTCACCCAGTACTTCCGCTGGTCGGTGAAGAGTCCGCCTCCGTGCCAGCAGTCACCCTTGCCAAGAAGAACCAAGGCCTTGAGCCACGGCGTCCGCGAGATCGCCGTCCACGCGCCGCCGGTCTTGGATTCGCCACGGCCGTTCATCGCGAAATAGATGAGATACTTGCCGTCGGGGGACACGTCAGAACGACGCTCGTAAATCCGGCCTCGCAACCATTGTCCAACGTGAAACTCGTCTGTCGTCCGGTTCCAGAGAATCGAGCACACCGACTTGGAGGGTCCCCGCCTCAGGACCAGCCCAACCGGAGCCGATCGGGCCATCAGAACGTGCAACCGAGCAGGGAACGTGGTTGACATGTTTGGAGCTGAAAATCAGATGCCGAGTTTGTCATCCGAAGAACGATGCCAGCACGTTGCGGGCGACTTGGATGGCGGCCTGGCGACCGGCGAGCGTCTTGCCGAAGGTGTCGTCCTCGACTTCGATGCACACCGGGCCGTCATAACCGACCTCCATCAACGCCGCCATGAACCCCGCCCAGTTGATGTCGCCGTAGCCGGGAATCCGCGGTTGATGCCATTCCAGTGGCACCGCGAACACGCCGACGTCGTTGATCCGCTCGCGGCGGATGCGCACGTCCTTCGCATGAAGGTGAAAGAGCTTGTCCTTGAACTCGCGCAGCGGCGAAACCGGGTCCATCCATTGCAGGATGAAGTGCGACGGATCGTAGTTGAGGCCGAAGTTCGGGCTGGGGAGGTCGCTGAAGGCGCGCCGCCAGATCACCGGCGTGGTCATCAGGTTCTTGCCGCCCGGCCATTCGTCGTCGGTGAAGAGCATCGGACAGTTCTCGATGCCGATCTTGATGCCGTGGTCCTCGGCGAACGCAATCAGCGGCCGCCAGGTCTTAAGGAAGCGCGGCCAGTTCGCGTCCACCGACTTGGTCCAGTCGCGGCCGACGAACGTGTTGACGTTTTTCAGACCGAGCAGTTCGGCGGCGAGGATGACCTTTTTAAGATGGTCCGTGGCCTTCTTCGCCGTGACCGGATCGGGATCGAGCGGATTCGGATAATAGCCGAGGCCGCTCAGGCTGACGCCGTGCTTGGCACAGAGCGCGCTGACGTCGTCGGCTTGCGCCTGCGTGAAGCCGGTGACGTTGAGGTGCGTGATGCCGGCGTATTTGCGTTCCGCTTTGCCCACGGGCCAGCACATGACCTCGACGCACGCGAGCCGTTCGGCGGCGGCAAATGCGAGGATTTGGTTGAGATTGAGTTCAGGAAGAATGGCAGTGACGAATCCGAGTTTCATAGGTTGGCGGGTGGAGGTAGTTGGTTGAGCCTGAAAAAGCGCAAGCGGTATTGGACCGAGGTTCACTTAAATTCTCCGAAGCCGAACACCTTCTCCGGCACATGAAAGGCGATCCGGCCGGGTTCCGACGTTTCCAGGAACGCCATCATGCGCGCGTTCCACTCCGCCAGCTTGGGATCCTGGCGGCTGCGGTTCCAATGCGCCTCGCTCGGTGCCGTTGCGAACAGGCAGAGCCGGCCGGCCTCGTGATAGACAGCCATGCTGACGCCATGGTCGCTCATGCCGCGCGCAATCTCGGGCCAAAGCTCATCGTGGGCCTTGCGATAGCCCGGCAGGGCGCCGGGTCTCAATTTCATCGTGAGCGCGATCGTGAACACAAAACGCCTAAACCTTCACCCACGATTTCGACCGGTTGCTGTTCACGATCGCCTCGCCGACGGCGACCTCCTGATGACCATCCTCGGCCGTGGCAAACAAATGCTGACCAGGATCGCCGGCGATGGCGGCGTAGATCGAACGGAAGCTCATCTTGAACGTGTCGGGGAAACCCTCGACGTGGCCCGGCGGATAATCCATGAAGCCGGCCGCGCCGTTGCCAAAGGCGGGCGTGGCCCGCACAGCGGTTTCGTTGGCGCCATCGCGGTTGCCGAACCGCAGCATCTCCGGGTCTTCGGAGCACCACCACGCGGACTTCTTTGACCCGTAAATCTCGATGCGGATGCAGTTCTTGCGGCCGGCGGCCACCTGCGAGACGCCGAGGTTGCCGCGCGCGCCGCTGGCGAATTCCAGCAGCACGTTCGCAAAATCCTCGGTCGCGACCCGGTAACGGGCGTAGCGCAGCTTCGCGTCCGCCTTGGCGAACGTCGGCACCTCGCCGAGGGGCCGCTTGCGCGTCTGGTGCAACGTGCCGAGGTCGGCCAACACCGATTTGATCCTGGCGCCGAGGATGAAAGACACGGCGTCCATCCAGTGCGTGCCGATGTCGGCCACCGCGCGCAACGTCCCGCCCTCCCGCGGGAGCAGGCGCCAGTTGTAATCGGTGTCCTTGAACAGCCAGTCCTGCAAATAGGAGCCATTGACGTGGATGATGTCGCCCAATTCGCCGCGTGCGACCAGGTGGTGAAGTTGCAGGACGGCGGGGTAGAACCGGACGTTGTAGTTCACCGCGAAGACCCGCCCGGCGGCGCGCACGGTCCTGACGATCCGCGCCGTCTCGCGCGTGTTCATCGCCAGCGGTTTTTCGCAGACGACGTGCTTGCCCGCCCGCAACGCCGCCAGCGACATCTCACAGTGGAACCGGTTGGGCGTGGTGATGTGGACCACGTCCACATCAGGGCAGGCCAGCATTTCGCGATAGTCGGCAAACGCCTGCGGGATGGCCAGTTTGACGGCGGCTTTGGCGGCCAGGTCAGCCACGTCACAGATCGCGGTCACGGTCACACCGAGGCGGCGCAGCGCCTCGACGTGAACAGGACCGATGAAGCCGGTGCCGATGACGCCGGCCCGGAGGGAAGCGGTGGGTTGGGCGATGTTCATGTTCAAGGATTAGCAGGCTTGAGTGGCACCACACTTGATGGGAGCCGGCGGTCCACAGATGACCAGACTGGCCGGCCGCGGCCGTTTGGCGGCGCCGATGGCGTTATGAAACTCATATCGGTCGCCGCGGTACAGCGTATCCTCGAACCACAGCGGCGACTCCGCGTGGCCGACGGCCCGCACGCGCAAGGCAGCCGTCCCGGCGGGCACCCGCAATCGCCGCGCATCGGCGGACGACAGGTTTACGGCCTGAATCGTCTCGTCGGCCGCGGTGACCGGCAGGCCATATTTCCGGGTCAACAGATCGTAAAGCGATCCTTGCACCAACGCCCTGGTCAGTCCGGGACAGAGCCGGGCCGCGAGGTGACGCCGCTCCAGAATCACCGGCTCGCCCTCCACCAGTCGCAGCCGCTCGAAGTAGTAGAGTGGGTCGCCCTCGCCCAGCCGAAGCGCCTGGCGGACCTCGTCGTGGGCCCGCCCGGCCTTCAAGGACTCGAACTTGAGCACCCGCGTCGCGGACTGCTTCCCGGCCAGCGCCGCCTTGCGGGTGAAACTCATCAGCGACTGCAGGTCGTAGTCCAGCACGCCCTCGCGCACGAAGCTGCCGACGCCCTTGCGGAATTCGAGCACGCCCTCGACCACGAGGTGCGACAGCGCTTTGTTCGCGGTGACCCGGCTGACGCCGAAGCGTTCGCCGACCTCGCGTTCCGTGAGAAACTGCTGACCGGCCTTGAACTCGCCGTCGCGGATGAGCCCCTGGAGCAGCCCGTTCAACTGCCGGTACACGGGATCTTTGACCAAGCGCCCGGTCTTCAATGGCGTCGGCATGACAACTGGTGGCATAGCCACTTGTTTGGTAGTCAAAGCGCCCCGCCACTGTCAACCCCAAACCATGTGAGCGGCAAACCTTTCCGCGCCAGGGCCAGCGCGAAGGCAATTGCCAACCGAAGCGGCCAGCACGCGAAAGACCTGTGGCGGAATACGACAGCGCTTGCCCGCGGCCACCCCTGACCGCGATTGGCATCGGTTGGCAAGGCACCGCACCGGCAACCCCGTTGGCACGGGGCCACGCGAGGGGTTGGAGAAAATCGGCGCCGGCTACTTCGCGGGCGTCGCGTTCGTGCCCGCCGGCGGCACGGTGACCGGCGGGGTGGTCACCGCATTGGTTGCGGCCGCGGCCTTGTTCTGCAACTCGCGGGTGAGGACGTCGGAGAGGTTGGTCAGGTTCGAACCGGCCGGAAGATTGGCCTGGGCCGCCGCGGCGGCGGCCGCGCGCTTCAGCATTTCCCGTTCAATGCCGCGGGGACCCGACTTGGCCTCATGGTTCATCAGGATGGCCAGCACCAGGCACAGGCCGAGAAAGAAGCCGGCGCCGTACTTGGTGATGCGGCTGAGCACCGTGCCGGATCCGGCGCCAAACAGCGCGTCGGAGGCCGCACCACCGAAGGCCAGGCCGGCGCCCGCTTCCTTTTTGGGAAGTTGAATCAGCACCAGCAGGATCAGCAGGAGGCTGTTCAGTGTCAGCACCAGCGTCAGGAGAGCAATGATCAGACCCATAAGTAATAATTCTGTCCGTTAGATCGAATTTTTCACGATGTCGGAGAAGCTGCGAACCTCGAGTGCGGCGCCGCCCACCAGCGCCCCATCCACATCCGGCTGCCCCATCAATTCGCGGGCATTGGCGGGCTTTACGCTGCCGCCGTATTGGATGCGGACCCGCCGCGCCACCGCCTCGGTGAACATGGCGGCGAGCACCTTGCGAATGAACGCGTGCGCCGCCTGGGCCTGCTCGGTCGTGGCGGTCTTGCCGGTGCCGATCGCCCACACCGGTTCATAAGCGATGACCGTTTCCTCCACCTGGTCGGAGGTCGCCCCCGCCAGGCTGCCGCGGACCTGGGTTTCCAGGACCTTCTCGGTCTGGTCGGCCTCGCGCTCGGCCAGCGTCTCGCCCACGCAGACGATCGGCTTCAGGGCGGCGGCATGGGCCGCCAACGCTTTTTTGGCGATGAGTTCGTTCGACTCCTTTTGATACTGGCGCCGCTCGGAATGGCCGAGAATGACATAGCGCACCGAGAATTCCTTCAACATCGCCGCGGCGATTTCGCCGGTAAACGCGCCGAAGTTGTGCTCGCTCATGTTCTGGGCGCCGAGCCGGATGTTCGAATCGAGAACCACCTTGGAGACGTCGGTCAGGGCGGTGAAGGGCGGACAGACAACGAGGTCCACCTCCTTGATGCTGGCCAGCTCGCGTTTAAGGCCGTTCACCAGGTCAACCGCCTCGGCCACGGTCTTGTTCATCTTCCAGTTGCCGGCGATGATCAATTTGCGGTCCTTATTCATGCGAATCCAAAGGTTCCATTGAGTTGAATGTCACGTGTCCGGGGCGGTTCACTTGTCCGCCAGCGCCGCCACGCCGGGCAGCACCTTGCCTTCAAGAAACTCGAGGCTCGCGCCGCCGCCCGTGCTCATGAAGGTCACCTGCCCACCCAGACCGGCCTTGTTCAGCGCCTTCACGCTGTCGCCGCCCCCGATGATGCTCGTGGCGCCCCGCTGGGTGGCGTCGGCGACCGCCCGGGCAATCGCGTTGGTGCCGGTGGCGAACTGCTCGTTCTCAAACAAACCCATCGGGCCGTTCCACAAAATCGTCTTCGCGCCGGCGATGACGGCGGCGTAAGCCTTGACCGTTTCCGGACCAATGTCGAGCCCGGCGGCGTTCGCCGGCGTGTCGAGGCTCGTGCTGGCCGTGGGATTCTGCCACTCGATCACCGGCTTGCCCTTCTTGTCGAGCTTGTCCGTCTTGACCGGTGTGGCGACCACGTCGTCCACCGGCAAAAGGAACTGCACCTTCCGCGCCGCCGCCTTGGCCAGCGCCGCCCGGGCGACCTCGGTCTTGTCGGCCTCGACCAGGGACTTGCCGGTCTGGTGTCCGTCCGCCAGACGGAACGTGTAGGCCATTGCGCCGCCAATGAGAATGGAATCGGCCTTCTCCAGCAGGCGGTCAATGACCGTGATCTTGTCGGAAACCTTCGCCCCGCCGAGAATCACCACGAACGGCCGGGCGGGGTGTTCGAGCTCTTCCCCGAGGAACTTCAGCTCCTTTTCCATGAGCAGGCCGGCGGCCGCCACGCCGCCGCGCGCGGCCACGACCCGCGCCACGCCCTCGGTCGAGGCGTGCGCCCGGTGGGCGGAGCCGAAGGCGTCGTTCACGTAGGCCTCGGCCGTCTTGGCCAGTTTCTCCGCAAACGCCGGATCGTTGGCTTCCTCCCCGCTGTAAAAGCGAACGTTCTCGAGCAGGAGCAGTTCGCCATCCTTGAGCGCCTGGGCAGCCTGCTCGACCTTGTCACCGATGCAGTCGTCCACGAACGCCACCGGCCGGACCAGCAATTCCGCCAGCTTGGCGGCCACGGGCGCCAGCGACATGGAAGGCTCGCGCTTCCCTTTGGGCCGGCCCAAGTGGGCGGCCAGGATCAAACGGGCGCCCTGCCGGACCAGTTCGGTCAGCGTGGGGAGCGTCTCCTGGATCCGGGTGGCGTCGTTGATGACCATCTGGCCATCCTTCTCCTCCATCGGGACGTTGTAGTCCACCCGCACGAAGACGCGCTTGCCGCGCAAATCCACATCTTTGATCGTCAGCTTGGCCATAAACCAAATTCCAAAATTGAGCGGGAAGGATAATCGAGCCGCCCGGTGAGTCAAAGAGAAATCCCGCAGAATCCCGCAGCTCCGCAGCTCGGGTGAATCTGGCCGACGGGCGGGCACTACCTTGGGGGTGCCTCGGCCCGGTCGGCACGGAATCTGATCCGATAGACCCGGTTGGGATCGCAGCGGCCCGGATTCGGAACCAAAACGAACTTGCTGCTGACCACCGGCTGCAGATCCTGCCCCTCGGTGACGGTGATGTTCTTCAGCCGGTGCGCGAAGAACTCGATGATCGGCCGGCCGCCGCGCTGCGAACCGTTGGTGTTGACCGGCGCAAAGGATTTCGCGCCCCAACGCGGTCGGATCTCGAAGGTGAACTCCCCTTTATGTTCGAGCAGTTTCTGGTCCCATGCCCTGTCATGATCCGCCATGCGTGCCTCCCACGCCGGGTCGCCGTAGAACGCCACCGTGTCGCGGTCGTAAAGCAGTCCTTCCTTGTCCGCCTGGCTCAACGGAGTGGATTGCAGGCGATGGATCAGCGCCGCTTGGTTGGCGAAGAACGCCTCGGCGAAGGTGTAGCGGCCCGGCTGCTCCAGGAAATAGTCCAGGCAACCCCAGCCGGCGTAACCGTACCAGGAAGTGACCGTGTAGCCGATCATCTGGTTGACTCCACCGCTGTTGAGGAACGCCAGCGCCATTGCGTCCGGACCATCAATGTGCCCCATCAGACAATTGCCGACCGGCAGATAGAGTTTCGGATTCCGCGACTGGATCGGGTGGCGCCGGCCCTGGGTGTCCAGTCCATACAACACCCCGTTCTCGCAACGGAACTGGCCATTCCGATACCGGTAGCCGATCTGCCAGTCGTGCTCCGTGGCATGGCCCGAGGTGACAAAGAGATCGGCCTGGTAGTCGGTGAGCGTCTTGACCAGGGCCTCGGTGGTGTCGGCCGGGCCTTTCAACTCCTGCGGCGCGCCACGTTTTTCCTTTTTCACCATCCGGCCCTGGTTGAGTTCGCAATACCAAACGCCCTCGTCGCACATTGGCAGCGCAACGTCCGTGCCGCCGGCCACCTTGTGGACGACGAGCGGTTTCTGCCAACGGGCAATTCGGAGGGTGTTGGCCGCATTGTAGCCGGTGAGGATGCCCCAGAAGCAATCCGTGTACGGGTCGTCGTCGAACTGCCGTGTCATCCGGTGGACCGCTGCCACGAACTCGCGGCTGACCTCGGCCGGCTGGGCGACGAAGCAGACGTAGCGCGGAAACTGGCGACGCAGGGCCGGCAGGGCTTCCGTCACCGAAGATTCATAAGTGACCACGGTGGCGTGATGTTGCTGCACGAGCGCTTCGACGACGCGCTGCCATTCCGCATTGCCGTTGGTTTTTCGGGAGACCACGGCGGCGTAGTCCGCACCAAAACCCACCGCACCGGCGGTGAAGATCGCCCCGGCCAGCAGGATCCCGAGCTTGTTCACGGGCCCAGCTTTGCATCCGCCGCGCGAGATGCCAGTGCGAAATTCGCGCTATGCCGGCCGCCGGCCGGATCCCGTTTCCGCCGTGCAGTTTTGCTGCCGCGGGTGCCGCTTGGAAGTGTGGCGTCGCCGCAACGTGCCTCGTTTTCAAGCTCCGGGAGGAACCGGAAGGCGAGAACTCGAGTTTGGCGACCCTGCCGGGACTCTAACCCAGACTTCATGACGCGGAACCGACACCGGCACACGCGACCGAAGGCCCGCCGAGAGACCGTGCGGGGAGACGGCAGGGCGTATGCGGTGCGAGCATAGGTTCCCGCTTTGAACTTCCGGGCCTTTCCGAACGAAACAGCCCACCAGCCTGAGCGAACCACGGCGGAGTCCGTCGCAGCTCACAGGACAACATCCGCGTGCGCCTTCAATTCACGCCGAACGCCGTGCCCCATGTGGTCGAGAAAAATGCGGACACCTTCCCGTCGCGCGAACTTGAAGGCCGGGACCAGATCACTGTCGCCGGTAACAACAACGATGGTGTCCACCATTGCGCGCAACGAAAGTCGAGCGATGTCCAGGCCGATGCGCAAATCTACGCCCTTTTGTTCCAAGTCTGGCACGATGTCGTGTGCCGTGGGTGGGCGGGGTGCCTTGACCATCGCTTTGAACGCGCTATCACCGAGTTTCCACCCGTGCACAGCAACTTCCCCAAGCCGAACCGCAAAATTCGGAGTGAGTTCCAGCTTGTCGAGGAGGCTTACCTGGCGCCCGAATTCCGGGGTTGTCGCGAGGTCGCGCTTGGAGCCGTCAATCGGGTTGGTAAGGCAATCCTTGGCTGGCGAGGCATCGTAGAAGTAAATCCGGAGAAGTTCCCGATTGGCCAATTTGGGGTGACTCGCGATCCGCTGGCATTCTTGATCCACGTCACTGGCCGTCGGGAAATGCCCCAAAGTGCGCTGCAGTTTCTTCGTCACGAAGCCGCCGTCCAACAGGATGGCATACTTGAAGGCCATAAATAAAAGTGGCCCGGATCACTCGTGACACCTTGCGGTGTGCTTGGATCAATGACGAATGAATGGGCCGTGTTATCTGCCGTATTTCTGCCACGGGTCACACCACGATGCAAGTCTTTTTACAGTCTTTTTTACTGTCTTTTTCCACTGATCGTGCGAGCGCGACAATCAGCACATACCAACACAGGTGATTGCAGTTGAACTGGTTGCGACCTGGAATGGCATAAGTTTCCGCCCCTATCCCTGACGCTGCCAGCGGCGAACTTGGCCCCCGGCTTCCGGGGAGGGGGCCATCGTAGCGACGCCGTAAAGACCGGCAGACGCGCCGGGGTGGGAATTCGCTGGCGTTACACTCGCCCGCCCCGGATGGTCGCGCGTAGGCCGCAACGGTGCGCGGCCGGCCGCGAGAACAACAAGCCCCCGCGCGTCGCGACCGCACCGGTGTTCGGGTTGGCGGCCAGGGGGACAAGGAATCTACTTTGACGCGGCCGGCCGGCGTGCGACGGGTGGAGGCCCCCTTTTGACGGGTACCCTGTGAATCAATTGTCACCCACGATACAAATTGGCCTTCGGGCGGGTAGCTACCTACAGCGGCACTCATGGATTACCGCGCCGCCGCTTCAGATTTGAAGCCGCGCGTTGCGGCAGTATTTCACTGCCTGAGCGATGTCAAGTTCGCTGGTCTGCGGCCCTGATCGGACGTAGAAGTGGGTGCGGTTTGAAAGGCGCAGAAGCGCCGCCTGCGGGGCCGCGCCTACGCCAACGCAACAAACCCTATACCCGACAAAATCCGGGTCATCTTCGATCCGGCTGTGAATGTAGTGGGAGAACTGCCCGCCGATCGAACTGGCAATGAAGTCATGCAATCGCTGGCGGAACGTATCCTCAGAGCCGTTGCAGCTTTGAAGATCATCAGCGAGGCCCCAAGGCTGCCCCGTGTCGTCAACGCCGATGAACAGGCTGCCGCCGCCGGAGTTAAGGAAGGCCACGATTGTCTTCAGGACATTCCGTCTGGGCTCTTCGTCCGCATGGCCACGCTCGCGGTTCCATAGCAGCGACCGTTTGAATTCGACGTGCTGCCCTTCGCCCTGTTTGCGGGCCTCCGTCAGCGACGGATGGATATGCTGACGCCGGATTTCGTCACGAACGAAGTGGACGATTACTATGCTTACCACCACCAGCCATGCCGACGTAGCCACTCCGATGTTGAACCGTCTTTGATCCCAAATGGCGCGCTGTTCGGCGGAAAATTCCTTGGTGACTATCACCGTTGCGATTGGCCGCTGGGCAGTGTCGGTGACGACGCGGCTGGCCAGAACGTACGGCTTGCCGTCCAAGACGAGTTCGCGGCGGGAGTAAAGCTCAGAAAGGAACGCCGGGTCAGCGCGCAAGGGCAACTCGCCAAAGACCTTTTGGACTTCTCCCTTTTGATCGAAGACTGCGTAATCAACCGCCCATTCAATTGAGTGAGCATTCACCCGAAGCGCATCTTCCAGCGTATCCCCGAACTTGGCGGCGTTGGCAAGCAAGACCGCGTCCGCGTCTTTGAATCTCGATGCGCCGGTCAATCCGAGAGCGAGTGAACCGCCCTTCAACTCCCTGGCAAAGACCCTCCATTGTTCGCCATCTCCTGACACGAGACTTTGAAGACCAGTGAATGAGATATTCGTTGGAGCCACAAGGCGACCCAACAATTCCGGGGAGGGACCTTCGATGTCAATCACCATGCCGCTAGGAGTGAAGACGTACCATTCACCCGCGGTGATGAGAGCTTGCCGGTAAGCGGTCCGGTTCAGCCCATTCGTGCCGGCAAGCTCCCCGGCGATCTCCTTCGCCCCGGCGTTTGCCTCGGAAACGGCCGCTGAAACCAGTTGATGCCGGACAAAGATGAGCTGGCCTCCGCCGATGCCAGTGAACAGGACGGCGAACAGCCCGGCTGTAGCAATCGCCCTCCGCCTGATTGTCATGGCAATTTGTCTTGCTCTCAGTAGTGCCTGCACATGTTCCACAAGGGCTGGCTCCTGGCTTCCGGGTTGCCCGCGTGTCACGGCGAGCGGAGACGGTAGAAGCGGGCGGGATAATTCGTCCACTGGGGATCGCTAAAATAGGAGGAGCCACCGGTCAGGATGTTGGCTCCCACCACAGACCAGGTTGGATTGGCCAGGTTCGTGCAGGCTTCAACCACAACGACCGGACTGCTGCTCCCATTGATCGTGAACCCGAACCGGTTTGTCCGCACGCCAAAGCTGACATCGCTGGTTGGCATCAGTGGGTTCCAGAGGACAGCCCATGTGCCCCAACCCGTCGTCCCCGGCAGGTAATAGACGGTCGCCGGAGTATGGTAGAACACGTCCCAGGAAAGGGAAACGGCGTTCCCTTGGAAATAGACTCCTCCGAGGCTGTAGCACTCCTCGAACGCCGCACCCCCGATGCCGGTGACACTTTTGGGAATCGTGATGCTCGTCAGACCCCAGCAGCCAGCGAACGCCGAGCCCCCGATGGTAGTGACGCCGTTGCCGATTGTGACGCTGGTCAAACTGGTGCAGCCACCGAACGCATAGCCCCCGATGCTAGTGACGCCATTCCCGATCGTGGCGCTTGTGAGCCTCGTGCAGCCACCAAACGCATTGTCCCCGATGCTAGTGACATTATTGGGGATCGTGACGTTGGTCAGGCTGATGCAGCCAAAGAACGCACTGTCCCCGAGGCTGGTGACCGGCAGGCCATCAATCGTGCTTGGGATAATCACCGCACCGCCGAACCCGGTGTACCCGGTAATGGTGATAGTGCTGTTATTCGTCGTGTAAGTGTACGGTACTTGTCCCTGCGGGTTCCACGTTGGAAGACCACCGAACGTGAAGCCCCAGCCCGTAGTTCCCGGTACATAATAAACGGTTGCATTGGTGTCCCCATAGAACACATCCGCACCAAGGGTGGGAGCGTTGCCTTGAAAATACATTTTCGTCAAGTTGTTGCAATATTCAAAGGCCCCGTCGCCGATGTTGGTGACGCTGTTCGGGATGGTCACGTTGGTCAAGCTGGTGCAGCCAGAGAACGCATCGTCCCCGATGCTGGTGACCGGCAGACCCTCAATCGTGCCTGGGATAATCACCGCACCACCGCGCCCGGTGTATTGGGTGATGGTGATGGAGCCGTTGTTCGTCGTATATGCCGCTGGCATGAGGGGGTCCCACAGAAAGGCCGGGAGACCACCAAACATCGAGGGCCAGCCCGTAGTCCCCGCCAAGTAATAGACGGTCGCCTTGTCACCGAAAAACACAGATCCACCAAGGGTGGGAGCGTTGCCCTCGAAATAGACTTCCGTCAAGCTGGTGCAGTATTCGAACGTCCCGTACCCGATGTTGGTGACGCTGTTGCCAATCGTCACGCTTGTCAGATTGGTGCAGTTCCAGAACGCATTCTCGCTGATGCTGGTGACAGTGTTGGGAATTGTGATGCTGCCGAGGCTGGTGCAATCAGAGAACGCACTTTCCCCCACGTTGATAACGCTATCACCGATCGTGATGTTGATCAGGCCGTTACAGTTATAGAACGCTTCGCCTCCGATGCCGGTGACGCTGTTGGGGATCGTGACGGCGCTGAGGCTGTAGCACTCATAGAACACACTGGCCCCGATGTTGGTCACGCTGCTGGGGATTGTGACGTTGGTCAAGCCGGTGCAGTATTCGAACGTCCCGTACCCGATGCTGGTGACGCCGTTGCCGATTGTCACGCTGGTCAGGCTGGCGCAGCCAGCGAACACAGCTCTCCCGAGGTTGGTGACGCTATTCGGGATGGTCACGTTGATTAGGCTATAGCTGTATTCGAACGCCCCGTCGCCGATGCTAGTGACACTATTGGGGATCATCACGTTGGTCAGGCTGATGCAGCTAGAGAACGCATTGGTTCCGATGCTGGTGACCGGCAGGCCGTTGATTGTGCTGGGGATGACCACCGTTCCGCCGGGACCGGTGTATCCCGTGATGGTGATTGTGCCGCCACTGGTCGTGTAGAGGAACTGGGCTTGCACTGCGGCGGGCAGAGCGAGAAAGAGCAGGAGCGGCAGGATCCTCACGGCCCAGGCGGTTCTCAAACTCAGGGAAATCTGCCTTTTCATACTTTCGGCAGGGTAGTGACAGGGTGGCAGTGAAACAAGGAAAAACCAGGATCGAAACACCGTGCCGAGACGGATTCACCCACTGTTCAGCCCTGCACCGTTCTGCGGGCTGGCAACCGTTGGCTTCCTTTGGAAATCCGCCCCAGCCGCCAAAGGAGATGGAGCCATGAACCGCGCCCCCATTTACTGCCGGGTGTCATCCTCAACCTGGCGCGGCTCTGGACAGAGGTTTCGAGCGACCAGAAGCAGCGGTTGCAGAAAGTGCTGTTCTCGGAGAGAGTAATTTTTTCAGCCGGAGAATTTGGAACCGCCGTAAAGCCCCTGATTATCAAGCTGTTGGAGAAGCCGGAAGGCGCGAAGTCAAGTTTGGCGACCCTACCGGGACTCGAACCCGTTTTAGGCCATGTTTGACACTGCGCGAAAACCGTATCGGAACCGCATGAACACTGATTCACCCTGCATTTACAGGCGATTTAGCGTTTCGAGGTCAAATGCGGGTTTCACGCGGCTTTGGTGTGCTAAGATGTGCTAGGATCGCGGAGAGCCATTCCCCTGCCCTTCCCGCCCGCCCTACGGGCAGCCGAAACGCAGCGCCCTTTCTACCCGCCGCAAGGCGGAATGTCGCTCCTGAGTTGAATGCGTGCGTCTGGCGGGCATCGTGGCGCGGACGGGCAATCGGCGCCACGCGCGGAGCGACCAGGAGGAACGGCAACGAGCCGCGCGCATCGTAGCGACGCAGTAAAGGCCAGCAGGCACGCCGGGGGCGGAATCCGCTGGCGTCACTCTCGCTCGCCCTGAATCGTCGCACGTAGGCCGCAACGGTGCGCTGCCGGCCCCGAGAACAACGCGCCCCCGCGCGTCGCGATGGCGCCGGGGCAGGCCGGCCGGGGGACAAGGAATCTACTTTGACGCGGCCGGCCGGCGAGGGACGGATGGCGGCCCCTTTTTGACCGGGATGGCCTCAACGTTCACCGTCAGCCGTGAGACACAGTGGCCTTTGGGAGATTGCCGGCCTCCAGTGGAGAAACAAGCCTTGCCGGGCGGGGTGATTTCTGAGACAAGGAAACCATGAAAGCGACCCTTCCCAGGCTCTTCTGCTGTGTGGTACTCATGCTCACGTTTGCGGGGTGTGGGTCACCGATGAGATTCAGCCAGTACTCAGGGACGCCACGACACTGGCAAACAATGCCAGATTCCATTGCCGAAACATCTTTCAAGCTCCCTGTATATCGAACGTGGCCCGACCGACCATTCGAGGTCCTTGGAACTTTGCGCTTTGAGAACCCCAACAAGTACTGGGACGACGGCGTAATAAACGAGGCTGTCGCTGCGGCCAAGAGCAAACACGGCGACGCGATTGTCATCCGCTCCGGTTCCGAGTTCGGCGTCAGTGAAAACATCGGTTCTAGCGAGGACCCGATGCAATTCACCCAACAGCACCAGATCACGGCGCTGGTGATCAAGTGGAAACCCAAGGCGGCCGTCGATGCGGAGATGGCACAACTGCGGTCGTTCAAAGAGGATTTCAAATCGAAATACGGCGACCTTTGCAGAAGTGCGTCTCTAGTCGATTCGGCAGTGGCGTATCTACAGTGGACCGGAATGAGTTTGGATTCCGCGTCAGCAACAGAGAAATTGAAAGACGTTCTGACCCAAATCAAGGATACCCAGCAAGGCGAACTGGATGGCAAATGGCTCTACCGATGCAGCTACAGCAGAAGCCGTTTGACTTCATCTTATAGTGATTTCTTTTTCGGAATCGCCTTGGTGACACTGAAGGATAACGTGCTTACGGTCGTTTCGACTTCCGGGCAGGAAATCACCTTTAGTGGAAGCTCCGACAAAGGGCGAGTCACCGGGAAGATGGGCATCAGGTCGGTTTCCATCAATTGTGACGGGGTTGCATCTAAAGAGAAAATCTCCCTGTCCGGCCAAGGACAAATACCCGACGGGACCTTTCAAGCCAATCTCATATTTCAACGTTAGGCCAAAAACACCAACGACTGCCTACTATGAAAAAGACAACCTTGCTCTTGATCGCTGCCATTGTCGCCTGCTGGGGCGTTTATCATTTCACGGCCAAAGCCGCGGAGGGTGGCGGATTTCAGACATACGAATTTGCCACGATCCGTTGGGCAGGCAGGGAGAACACGCGCTTGGTTCGACCGAACGGCAAAGTCGAAGTACTTCGCTCGGTGCTCAACCGTGTTCAACACCCGGACGGCATGGACGAGCGAGCGTTCTATATGAATGTCGCCATGAACGCTGTTGCCACTGAAGGCTACGATTTCGCAGGAATGACACAGGAGGAAATCGTGATGAAGCGACCAGTTGCGAAGTAGTCTTGGTGCCCGGCGCATGAACGAGGTCATGCTGGAATCGCGCGGCATCACCCCCCCGGACAACGGATTGTGCCTGGGCCGATGCCTCGACACGGCGGCGGAGCCTTCATTGATGCTGTCTTCTGTTGGTGACCAGTAGCACCCCAAAACCTGTCGCTGCAATCGTTACTGCCCACTGTATGAACAGCCTCGACGTGTCTATTTTGACTCCGTCCCCACTCGGTGAAGATGCAATGAATCTATAACCACAAGGTTCGGCGTAAGCGGCGACTCTAAAGGGCCTGCAAGTCCAAGGTGGAAACACTCCCATGAGGACAAAAACCGCGATGCCTGCCAAGATGATTGCGCGCTGAGTCCTGTTAAGTTGGAGCTTCTCAATTGCCGCAGGGATTCCACCCGTCCTTTGGGTTTGGCTGGGGGAACGAGAACACCCATCTGCCGGCTGAGGTTGCGCGGTATCGCTGCACATCTCCCTTGGTGGTAGCAGCGACGTACAGGCAATCTGGGGCTGTCTGTGTGGCTCTTGCTGCCGGGTGGCGGCGGTGATGGCTTCGTCATCTTGATATTTCTGGTGGAGAATCAGGACCTCTTTGACCGTCATCCGGCGCCCATCAGGTGCCCTGCGTGCTGACCAATCGAGCGACACTTTACCCTCTTTGGTCGCTTTCGTGAGCGCAGGCACGTCATAGTCAGTCTCAGTGCCGTCGGGATTCTTCACCCAATACCACATTGTTGTCCTACAGGTTGTGCATTTGCCGGACCCAACCGGGCGTTTCAACGGTGATCTGGCAACTGACTTCCGACATGGCCTTTCGTTGAATCGGCATCATGCTCCTGCCCATTCACGGGTCAAGCCCGGTTTACGCCGGAACAGGGGCCGCGCGCATCATACGGGGCCGGGCAGAGAGCGAGGGTGACGGGCCAACGCGGAAAACCCGCGACTGCCCCCCGCGCTGCAACAGGTCGCTTTCCCGGTTGCAGTCCGGGGCTTTGTAACCTACGTTAGTTGCATGGGTCACTCAACAAAAGCCCATCCGAAAGCCGTTAAGGCCGTGGCGCTTGCCTTGTTCACGGCCGGCAAATCGTCAACCGAAGTCGCCGAAATAACCGGATTGAAACCGGGGTGCATCAAATCTTGGATCAAGCGCGAGAGTTGGACCGCGGCAAGGAGCCAAGCCAGGGAGTTGACCATCGAAACAACCCGACGGGTCGTTGCTGCCGAGATTGATCGTCTTGGCCGGCAAACCCGGCAGACGTTGGCCCAGGGCGTCCACAAGCTGGCCGAGGTCGTGACTGATGAACATGCGACACCGTCCAAGCTGGCAACTGCTGAAACCAAGAGCCGGATCGTCGGGAACCTGGTCGGCAGCGCAAAAGTCCTCCACGATTGGGGGAACGGCACGGACGAGCGTCCGCTGGTGCTGGTCGGGCTGGTAGAACAAGCGATGGACCGCGAGGATAGTGCTGACACAGTTGATGCAACCGTGGTAGATACCGTTCAAGAGCCAGCCTGAGTTGCGACTCGATACGGATCAGCAGGCGTGACGTCAACTCTCCCGGCGTCTGCGGCGGGTGTCGGCATCGTCATCCGTGAGGACGGCGAACCGCACACAAAAGCGCAACTGGTGGAGGAATCGGCTAAAGCGGTGGAAGCACCGGTGGCGCTGGTGCTGGTTTGGAAGTAGCAACACGCTTTGCCACGGAAAGAGACGCGGACAGCAAACATAAGCACTTTGAGGCGTGCGGGAGTGCTACCGGCCGACGGAAGCCGCGTTGGCAGCGGGGGGTTCCGAAGACACGGCCGAGTTCGGGGCAGATTGGCGGCAAAACGTCACGGCGGGAACCTGCCGGGTTTGCTGGCTTTCAAAGGCTCATTTCTCAAAAGTCCATATATGAAGCTCGCGTAGAGAGTTTTCAAAAATCAACCCTCCAAAGCCGGCAAAGCCGGCAGCTTGGCTTTGAACGTGAACACCTGAACGTCCCTCCGGTCAGGCTCCTTCCGCGCCGTCGCGAGAGTGCTTTGCAAGTGCGGCCAGAGTGCGCCGAGACGTTTCGCAAGCCGCTTGGCGGAAAGCCGGTCTGTCAGTTCGCCGTCAACGGCGCAGAGTTTCGGCACAAGCTCGGCGGCCGTGCCGGTGAAGGTCCGGGCCTCGCGCAAGTAGCCGAGCAAGGCCGTGCCGATGGTGTCGTTTTCGAGACAAAAGGCGCTCTTGTCCGCCTCGGCAGTCCGCAAGGCGGCGATAGCCTCGGCTTCCCGCCCAAGAGCGCGGCCGATGTGGACGGCGAAGGCGGCGAAGTCCGGGTGTCGTTTGTTCAAGCCGCTGGGCACGGGCGCCTTGTCGGCGAGGGCAGCGGCGAGCGTCTGCGCGACATGGGAAAGGCCAGCGTCGCGCGCGGCCAGAATTTCCGCGCCAAGCTCGGCGTCGTCGGTGACTTCTCCGTCGCGCCGGTCAAAGCGGTCAACCAAGAGCCGGTCGGCAAGTCCAGAGTCGGCGGCGAAGGTCGGGTTGGCGGTTGTCACGCAAAGCCAGGCGCGCGCACGGAGAATGACAGTTTCGCTGTTCGTGTAGAGCTTGCGTCGTTGCGAGCAGCCGTCCGTTGCCGCGTTGGCGAGTGCGTCCGCCAGCCAGCGGCATTTCGTGTCGGCGTTGTCCAGCGTGAACAGCCCGCCCGCGTCGCAACAGGGCCAGAAATCATCCTCGGCGGCTTCCTCGACCTTGTGCGCGACAAAAGGAATTCCGAAAAGCTCGGCAAAGCCTTTCGCGGTGCGCGTCTTGCCGCTGCCGATGGCGCCGGGCAGGCAGAGCGGTGGCTTGCTGGGTGGGTTGCTCGGCAGTGAGTAAAGCCAGAGCCGCAACAGGTCTTTGCCGTGCGCGGCGATGCAATGGGCGTCGCGGAAAAGTCGGCACGTCTCGAAAGGGTCGCGCGGCTCGGTGAGTTTCCACGGTGCGAGCGTCCGGCCAGCGGCGAACAAAACGCCGTCCGCGCCGTTGTCCACGGTCGAAACCCCTTCCGCCGTTATCTTCGCGGCGCTGCCGTCGCCGTTGGAAAGGTAGATAGCGCCGGGGCGCGACGCCCAGAACGCTTCTGGCAGAATGCCGGTTGTCTGCGCGCCAGAGAGCGCCGCCGTCTCGACTTCTGCGAAGGCGTACTTGAACAGCGGGTCCGCGCGATTGATGCCGAGCCATTCCGAAAACCACGCGGCGAAAGCATCCGCTCGAATTCGCAAAAGCCGCTTGGCCGTCGCGTCAAAGAACATGGCGCTGTCGAAGTCTTGGCGCTCGGCGTGAAAGTAGAGCTTCCCGACGGTGGTAAGCGCGCCGACAACGAGCCTTGCGACGGCGCGGTTGCGGGCCGAGCCTTTGCAGTTGGCGTCTGTCAGAATGCCGAGAATTGCGCCGCGAACCCCTGCCGTGATGCGGTCGAAGTCAGGTGCGGTGTTCCCCCTTTGGATTCGCGGCAGCGGGGCGGCGCTCGCCCGCGCTGGGGCGCGTGGTGCCTTGCCGTAAGCACTGCGCACGGCGGCGCGGGCCTCGGCTTCCGGCAGGGGCGGGCTGCACTGGCCAGCGAACGCGGCAACGACGGCTTCGGCCTCAGCCTGTGATTTGCCGGCGTCGCGGCACTGGCAAGCCAGGTCGAAGGCTGAGGCATTGCGTTCGCCTTGTGACGCTCCGTTGACCAGCAGGCGCAGAGCGGACGGCGGAAGTGTGTTGGCGTCTGGCGGCGGTGCATGGCGGGCAAAGGGTGCCTTCGGCATTTCGGGCAAGAGTTCAAGCGGTGTGGCGTCGGGATTCCACCACGCGGCGGGATCGTGGCTCACAAAGCAGAGCCGGGCGAGGTCCTTCGCCTTTTCGTCAGGGCTGGCTTTGTAGCAGGTGCGCAGGTGCTCGCGGACGGCCGCGTAACTCCGCGCGTGCCGGTCGGCGTCGGCGGCGACGCGGAAAACGACTTTCAGACCGTTGCCCGATGGCGACACAAAAGCAGCGGCAGCGTGCGGGTCCGCGCGCAAGGCGTCGTGAAGCTCGGCAGCGCGGTCGGGGATGGCGTCCAGGTCGGCGCACAGAAAGCCCGCGTGCGCCTTCAATCCGTCATTGGCGCGGCGCGAGAAAGTCCCCGTCCAGAGAATGCCGGGCAGGCGCTTCTTGAGTTCGTCGGCGGCCTCTTTGCCTTTCGTCGCGAGGGTTTGGCGCACGGCGGCAACCTCTTTCGCCCACTTGCCTGCCTTGATTTCTTCGACGATGGCGGCGGGGTCAACGTCGCGGCACGCCGTTGCCCGTGCGTTGGCGACCATTGAAACGCGTGGATTCATTTCACAGCCGCAAGTGTTCGGTGATTGCATTTGATGAACGCGGGCCGTGTGGTAGGATACGGAAGGGTTGGCGAGCGAGTGGAGATGTGGGGAATTGCACCCCATGCACCTTGGATTCTAAGCCGGGCGCAGCACTCAGCCATCCCCTTCCGCTCCGCGCCACTTCGCGGGGCGGTTTTGCTTGGTGGCCGTCCGCCTCGCGGCGGCCCGGCGAGCAGGTCTTGAAGGAATGGTGGAAGGTCGCGAGCCGTTGGCCGCCTCCGCACTGCGTCCTCCGTTGCCGTGTTTGGCCGCCGGTTCATGGCTGGACGCCGAATTCGCGTTCAAGGTGGGCCAAGACCGTGGAATAGCGGAACAGTACAGCGCGGCCGATTTTGAGGTGCGGAAGACGCTCCCGTTTCAGCCAGTCGTCAACCGTCCGGGGCGAACGGCTGAGGAGTGCCGCAAGTTCGCGTTTCGTGAGTAACCGCTCCGTGTTCGGGGCGGTTCCGGCGTCAAGTTCAGCAGTATTGGTGCTCATTGCCCCGCATATTTGCACTTCTCACGCGGGGCCGGAATGACCTGAAAAAAGATTCTTCTTCCGACGTGCGGACTACTTCTGGGGACCGAACAGGCGCGCCAGTACTCGCGGGACTGTTTGGAGCTTCGCTTTCGAGAAGGATTTGGCGTTTTGAAGAATGGGTTCGGACCCGCTTGGAGCCGTGGGCCGTTGGCGCTGCGTGTGCTCAAGCGCACATTCGGCGCTGAATCCGGCATCCAACAAGCGTTTGGCACCAAGGGCTTTAAGGTGCTGCCGCTTTTTGTTACTCCCGCGTGCTTCCCTTGCCCGACGGTCCCCCCTTTTTACTTTCAGCCACGTTGCGAACGCCGCCAAGAGTCGCTTGTCGTTGAGGTTCCAGTTTACTGCAAAGTAACCGTATTCGAGATTTCCCCAAGCCGGATCGAAACGGTCCCGCTGCGACTCCGCCCATGACGCAAAAGTTACCGGGTCGCAATGCTCCTCTTTCGTAGAACCGTGGAAGACGGTGTAGCGAGTTTTTGCGTCTCTCTCCAGCACGATTTGCAGCGCGTTTTGCGCATCCCATGCCTGCCTCTGCCGCAGATGCTCGTTCAACCTGGCCACGATTGCCTTCCGCTCGTTCAGATCGCGACTCAGCCAAGGGATGGTCAGGAAGTCAGGCCGCAACACCAGCGACATGGGCTGCCATTCTGGGGCCGATTCAACGGAGAAAAACACCATCCACACGTCCCGGCAGGGTTCAAGGAACCCGCCGTGGCTTTGCGATTTCATCAAGCGTTCCAGCGACGCCGCCCTTTCCTGCCACTCTGGGCTGGACTTGAACTGTTCGCGGGCGAATTCGTAATAGTAGCAAGCCTCTACCTCCGTCTCGGGCAGTGTTTTCGAGTTGCCGAAATCCCATTCGGCCTCGTCCAGGGTCAAGGCTTGCGTTGCGAATCGCCGACCGGGCCGGGAAGCGGTTTTCATGGCATTCGGGGTTTGGGATTCCGCGCGGTACCGGCATCGGTGTTCAGTCAGCCGGCGGCGGCCACGGCGTCACGCATCGGGGCGACGTTCGCGGCGGGCGTCGGGGCCACTGCAAACCAGTTCGCCGCGTCCTGCGGGCGGACAAGCTCGCGGTAGTGGGCGAAGATCATTTGCGGGCTGTTGCCGGCTTCAAGGGCCACTTGGTTGGTGTTCTGGATTGCCGCGAGCCGGTAGGAAATGAACGAGTGGCGCAAGGCGTTGTGCTTCCACGGGACTTTCGCGCGCTCCGCGACCTTCCGCAGGGCTTCGTAAAGGTAAGCGTGCGTGTGCGGCCACACCCGGCCTGTCTGCTGGGCGTAGGGGGCCAGCCATGCGGCGAGGTTTTCCGGCACGGGGGCGAGACGGCGGCTTGCGGTCTTGGCTTTGCCGGCGGTGATTTCGATGAACGGCCCCGCAAGGTGGATTTCCGACCAGTCGAGCCGCTCAATCTCGGCGCTCCGCAGTCCGGCAAATCCGCCGATGGCGATGACGGGCAGCAAGTCGGGCGTGGCCGCCGCCAGCAAGCCGGCGATTTCCTCGGGGGTGAAAATCTCAATGTCCCCGCCCCGGTCCTTCCGCAGGGCGACGCCGTCAACTTCGTCATGGTCTTTGGCGAGGTAGCCGCGCGTTTTCGCGAATTCAAACAAGGTGCGGAGCGCGCGCAAGAAGTTGTTGTACGACCGGGGGGAGAGTTTCCGCGCGGCCAGCCAGTCCCGAATGTCTGCCCCGGTCACGGCGGCAATCTGGACTTGGAACGACCGGGCGAAGTTGTTGCAACGCCAACGCAAGTCCCCGGTGTAGGTGGCGCTCAATCCCTGCGCTTCTTTCTCCGTCAGCAGCTCCGCCGTGACTTCGGCAACGGTGCGCGGGGGGAGTTCGCGGGGATGCTTCCGCAGGTAGTAGCGGACGGCTTCAACGGGCTGGACGCTGCCGCCCAGAAGTTCCAGCAACCGGGCGTAGTCTTCCGCCGCGCGGTCCACGGGGATGTTGAACGGCTTCAAGGCGAGCGCGGCACGGGAGTAGGCGACAACGGCGGCGCGGTCCATGTCCAGCGTTTCGAGTTCGCCACGGGCGGCTTTGAGCAACACGGCGTCGGCCGCCTCGCGGGCGTCCCGGTAGTCGGCGAACGAGCGGAAGCGGCGCTTGCCGTCCAGATCGTAGAAGGCGAGCTTGAAATCTTCACCGCCAGGGCGGAGCGGATTGGTATTGCGGTAGATGACGCAGGAGGAATTTCCCTGCCGGAGCTTCTCGGGGAACTTGCGCGGTTTCATGGCGCAAGTGTGCTAAAACTGTGCTATAATGCAATAGATTTCTGCGAGCGCGTGCGTAAAGTGTTGGTAAACAGCGAAATAAAGTGGCGACCCTACCGGGACTCGAACCCGGGCTCCCACCGTGAAAGGGTGGTGTCCTAACCGCTAGACCATAGGGTCACGCACAAAGGTCCAGTATGCGGACCGTCGCCCCACTGTCACGCGCAAAAAGCGACGCCCACGGTTCGCGGTTTCGCCAGCCCGCCAGGACAGCCACCGGGATGGACGTGTGGCGACAGCACAGGTCAACCGCTCGATCAAGCAAGGCGCAAGCAACCGGCAATCAAGGCTGCGCGGGTGAAACCAAACGATAGTAGCGGGCCGGGAAACTCGCGGGAACTGGGTCAGAAACCTCGATCGGGCCGGTGGCTGCCGGCGCAGGGACATCCACCATCTTCAACCAACCGCCGGTCGTCAGGGACTCGCGGTACTGGACGGTGCAGGTTTGACCCGCGACCGCGGTGAAGCGCAGGCGCAGATTCCCCGAGGCTCCGTCCGGCAAATCCGCCGACTCGATGCGCAATGGCGGCTGGACCTGATCATTGACCACCACCGTGAGGTCATCGTAGGCGGACGCGACGCCGTCGGTGGCACCCAGTCGCAGCACATAGGCGCCGGACGTCGAGAACGTGGCGGTGGTCCGGAGCGCGTTGGTGTTGGCAAAAGTCACGTTCCCCGGTCCACTGACCTTCATCCAGGCAAAGACAAGCAGTCCCGGCGGGATGGGAAGTCCGTCGTCGCTGACCGTGCCATTCAAGGTCGCGCCAGCCGGCAGGGTGATGGTTTGGTCGGCGCCGGCGTTGACTTGCGGAGACTGGTTCACCGGACTGCTGTTGCCCGTTAATTCCAAATCAAACATGATGTCCGAACTGGTGCCGTTGACCTGATGAATCTCGGCGGCCAGCACGTTGGTGCCGCTCACCAGCAGGGACGGGTCAACGGCCTGGGAATAGAACGTGGTTTCATCCGCCCCGCTGACCGTCGCCGACGCCCAGGTGAGATAATTGATCGGGCCCGCCGGCATGTTGTTAGTGAAAATGGCGGTGCCATTGACATAAACCACCACCCCGTCGTCGCGTTGGACGTTGACGACCAGATCGGTCAGCGACGTCGGATTCAGCACCACGAAGCTGCGTCGGAAATAGGTAGTCACATACTTATTGTTGGCGTCCGGCCCGTAACCGGTGGTGGTCGCCGGCAGTTGTCCATTGGCATCCCCGTATCCCAGCGGCGCGGGACCGGATTTCCAGGCGCTGTCATTGAAGGCGCGCGCAATCCAGGCCGTGCCCTGGTTCGAGCCGTCATCCAGGTATTTCCAGTTCGATCCCTGCGTCACGAGCGTCACCGGCTCGGTGGCGGTCGAACGCTGGATGGTAACCGTCACATCGTGACTCACGCGGAGCGCGCCGTCGTCGGCCGTCAACCGCAACCCATAAACTCCCACGCCCGGAAAATAGGCGGTGGCATTGGTCTGGCTGCTGTCGCTGAACCAGGCCGTTCCGGGACCGCTCACCTGGCTCCACGCTACGGTCAACGCGCCCGGCGGGTTCGGCTGGCCGTCATCGCTCGCAAAACCGGCCAGGGTGAGGGCGACCGGGACGGACGTTTCCGTGACGGCCTGGTCTGCGCCGGCACTGACCACCGGCGGGCGGTTGCCGTTGTTTTCGAGGCCGGGCGAAGGTCCGTCGGGGCTGGCGCGCCAGTTGATCGGGTCGTTGCCGTACGCCGCAGCATTCAATCGCTCCAGCGACGCGCCGTAGCCGTCGGCATTCGTCGGCCAGGGTGCCCTGTCGTCGTAACGAACGACATCCACATCAATGTAAGGGACGTAGTAGGTTCCGCTGTTGGTGTCGAAATCAGGATGGTCGGGATACTGCAAGGCCAGGGCCTCGCCGTTGCCCTGGAGCACGCCAGGATAAGGGCCGAATACCGGCACGGCGTCCGGCACTCCGTATTTGGTGCGGAACGCCGCGGGATCGCTGCCCACCACCAAAACCAAACCGTTGGCCGCAATGACGGCGTTGGTGGGGAAGTCAAAGCCCACCCCGTGCAACCGCCAGGTGTTGGTGGGGAAATCCGGGCTGTAGAGCAGCACCGGGGCGTTGGTGATGCTCTTGAGCTCAACGAACTCATCGCCGCCGGGCGCGGGATGATAGTGAATCTCGTTGATCACGACCGGTCCCACGCGCGGACCGGCGTTTGGAGCGCCCAGGGTGTTGACCTTCTGCGCGGGGTATTGCGCCTCGCCGACGCTGTTGACGTAGCGCCCAAAAGTGACGCCGTTCTGGGCTGCGCCGAAGGCAAAGCCGTCGCTGTAACCGGTCAGGTTTCCCTGCGCGTCGCCGGAGTAGAGGTAGATCTCCTCGCCGTGCGAGTTGAGGCGGAAGCGGTTCGTCGCATCCGCGTTGGCGTTCCAATCCTGTTCGGTAAAAACGAGGTATCCGTTGGCGGGAATGAGCGTGCCCGCGGGAATCCGGAATTTCTGCGGCACGGTGCGGTTGTCCGTCAAATACCAGTTGCCCAGATCCACGTTGGTCGGGTTGGGATTGAACAGTTCGATGGCATCGAGTTGCGGCAGGTCGGTGTGGGTCAACGCTTCATTGACGAGGATGCGGGGAATGTTCAGCGCCGGATCATCCGCACCCGGCGAGCCGCCGATGACTGCACTGGCCCGCCAGTTGGCTGCGTTGTTGGGGTCAGGGTTCAAGTTTGGATTCACCGGCACCAGCGAAAAACCGGCCCCGTCCGCGGCGGTCGGCCAGGGCGGCTGCGTGCCGTAGTTGACCGAGCAAATCACGGAGCCGGTCACGTGGGCCAAGGTAAGCTTCTCGCCGCTGTTGGACAGTTTGCCGGCATAGACACCGTCCACATGCACACCGGGATACTTGTTCGTGAAACCGGCCAGATCGCTGACGAGGACGACAAACTGCCCGGGGGCAACGAACGACCCGACCGGGAAGGTGTAGTCAATGCCGTCGGTGAAATGCACGCCGCTCAGTTCCAGGGTCGCCGACGCGACATTTTTCAGTTCGATGAATTCAAACTGGTCGCCGGCGAAATTCGTGGCGGCCGGCGGATGATACATGATTTCGGTGATCAGGAGGTCCGTGAAATCCTGAATGACGTAGAAGGTTGCCTCGGTCAAGGCGCTCCAGGTGGTTCCGCTGAGCACCCGGGCCTTCAGGTGGGCACTCTGGGCCAGCGTCAACGGCCCACTGTAAACCAGGGCGGCGGGGGAAACCGCACCGCCTCGAAGGCGCGGATCCGAACCGTCGCGGGTGTAGTAAATGGTTCCCGTCGGCGCGGTCAGCGTCAGTTGAAAGCCGTTGGTGACGTTGCCACCGAACTGGTTGAAAGCAGGCGCGGCGACGTTCGGAAAGAGGCTCTTGGCTTTCAACTGGCTGAGCACGATGCCGGGACGCTGGTTGAAATAGTCGCCATAAACGCGGTTCATCTCCTTGACCCAATCCACATTGCGGGTGCGCGGCGGCGAGGTCTTGGCATCGCCCCAGCGCGCCGACTCACCCACGACCGCCCCGTAGATTTCATTGCTCCGCACCAGGAACCGAGCGCGACAGGCCTCGGCGGTCAGGACGCCGCCGTTGAAAAATTCCTTCTGCACGTGGTCGGCGACCCGGAGGCGGAACTCGGCATTGTTCGACAGCCGCGTGAAGAGGTAGCCCGGATTGCTGCGGGCCAGCGCCGCCGCCGCTCCCTGCTGGGTCGGATCGCCTGCCGGAAACGGCCCGATGCGGTTCCGGTGCAACTCGTCCGTGTTGCCCAGCGACGACTCATGCAGCAGCGTGTGCTCGGAGTCGTGGGCCATGAAACGGAACCCGCCGTAAAGCCCCGTCTGGTTGCGCACCGCAAACATGTTGTTCGGATTGCTGTCGCCCAGAAAGGCCGAGATCGGCGCGTCAATGTTGCCGGTGAAGAAAATCACCAGCATGTAATCAATCAGGTTGTCCACATCGAGCAGGTTCTCGTAAGCGGGATTAGGCGTGCCATCCACGTTCAGTCCCTGGATGCGGAAATAGTTGCTGTCACTGGCGAAGCCGTTGGTCGCCGCCTGCCACAAGCGCGTCCAGGCATCCATGTTCCCGTCCGTCGCGTAAATCGTGTAGCCGGCGTCGGTATTCACCTTGACGACGTCGTAGTCCGCCTTGTCGCCGCCAAAGTAACTCTCGCCAAAGGAGGCCTCCGGCCGCTCGTCGGTGTTGTACAGGCCCCAGTATTGGCCGTTGATGTAGAGGTGGTAGAAATCTCCCCGCTCGCCCGGCTGGCCCAGCGCCAGTTGCGTGTCGCGCGAAAACTGATCCCGCAGGGCGATGAAGCGGTAATCGCCTTCAAAACTCCACGAGTAATTCTCGAACGTGCGGAGATCGAACTTGTCGAACGTGTCCACGCCGCCCTGCTTCGCGAACATCGGATAGGAGAGCGTGGCAGCGCCATATTCCTGTCGGAAGAAGAAACGGAAGGCGTGCTTGGGGTTGCCGGTGCTGCGACTGTAACCGCCGCGCATGCGGATGCCGGCATTGATGTGAAATCCCTTGGTGCCGTCCGGGTAGATCAGCTCGATCGAGGCCGGGCGTTCCCAATCAATGCCGTCATTGCCCGGATTCGCATAGATGCCGGTGGCGGGGTCGAACAGATTCTTGAAATCCGTCACGATCGAAAACGAGGGAATCGCCTTGAGATCGGCCTGGATCTCGCCGCGGTAGGCCGCATTGTTCACCACGTCCGGGTCCATGCCGTAGTCCACCGTATTGGCTCCCCAACTGGTCGGCCACCCGGGCGGCGCGGCGCCGTTGGCGGCCTGGTGGATCACGTCCTGCACGAAAACATAGGTCTGCGTATCCACATCCGAAGGCTGGAAACCGTCCTTGAACGCCGCCGCGCGAATCACGGTGGTCCCGCCGATCGTCAAGGGCTGGGAATACACGGTGCCGTTGGTCAAGGACGGCAGTGAACCGTTGGTCGTGTAGATGATGGTCGCCGCCGTCGTGTCGGTCGTGATCGCCAGGCTGAAGGGCTGGTCATAAAACCCGCGGTCCACGCTGAACTTCGTATCGGCCACGAACGCAATGAACCCGCTGTTGTTCAGCGTGCCGGGAGTTGGCGTGGCGAAGTATTTGTCCGTCGCGGCGGCGGTCTTGTATTCGACCAGTTCGGGCACGATCAAAAAGTCGGTGTCGGCGGCGCTCTGGTTCAGCCCCTGGATCGCCAGCACGTTGGTTCCCGCCCGTAGCGCGCTCACATGGTCCGAGATGTTGATCTCCTCAAAGACCATCGCCTGGAAGTTCGGGTGCGACGCCGTGGCCGACGAATTCCACTGCGGCGAAGCCGGCGCGTTGCGGCTGGCGACCAGTTCGCCGTTCAGATAGGCAACGAACCCGTCATCATATCGCATGCGCAGCGTGAGCGATTCGAGTTGGGCCGGACTGCTGACGTTGAAGGGCAGGCGGATATAAGCCGACGCGTTCACCCCTTTCATCTGCGCCTGCACGTCCGTCTTGATGAGCGGCCGATAGCTCGCGCCACCACCACCGCCGCCGGAAACCACCGGCGACGACACCGACAAACCGCCGTTGGCCGTATCACCCACGAGCCGGAAGTGGGTGGCGTCCCACGATGCGTAACTGCCTTGGGCCGCGAACATTTCCACTTCTGAGCCGCCGCCGCATTCGTAAAAAATCAGGTCCAGTTGATAGTCGCCAGCCGCGGCGAAGTTGAACGTCTGGAGCGTGTCGGCGGGGCCGCGCGGGCTGGGATACGCCATGGTCGCGCCGCCGATGCTGAGGGTGAATCCGTCATCGCTGTTGACGCCGAACGTCCAGTTGCCGGGTGCTGGGATGGTGATCGTCGCTGTCGCTTCCATGACGTAGTTGTCCTGGTCCACCCCGATCGTCAGCCCCGGGAACGTGCGGTCGTTACCATAGTGCGCCGAATCGCTGGTATTCAGATAATTGATCACCGGGGCATTTTCCGCGTAAACCGCGAGCTGCTCGGCGGGATTCTTGATGACCCCCTGGGCGGTTCCGAGGTCACACACGCCGATGTTCGCCACGTAGTTGTGAACCGCAAATCCGGCCACGGCGGTTTCGTAGCCCACCCCGGTCGGACCGCTCAACCAGCCTGAATCATCGAACCCGGGCTGCACCCAGGTTGAGCCGAGGGTTCCGTCGGCGGGCACCAGCACGCGCGCGGTGGCCCCGGCGGCCAGGAGCGTGTTGGTGGTCACGTCTTGCGCCAGACCGTAGGAAATGTCCGCGTATTGGGGCGGGAACGTCGGCGCGAATTCGGTCGCTACGGTGCCGTCGGGCTTCACCAACGCGAGGTATTCGCCGCTTGCCTTCAGGCTGAAATCGGTATGCAAGGGCGCGCCCGGCACGGCGCGGTTCTTGCCCGAAGCAAAGACCACCATGAGCCCCTTGGCGGTCAGGTTCGTCGTCGGAAAGAACCAGCGGGCCTTGCGGGTCGGATCGTCCGTCAATGACCAGCCGAACAGGTTCACTGTGGCGGTGTTGGTGTTGTAGAGTTCGATCCAATCCGGAAATTGGCCGTCCTCATCGGCGAGGGTCTTCTTGTTGTCGGCCATGAACTCGCTGATGATGACTTGCGCGGAGGCGCCGACCGCGCTCAGCAGGAAACAACTCAGCCAGGCGAGCAGGTGAAGGCGACGTAGCATCGGTGTGACAAGAAGCATACGGCCGGCCGAAAAAGCCGGTCAAGGGCGTTTCCCGCACCACGCGTCGGCGCGCGAACGTAGAAGCGGCTCGGTCTTTTAGCGGAACACTCCAGCGATTCCCTTGATCGCGCCCGGCGCTCCTCAGTCACCAGGCACGTGACATGAAGACTTCAGACCTTGGCCGGCTGGCTGACACGGCTGCCGAAAGAGGAGTCCGATGCGGGCCGGCAGGCGAGCAGAAGCGTCAACAGCGTCCCCGGCCACGACAGGATGTTCACCAGGCCACATACGACGTTCAGCATTGGGAGCGGGTGCGCCCACAGATTCCAGAAAGTTAGAATCGTTTCCGACAATACCAAGCAGATCGTGAGTCCGGTCAGCCAACGGACCAAGGTGCTTGTGGTTGGGATTCGCCGCGAGAGCCAGCCGGCCATTTGGCCTCGCCGCAACTGGGTTAAGAACAAAACGGCAACGGCCAGCGGGACCAGATCGGTCAGCATGGAAACCCACGTCAGGCCTAACGAGAAGGACCCAGCACCCTGCCATTCAGGCGACGCAGCGGCCCAAGCGCCGTTCAGATAATGGTCCCACCACCCCGCAACCAGGAGGTAAAGCCGGTGGAAGAAAGCAACGAGTCGAAAGGAAGACAATACGAAATAGATGACCAGACCGAGCGCCGCGGCCCAGAAAAGTCGTTCCGACCAGTAGCGCCAGGGATCGGCCGCGGCGAACTCGGCCGCCAAGGACGGGGCTGGCCCCAGGCGGCGGGCGGCCACCCAGAACGACTCCTCTTCGCGCAAACCCCGCTGACGCAGGTCGTCGCTCACCTCGGCGACGTGGTTCTGCAGTTCCTCGATTTCCCCGCTCGTCAGCCCCGCCGCCACGAGCTGCTGCTGCCATTGCCGCCGCGCCTCGTTCAGATCGAAACTGGTTTGAGTCCCCATATTCTGGCCATGGTATTGTGGACCGTCAGCCACTGGCGGCGCTCGGTCGCCAGGGCCGCCCGGCCCGTCTCGTTCAGATGATAGTATTTGCGTTTCCGGCCGGCGGCGGATTCGCGCCAGTTGGACGCGATCAATCCTTCGCGCTCCAGCCGGTGCAACACTGGATACAGCATGCCGTCCGCCCACTCGACCTCCTCTTTTGAAAGCTCGCGTACCCGCTGGAGGATCGCATAGCCGTAGCTGTCCCCCTCGGCAAGGATGGACATCACCAGCGGCCGGGCGGAAGCGGCGACGAGGTCTTTCGGAATCACGGGCGGAGAATACATTGAGATTCTATGTATGTCAAGCGGGAAAAATGAACCTTAATTCCGCACCGGGAATGGCCGCGAGGAGGCACAAGAGGCACAAGATTGAAGGGTTGGAAAGTATCCGGCAACGCGGTTCTCTTCACCTCTCAGATGAAGCGGAATCCCGGCTCAAAATAGTGAATGGAGCCAAAGGTTCTGCGCTTTTTGCGCTTGTTTGCGGCGACTCAATTGCGGTTTTTAGGATGAGCCGGTGAAACGTCTCGAAGCCACGCCTCGGAAACTCCACCGCTTGCGCAAATCGGAAGCTGCGCCAACCCAGACCTGCCGGTCCCCCGCTCCAGTTCACATTTGTCCGCGACTCGATTTGCGGACCAACCGGATGCCGGGGAATCTTAGCCCGCAGTGTCTCCGTCCGCCGGCAGTTCGGGGCGGAATCCGAACTGTTCCAGCAAACGCCGGTCGCGCTTCGTCGGCCGGCCGGCGCCCTTGGGCCGGTGGAACAGCGGTTCGATCCGTTCCTGGCGCGGTTTCGCGTATTCCTCCCGCGGCGTCAGGTCCTCGGCATAGCGCGCCACCAGCGGAGCGCCGACCCGCCGGTCCAGCAACCCCATGACGCGCAGCGTGCGCGTGATGTCTCCCGCCTGCACGGTGATGGTTTCGCCGATGCGCGCGGCCCGGGCGGGCTTGACGCTCTGGCCGGCGATCTTGACGTGGCCGGCCTGGCAGGCGGCCGTCGCCAGCGAACGCGTCTTGAAGGCGCGCACGGCCCACAGCCATTTGTCGAGCCGAACCTCGCTGGGCACTTCAGGCGGCATGGACCAATGGGCCGGGCGGAGCAAAACCAAACTGCGTCGCCCCGCTGGCAAAAACCGTGCGCTGCTGGTAACCGCCGGAAACCAGATCCACCTCGATCAGCTTCGCGCCCTTCCGCAACTTGTCCCCGCCGTAGCCCGCATAGCCGGTCGAGCGACCGAAGTTCAGATCCACCGGGCCGGTCTTGAGGACGAAATCGTTGAGGTGGTTGTGGCCGCAAAAGCAGGCCTTGATTTGTTTGGCCCCGACGATCGTCGGGAACGTGTCGCCATGCTCGTTGTAATGACTTACTCCCTCCAGCTTCAAGCCGGAGAAATTGCCCGCCGTCAGCCGGGTTTCGTATTCCTGGATGGGAACATGGAAGAACAACAGCGCCGGCACGGCCGGGCCGCGCGCGGCCACCTGGGCGGTCATGCCCGCCAGCGCGCGGGCCTGCCAGGCCGTCAGGCCCACGTCGCTGCTGTTGAGCAGAAACAGATCCAGCGCGGGCGCGCCCGGCGCGTGAACCTCGACGCGATAATCGCCGTGAGTCTCGCCGCCGCGATACAGGGAATGTGTCTCCGCCGCCAGCGTGTCGTGGCCACGCTGGTAATCGTCGAGCAGATCGTGGTTGCCCCAGCAGGTCGCCCACGGCCGACCCCAGCCCGCGAACTGCCGCACCGCGAATTCGAGATAGCCCTGGCCGCGGCCCTTCGGATTCTCGTGCCAAAGGTCGCCGCTGAGCACGATCAGGTCCGGGTGGTGGTGTTCGATCTGCCGCCGACAATCCTCCAACGTGTGCCGGTCGTCAGCGGGGGTGGTGTGGAAAAGATGAAGGTCCGTGAATTGAAGAATCCGGCAGACCTTCGGCGATGCGGTGCTGACAACCGCCGGCTGCCGGGCGGCGATGTCCGTCGCACGCGAGCTGAAGCCGATCTTCGGCGGTTTCGCCGGCGCGACCGCCCCCCCGGTCTCCGCCGCGAGCAACCAGTCAAGTTGCGCAAGGGCGGTCAGCCCGAGCGAAGCGTGCGTCAAAAATCGGCGGCGCGAAATCATGCGGATCGGCTCACGGTTGGGTGTCGGGCGTCACGCGGGCGGCGGTCGAAAGCCGATACTCATGGCCGCTCGGAGAAACCAGCGTCGCCTCGCCCAGATACGCGCGATAGCCGGTGCCGGGCCGGGCGACTTCGGTCGTGGCCTGGTTGCCGGGCTCGACGGCGAGCTCGCGGCTGGTCCACTTGTCGTCGCGGAAATCGCGGTCCGTCGAATCCGCGGTCCACAAGGTGAACTTGCGCACCGGCTGGTCCGCCTTGACCAGGATCTTCACGCCGGCGGAGGCCTCCCAGAATTGCCAGTCCAGTTTGGGCAGCGGCTTGCCTCCGGCCACCAACTCGAAAAAGGTGGCCAGGGTCTTGATCGCCTCCTTGCCGCCATCGAGGTCGTGGCCCGCGTTCGGCGTCTGGAAGATCAACTTCGGTTCGAGCAGATCCGTCCAGTAATGCCGCAGCGCATCCACGGTCCAGTAGGGATCGTTCGTGCCCAGGAGCAGCAGCTTGGGCATGGTGTAACGGCGCCGGTAGGAATACGGGTCCACCCAGCTCCGCAGTTTCACCATCGCCGGCTCGTCCATCTCCAGATGCAGACCGAGCTTCGTGTAGTCGGAGATTTCGTCGCTCTGCTTGCCATAGACCTTCTGCGACCAGTTCAACTGCGCCTTCATGTTGAGCATGTCGATGACCATCGGGGCGATGGCCTTGACGCGCGGGTCCACGGCACCGGTGAGCCAGGTTGTCCAGCCGCGCTTCGAGGCGCCCGTCACCACGAACGAGTCCACCTTCTGTCCCCACTCCTTCTGCGCGAACTGTTGCATCGTGTCCATCGCCCGCACGGCGCTCTTCACCATGGGGAACAGCAAAGGCCAGGTCTTGTCGCCGGTTTTCATGTACTGGTCGAAGGTGTAGGCGATGAGGGCGTCCTCGTGCCGGCCGTCGTAGAGCGGTTGGTTGGGCACATGATTCAAGATGCCAACCAGCGCGCCGGCGCGCTCCGCCACCATCTTGAACATCGCGGCGTCCCGGTCGTCAGGCGCGCCGTAACTGCCGCCGGTGATAAACAACAGCGCATAGCGCGGCTGCCTGATTTCGCTCGGACGGATCACCAGCAAATGATGGCTCCAGAACTGGCCGCGCCACGTCTGCGACACGAACTCGAGGTGCGTCAACGTGGCGTTGGTGATGTTCCGCTGCTCGGTCCGTTTCCACTGGAAGCTGGGGTCGGGTTTGCGGACGTAATCCTCGAGCGCACCCGCCCAGGTCGGAACGACCAGCAGCCAGGCTACGGCGGCCACCGCCAGTGCGGCTGGGCGCTGCCGTTGCCCGGGGCGACAATTGATAGTTTGATTCATGCGATAACTAAGCTCGGCTGGTGGACTCAACGTCAAGATGGAAACGCTACTTCGTCACGAAGCCCTGCGCCTTCAGCCAGAACAGGCAGTCGCCGGCCCAGGGATGCGGATGGGCGAACGGCGGTTTGTCCGCCAGGCCGATGCCATGCTGTCCCTGCTGGTAAATGTGCAGGTCAAACGGCACCTTCGCCGCCCGCAGTGCGCCGGCGAACTGGAGGCTGTTCTCCACCGGGACGGCCGTGTCCTCCCACGTGTGCCAGACGAAACAGGGCGGCGTCTGCGGCGTCACCTGGAGTTCGTTCGAGAGGAGTTGGACGAGTTCGGCCGGGGGATTCTTGCCCAGCAGGTTTTCTTTCGAGCCTTCGTGCGTGTATCGCCCCAAGGTGATCACGGCATAGCAGAGAATGCCGAGGTCGGGCCGGGAACTCTCGCGCTCGACCGGGTCACTGGCGTCGGGTTTGCCAGCGTCGAAATGCGTCAGCAGCGTCGAGGCGAGATGACCGCCGGCGGACGAACCCATGATGCCGACGCGTTTCGGGTCCACTTTCCAATTGGCGGCTTGGGCGCGCACCAGGCGCACGGCGCGCGCGGCGTCGCCCAGCATGATCGGGTGCCGGTAGCCAGCCGGACCCAGACGGTATTTCAGGACGAAGCCGGCGATGCCATGCTGGTTCAGCCACAACGCGTAGTCGTCGCCTTCGTGCGCGGCCAGTCCGCCGTAGCCGCCGCCGGGGCAGATTACGATGGCCGCCCCCATGGCCACCGTCGGATCGGGCAGATACGGCGTCAGTGTGGGAATATCCTTGTCTTGCTTGCCCAGCGCGCCCGGTGCCCCGTCGGGCCAGAGCGGGAGCGGCGGTTGGATTTCAGCGCGGACGAGGGTTGCCGCTGCCAGGCAGGCGGCCAGAAGTGTCGCAGGTTTCATGTCCATTTCGTCGGTTGGCAATGCCGGGTGGCGAGCTTAGGCCAGCCCCCGCGCCAGGGAAAGGGGATTTGCGGCCGGGTCGTGTCCTAGTTTGGTGGTGGGCGCTGACGAGCCGGTGGAAGCCCTCGACCAGAGCGGCTCGCGAGAACGCCCCACCAGAGAACTGCGAATTTCGAGCTTCGAGTTGTGAATTCGCGGAGGGTTCGTGAGGTCGGGGTGCGAGTTTTGCCGCGCCCTCCTCCGGTCCCTCAACTCTCAACTCACCACCCTCTCAACTTTCCCGCCGGCTCGCGAGGGCGCTCGCCCCACCGTGCAAGGCAAACTCGGACACTACCCGCGCCCAGTCGGCACCGCGGTCGGCGGGCCTTTAGACTTGCGCGACATGTGCCGAAGGCTTGAAATGACGGCGCGCCAAACGGCGCCAACGCCATGACACTCGTCACCGTTCTCCGCACGTTCAATCCGGCCGAGGCCCAACTCATCCGGTCGCGCCTCGACGCCGCGGACATCCCGGCGGTCGTCACGCATGAAATCGCGGCGCTCACCATGGAAGGCTACTCGATGGCCGCCGGCGGCGTGCTCGTCCAAGTGCCCGAGGACCGGGCCGAGGAAGCCAGGGCCCTGCTGGCCGACACCGACGATCCTCCCCATGAGCCAGCGAACTGAGGCCCGGTGGCGGCAACTTCAGCGGCTCCTTCCGCCCGGCGAACTTCGCCTGGACGAAGCCACCTGCGCTGCCCACGCCACCGACAAATGGCTGGCCAGCCACCTGCCCGACGCCGTTGCCCTGCCCCGCTCGACCGCGTCCGTGAGTCGCATTCTCCAGTTCGCGCACGCCCACCGCATCCCGGTGACGCCCCGCGGCGCCGGGGTGGGCTACGTCGGCGGTTGTGTGCCGGTACGGGGCGGCATCGTGCTGTCACTCGGCCGCATGACCCGCATCAAGGAAATTCATGCCGGCGATTTTGTGGCCGTAGTTGAACCGGGCGTGCTGACGGCGAAACTGCAGGCCGCCGTCGAAGCCAAAGGTCTGTTCTATCCGCCGGACCCGGCGAGCCGGGCTGACTCGACGCTCGGCGGCAACATCGCGACCAATGCGGGCGGCCCGCGCTGCCTGAAATACGGCGTCACCCGGGACTACGTGCTCGGTCTTGAGGTGGTGCTGGCCGACGGCACGGTCGTCCGGTTGGGCAGCCGCACGCACAAGAACAAAACCGGTTTTGAACTGGCGCGCCTGTTTGTCGGCTCCGAGGGTTTGCTCGGGGTGGTGACCGAGGCCACGCTAAAACTCCTGCCGCGGCCGCCGTTTCGCGCCGCGCTGGCCGCCGGTTTTTCCTCCGCCACGGACGCCCCCCGCGCCATCCAGGCCGTGTTCGCCGCCGGTTTTTTGCCGTGCGCCCTCGAAGTGGCTGATGCCTACACCTTGGCGGCATTGCAGAAACACACGGGCAGCACCCGTCTCACCGGCTGTGCGGCCCACGTCATCGTCGAGATTGACGGGCAGGAGCGCTCGGTGCGTTCCGAGTTGCGCCAGGTCGAAGCGGTTATCCGCCGACAGGCGCCAAGCTTTGTGGAACGGGCGTTCGGCGCCGACCAGTGCGAGGAGATCTGGGAATTGCGGCGGACGTTTTCGACCGCGCTGCGCGCCACCGGACTAACCAAGCTCAATGAGGACATCACCGTCCCGCGGGGGCGGTTGGTGGACTTGTTCCGCTTCACGGAGCGCCTGCAAAAGAAGCATGGCCTGCCGATCGCCTGTTTTGGCCATGCCGGGGACGGCAACATCCACGCCAACCTGATGGTGGACCTGACGCAACCCGGGGTGGAGGCCCGCAGCCACGCGGCGCTGGACGCGTTGTTTACCCAGGTCCTCGCCTGGGGCGGCGTCATCACGGGCGAGCACGGCATCGGCCTGGCCAAGCTGCCCTGGTGGCGGCAAGCGGTGTCGCCCGAGGTCCGCCGGCTGCACGCGACCATTAAGAACGCCCTCGACCCGCGCGGCATCCTGAACCCGGGCAAGTTCGTTTAGGGAGCGCTATCCTCATTTGGTGGGGCTCCGACGAGCCGGTGGAAGCCCTCGACAAGAGCGGCTCGCGAGGACGCCCCATCGGTTTCAACTCTCAACTCACCACCCTCTCAACTTTCCCGCCGGCTCGCGAGGCCGCTCGCCCCACCACGCAAGGCAAATGAGGACACTCCTCGTTTAGGGCTGTGCGCCCCCTGCCGCCAGCCAGGCTTTCACACGGGCCAGCGCACGGGCGCGGTGGCTGATTCCATTTTTCACCGCCTCGCCCAGTTCCGCGAACGTCTGTTCGAAACCGTCGGGCTGGAACAGCGGATCGTAGCCAAAGCCGTGTCCGCCGCGTGGCGACCGGAGGATTCGCCCTTCGCACGCACCTTCAAAGACCCGCGTCGCCAGTTCGATTTCATCCGCGTAACAAACCGGCGAACTCGGCTCCCGGCCGGGCGCTGAAACCGGGGCCACGGCGATGGCGCAACGGAACCGGGCCGTGCGCCGCTCGGGCGGCACGCCGGCGAGCAAACGGAGGAGCTTCGCGTTGTTCTCCGCGTCGGTGGAGTTGCCCGCCTGGCCGGCGTCCATCGCGGCGAAACGCGCCGAGAAAACGCCCGGCGCGCCAGCGAGCGCGTCCACTTCCAATCCGGAATCATCCGCCAGCACGAACGTCCCCTCCCCGGCTGGCGGGCGCCCCGCCCGCCAGCGGGCCAGGGCGACGGCCTTTTTCGCGGCGTTGCCCGCGAATGTTGGCGCATCCTCGATCACCGCCGGCGCGCCCGGCAGGTCGGCCAGCATCAGGTAGCGGAAGTCCGGGCCGAGCGCGGCGGCAATTTCGCCGACCTTGTGCCGGTTGCGAGTCGCGATCACCAGCGTCGTCATGGCGCCACGTTGACGCAAAGCCGGCAGGTTGAAAACTGCAAACCAGGCGGAGACAAAATTAGCGAACCCCCATTGACAGACGGCGCGAAAACCGCAGTCTTGGGGCCACGCATGACACCGACGAGCACCGAACAGCTTTACCAGGAACGGCTCCACCGTTACGTGGCCGCGATGCGGAACGAGCAGCCGGACCGCGTGCCGATCCGGCCGTTTGTGGCCGAGTTCACCGCGAAGTACGCCGGCCTAACGTGCCAGGACGTCGCCCATGACTACACGAAGGCATTCGCCGCCGCGATCAAGACCGCGCAGGACTTCCAGTGGGACGCCATTGTCCCCAACATGGTCTATGTGTGGACCGGCCTGGCCCAGGCGTCGGGCCTGCGCTACTACGGCATCCCGGGCATCAACATCCCGGCGACCACCGGCTTCAACTACATCGAGCCGCCGGAAGACCAGGCTTTCATGCGCGAGGACGAATACGACGCGTTGATCGCCGACCCGACGGGTTTTCTCTACGACGTGTGGCTGCCGCGCGTCTCGACCGAGGTCTGCAAACCGGGGGCGCCGAACACACGGCGCAACAACCTGGCGCTGGTCAAGGGCGCGATGGCGATGCTGTCTTACTTCTACGCTTTCGGGCCGCAAATTGGACGCATGCGGACCGAGTGCGGCTGTTGTTCCGCCATCGCCGGGATCTTCAAGGCGCCGTTCGACATCCTCGCCGACAAGCTCCGCGGCTATGTGGGCTTGACGATGGACATGCACACGCAACCGCACAAGGTGCTGGCCGCCTGCGAGGCGCTCATGCCGCATCTGGTCAACGTGGGTTTGACCACCGCCGACCCGGCGAAGCTCGTGCCGATCGGGTTCTGGATGCACCGGGGTTGCGTGCCGTTCATCACGCCGAAGCAATTCGTCTCGCACCACTGGCCGACGCTCAAGCCCTGCATCGAGGAATTCTGGAAGCACGGCCACCAGACGCTGTTTTACGCCGAGGGAAAGTGGCACCACCATTTCGACGCCTTTCGCGAACTCCCCGACCGGAGCATTGTCTTCCACTGCGACCAGGACGACATCTTCGAGGTCCATCGGCGGCTGCATGACAAGTTCGCGCTCAGCGGCGGCGTGCCCAATGTCATGCTCAGCTTTGGCAAACCGGAGCAGGTCCGCGATTTCTGCCGACGCGTGCTGGCCGAGGTGGCGCCCCAAGGCGGGTACATCATGGACGCCGGGGCGATCATGCAGGACGACACGAGCATCGAGAACCTGCGCACCCTCACCGAGACGACCCGCGAATTTGGCGTTTACGCGACGCCGACCGCCAACCCGCAGCTCGTTCCACCGGGCGATCTGCCATCGTCGGTTGCCGACCGGCAGAAGCTCACCGGACTGGCGGGGCGTCCGGTGCCGGCCGTGCGGCCTGGCGTGTGTTATCCCTGGGAGGACAAGGTCCGCGAGTTGCCCGAGATCACCGGCGACAAGGCATTGATCCGCCGCGTGTGGGAGGACATTGACGCCTTCGGCAACACGTTCATCTGGCAACTGCTGCTGAGCTTCTGACCCGGCCGTCACCGCTGAAGCACGGTCAAGGCCGCGCCGCGGGGCGGCTCGCGAGCAGGCGTTCGTAAAGCGCGAAAATTTCCCGCGTCATGTTGCCGACGTCGAAGTTGGCCTCCACGAAAGCGCGGCCGTTGGCGCCGAGTTGTGCCCGCAGGCCCGGCGCGGAGGCCAGCCGGACCAACTGGTCACGCAACGTCGGCAGGTCGCCCGGCTGGATGAGGAAGCCGGTCTGCTCGTCGAAACACACCTCGGCGGCGCCGTCGCAGTTGTAGGCCACCACCGGTCGGCCGGCGGCCAGCGCCTGCGGCAGCGCCCGCGGGAGGCCCTCGCGGCGGGACAGGTGAACCAGCAGGTCCATGATGCCGACGAATTTCGGCACGTCGCCCGGGGGCACCAAGCCGGTGAACACCACGTGCCGTTCGAGCTTCAGTTTGCGGGCCTTTCGCTGGAACCGTTCGCGCCAGATGCCGTCGCCCACGAACAGGAACTTCATGCGCGGGCATTGTTTCACCAGATCCGCCGCAATGGCGAAGAGGTCGTCATGCCCCTTCAGCTTGAACAACCGCGCGATCATGCCCACGACGATGTCCTCGGGGGCCAGACCGAGTTCCTGCCGCACGGCGGGATCATTCTTCGCGTTCAGAAATGGCTGCAGATCGAAACCGCTGAAAATGCGGGTGAACTGCTCCGCCCGCCCAATGTGGGCCGCGAGGTATTGCCGCGTCATGGCATCGGCGACGCTGATGAAATGCGTGGTTACCCGGCCGGCGACGCGCTCCATGCCGCCGAACAGCAGGTTCGCAAAGACACCTTGAAATGGACCGAAGGACGGGCCGTGGATTGTGTGGATGATGACCGGGACGCCGGCGCACCGGGCCGCCAAACGCCCCAGCACGCCGGCCTTGCCGCTGTGCGTGTGGACGATGTCCGGCCGGGTCTGTCGAAAATGGCGGGTCAACTGCCGCAGCGCCACCAGATCCAGCCAGGGATGGACCGGCCGCACCAGCGCGGGCAGGATGGTCAACAGCCCCGGCACCGCGGCAACTTGCGGCGCGAGCGAGCCTTCGGGGCCGGTCGTGGGACCGGCCAGCAACTCCACCGCAACACCCGGTGTTGCCCGCAGGGCCAGCACCGTGGCCAGGGTGTTCTCCTGCGCGCCACCAACCACCAAGCGGGTGATGACATGCGCGACACGCATCGCCACTCAACGCACGCCCCCGGCCAACGCCTTCACCCGCTGCTCGACCTCCTTGTACTCGGCCGTGCCGGGCTGCGCCAGGCTCAGGTATCGGCGGTATTGCAGCAACGCGTTGTTCGTGTCCTTGCGCTGGTCGGCGATCTCCCCAAGCCCGTAGCGGATCGCCGGGGTTTCGGGCGCGATTTCCAGGAGTTCCCGATAATCGAGTTCGGCCTCGCTGAGCCGGCCGCTCTGCAGGCAGGCGATGGCGCGATTGAACAGCGCGGCGGGGGTCCGCGGCGCCACCTTCAGAAGTTGGTCCAACGGCGGGATCGCGCCCGCAAAATTCTTGAGTTTGACCCGCGCGGCGGCCAGGTTCAGGAGGGCACGGACGTTGGCCGGATTGACTTCCAGTTCCTCCTGGGTGCTTCGCTCGACCTCGGGCCAACGATCCGTGGTCATGTAGATCTGGGTCAGCGTCTCCAGCGCCACCGCGTCCTTCGGGTAGGAGCCACGCAAGGCCAGCGCCTGCTGCTCCGCGCCCTTCGCGTCCCCCAGCGCCAGCCGAACCAGGGCTTCGGTGCTCCCGGTCCACACCTGCACCGTCGCGTTGGCGGGACAGAGCTTCTGCACGCGCTGAAACTCGCCAACGGCCTGACGGAACAACTGTCCCTCGGCAAAAGCCCGGCCCACCGCAAAGGTCCATGCCGGCGAATCAAAAGGTCCGCATTGAAGCAGCAGGGCGCTCCAGTCGGCCTCCGGTTTTCCCACCAATGGCTTGGTGAGATCCAGGGCCGGGAGCTTGTGCTCGCGCAATTGGCCGTTGAAGATCCGGTTCTCACGGGCCGCGATGTTCTCCGGGAACAGTTTTTCGGCGGCTTCAAACCAAGGCCCCGCCTCGGCCAGCCGGCCATGGCGCTGGAGGGTCACCCCGCTGCAGTTGAGCGCGCGGGACAAGAACAGGTGGACGTAAAGGGCATCCGCCGAGGTGATCCAATTTCGCTGCATGATCGCCGCCAGCACGGTCCGTTCCCCGGTCCAGAACTTCTGGATGGCATCCAGTTCGGCGGACGGGACGGCGACGCCCCCCAGAGAGTTGGTCGGCATGGATACCAGTTGAACGACGGCTCCGTGCGGCACCGCCTGGAGAACCTCGAAGTAGTAGCCCAGGCTTGGGTGGAGGTAGAAGACGGCGTTCGAGGCCGCCAACCGGGCCACCAGCGAAGCCAGAAACACCGCGTCGAGCGATCCCACCCCTTCGGCCGCCGCCGGCAGCGGCGACCATCGCCCGGGATACTGCCGTGCCAGTTGGGCATGATAAGGCGGATAAGGCAGCAGGCGGGTGTTGACCAGCACATGGGGCTGCTGGCCGGCCTGCCTGAACAACGCCGCCTCCGCCAGCATCAACTCCGTCGGACCGTCGCTCATCAGGTAAGCCGGCGTCGCTGGCAGCGAATGAGCAATCATGTCGGCCAGTTGGGCCAGTTCCTGGCCGTCGTTTTTCCGGACGGCAGGGAGGTTTTGCACGACTAGCCAGGCGCACGCCGCGCACGTCAGAAGAAGCACCAGACCGGCCACGGCCCGGCCCGCCAGACGAGTGGCGGGCGCTTTGTGTTCCCAAGGCTGGGCTACTTGGGTCTGGAAGACGAGCAGCAAGTAGCCCGTGTAATAACCGGCGCCCAAGGCCGCCAGATAATAAAGCGGCAGCCAGGAGGTCCCGGCGCCAAGCCGGCGCGGTCCCCATTGGAAATCCAGGAACACACTCAGACACACCGCCCACATCAGGATGTGCATGAAACGCATGATGAACACCGCCAGGCGGGCGCCCGCCGGGTTCGTGTCGCCCTGCGCCGCCCGCCAGCGGATACCCATCAGCAACACCGGTACCACGCTCTGCAGGACCAGCATGAAGACCAGCCACCGTGGCACCGCCAGCAGTGCGCCCTTCTGTAACGCGAACTCCAGCCGCAAATGGTGCCAAAAACCGTAAGGCGCATTCCCCGTGATGACGCCCGCTGCCGGCAGAATCAGGTAGCCCAACAGGCCGGCAACTCCGCAACCGAGCATCCGCAGCCAGACACCGGCCTCGAACGCCGCTTCCTGCATGGTCCAAACCACCGCCACCAGGCAAGCGGGGAAGAAGGCGATCATGGCGTAGTTGGTGGCCACTCCCAGGCCATACACGAAGGCAAGTTTCAACAGCCACTCCTCCCGGCGGTCCAGCCGGTACTCGAGCAGGCAACGAACCACCCAGGCAAACAGGAACAGGTCGAGCATGTCCCTGACGCCAGCCGTCGCGTTCATCCAGAATCCATAGCTGACACCGCAGAGCACGACGGCAGCCAGCGGGGCCACCCAGGCAAGGGGAATGCTCAGCAACGCCAGCTCGTGGTGCTCGCGCTGCCGCGCCTCGCGCGTGCGGTCGAAGGGCAGCAACGCCACCGACCGCGCCAGCAATCCGAGCGTCAGCGCCGCCAGCACCGCCGACAAGCAGTTCAACGCCAGTGGCTGGATCGCGCCGGGCAGCGCCCGGAAAGGCAGCGTGACCAGGAAGAACAGGGGGCCGTCCCGTTGCGGGGTCCAGTCCCACCCGGTCGCCCGCGCCACCGAATCCAGGCTTTCCAGGCGCAGCCAGTGATTAATCGTAAGGGAATAAAGGACCAGCGCCCCGACTGCGACCAGCCAAGGAAGTCCCCGCTGCGCAAAGCCCAACTCGGGAACCGTTGATGTTTCCTGTGTTTCCGTTTCCATGATGGTGGTGTGGCCAAAGTTCAACCGATTTGGCGGTCATTTGGCAAGCTCGTTCGCCACCCCCGGCGCGGTCGCCGCCGGCGTCTCGCGCCGGAGGTCAGCCACGCACTCGATGTGCTGGGTCTGGGGGAACATGTCGAGCGGCACCACCCGGACCACCCGATACACGCCCCCGGCGCACAGCGCCTCCAGGTCGCGCGCCAGCGTCGCCGGATGGCATGAAACATAAAGAATCTGCGCCGGGCGGGCGGCGCGCAATGGCGTGATGGCCTCGGCCCGGCACCCCACCCGCGGCGGGTCCAGCACGACCGCCGTGCGCTCCGCGCTGAACCGCGCCAGCAGCTCCGGCAGCAACGCCACGGCGTCGCCGGCGACGAACTCGCCGTTGCCGACGCCGCGCTGCTGCGCGTTCTGGCGCGCCGCCGCCACGGCCAGCCGGTCGTATTCGACGCCCACGAACGACTCGACCAGATCGGCCAGCTCCAGGCCAAAGAAGCCGACGCCGCAATAGGCATCCACGAGGTGCCGGACGCCACTGTCCTGTAACCGTTCCCGCACCGTGGCCACCAGCCGCGGCAGGAGGAAGAAGTTGTTTTGAAAAAACGAGTCACGCGGCACCACCCAGCCTTCGGGTTGGATGCGGAGCTGGACCTTGAGCCCCCCGCGCGGCGGCGGATGGGCGCGCACCTGGCGGATCTGCTCATTCAACGCCGGCTCGGCAATGGCGCACTCCTCCAGATCCACCACGAACCGGTTGTCCTGACCGAGGAAACCGATCACCAGCCGCTGCTCCCGCTTGTTCCACTGGCTGCGGATCAGGAGCCGGTTGCGATAGCCGTAGGGTTGCGGACAGGGAATCATCGGCTGCACGACGTCGCCGCTGATCCCGCCAAGGCGCTGGAGCAGTTCCCGAATCTGGCGCTCCTTCAACCGCAACTGTCCGGCGTAGTCCACATGCTGGTACTGACATCCCCCGCAAACGCCGAAATGCGGACAGCGCGGCGGCACCCGCTCCGGCGAAGCCCGGCGCACGCTGAGCAGCCGGGCCCGCGCGAATTGCTTCTTCACTTCCGTAATCTCCGCCTCGACCTCCTCGCCGACCAGCACCAGCGGCACAAACACGACAAAAGACTCCACGCGCGCCACCCCTTCGCCACCGAAGGCAATGTCCGCGATCGTCACCGTGATCCGCTGCCCCGCCGCCAGCGGCGGTGGCCTGTACAAAGCCTCGTTCACTACGACACCACTGCATCAAATCCCGACCCCGTTTCTCAAGCCCAAAACTGCGGCCTCGGCTCGACAACCCGCGGGGCCGGTGGCAGGGTTTGTCTGTGTTGACGGCAAAGTATGATCGGCTTCGGGACCTGCTTCGGTCCTATGATTCGTGTGTCGTCGCCTATTCCGGCGGCGTGGACTCGGTGTTTCTGGCGCGCGTGGCCCGCGACGTTTTGGGCGGGCGCGCGGTGGCGGCCATCGCCGACTCCCCGAGCCTGCCCCGGCGCGAACTGGCCGAGGCGCTCGAGCTGGCCGAACGATTTCAGATTCCGGTGCGCGTCGTGCACACCGCCGAGTTCGGCAACCCTGACTATCTGGCCAACCCCGAGAACCGCTGCTATTTCTGCAAACACGAACTGTTCACCGAACTGGAACCGCTCGCGCGGGAGCTCGGTTTCGCCGTGATTGCCTATGGCGAAAACGCCAGCGACCTCGGCGATCACCGCCCGGGAGCCAGAGCCGCGGCCGAGTTTCAAGTGCGCGCCCCGCTCAAGGAAGCCGGCCTGACCAAGGCGGACATCCGCGCGCTCTCCGCCCAACTGGGTCTCCCCACCGCTGACAAACCGCAGATGGCCTGTCTCAGCTCCCGGATTCCCTACGGTGAGGCCGTCACCCCCGGGAAGCTGCGGATGATCGAGGCCGCCGAGAACACCTTGCGCGACCTGGGCTTTTACGATGTGCGGGTCCGGCACCACGAGCTGAAGCTGGGACACCTGGCGCGCATCGAGGTGGGCGGCGCCGAAGTGGTGAAGTTCCTCGCGGACGGCCTGGCCCCGCGAATCGCGGCCGACCTGCGGCACATTGGCTACACGCACGTCACGCTTGATTTGCTCGGCTATCGGCGCGGCAGCCTCAACGAACCCGTCGCCGCTGCCCCTGTCGCCGCGTCGAAAGAGGCCGGCACCGAAGCCGGCTAACGCCGGATCACGCCTGGACGCTTCAAAGAAAACGGGCGCCGGAAAACAGCGCCCGCCGTTGCAAGTTGGAATCCGACCCTGCGGGGACTTCTGCAAACGGAAGTCGCCCTGGGTGGCGCCCGGCGTGCCGGCCGGCACCAGCACCGCATGTTGCGAACCGAGTTGCAGAATGCTCGTCAGACCGGGATTGGCCCACGCGCCGGCCTGGAGGATCGGCGCAGCCTGAAGTCCAAAGCCCGTGTCCCGTAACGTCCAGTTGAGGCCGTACCGTGAGCCGGGCGGCGCAGTGACCCTTGGGCGGGCACCCAGTGCGTGTGGCTCTACGGCTGGGAGAACCGGCCACCGGCACAGCCGGAGCGGTTCGACCCGTTGTGCGGTCAACGGCTCAAGACTGGCCGGGCCTGGGCGTTAAAGGAAGGTTGCCCGCTTCACTGAGGAATCAAGCGCCACGCATGAACCCAATCCACATACATGGCGTTGCGAGTACGATCCTGCAAAGATTCGACCGTCGGCAGGCCTTCCCAAGTGAAGGCTTCTTGATCAAAGAACATATATTGCGGGACGGTGAACGGGCCTCCGGTGGTGATGGTGGCCACCCGCTGGCCGTTATGATACATCCAGACATTGTTAGCATCTTTCCACCACACGCCATAGATGTGGTATTCGTCGCCGCCGCGCGTGGGCATGGTCCATTGGGTCGGCGTGTTGGCATCGTAGTTCCAACCGTTGGGGAAATAGTGGGTATTCATTAGCATTTGCTGAAGATCGCCCGGGCGGTTGATCGGCCAGCCGAAATTCTCGATCACGTCAATCTCGGTGGAGTTCCCTTGAAACCAGAAGGCATTAGCCATGCAAACGGTGGAAACCTTGATTTTGGCTTCGTAGAAACCGTTCGTCGCCAGGGGAACTCTGAAGGCGACGCACGCGGATCCGATCCAGATGTCGTTATTCGGATCGGCGACTTGCAAGAGATTGGTCACCAGAGAATTCTGCCGCAAAATGAGCTTGCCGTTCGCCAGCGACACGTTGGTGGCGAAAAACTGACTGGGAGCGCGTCCTGTCCAATACGGGTGCAGGTTGGTCCATTTGGTCATGTCCAGGTTGGTGAGGTTGAACTCATCCGTCAGGTTGGGGAAAACGGCCCACTTAAAGCCGGTTGGCGGGGTGGGCAGACCATTGATTGCGCGTTCCGTTTCGCAATCAACTTCATCCGGCGGAAAACCGGCGGCATTTAACCGATAGAACCCTGCTTGATCGTTCAGATTGGTGTCCACCATGACGTTGGTGACACCCGTTCCTACGACGGCTGAACCCGTGGCCGTCCAGGAGCCTGCGCTCAACTGCGTGGCGGATTCCACCTGAAACACCTGGCCCGTGCGGGCATACCAGGACACCTCCATCCCGGGAGTCTTGCCGGGGGCGACCGCCACCGGCCGGATGGAAACCCGCGGCACATTGGTCACCACATTGGCGGGCGGGACCACCGTCACAACGATGTCGTCCAAGTGGTTCCATTTGCCCTCCACCGCCAACTGATCAATGGCCTCGCCGCTTCCATTGGTCACGGTCAGCCACGTATTGTAAAGGGTGGAAGTGTAGCTCCAGAGCCGCTGGCCGTTCCGGCGGCCAATGATGTAAAGCGCACTGCTGCCGCTGGGGCGATATACTTGCAGGCTCGGGATCGTAACGGGCTCGGAAAAGATGATGCTGGCGTCATATTGGTCCGGAAGATCGGCGTTGACAAAAATGCTCACCGGCTCGTTGGCGCCCATGACGTCAAACAGCCAGCCGTTCCACATTGCCGCCAAACCCACTGGCAAACCCCCGTCATACTCTCCGGGGGGCAGCGGGGTGTTGACCGTCGTTCCGTCATATTCCGCGAAGGTGATGTCTCCCGTGGTCACGGCGGGGTTCACCACAAGGTTGTCGAGAAGATACCCGCGGCCATACGCGCGGATTTCGTCCACGGAAATTCCCGCGCCGACGATGGTGGTGCCGATCTGGTTGGCTGATACCTGCGCGCTCCACTGCAAAACGCCTCCCAGCCAGCCTTCAACCTGCAGATCTGACTGCTCGCCCAGCCCGGAGGCGCCGTGATTGTAGTAAAACGAATCCACGGTCACGGGATAACTTGGCTGGGTGGCGGTGGTCGGCTTGCTGGGGTCGTAAGATTGAAATAGGATCCGGCAGTAGCGATTCGAGACGATGTTGTTCTGGGTGCCGGCATCCGGATAGATGCTCTCCATCCCGCCGTTGTTGATGTAGTACCAATAGGCCCCGCTCGTGCCGGTAAAGACGGCCTGCGCACCAACGGGCAGGCCATTGGTAATCACGGTATTGTTGGGAACCTGCTGCTGCCCAGCCACCCAACTGAAATCAATCAAGCCCGCCCGCGCCAGTCCGGGCAGAGCCAGAATCAGGGCGAAGGTTAGGAAGCGCACTCGGGCCGTCATGGCACCGGTTCTGTGGGTCATGGTCTTGCTCAGCGCGATCTGTTCATTCGGTTTCAGTGTTACCGACGAGCGGTGCGTCGGCAAACTCCGGTTTTTGTGCCGACGCTTTGACCGTCAAGCAGGACTCGGCAAGGCATTTCAGATCCGCACATCTTGCTCCCTGTTCCCTTGGCGAGCGGGTTGACTGCCGGCAACACCGGCGCCACCGCAGCGCCAAACGCCTGATGGGAATGGCGCAACGCATATCCCCGCAGCAGTTCCCGCACCTCTGCCAGCAACTGAAAGGGCGCCGCGGCTGTGCGGCGCCCTTCGAATCTAATCCGGCCTTTGATATTACTGAGCCGCCGTTGGGCTGCCGGTGTTCGCTGTCTTCGTGGCGTCCGTCACGTCGGTGGCGGTGACCGTGAAGCTGCCCGTGCTGTTGAAGGTAACCGAGAAGGTCTGGGTTCCGTTTACCAGCGCGGCATCCTGCGGCAGAATGGCGGCCGAATCGCTGCTGGTAATGTCCACGGTGTCCGACGAAGGAACAACATTCCAAACCGCATCCACGGCATTAACCGTAACGTTGAACGGTGTGCCCACGGCCTGCGGGGCAGGCGTGCCGGTCTTTCCAGTAAGCGTGTTAGGGGCGGCCGTCTCACCTGGCATCAACACCTGCAATTGGACGAAGGGACGCTTGATGAGGCGGAAGAAGCCGGCACTGGCACTGGGCAGCGCGGTTTGGGAGAGCAAGCCATGCATGGCGCTCGGATCTCGATACGTCGAGGTGAAAACGGCTGGATTCCAAGGTCCGGTGATCGCCGCAGCGGCCTGCGGGCTGAACTGATTGGCCGGCAAGGTCCAGTCAACTATCCAAGCCGTCCCCGGAGGCACATACTGCACATAGTTGGCGTCGGTTTTGCGCCAGGCGTACTTGTTCGTGAGCGTGGCGCCACTGAAATCATCGTCAATGGAATTGGCCGTGGCCCCGGTGAATTGAACGTGGCTAAAGGTGCCGTGGGCGCCGTTATTGTGCCCGTCGTTCGCCCCGTCGTCCTTGAACATCCCGAACTGCAGGAAGGAGGTGGCCGGGCTGAAATTGTTCTGCACCGCATCCGCCGGCAGGTCAAAGTTCGTGGCGGTAATCCCGGGACCCGTCAGGGTGCCGTGCGTGCTGTCCGTGAAGGTCACCGACCAGGTGCCGAGCGCGCTGGGGGCGCTCACGGCCACCGGGACGTTCGTGGCGTTGGCGTTGGGATAGTTGGTCTTCCATTGAATCTGAGCGAGCAGGTCGGTGGCGCGGTTCTCGAGCCGGAAAATGAGGAGGTCCGGCACACTCCAATCAGGGGAGCCGCTCACGTCCTGGCCCGACGGGGCGGTGTCGCCGTTGACGAGGTACATGTGCGCTTCAAAGCCGAGATGGGTCGCGAGGTCCGGGAAGTTCGTAATCGTGCAGGAATAGGTCACGGGATAACTGCCTTGCGAGGTCCAGAGGTAGGGTCCGCCGCCCGATGGCGTGCTGATGGCATTGCGCTGCCACTGGTCGCCCGTGCCGTCCATGATGATCTCAACGCCGGACGAACCGGCCTTTTCGAGACTCATCGTCGGCGGCGGCAGCGGCGGCGCATTGGTCGGCAAGGGATCGAGATAGATGTTGTCCACGTTAAACGAGAGGGTGCTCGTGAAGTTGCCGCCCGACCACATGTTGATATATTCGCCGACGGTTTTGTCAGCGCCCGCAGTCGTCGGGTCAATGGGGATGGTGACGTGCGTCCAACTGGTCGCGCTGGCGGGGATCGCCCAGGTGCCTTCCTGATGGGTGGTCCAGCCATCGGTGACCAGACCGATGGCCAGCGTGCCGAAAGTCCCGTCCTTGGCGGGGGCGGTCGCGGGATCGAGCTTGAAATCGAAAGTGATGTTCGTATAGACGCCGACGACGTTGACTTCGGTGGTAGCGTCCCAGCCCCACGCATCATGGAGGGTGCCGAAGGTCATGAATTGATCGCCGCTGTCGCCGGTGAACGGAACGTCGTAACGAAGCGATCCGGAATTAGGGTCGCTGGCGGCATCGAGGGTGGGGTCCCAGGTCAGCCAGCTTCCTTGCAGGCCCCAGCCATTCCAGATAATCCAGGAGCCTATCCCGGTGTCGAAGGTCTTCGGGTTGACAAAGCTTTGAGCCTGTCCGATGACGGCCGCGGCGGCCAGCAGGAGGGCGAGCGACGCTGAGCGCAACGCCCCCCAAGAATGTTGTTTCTGTTTCATGTAGGTCCTTTTGTTCTGTTTTGGTTAGAGTTGTTGCAGTCTCACCGTGGAGCCCTGTTCAGAGGCCGTGATAACATCTGGTCTTCTGCCCCCCCGGGCCGGCTTTGACGCCACTCAGGTGAGAGAATCCGCTTTTAGTCTCCTCACTCACTGTGGCCGAATGCTGTTAAAAGAAACCCCGCGTGTCAAGTGGCAATTTTGGCCGTCTCGTCCCTTTGCCGGGAAAATCAGCGTTGATCGTTAACATGGGATTCGGTCCCGCCGCTCCTCCGGTTTTCCGCCCGGAATCCCGCACAAAAAACCTCTTCCGGGGTTTCCGTATCATGTTTTGCTGGTCCGAATCGTCAGGGAATGGGTCACCGACGAGCCGGCGCTGACCCGGGAATAACCGGTGTTGTTGACCGTGTAGATGCCCTGGCGCTGGCACTGCTCGCCCGAGGCACCGGCGAACAATCGCAACCGCGGCACCATTGGCTTGAGCGCCAGGGTGGCGCGGCGCCGTGTTCGAGTTCGCGATCAGTTTCACGTTGTCCAGCCAAAAGAGGGTCGTGCCGGTGAGCGCGTTTTCCGCGCTCGCCGAGGTGTCGTCCGGCCAGGTTTTGCACCAGACGCCGATGAGGTTGGCGATCAGGGCCGCCGTGGGATCAATCGTCGCCACGACGTGGATCCACCGGTGTTGCCCGCCGGTGCCTGCGCTCGGCACTCGCCTTTCTCCCGGCGGCGGATAGACTCCCGCCCATGAACACAGTCCGACTCGGCATCATCGGCATGGGAAACATCGGGCGGTATCACGCCGCCTATCTGCTCGACGGCAAGGTCCCGCGCGCTGAACTCGTCGCCGTCGCCGACGCCCTGGCCCCGCTCGACGCCTTCGCCGCCCGGGGACTGAAGACGCATGCCGCCGGCGAGGCCCTGCTCCGCTCCGGCACGGTGGACGCCGTGATCATCGCCACCCCGCACTATCAGCACACCACGCTCGGCATCGCCGCCTTCGAGGCCGGACTGCACGTGATGGTCGAAAAACCGATCTCAGTGCACAAGGCGGATGCGGAGCGGTTGATCGCCGCGCGGCGGGAGCGGCCCGATCGCGTGTTTGGCGCCATGTTCCAGCTCCGCACCGAGCCACGGTACGTCCGGATCAAGCAACTGATCGCCAACGGCCAGTTGGGAAAACTGGTGCGGGCAAGCTGGATCATCACCGACTGGTTCCGCACCGAGGCCTATTATGCCAGCGGTGGCTGGCGGGCCACCTGGAAGGGCGAAGGCGGCGGCGTCCTGCTCAACCAGTGTCCGCACAACCTCGATCTGCTCCAGTGGCTCTGCGGCATGCCGGCGCGGGTTCGCGGTTTCTGCCAGCTCGGCCGCTACCATCAAATCGAGGTTGAGGACAACGTCACCGCCTACTGGGAATGGGCCGAAGGCGCCACCGGTGTCTTCATCACGTCAACCGGTGAGGCCCCCGGCGCCAACCGCCTGGAAATCTGCGGCACCCGCGGCCGGCTGGTCCTCGAAAATGACCGTCTTTCTTTCGTTCGCAACGAGACGCCGATGGACGAATTCAGCCGCCACGCAACCACTGGTTTCGCCCGCCCGCCGGTCTGGCATGTTGACGTGCCATTCGACAACACCCCGGCACAGCACGCCACGCTGACCCGGAATTTTGTGGACGCGATCCTCGACGGCGCGCCGTTGATCGCGCCCGGCGAGGAGGGAATCCATTCCGTCGAACTGGCCAACGCCACGCTCTATTCCTCGCTCCGCGGCGAAACCGTCGAACTGCCGCTGGATGGCACCGCGTACGAGCGGAAGCTGCAGGAACTCATCGCCGGCTCACGCTTCGAGAAAAAGACCATGACGGTCACCAACGAAGATTTCACCAAATCCTTCGTGCGCTGAACCGCGCCCGACGGCGGAAGAATTGAGTGACAACTCGATGGCCTCGCGACAAATATCCGGCCATGCACACCCGTGAATTACCGCTGAGCGCCGGTCTGTTGCTGGCGGCCCTGTCGTTGGCTGCCGGACCCACCCGCTCGATTCCCCAGCCGCTGGCAACGCATCCGGGCAATGTGTTCCTGGCCGGGGACGCGGTCTCGGTCCCGGCACCGGCGAATGGTCCGGCAGACTGGCGGCTGCTGGATGTGGACCACCGCCTGGTCGCCACGGGCCACGTGACCACGACCACCGTTGACCTCGGCCGGCTGCCCGTCGGCTGGTATGAGTTGGTCCGCGGGGAGGACGAACCCGCCAGTTCCAACCGCGTCAGCCTCGCCATCTTCGCACGCCTGCAGGCCCCCACCCCGCGGTCCTCGCCCATCGCGTTGGACGCCGCCATGGCCTGGTTCTTCCCGCCCGACCAAATGCCGGCCGCCGCGAACCTGTGCGGGCTGGCCGGCATCAACTGGGTGCGTGACCGCCTGCGCTGGGACGAGATGGAAACCGGGCGCGGACGCTTCGCCGGCGCCACCCGCTACGACGCCTCCGCCCGCGCCCAGACCGCCGCCGGTTTGCGTTCCCTCCAGGTCATTCACCTCTCGCCCACGTGGGCCAATCCCGATGCCAAGCGATTTCCTTTGAACCTGCGGGATGCCTACCGGTTCTATCGCGAAATGGCCCGTCGCTGGCGCGGCCTGGTAGAGGCGTTCGAGCCGTGGAACGAGGCGGACATTGACGTCTTCGGCGGCCACACCGGCGCCGAGATTGCCACCTTGCAGAAGGCGGCCTGGTTCGGCCTCAAGGCCGGCAACCCCGACATGATCGTTTGCCAGAACGTTTTTGCCGTGAACCAGCGCGCCATTCTCGACGACTTCGCCGCGAACCAACCCGGCGCCTTCTTCGATACCTTTAATCTCCACCATTATGTGCCGTTCGACGCTTATCCGAAGGTCTATGCCGACTTTCGCGCCGTTTCGGCCGGCAAACCGCTGTGGGTCACGGAATGCAGCGTCCCGGTGAAGTGGTCGGGCGATGAGCGCTTGAAGGAGCCCGGCCCGGATGACCTGCGCCTGCAGGCCGAACGCGTGGCCAAGGTCTTCGCCTGCTCCCTGCATGAAGGCGCCGCCGCCACGTTTTACTTCCTGCTGCCGCATTACGCAGAGGGCCCAACCCAGTTTGGCATCCTGCGCGCCGACCTCACGCCCCGCCCCGCATTCCTGGCGCTCGCTGCGGTTGGCCGCCTGTTGGCCGACGCGAAACCGCTGGGGCGCGCGCGTTCGGAAGACGCCGCCGTTCGCGCGTATCTTTTCGCCGCCCGACCGGATGGACGCCGACGCGAAGTCATGGTCGCCTGGTCCACGAACCACGACAGCCAACTCACGTTGCCAGCCCAACCGGAAGCGGTGTTCGATCATCTCGGCCGGCCGCAGCCGTCGCCAGGTCACACGATTCTACTGCATTCGGCTCCGGTGTTCGCCCTGCTGGCACCGGGCACCGGCCGGCATCTGGGAATTGACCTGCCGCCAAAGGCGCCGGCACGGCTCACAGCCAAACCCTGTCCCGTGGTCTTCCAAGCCCTGCCGCCTGCCGACCGGGTCCTCCTGAGCCAATCCGCTTTTCGCCTCGCCACCGGCGGTCCCGAAACCATCCGTTTTCGCGCCTACAACTTCGGCCACCAGGCGCTGCACGGGCGCTTGCGCGCAACGGCACCCGCCGGATGGCGCGTGAACCTTCCTGCCACGCTGAACCTGCCCGCCGATGCCGATGTGGAATTCATCGCGACGCTCGACGGAACGCGTGCGACTGACGCACCGGCAACCATCCTTCTGAAATTGGAAGGCGACTTCGGTTCGGCAGGCACAGCGGTGCTTTCGCTGCGGCTGAAACCACCGCCATCGCAAACGGCCAAAGCCGTCGCGATTGCCATTCCGGCGGCGGCTAACCCCGGCCGCTGGCACGCGTCCACCTCCGGCGGAGGCCAGACCACCATCGAGCAAGGTACCAGCGGCGTGACCATCACCGCCCGGCCGGCCACGCGCGACCGCTGGGTCTATCCGCGCCTCGACCTCCAGACCGATGAGCGCTTCTCCGACCGCATCCGGTCAGTGGCCGTCAAACTGACCCTGATCGAGGGCGACGGCCAATTCCGCGCGGTCTTCGACGAGACGGGCGGGAGCAGCTACATCGTGGATCTGAATCCCCAGCCGCGGCTCGGTGAAACCGTCGAATGCGTCGCCCGGATTGACGAGGCAACCTTCGGGGCCACATGGTCGGAGCCGGACCCGGATGCCCGGCTGGACCTGCCGCAAGTCAAGTCGTTCCGCATCGGGTGCAACACCCAATCCAACCAAGTGCGTTTTGCCATCCGCGACCTGCGGTGGCTGGCGGCGTCACCCACCGGTGCATCGGGCAGCCTCTGAGCCTTCCCGCTTGCGCGCCGGGACGGAGTGCGTAGGCTGTCAACCATGTTTGCGACGGCATTTGACGCGACCACTCATCGGCGGATCAGTGAACTGGGCGAGCGCGTGCTCGGCGGCGGCGAGATCACCCGCCCCGAAGCGCTCTGGGTGCTCCATCTCGAAACCAGTGCGGATATCTACGACCTGCTCGCCTGGGCCAACCGCATCCGCGAGCATTTCAAGGGCAACAAGGTCCACCTCTGCTCGATCGTGAATGCCAAGGCGGGCGGCTGCTCCGAGAACTGCAAGTTTTGCGCCCAGTCGGCCTTTTACGCCACCGAGTCGCCCCGCTACGGGTTCATTGATCCGGCGCCAATGTTGCGCGCCGCAGAAGAGGCGCACGGAAACGGCGCCGTCGGTTTCGGCGTCGTCGCCGCCTGGCGCGGCCTGGAGGAAGGCCCCCTGCTCGATGAGGTGTGCGATCGGTTCCGCGACCTCAAGCGTCAGGGCAAGGTCCGACCCGACGCCTCGCTCGGCTTGATTCGCAACCAGCGGGTGGCTGACCGCCTGCGCGAGGCCGGCGTGGAGTGTTACAACCATAACCTGGAAACGTCCCGAAATTTTTTCCCGCGCCAGTGCTCCACCCACACTTACGAGGACCGGCTGCAAACCATCCGCCTCCTGAAGCAGGCCGGCATCAAGATCTGCTCCGGTGGCATCATCGGCCTGGGCGAAACGCGCGCAGACCGTTGCGACCTCGCGTTCGCCTTGAAGGAGGCCGGCGCGGATTTCGTGCCCATCAACATTCTTAATCCGATCCCCGGCACGCCCTTCGAAACCAACGCGGCGGTCCCGCCGCTGGAGTGTCTGCAGACGATCGCCTGCTTCCGCTTCATTCTGCCGCGGCAGGAGATCATGCTCGCCGGCGGCCGGGCGCTCAACCTGCGCGACCTGCAGAGCATGAGTTTCCTCGCCGGCGCCAGCGCGCTCATGGTCGGCAACTACCTGACGACGGTCAATCAACCCGTCGAGCGCGACCTGCAAATGCTGAAGGATTTGGGTCTTGATCCGTCGTGGGAACCGCATGGCGCCGCCGCGCCGGAATCGGTTCCCGCACTGGCCATGGCATGAGCCGGCTTGGGGGGAACCGCGGCGGCTACGGCGGCGAGACCATTGACATCGCCGCTGTCCAAGACGCCATGACCGCCGCCGCCACCCGCCACGGCTGGCGCGCCGAGACGCTGGTGCGCGTTCGCGACGACGACATCCTGGCGTGGCATCGCTCGACCGCCGCCGATCGCCGACGCATTTATCTGTCCGCCGGAATCCACGGTGATGAGCCGGCCTCGCCGCTCGCTGCCCTCGAATTACTCCAAGCGAACGTCTGGCCGGCACAAACGGGGCTGTGGTTTTGTCCGTGTCTCAACCCGGGCGGTTTCCGGCTTGGCCGGCGGGAGAACGCCGGCGGCAGGGACCTCAACCGGGATTATCTTCATCCGCAAACACCGGAAGTCCGCGCCCACGTGGCCTGGCTGCAGCGGCAGCCGCACTTCGACGTGGCCATCTGCATTCACGAAGACTGGGAGGCGCCCGGTTTCTACCTCTACGAACTGAACCCGGAACAACGGCCTGCGCCTGTGGAATTGGCGATCGCCGCCGTCGCTGAGGTCTGCCCCATTGACACCTCGCCGCTGATCGAAGGCCGGCCGGCGGTCAACGGCATCATCCGTCCCCATCTGGACCCGGCCACCCGCCCGCAATGGCCGGAGGCGTTCTATCTGCTGCAAAACAAAACGCGGCTCAGCCTCACGCTCGAAGCCCCGTCCGATTTCCCGCTCGCCACCCGCGTCGCCGCCCTGGTCCGCGCCGTCCGCGTGTTGCTGGACGACTCCGCGTCGGCCGGGCCCGCGTCGGCATAAGACTCCTGGCAGCGACCGCCGACCGTGGTTTCGCCGCCGTTTTGTTTTGTTGAATCGGAGGCCGGTTCTTCCCACTCTTGGCCCATGAGTGTTCGCCTTCAGGCTGGCCTGGCACTGGCGCTGGTCCTCGCGGTGGCCGGCTGCAACCGCGCCCAACCGAACCGCCCGGCCACGGCATCCGCCCCGGCGCCCCTGCACCTCGACCATGCGCAGGCCGGCCTGACACGCATGAAACTGTGGCTGGGCGATGCCGAAGTGGACGCCGAGGTCTGCCTGACCATTCCGCAGCTCGCCACCGGCCTGATGTTCCGCGAAGGCATCGGCACCAACGACGCGATGCTGTTTGTCTTTCGCGGCGCCGACCAGCGCGGCTTTTACATGAAGAATGTGAAGTTCCCGATCGCTGCCGCCTACATTGACCCGGAAGGCGCGGTGCAGCAGATCATCCAGTTGAAGGCGATGGACACCAACTCCGTCCCCTCGCTGTCCTCCAACATCCAGTTCGTCCTCGAAACCGCGCCGGACTTCTTCGATCGTCATGGCGTCAAGCCCGGGACCCTCGTCACGTCGCCGCAGGGACGCTTGCGGAACGTCGTCGCCCCCCGCGCCCTCGCCTGGTAAACCGCCATGCGCGTCGCCCTGGCCCAGATCAACACGACCGTCGGCGATTTCGCTGGCAACGAGGCCCGCCTGCTCGCCGCCTACCGGCGCGCCGCCGCCGCCGGCGCCGAACTCGTGGTCGGCCCGGAACTCGCCCTCACCGGTTACCCGCCGCGCGATCTGCTTCTGCGGCCGGGCTTCGTTCAACGCAGCCTCGAATCGCTCCAACACCTGGCGGCCGCCACCGGCCCGACGGGCCTGCTCACGGGTTTCGTCGGGGAGAACCCCGCGCGTCCCGGCCGCGTGGTCACTAACGCGGTCGCCCTGCTGCAGCACGGTCGCGTCCTCGCCACCCGCATCAAAACCCTGCTGCCAACGTACGATGTCTTCGATGAGGACCGCTACTTCGAGCCGGCGGCCGGCAACCAGCCCGTCGAATTTAACGGCCGCCGCATTGGCCTGACGATCTGCGAGGACCTTTGGAACGACGAGGATTTCTGGCACGACCGCCGCTACCGCCGCAACCCCGCGGTGGAGTTGGCCGCCGCCGGCGCGGAGATCATTTTCAACGTCTCCGCGTCGCCGTGGCACCTCGGCAAGAACCGGCTGCGCCATGCCATGCTCGCCAGCCTCGCCGCCAAGACCCGCTGCCCGCTGGTCTATTGCAACCTGGTCGGCGGGAACGACGAGTTGATCTTCGACGGCGCCAGCCAGGTCTTTAACGCCGCCGGAGAACTCGTCGCCCGCGGCGCGATGTTCGCCGAGGATTTCGTGCTGGTGGAAACGGATGCCCCCGCCGCGCCGCCGCCGCCGGAACTGCCGGACGAGGAAAAGCTGCATCGCGCCCTCGTGCTCGGGCTGCGCGATTACCTCCACAAGTGCGGCTTCAAATCCGCGGTGCTCGGCCTGAGCGGCGGCATTGATTCGGCCTTGACCGCCTGCCTGGCCGCCGAGGCACTGGGGCCGGAGAATGTCCACGGCATCGCGCTGCCATCGCAATTTTCTTCGTCGGGCAGTCTCGAAGATGCCTGCCAACTGGCGGCGAACCTGGGCATTCGCCACGATGTCATCCCGATCCAGACCGCCTTCGAGTCCCTAAAACAGCAGCTTGCGCCTGTGTTCGCCGGCCGGCCCGAGGACACGACCGAGGAAAACATTCAGGCGCGTTTGCGCGGCGTGATTCTCATGGCGCTGTCGAACAAATTCGGCTCGCTGCTGCTGACCACGGGCAACAAGAGCGAGCTGGCCGTTGGTTACTGCACGCTCTACGGCGACATGTGCGGCGGACTGGCGGTCATCAGCGACCTGCCCAAGCGGGATGTTTACCGCCTGTCCCGCTGGATCAACCGCGACCGCGAGATCATTCCCGCGGCGTCGCTCACCAAACCGCCCTCGGCCGAGCTGCGGCCCAACCAGACGGACCAGGATTCGCTGCCGCCCTATGACACGCTCGATGCCATCCTCGAAGCCTACGTGGTCGAATGCCGGTCCGTGCCGGAGATCATCGCGGCGGGGTTCGACGAAGCGGCGGTACGGCGCGTCGTGCGGTTGATTGACCTCAGTGAATACAAACGCCGCCAGGCCGCGCCCGGACTGAAAGTCACGAGCAAGGCCTTTGGCGTCGGGCGCCGCATCCCCATCGCCCAGCGCTATCGCGAAACTTGAAGGTCGCGGAAGAGGGCGTGAAAAGCCGGGCACTGTGCTAACAGGGAAGACGGGAAGACGCGAAGGATTCATGCACTTGTTCTTCGCGCCTTCGCGTCTTCCCTGTTCATCGCCCGGTTTCATGGGGCACGGACAAGCCGCCTCGCGAGGACGTGTCGGCAAGCTCACGTCGAGCCGCTCGTCCCACCGGCACGGCCAAATCAAGACACTGCCCAAAATCGGCGTGCGTTCGCCGTCCCCTCGCCTATGCTGCCCGCCATGCGTTCGCGTCCCAAGTCCGAGGCCCTGTTTGCCGAGGCCCTGAAGTATCTGCCCGGCGGCGTCAACTCGCCGGTCCGCGCGTTTCGCGCCGTCGGTGGACAGCCGTTTTTCGTGGACCGCGCCGCCGGCGCCCACGTGTGGACGGTGGACGGCGAGGAACTGGTTGATTACGTCGGCACCTGGGGGCCGGCCATCCTCGGCCATGCCCATCCGAAAATCATCGCCGCCGTGAAGGCCGCGGCCGACCACGGCACGAGCTTCGGCATCCCAAATCCTTTCGAGGTAACCATGGCGAAGCGGATCTGCGCCCTCGTGCCCAGCGTGCAGAAGGTGCGGATGTGCAACTCGGGCACCGAGGCGTGCATGAGCGCTGTTCGCCTGGCGCGCGGCTTCACCCGGCGCGACAAAATCATCAAGTTCGACGGCTGCTATCACGGCCACGCGGATTCGCTGCTGGTGAAGGCCGGCTCGGGGGCGCTCACGTTCGGTCATCCCGACAGCGCCGGCGTGCCGGCATCGTTCACGGCCCACACAATTGTCGTGCCTTTCAACGACCCGGAAGCGGTGCAAGCGGCCTTTATCGCGAACCCCGGGCAGATTGCCGGGATCATTGTGGAACCGGTGCCGGGCAACGCCGGCCTCTACCTGCCGAAGCCGGGCTTCCTCGAATTCCTCCGCGACACCACAACCGCCCACGGCAGCCTGCTCATCTTCGACGAGGTGATGACCGGTTTCCGCCTCGCGCCGGGTGGCGCCCAAGAGCGCTTCGGCATCAAGCCGGACCTCTCGACGTTCGGCAAAATCATCGGCGGCGGCCTGCCGGTGGGCGCGCTTGGCGGTCGGGCCGAGATCATGGACTGCCTGGCGCCGCTCGGACCGGTGTATCAGGCGGGCACGCTCAGCGGCAATCCGCTGGCGATGGCCGCCGGCCTCGCCGCGCTCGAGGAGTTGGCGGGCAATCCGCAATCCGCAATCCGCAATCCGCAATCGGAGGCTGGTCCCTATGCCCGGTTGGAGCAACTCGGTGCCGCGCTCGAAGCCGGCTTGAAGGATGCCGCCCGGTTTGCCGGCGTGCCGGTGCGCTTCAACCGCTGCGGCTCGATGTTCTGTGCCTATTTCACTGACACACCGGTCTGGAACCTCGCAGACGCCATGAAATCCGACCGCGAGCGTTTCAAGCGGTATTTTCACGGCATGCTCGACGCCGGCGTTTATCTGGCGCCCTCGCAATTCGAAGCCGGTTTTCTTTCAACCGCCCACACCGAGGCGGACATTGAGAAAACGGCGACTGCGGCGGCCAGCGTGATGCGGAACCTGTGATCCGACGAGCTAATCCTGAAACCTCACGTACCTTCCACGCTGGAACCTGATCACCATTTGTTATCGCCAAACGAAAACTGGCTTTCACCCTGACTCATGAGAATGCTCGCCCTCGACCACGGAACGGTTCGCATCGGCGTCGCCCTCAGCGACGAATTGAAAATGATTGCCCAGCCGCTGGAGTTCATCCCGGCCGAGCCGTTCGCCAAATTCCTCGACCGGCTCAAGGAAATCCTCCGCGAGAAGGAGGTTGAATCCATCCTCGTCGGGATGCCGCGGAACATGGACGGCAGTTATGGCCCGGCCGCGCTCAAGGTCCAGACGTTCGTCGCCGTATTGCGCGACGCACTGACCGTGCCGATCCGGACCTGGGACGAACGGCTGACCTCGGTCCAGGCCAACCGTTTCCTGATGGAAGGCAACGTCCGGCGGGACAAGCGCAAGGAGAAGGTGGACAAAATGGCCGCGGCCATCCTGCTGCAGAGCTACCTCGACGCCCACAGCCAATGAGCCTGGCGCGCGGCGCTCGCGACGGAATTGGTCGTGAGATCGGCGTTTATCTCCAACCGCCGGCGGTTTAAGCTATCCCCGTGCCGAAGTTCAAACTCATCATCGCCTACGACGGCACCGCCTACCAGGGCTGGCAGGTGCAGAAGACCGGCACCGGCGTGCAGGAAAAAGTCGAGGCGGCGCTGGCGAAGCTGTTCCCCAGCGCGCCGCGTTTGCACAGTTCCAGCCGGACCGATACCGGCGTGCATGCGCTCGGCATGGCGGCACATTTCGAGGTGCCGGCCCCGGAGTCCCGCCTGCCGGTGAGCAAGCTGACACTCGCGCTCAATGCGCATCTGCGGGAGGACATCCGGGTGGTCGGCGTCCACCACTGCCAGGCGGACTTTCACGCGCGGTTTGACGCCACCGGCAAGCAATACCGCTACTTCGTCTGGAACCACGCCGCGATGAATCCCCTGCACCGCCACCAGGCCTGGCACGTTCCCCGCAAGCTGGACCTGCCGGCCATGCGCGCCGCCGCGGAACGATTTGTCGGCCGGCACGACTTCCGCTCGTTCACTGCGAACCCCGGTTACGAGCGCCTCTCGACGATCCGGCGGCTTATGCGCGTCGAACTGAAACGCAACGGCCCGCTGCTCACGTTCATCATCGAAGGCGACGGCTTCCTCTACAAGATGTGCCGCGGCATCGTCGGCACGCTGGTCCAGGTCGGCCAGGGCAAGCTGGCGGTGGGCGACATTCGCAGAATTCTGTCGAGCCGCGACCGGCGCGTGGCGGGAATGACGGCCCCGGCCCACGGGTTGGTGCTGTGGCGTGTTTTCTATGACCGGCGCCGCCAGGCAACGGCGGCGAAGCGCGCGGTCCACCCGGCAACGGCGGATTGAGCAGTCGTGGATTCCGCGCCATGAACGTCGTCCTGGT
>JBEKGJ010000013.1:0-92095 GCA_050012855.1 Verrucomicrobiota bacterium | reverse complement strand
AGGCCCTGTGGGCGGGTAAAGGCGGCCGCCGACAACCCGCTGCGCTCAAACGTGGCCAGAATCTGAGCGCGTTCGGCCGCCGTGGTGCGTTGGCGGCGGCGAGGAGCCTTGGATGTGTTCATTACCCTGGCGTTTACCACGCCGGCTCGCCGCGCACCAGACGGTCCCCGCTTTACCGCTTACCGCGGATGCACACGGATGAAGCCGGGGCGCCCATCTACCCATTTGGCTAACCCTGCCGTAACACCCGTTCCCGCGAGCGGCGGACGACCTGCTCACGAGCGACCTGCCCGAACATCAACTGCGCCGCTGTTACGTTGCCAACCTCGTGGATCACCAAACCCAGCCCCATCGGGCCGAGATGTGGTAGCCCAGGGCACAGCGAGTCGGCGAGCGCCGCCATGGGTTCACCGTCCCATCAACATTCCCAAGCCCTGTAGGGGCGAAAGCCAACAGCCCAAGGCCAGCGAGACAAGGTCCCCGCAACGGCAGCCCCATCGGGGCGAAATGCGGTAGCCCAGGGCAGAGCGAGTCGGCGAGCGACGCCCTGGGTTCACCGTCCCATTAACATCCTCAAGCCCTGTAGGGGCGAAAGACAACAGCCCAAGCCCAGCGAGACAACGTCCCCGCAACGGCAGCCCCAGCGGGGCGAAATGTGGTAGCCCAGGGCAGAGCGAGTCAGCGAGCGCCGCCCTGGGTTCACCGTCCCATTAACATCCTCAAGCCCTGAAAGGGCGGCACGAGTTTAACCGCGGATGGACGCGGATGCACACGGATGAAGCCGGGCCGCCCGTCCACCCCTTTGACTAACCCTGCTGCAACACCCGCTCCCGCCACCGCCGCACGCTCATCACGTCGAAGCGCTCGCCGTCGAAGACGATTTGCTTCACCGGCTTCTTGCCGTTGTCGCTGGCGCGCTTGAGCCAGTCGCGCACTTCCATCCAGCGGACCTCGCCCTCGGAATTCCGGATCACCAGCAGCACGGGGAACGCCGTGGCTGAAATCCGAATGCCGAAATCCGAAATCCGAAGGAAGCCCGAAATCCGAATACCGAATTCGCGGCGCCAGGCTGCAGTGCTTCGGGTTTCGGGCTCCGGATTTGTTTCGGACTTCGAATTTCGGACTTCGGATTTGCCCTGACTCCTCCTGCAGGTCGCGCACCCGCTGCTGAATCTCCGGGCTGGCGAAACACTGCTCCAACTCGTCCCACAGCGGCACCCGCTGCTCGCAGCCCACGCAGATGATGCTCGGCGGGGAGCACACCCGCCCCCGGGTGTTGCCGGACGCGCCCCGCGTCCGGTCCGGTTCGGCTGCGCTGGCGTCCTCAAGTCCGCCACCGGTTTTCCGCGAGGGCGCGGAAAACTGCACGCGAGGCGCGTGCGCTCCCCCTTGCAACCAGTCGTTGAGCCGCTTCATCGCCACCTCGCGATTGCCCACCGGCGTGCCACATTTCGGGCAGACATAATGCCGCAGCCGCTCCACGTCCCGGGCGTTCTGCAACAGGTGCTCGTGGACGTATTTGCTGAAGATGATCTTCTCCTCCATCGCCACCGTCGGATCGAAATACACCTCCAGTTCGCCCAGGCCCGGCGCGCGCCGGGTCAACTTCACGCCGAGCTGCTTCCCGGTGTTCGTCTTGAAATCGGTGGCATAGCGCCAGAGCCGATCCTGCTGAAACGGCGCGGTGTGATGCAGCCGCACGACGAGCGTGGCATAAATCTCGTCCAGGAATCCCGTGAAACGATAGTTCACCAGCCAGGAACTCCACTTGTGGAAAGTCCCGTCAGGAACGACCGAAGATAGCCCAGCGATTCATCGCTGGGACAATGGACAACAAATCCGTCCAAGCCCCGGAGGGGCGAAAGAAACCGCGCGACATGCGAACCTGATCTTCCGTCCCTCGCGGGACTTGTTCCCTTCTCGCCCCGGAACCCCACCGATAAATCGCTGGGCTATTGTCTTTCGCCCTGACGGGCTACGCAACCCCGCGCTCCACCAGCGTCTGGTGCATGGCCAGCAGGACGAACCTTTCCTCCTCGCCAGCGAGCCGCGGCATCGCGGATTCATACGCCAGGTCGCCCTTCAAGACCCGCTCCTCCATCAGGCAACCGCGCTGGTGCTCATCCACCTGCAAGGTCCGGATCACGGCCTGCGCGCGTAGCAGCCAAGGCGACGAGGCCCTGATTCTTCATTCTGCATTCCGCATTCCGCATTTTGCATTTGAAATGCGCTCCGGCTGGAGCAGCATCCAACTGCCGAACGCCAGCTCCCACACCACGCCGGGACCGGCCAGCAGCGTCAGCACCGCGCGCAATTCCTCGTCGGCGAACCGCTTGAACTCCCCCGACAACCGCAGTTGCAGCGTTTCGCGCAGTTCGTTGAAGCGCATCAGCACTCGGCCTTCGTCCTTGAGGCGGATGATCTCCTCCTTGAGCCGCCTGAAGAGAACCTCCGTCGTGCGACAGGGAAGCTGGTCCCAGTTGATGGCGGCGAGGATGGCCTGCTTGAGTTCCTCGCAGCCCTGGTTCTTCTTTGTGCTCGTTTCCAGAAAGCCCCGGAACTTGCGTTCCGCCGCAAACTTCTCGACCTCGCTCCGGCTGACGCGCAGGCCGCCGGCATCCACGCGCCCGGCGACCAGCAACTTGGCGAACTCCTTGCGCGAGGCGCGGGTGAGATCGCGGTCCCACTGACCCAGCGTCTCGAACAGGTCCTCCTTTTGGTTTGGCCGTCGAAGACCAGCACCGCCAGCGCGGTTTCGTCCATGTAAAGCTGGTGAATCAATCGCTTGTCCGCCTGGCCACCGACATTGCAGAATGCCGCTCTACGGGAATTCTTTACTCGGGAAAGCGGTGTTCCAGTTCTGCGTAAACGAGCTTTCTGAAAAGGTGAATTCACGGTATTGAAAAGGCCATGGCACGACGAGAAAACGACTTTTCTGAAGAGACCAAGCGCACCGTGGCGGGGCGAGTTGGCTACCGTTGCAGTATTCCTGGTTGCGGTCGCGTCACCATTGGGCCTGACTCGCTGCCGGAGAGCGTTGCAAATACTGGCAGGGCCTCGCACATTTTCAGCGCGTCAGAGGGTGGACCGCGAGGAACAGGCGGATTAACTTCAGAGCAACTCAGGTCCGTAAATAACGCAATCTGGCTTTGTGCGGATCACGCTGATCTTGTCGATAAGAACCGGGGAGAGCGTTACCCTGCCGCTCTCCTTTTGAGCTACAAAGGGCTCCAGGAAGCCAAAACCGCGCGCGAACAACGCGGCCTGTTCGCGCCGATGGGCTGGTTTCAGCAACTCGTCGTCCATGCCAGTCCGCTATTCGAGCCAGAAACAAAGCTGCAGTTCGGAAAAGTCACATTGATCATAGGCGGCAATGAGCTCGGCAAGAGCGCGCTGTGTGACTGGCTTGCTGGGTTTGGCGACCCAGCGGCTTTGTGGCGATGGCTCCCCAACCGAAGTAGTCAATCCGAGCTAGACATTGATGTTCTGTGCCACACGCCTGAGCAGCAGACTGTGCGGCTGAGAATTGCCCGTGAAGGGCTGCTGACATTCTGCGTGAACGAAAAAAAGTGTCCGATTCAGCCGTTGCCACTCCGCTTCGTGTTTCTGAGGGAAGAAAGACTGTCAAAGAAGTTGGCCGACGTTGATGACGTCGAACTGATTTGTGCGCAACTCAACGTAGATCCTGTGACGCTGCCCAATCTGTTTCCCTTTGTGCAAAATCACGGCTTTGGATGGGCGCGGAATCTGAGGTTCGTAGAAGAGAAGGACGAAGATTGGAAGACGTCCAAACAGATGCTCTTGGCAGACGTCCGCGGCACGCAGCCGGGACTCCATTTTCGTGTGCTCTCGCACAGTGAACAGACCTGCCTGCTAATTGAAATCGCTGTTGCACTCGCTCGATTCTCTGCGCAATTCCTTCCAACCATGCTGCTTCTCGACGGAGGCATGAGCCGCCTCGGTCCTGAACTGCTGAATGAATTGGCGACACATCTGTCGTCAGCGCATCACCTTTTCCAGACAGTGATCGTCGTGCCGAATACGCCACAGAATACTGCGAGTCTTCGTTGGGCGGGGTGGGAAATCGTGCGCCTTGAAAAAGGCTCGCACGGCACGGTTGTCGATCAGCAACCGCTTTAGCTCTTCGCCTGCGCAACATCCCGCTGTCCCTTCTCTGCCACGGCGTGTGCGGAAGATTGCAGTCGCGCGTTTCGCCAGCGGCCGACACGCTTCGAGGAGCTTCGCATACTCCTGCTCGCAGTCCGCCGCCGGCCAGTTGATGTAAAGGAATTGTGCCAGGGAGCCTGTGATGGGGGCGTCGTCGAGCCGCAGAGGAATGAAGCGGCGCTCCTTGTTCTGCGGGTCGCGGAACCGGAACGTGCCGGCCTCCAACTGCGCCCAGTCCGAGCCGAACGCGTTGGCCGACATGCAGAGCACGAGAACGCGAGAATGGTCCAGCCCTTCCTCGATCTTCGCGGGGATGCTGTCGCCGGGCTTGAGCATCCATTCATCGAACCACAGCCGGAGTCCGGCCTCCCTAAGCCGCTCTGCCAGCAGGCGTACGACCGCTTTGTCCTTTGCGCTATGGCTGAGGAAAACGTCGTATTCGAAAGAGCTATTCATTGCATACTCAGGTTGGCCAAGTAATCACGGAACCTTCCGCTGAGAAACTGCGGCAGCTTGGTCGAATTCACCACGAACAGGCTTTCGCGATGCATCTGCGACCAGTGCTTCGAGTCTTGCCCATGAGGTGAGTCCTTCCGGAAGTCACGAAACGAGGTATTTGTCATTTCAGAGAAAGGGTGCTTCAGGATGAGCCAATCCTGCGGCGTCAGCTCCAGATTACCTTCCAGGTTGCCGGTTTGCAGAGAAATCCGGGAGAGGTCGAATGCCGCGACATACAGTCCGGCGGTTGTCACCAAGACCGGAACGATGCATTCCAGAGTCCTGTTCAGTGGGGACGATGGACGAATCTTCTGGCTCATCCGAGTGCTGACAAAGCCCAGGAATCCTTTGGAAAGCTGATTACCAGCCTCAAAGACAGGACGCTGGTTGGCCTTGAATGAGTTCTCGGATGCGACGAGTTCATAACCTTCAGAGCAAACCACGGGACTATCTACAACGTCACCTCCACGGCTGTAGTAGCCGAATTGCATTATCCACGAGACGGCACGACACAGCCGGAATGTCTGATCAATATCCTTGAAAAACACCCAGGTCTTCGCCTTGGTATAGGCCCGTTTACACTCGAACACAAAAAGCAGATCACGATCGTCCCGCGTTTCCACGCCGATCAGGTCGATGGCGACAGGCTCGCTGAATGTGACGCCAAACTCCTCCGCAAACACTCCCATACCTGGTGTTTTAGCGACTTCTTCCAAGACGCGTTTCTTGAGGAAGACACCGTGGCAGTTCAAGGCATCACGCTCATCTCTGGGTTGCGCAATCATTGTTTCAGGCTTTCAAGCACGAGTCACATTTCGATCCAAGATGAAGCGGCGCTCCCGGTTCAGCGGGTCGCGAAAGGGCAAGTTGCCCCTCCCACACGTGCCGGCCTCCAAATGCGCCCAGTCCGACCCGACCGTATTGGCCGACATGCAGAGCACCAGCACGCGCGAGTGCCCCAGCCCGTCCTCGATCTTCTCGGCGTAGCGGCGGCTCGGCAGAGCGCCGCCATCCTCCTGTTCCCGCGTCTGCCTGCCGGCCAAGAATGCGGCGCTGCCGAGACGCCGCTACCGGGAGTGCCGGTTCATCAAACCAGAGCCGGGGTCCGGCCTCCTTCAGTCGTACCGCAAAATGACCGTTTCGACACCTCACCCCGACGCTCTCCCCGTTCGAGGCGGAGAGGGAGGAGGCGCGCACCACCGCCTTGTCCTTCGAGTTGTGGCTCAGGACGACGCCGTGGGTGAAGTCTGGGTCGCTCATGCTGTGGGCGGCATGATATGGGGAAGGGTGGTGGCATGGCAAGCTGAGTCGGGCGGCAACACGCTCGCCCATCGCGTGGCCACAGAAATCAAGGCTCCCCTCTTCGGCACGCGGGCGTCGGCAGCAGCGTGACGTTTTCTTCCGCCACTTTCAGGGCTGGGATGAATGGTTGGGCCGGTTACCCAGGGCGGCTCGGCGCTGACCCCGGGCTGGACTCTCGCATCTCGTCAGGATGCCTTGTTTTCCGCGGGGTGGGTTGTGGACCACCGGGCCATGATAGCAGCGCTGCGGTGCTCCGCGGCCCTGACTGCTCGCTCCACCCACGTTGCATAAAAGAAGATGGGGCGCCGACGCAGCAGCTCCCTGCCACTCTCTTGGACGGCCACAGACCGCACGCAACACCTGCCCGCCCAGCGGTCGGGCAGCCACCTTTCCAGGAAGAGCTGTTTGGCGAGCGATGTGCCCAGAGGCGGGTTAGCGCCACCAAGAGGGTTCGCCCCGCAACCGCGTCAGCAGGCGGGCATCCGCCGCCGGAAAGGCATACGCACCCAACTCCTCCCGCGTCACCCAGACCAGGGCCTGGCAGCCCAGGGCGCGGGGTTCGCCGGCGCGGAGGGCGCAGCGAAAGAACTCCAGGTGGACGCGGCATTCCGGATAGTCGTGCCGGATGCGCTCGACACACTCGCCCACCTCCACCTCAATCCCCAGTTCCTCGCGGAGTTCGCGTCGCAGGCACTCCGGAAAGGTTTCGCCGGGCTCGCGCTTGCCCCCGGGGAATTCCCACAGCCCGCCCAGATGGTCGCTGGCGCGCCGTTGAGCCAGCAACAGCCGGCGGTCATGGAACACCAGGCCGGCGGCGACCTCGATCGTTTTGGGTCCGCCTGAAGTGGTCGCGCCCGATTGCGCGTCACCCGGGCTGGACGCACCGGGGGTCAACTCGCCGTGGGGAGGCTGGGGCTCAACGGCCGACACTTTTGTAAATCCAGCCCTGGCGTTCGAGTTCATCCTTGTCGAAGAGGTTCCGGCCATCGAACAGGATGGGATGCGTCAGGGCGCGGCGCGCGCGTTCGAGGTCAAGCTGCTTGAACTGGCTCCACTCCGTGGCCACCACCAGGGCGTCACAACCCTCGGCCACCGCGTTCATGTCCTCGACGAACTCGACGTCGGCGAGCACGACCCGGGCCTTCGGCATGGCCTTGGGATCATGCACGCGCAGGCGGGCTCCTTCGGCTTGGAGGCGCTGGCACAACTCGATGGCCGGGCTCATGCGCACGTCGTCGGTGTTTTGCTTGAAGGCAAGCCCGAGCACGCCGATGCGCTTGTCCTTGATCACCCACAGCGTGTCGGCGATTTTCTTGATGAACCGGTCCATCTGCCGGGCGTTGATGCGCTGGACCTCCTTGAGCAGCCCGAAATCGCAGCCCAGTTGCTCGGCGATCTTGATGAAGGCGCTCAGGTCCTTGGGGAAGCAACTGCCGCCGAAGCCGATCCCGGCATCCAGAAACCGGCGGCCGATTCGCTGGTCCATGCCAATGCCCGTCGCGACCTCCTGCACGTTCGCCCCGGTGGCCTCGCAGATCACCGAGATGGCGTTGATGTAGGAAATCTTCAGGGCGAGGAACGAATTGGCCGCGTGCTTGATGAGTTCCGCGGAGTGGAGGTCGGTGACGATCAGCGGCGCGGCAAACGGGGCATAGACTTCCCGCATGGCCGCCACCGGACGCGGCGAGCGCACGCCGATCACGATGCGATCCGGGTGCAGGAGGTCCTCCACCGCGGAACCCTCGCGCAGAAACTCCGGGTTGCTCACCACGTCGAACTCCACTTTCGCCCGGCAATACCGGTTGATCGTTTCGGTCACTTTTTCGCCCGTGCGCACGGGCACGGTGCTCTTGTCCACGACGATCTTGTAACTGGTCATGCACCCGGCGATTTCACGGGCGACACCCTCAATGAAGCTCAGGTCCACCGAACCGTCCGGCAACGGCGGGGTGGGTACGGCGATGAAGATGATGTCGGACCGCGCCACTCCCTCCGCCACGCTGCCGGTGAACTGCAGTCGGCCGGCGGCAACATTGCGCGCCAACAGCTCCTCCAGTCCGGGTTCGTAGATCGGAACGCCCCCCGCTTGCAGCAGTTTGACCTTGGCCTGGTCGCTGTCCACACAGGTCACCTGGTGGCCGACCTCGGCGAAACAGGTCCCGGTCACCAGTCCCACATAGCCGGTGCCGATGATGGCGATTTTCATGTGAACCGGTGGCGTCCTCCGGGTTGAGGCTGGCGACCGTTATTTGGCGGCGGGTGCGGCGGGCTTCACGGCCGGGTTGGTGCCGGGGGCGCTGGCGGGCGCGGGTGCGAGGATGGCGGCGTTGGTGCGCACCAGGCTGGGGTGCCGCTGCAGCAACTGCTCCTTCCGCATCATGGCCTCCATCGCGGTGTTGCCATAGATGGCCGGTTTGCTCAAGGCTTCCAGGGTTTTGAGCGCCTGCTCGGGCTGTTGTTTGGCTTCGTAGAGGGCGGCGACGGCCAGGCTGGCGCGGGCGGCCACGGGATCCTCGGGGTATTTTGCCGCCACGTCCTGGTAGGCGGCGAGCGCGGCGTCCAGCTTGTCCTGGGCATCGAGGCTGGCGGCGACACCGAGCGCGGCGATGCCCGCCAGCGGACTGCTCCGGTAGTCGGCGAGGAATTTCGCAAACTGGTTCTGGGCCTCGGCGTACTTGCCGTCCGTGAAGAGCGTGCTGGCGGCCAGCACCAGGGCCCGTTCCCCGGCGGAGGTCGAGGGATAATTGGCGGTCACCCGCAGCAGTTCCTCGGGGCGGGCGTTGTTGCCGCGCTCGGCGGCGCCGTAGAGCGGGCGGAGCGCGAGCAGGCTGTCACTGGCAACCGCCTCCCGACTGTCGCGCAGGTAGTTGAGCACGATCAGCACCACGATCAGGAGCAGCACGGCCGCCGCCCCGAACAACAGCCGCTTCTTGTTCATTTCCACCCAGGCGAGGAACTCGTAAAACCCGGTGGACTGCTGCGTCGAATCAGGATTCATAATTAAAAGGGAATTCTGTGGTCCGCGGCCCCTGTGAAGCAAGCTGGAAAATCAGCCGGAGAATCAGCGGAAATCAGCCAGCCGCGAAAAACCCGGCAGATCGTGATCCCGGCGGTTGGAAGGGCGGCGGGCAAATTCCGGTCGCATCCAGCCTCGAACCGGGTCGGTTGTCCTACTCGGCCAACGCCGCGGTGAGCGCCAGCAGCGCCGGCACGCCGCGTGGCTCCTTCCCGTAAACGAAGTCCAGCGACTTGATTTCCACGCCGGGCCGCGGGTTGGCCCACGGCTTCAGATACGCGACCGCGGTTTCGTCGGTGCCCGCGTAAGGCCGCGTCCAGGCGATTTGCGCACCGGGCAGCGGGCGCGGCTCCTTCTGCCGGTAATGGTCCACGTCCACCTCGGCGAGGATCGGGATCTCCGCGGTCTGGCCGTCCGCGTAGGTGACGACGAAGCGCGCGGTCTCAAACCGTCGGTTGTTCCGGCGGTCGTCGTCGTTCATCCGATGATCCATGCGGGCGGCGAGGAGGAAGAACAGGGCGTCCGCCTTGCGGCCGACCGCTATGCCCTTAACCTCCTTGGGCGGGTTGTTGGGCACGCCATCGCCGCCCAGCATGATCGCGTTTGGCACGGGCGAGGTTTCGAATTCAAACAGGTTGAACGGTACGCCGGCGAACGTCTGCCGTCCGCTGGGCAGTCCGGCGAAGGTGAACTTCGGGTCGCCGAACCAGCCCTTCTCGTTGCGGAATTGCGTGCATTGCTTCGAGAGGTCCACCGGCTCGTAACGCAGGTTCGCGCCGGCGATGACGGTGCGTGCGCCGCTGAAGGGCGCTTTCAGATTACGCAACAGGGTGGCGAGGATGGCGCGTTTCTTCACGGCGTTTTCCGGCACCGCCTCGGTCGCCTTGAAGCGCAGGTTCGCGAGCAGGATGCCGCCCGCGCCGCGCTGGTAAAACATGAGTCCGCCGATGTTCAGCAGCGGCTTGACCGTGGCCAGAAACTCCGGTGGGCGCTGGGCGTACAGATAAATGTTGTCCAGGCCGCTGAGGGCGTGGGTATCTGGCTTCTCGTCCCACTTCGTGATCTTAAAGACGATTTCCCTGGCCGGGCGCGGCGGCTTGAGGTCGAACTCCTGGGGCTCGTCGTTCGGCGCAAAGTCGAACATCGCCTTTTGCCCGCCGTCGAACTGGAACTCCGCCTGCCGGGCGAGGAAGTAGTTCTTGTTGCCGATCCAGGTGAGCGACTCGAAGGTCTGCGGCTTGGGCCAAACGAGCTTGAACACGCATTGTTCCACCGGCAGGTTGACGATGTATTTCCAAGCGTCGGCGTTGACCATGCCGTTGACCATGAGTTTCTTGAAATCGTCCTCGAACCGCGCGAACGGCGCGACATCCCGATAGTCCACGACGTAACTGAACACGTCGTCGGCCACAAACTCGTCGCTGGTCCAGCCGAAGATGCGCTCGCCGCTGCGAAACACCACGTCGCCGGTGCTGAGTCCCGCCGTGAGCGGATGGCGGGGCGATGCGAGCGCGACCCGTTCGCGCCAGAACGGCCGGATCAAATGCTCGAAACCCACCAGCCGGTTGTAGTCCGCGAGACCTTCGGGCGTGAGACCGTTGAGGACGATGAAACCGCCGGCGTTGAGAAAGCCCGTCACGGGCGCGGCGCTGTCGGCGAGTTGCTTGAGGTTGGCGGGCGAAGCGTGGATGAGGAGGATCTTCGCCTTGGGCATGGCGAGCGCGGCGCGCGCATCCGCCGCCGCCGTGTTGGCGAGGCCGATGGCTTCGACGGTTTGTGCCAGGAGCGGGCTGTCGGCGACGGCGGCGGCGACGGGACGGAATTCGAGTTGGTAGCCGGCGGCGTAGTCGAGCAGGTTCAACAACAGCGTCTGGGCCACGGCGTTGGTGGCGAGTTTGGCGCCGAGATCGAGCTGGCTCAGCAGCATGAGACCGTTGCCCACTGGGACCTCGACCAGTGCCGAGTTCTTGAGCCGACGATGGCATTGGATCAGTGATTTCGCGCCGCGGGTCGGTTTCTCGTAGGCGTTGCGATAAACAATTTCATCGCCGCCCCAGGTGAAGAAGTCCCGGTCCTTGAGCCCGCGCACGGCCGGATGATCGGGGTCCTCGATGAACGCCGTGCGCCCGGTGTTTTGTTCCGCGTTCATCTCGCAGGGCAGGCCCTGAAACTTCAGCGGATGGGTTTGGTCGAGCACGATGACGCGGCGACCGGCGCTGGCCCAGGCGGCCAGCCGGCTGCTGCCAGCTTCGCCGGCACTCAGCGCGTCGGGACCCACGAGGAGAAGGCGGGCGGTGCCGGGCAGGCTGGCGAGATTGGTAACGGCGGTGAAGACGATGTGCCGGGCCTGGAGCAAAGCCGCCAATTTCTGCTGCGGATCGAACACGGCGAGGGCCAGGTCACGCCGCGGAGCCGGGCCGATGCCCAGCACACTCAGCGGTTTCGTGTCGCGGAAAACCTCCTGGCCTTTGACGCGGAGCGCGAGGCGCAGTTCGCCTTCGGTGCGCGCCTTGACTGCGGGCATCGGCAGGGTGAGGGCGAACTTCTCGTTTTCGCCGGGCGGAACGCGATGTTCACCTGTCTGCGTGGCCAGTTCCTTTCCATCCACGATGAGCGTCCAGATGAACGTCATCGGGTCATCGAACCGCGTGTCGTTGAAAAGACCGATGGTGCGCGGCACCTGCTGGCTGCTGCCAAAGGTCCAGTCCCACTCGCGAACGAAGGCGGCGCGCGGCGCGTTGGGGGCGTACTGGTCGGTCGCCTCGTTCTGGCTCATCCAGAAATGCCAGGCGGCGTAGCCGGCCCAGCGATAGCCCTGCGTGAGCATCCGGTAGATCACGCCAGCCGCGGGGCGCGCCTGGGCCTTGCCTTGGAACGTCGCCTCGCCGCCAAAATAGGCGTAATCGAACGGATTGATCCCGTTCGCGAAGTAATCTTCGCCGAGGAAGCGCGGACGCCGCTGGTCCCACACCCACCGGCCGCGACCGCCGCCGGTCACATTCGCGTCATAAGCCAGCGTCGGATACTGCTCCGGCGCGTCGCTGTTGAAGACGTAGTGGCTGCCGTGAACGGGCAGCGAGTTGTCCTTGTTGGCCCCGCCGCCGTCACTCATCGTGAACCGCGTCGGGTCCGCGGCGCGCACCGTGTCCGACACCTGTTTCTCCCAGCGCTCGAACTCATCCATCAACCCGCCGTAGAGGTTGATGCAATTGATGTAGAGCCACTCGTTCTCGATGGACCAGACGTTCACCGACGGGTGGTTCCGCTCGCCCTTCACCTGGGCGACGACCTGGTCCAGCCAGTTCGTCATGAGGTCAATCTTGATTTCCGAACCGCGCCGCCGCTTCAGGCCGCCGTCATTCTCGACCGCGAAATAGCCGATGGCCTCGCCGTCGAGCATCCCGCTGCGGCGCACGACCACGCCATTGCGGTCGAAAAAGCCCAGCGCGTCCTCCGGCGACAAACCCATCCAGCGCCGGCCCCAGAAACGCATCATGCGCTGCTGTGACAGGTGGTAGAAGCGAAGCCATTCGTCCGGCGAATCGGCGGTGAACGTGTCCGCCCAGCCGTGCCACTTGATCCCGTTCAAACGGAAATCCGGTCCATCCGCCGTCCACTCGCGAAAGCCAAAAGTGGTTTCCGCCATGTCGTCCGCCCGTCCGCCGCCGGGATGAACCACCGTGCGCAGCGTGTAAAGGTTCGGTTCGTCGGGCCACCAGAGCCGGGCGTCGGGCCACGCAGCGGACAACTCGAGCTTTTTCGTCGCCGCAGCCGGCAGTTCAAATCGCACGGGCGCGAACGTCTTCGCCACCTGGCCATCCGGGGCGACCGCTTCCCAGCGCAACTCACCTGCCGCGGCCGTCGTCGTGGGATTGGCCAGCGTGATCTCCACCGCGAGTTCTTTTCGCGCCACGCTGGGTTTCACGAACACATCGCTCGCATAGACCGGACCCGCGGCCACGAGTTCCGGCGCCAGCAGGATGCCGGACTGCGGGTGATTCCAGATCGGATACGCGAGGTCCTGGAAACCGTCGCTGAAGAACTTCACTGGCAGATTGAACGTGCCGCGCAGCTTGCGCGGGTTGGTGGGGTCGGCGGTGTGGCCATACCAGGCGTCCTTGATGCCAACCCAGATTTCGTTGACGCCGGGCTTGATGCCTTGCGTCACGTCAATCTGCACGCGGGCGAACGGGTTCTTGTCGAAGCCGCAGAAGCGCCCGTTCACGAAAACCGTCGTGTTGAGGTTGTTTTCGGGAAAGACAAGATGGAAGGACCGCCCTGTCTGCGAAGCCGGGACGTTGACGCGGGTGCGATACCAAAGCCGGTGGGCAAAGACCAGGTCGGCGCGGTCGTTTTTGTTGCCGGGCACCTCGATGGCCGTCCAGCGCGGCGGGGCCGGAAAGTTCGTGATGGGGGCGGCGACCTCGCCGGGCATTTGCTCGTCATGGCGACAGACTTCCCACGTTCCGGCGAGTTTCAGCGCGTTGCGGGCGCTGTTCGCGACCGCCTCCGGGAGTTGAAAAACATGAGTCGCGGCGGCCCGGTCGGCTTCCGTCCGGTGGTCCTCACCCGGCTTGAAATGGGAGTACGGATGGAACTCGTCCGCGCTCAGGCAGACGCAGTCGAGCGCGAACAGGATGCGCCGCCACTTGCCGTTGTTTTTCTCCTTGTTGAGCCGGAATTTGAGCGTGTGCTCGCCCGCCGCCAGGCGCGTGTCGCCCAGTTTCAACCAGGCGATTTCGGTCCAGAAACTGAGTTCCATCAGGTCGGTGGTCAGTTCATCCGGGGACACTTTGGTCCAGGTGCTGTCGTCCACGCGCCACTCGAACGGCGACCGGGCGAACTCATAACCAATCCGCGCCCAGACCGCGTAATCGCCTGCGCTGTCGGCCTTGAAGGCGTAGCTGGCGAGCACGCCGTCCCCCGGAACCGCCTTTTCGACGTCGCCTTCCTCGATGCTGATTTTGAGCCAGTTGGTCGCCGAGAGAAACTGCGGGTTGCCGGTGCCCTCCATGGCGGGCTTCGCGTTGAGGCTGGTTGGCTTTTCGCCTTCGATCCAGACGAACGGGGCGGCCGCGCGGGCGGCCAGCGACGCGACCACGAGCCAGGCGAGCATGGCCAGCGTAAAAAGGAAAACAGGGCTGGAGATTCGACCGGGTTTGACGCGACTCCACTTCATGGCCGCGCCATCGTGGCGAACCCGGCAACGTTGACAAGCAAATCTGATGGGTCGGGAACCAAGAAGCCTACTCGGGCATCCGCTCGGATGCCAAGGAACCAACGGCGACTTCCATTTACTGGCGCAAAACCCTGAAGAACTCCCCGTCGACGGTTCCGGCTACGGGGAGTGTCGTTTCCCAACGGGTCGAGGTGAGGGTGTTCGTTGCCAGTGATTGCCAAAACGTCAAGTCGGTTGACTGTTGCAGAACCATGGTCTGACCGACCGCGCCAGTGACAGCGACGATGACGGTGCCCGGGAATTGAGCCTTGATATCCAACCCGGGGGGAACGGGCGGCAAGATCTGCAGAAACTCCGGGGCGTAAAGATACCGGCTGTTGTTATCGGAACTAAACTTCACGAAAATGGCGTAAAATCCGGCTGACGCATTCGTCGCATTCCACTGGACGCTGATGGGCCCCGATCCAAAAAGCGTTGCATTTGTCCAGTGGACAGTACCTGCTTCGAGCAGGCGCTCGTTGCCATTTAGAGGATTGAGATCCTCATCCAAGTAAACCGCGACGGTCTGCGACCCATCGGTTGGCTTCGCCCACTGGTAGTAGAGAAAAAGTGTCGAAGTGTCGCCCGGTGACACAATGTTCGTGCTGGTGAGGTTCAGCCTGATTGGGCTTGGCCAGTCGCCGTTGTTGGTGGCCAGTGCAGTTCGGTTGTCGAGTAAACCTGCACCGACGTCGCAATGAGAATTGAAGCCGTCGAGCGGTCTGACTGAGTCCACGCCGTTGGGGTCGGTGGTGCTGAGCCGGTCACCGCCCCCAACGAGCGAATAGAAAAAACCTGCCTCACGACCGTAGAACTCGGGACTCGTCCACCAGGTATCCCTTTCAGCAGAAGTTATCTCCGCTTCCGAATCCGTTGTTGGCGTGCTCAAGTCAATTGTGCCGTGATACCAAAGATGAATGTCGGAATGTGACCCGTCGAGAATATCCGTATATCCTCCGGTAAGGACGGTCTGTTGCCTCCAAAAAGAACCAGGCACCGGCTCGCCGTGGATGACTAGATTGGAGTCTTGGTAGTAGCTGTCGCCGAAGAGAACATTTTCGTAGATTTCAGCAGGGGCATCAACGGCAAGAAGCGGCAGATCTAGGAACCCATCATTATTGAGGGGATGTGCATCCAAGGTCGTCACCTGGTCAACCCAAATGCCATTTTCCCCGAGCAACCGGCTCAGCTCGCAAATCAGTGATCCCCCGCGGCTGTGTCCGATCAAGTGAAGCGGAAATTCCGCCAGGGCATGGCCACCCAATTCCGGAACAAAATTCGTTGAAATCAGAGCGGGGGCCAACGCGTCAGCGATGTTGTAGGTGCTGTAAACGAGCCCGTCCGAGAGTTGGCTCCAGTCAAATAGGACGACCATTTCGCCACCGGGCGTCGTCAAAGGGTCACCGCCGCCCAACTTGGTGGAGTAGAGCTGCCAAAAGCCGTTGGTGTAGTAAAACTGGAACTTGAATATTGCGGCGTTCGTGGTGCGTTGAGAATACCGCGCGATCGCGTTCCCCATCGCGGTTATCCAGCCATCGGTATCGCCGTTTAACCCGTGGGTAATCAGCGTGACACCGGCCGCTCTCGTGTCCTGGAGCGTCAGGATCAACACGGCCAGACTGGAAATCACTACCGCGAACCGGCTCACAAGGACTCCGTTGTGTTTCATGCGAATGGAATTCGCTAAATTGATGTCGAACTCCCTCCGTTCGTCAAGGATGGATTGTGATCTCGGAGCTACGGCCCGACCGGAGCGGCAAGTTGTTCGCTGGCGCCGAGGTGCGCCGGGTGGAGTTCGAGCGCCTTCGCAAATTCCGCCTTCGCCTCCACTGCCCAAGGCCGCCAGCGCCTGCAAGAAGCGCTTCAGACCAGGTGTGTGGTTTCGATTCCACCCCATTTTACATTGAGGTACTCGGCCACCAGCCGGCGATGACAATGATGTGGCAGATGTTCACTGCACAGCAGACACCCTTGCTTTAAAAGCTCCGGGTTGATCTTCTTCTCGACCTCGCGGCGCGCCATCAATTCCAGGAATACTTTCTCGTACACGCTCCAGTCTCCTTTGCGCTTTTTGTAGGCGTCCAGGATATCCTGGGTCGGCGCCAGCTCTGGCAGATGCACGTAGCCGATGCCTCCAATTTCTTTCAGGAAGTACGCCAGATCGTCCTTCTTGGAAAACCCGGCCAGTTGGGAAATGTTGTTCAGCCGGACATCCACCACCCGTTTCACGCCCGCTTCCTTGAGCGCGGTGAAGAACTCGCGGGCTGACTTCTGTGTGAAGCCGATGGTGAACAGGTTAATCTTCATATTTCGGTGGCTCTTCGCGCAATGCCAAGGCGTCCTTCTGATAGGCGATTTTCTCGCCTTGAAGGCGATAGGCCTCCGTTACGATTTGGCTGGTCGAACGGAACAGGTCGCGTTCGGGAAGATCGAACAACTGAGCGAGGCGGCGTTCCGCCTGCTCCTGGCTTTCCAGGACGCCATTGCTGTGAATGTGCAGAATGTCGAGTCCACGTTTGCGCAAATGCGGCGACACCAGAATGCAGCGATGGCAGTCCAGCGGGTCCTTTTCAGCGCACATCATGGCTACGCGCAGCTTCGCCGCACCCTGGGTGATGCGATCCAGGCCGCGCCCGAATGCCGGCGTTTGTGCAATCAGCGAGTAGTCCGCCCGACCGCTCACGTAACACTCCCGTTCCGATCTTCGTGCCCCCAACTCCTCTCCGAGAAACACGTAGGACACGGCCTGTTCACGCAACGCGCGCTCCAGCGGTTCACGGTTGAACTGCGGATTGTATTGGCTGTAAGGCGATGAGCGTACGTCCGCCACCGCTTGAATGCCGTGCTGCTTCAGCAACGCCACGAACTTCGCGAACTCCAGGTTGGAGTGGCCGATCGTGAACACCTGCTGCTGGGTCTCGGCGCTCATGCAGAAAGCTCTAAAACCGTGGCAACTACCTTGAAATGGTAACCGGGTTCCTTGAACTCACGGAATTCTTGGGGCAAGCTCACACAAAGCAGCACTTGGGTTGGCGGCGTTACCTTGCCATCCGCTACTTTTGGGAAGTTTGCAAAGTACTTTCTGCCAATGGATGGATCTTCCAAGGCCAGGTCGTAATACTTGCGTTTGTAGGTAAAAACCGCCCGCATCTTCTTTTTGGTTTCGCTGTTCCATGTCTTCGAGCGAATCTCCAAGGCAAACGACTCTGGACGGATCAAATAGAGCGATTGAATGCTTGGCAGGCCTCGGAGATAGCTCGTGTGAACTCGATCAGTTTGTTGACCGGGTTGAATCCACAAATCACTTGGATCTTCAATCAGCGATACCAATGTCTCAGCATTACAGGACGACTCTTTGCTCCAAACCTGTCCGACTTGGATCAACCAATTCTCAGGCTGTAGCGGGTTGTTTTCCTGCGCACTGAGTGAAACTCGGATCACGTCAAGTGGCTTCGGATCTCCTCCATCCGCTAAACGTCGCTCCCCTGCGGTCAACGCTCCTTCGTCATGGCTCGAAACCGGCCTGATCCAGCCACCCCAAGTGCCATCGCCAGTCACTTCCCGTCCTGCGACACAACGCATCGGGTGATGCTTGGTCGAATTCGCCAGGACGAGTATGCGTTTGCTGATCACAAGCCGCTCAGTGGGCAGGCCACTGCACTGAAATTACTGCTTCAAACGGTTTTCGCAATTGCCGTCTCCGTCAGATGTTCCGTCCCGACCCTACGGTCCGGCCGGCGCGGCCAGTTGTTCGTTCGCCCCGAGGTGCGCCGGGTGGAATTCGAGCGCCTTCGCAAATTCCGCCTTTGCCTCGGCAAGTTCGCCCAAGCCCAGATGCCCCAGGCCGGCGAGATAGTGCGCGTCCGCCTGCCGGTTGCGGTCGGATTGTCGCTGGCCGAATTTGGCGAAGTAGTCCGGCTGTTCGGCGCCGGTCAGCCGCTGTGTGCCCGTCTTCACCAGGTTCTCAAACACCGGTCGCGCTTCGTCGCCACGGCCCAGTTTTTGCAGGGCGAGCGCCCGGCAGAAGGCCGCCTCCGAAGCCCCGCTTTCGCGATGCTCGACGGCTTTGGTGAAGGACGCCTTTGCCGCGGCCTCGTCGCCGAGGGCCGCCTGCGCGAGGCCGATGAAGTAGGCAACCTCGGCGCCGCGGGCGTCACGTCGGGGCCGGCCGACCTGGAGGTTGGCGGGATACTCCAGCGCCGCCGCGTAATCCTTGATCGCCTCGGCAAACCGCTTCGCGCGCATTCGCGCATGGCCGCGCGCGAGCCGGGCGTCGGCATAAACGCCGTGAATCTCACTGCTGCCCTCCCAGTTGTGAAAGGTCCGCGTGGTGAGGAGTTCGACGGCGCGATCGAGTTTGGGCGGATCGTTCACGCCAGCCGCGGTCAACAGCACGATCTCGCGGGTGAGGGCGTCGTCGCGTTGGGCCACGACGGCATGATGATCGCTGAGCATCGTCAGGCGTTGGGCCAGCGGCGCGCCGACGGCTTCGTATTGCACGTCGAGTTCGTAGAAGAACCGCGGCTCCTTCGGATCGAGGGCCACTGCCTTTTCCAGGCTGGCGATGGCTTTCGGGATGTCCTTGTCGTGCTGGGCGTAAGCGAGAGCGAGGTTGCGGTGCGTAAGCGCGAACGTGTCATCGCGCTGGCATGCTTGCTCCCACGCCTTGATGGCGTTCTCGGGCTGGTTGTCGTAGAGGAGACAACCAAGCAGGTAGGCGGCATTGGCGTCCTTCGGGTTCCGATCCACCGCCCGATGGAGGATTGACTCTTCTTCGAAGCGCGACGGGAAGCAGAAAGCGGACGACGCGGTGGCGGCGGCGGAGTAGGCCGTGTCGGCTTCGTTGGTGCGCCCGGCATGGCACAGGCCACAGGCGAGCAGATAGCGTTCGGTGGCGACGACGGAGGTGTCACCAGCGGTGGCGGCCTTGACCTGGTCGCTCAGGATGTCGGCTACCTCGGTCCATTGGCCAGCGTTGGCGAACTCGAGGGCGAGTTCCTCGAATGCCTCGGGGTTGCTTCGCATCAGGTCCCGCAAGTGGCGGACGTTCTCCTTCCATTCCGGCTTGCCGCCCTGGCGTTGGGCCAGGACCAGCTCGGCGGCGGCACGAACGTCCAGCGGGTCGAGCGCCAGGGTCTCCGCGGCGAGTTGCTCCGCGGCCTCGGGTCGCCCGAGCTTGCGCAGGATGGTTGCCTGGAGGTTTCGCGCCCGGTCGTTATGGCTCGCGGCATCCAAGGCGAGTTCAACGTGGCTCAACGCCTGTTCGGCATGGCCCCGCCGCAGGTCAAGCTCCGCCAATTCGCAGCCAGCCGCCGGTCGCCAGGCGGGATACCAGATCGCCTTCTCGAAGGCTTCGCTCGCCTGATCGAACTTCTCTTGCGCCTTCCGCACTACACCGAGGTAATAGAACGCTTCACCGTCCTTCGGTTTGATGTAATTCGCCGTGGCGCGGGCGATGGCGTTGCTCAGATGGTTTGCCGCCTCGTCCCAGCGCCATTGCCGGCAGAGCAAGATGCCAAGCGCCGTGTGGGCGCGCGAATCGCCCGGATCGCGGCGGAGCATCTCTTCGTAGTATGTCGCCGCCTCGAACGACGGACTGTAAAGCTGCTCGACGCGCTGGCCAGTGAAGTAAAGCTCGTCGGTCGTGGCGTAATCCCTCGGTGATTTGGGTTTCTCGACCGGCTTGGGCTTCGGCGTGCCTTTGGGCTTGGCCGGTTGGCAGGCCACGAGTTCGCGGCCATCGGCGTCGAGGACCGAAAGACGCAGGCTCTCCAGCGGAACGTCCTTCTCGAGCGTGACCGTCGCCGCGAAGGGCTTGGCGGGACTGAGGTCTGCGGTTTGGTCGAGGAGGAAAGTTGGGGAGCGCGCCCGCCCCGGGCGCTCCCGACCGGCGCCCTCGCCGGTTGGTTCGGCGTATGCAGGTGCTCCCGCTCCGTCCGACTTGGCCTGCGTCCCAGAAGCGGTTGGCGGGACGCCAACCGCGGCGCCCGAGACGGGCGCGCTCCCCATTGCCAGCCGCACCTTGGCGCCTTTGAGTTCCTTCGTGGCATTGACGGCGATGGATGCGACGCCGTTGGTCACCTCGAGGTTCACCGCCGCGTCGCGGTTTGCGGCCCTCACCCCGCCCAGGTTGCGGATCGGGTACCACCAGTGCTTCCATTCGCGCGTTTCACCGGGCTGAATCCAACTGTAGTCGGGTTGGTTGTCCGACCACGCGCCGGCCATCAGTTCGAGATACGGGCCGTCCTCGTCGGAGAGGATGTTTGACCACGATTCGCCCTCGGGACCGTTGCCCCATTCGAAGAACTTCTTCCCCGGCGCGATATGATGATCCGACACCTGGACGACGCCCGCCTGCCGCCCGTGGTCGTAGCCGCCAAACCAGTCGTCCTCGTAGTTCCACGCGAAGAACGACACCGGCGACGTATTGTTCTGCCACCACGAGATGTCCACGCCGCGCGTGTAATCGTTGCCGCCATAGACCTGTCGCGCGATGGGCCAGCTCGCGAATTCCGGCTTGCTGTGTTGGGCCGCCCATTCGGTCGAGGGCGGGAAGATGACCTGGTAATTCGTGTTCGCGTGAACGGCGGCATTAATCCAAAAAAGCATCGGATGGGCGAACGGCGTCCGATTGAACATTTTGCAGGTGAGTTCGAGGTAGCTGCGATCCGGGTAAAGCGTCATGCCTACCAGCCATTTCATCCGGTGGCGCAACTCGATTTCGCCCACCCAGATGGTCGCGCTGCCGTTGGCGTTCGTCGTGGTGGTGTGGTCCACCGGCGAGAAACTCGTGGCGCGATGGTGATGCGGCACGTTCCACTCGACACCGCCGGAAATCCACGCGCCGAGCATCCCGATGAGCGCGGGCTTGATGACGTGCTGGCGATAAAAGAAATCGTAGCCGTCGGTCTTGTCCACCGCCGAGAAGATGCGCCCACCAAGCTCGGGCAGGACGACGATCTGGAGGTATTGGTTTTCCAGGAACAGCGCCCGGTAGGTCACATTCGATTTCACGTCAGTGAGCGTGTCCTGGACCGGATACGGATAGAACGTGGCCTTCGCGCCCTGGTAGGTGCGTCCTTCGTAGAACCGCGGCACCGGCGACGGCGGCGCGGCCAGGTAGGTGGGGATGACGAGGTTGGTTTCGTAGAACAGAACGGGCGGAGAGCCGGCCAGGCACCCCGCGGCAGATGCCAACACGATCAACCAAACGCGTGCTTTCATACCGGGCATGAATACCGGTTGCGGGCCTCACGGCAAGCCTGATCTGGTGAAGCGTCGCCTCAGCCCGCTTGTTGGGATGCCTGCTATTCCGGTTTCAGATCCTTCCGTGCCTTCATTTCACCGATCATTTTCCGCCAGTGCTTGGCGAGGAAAGGGGGATTCTTCATGCTATCGAGCAGGTAGGAACGATCCGCTCGGGAGAGATCCAGAACCGACGTGATCATCTCTTCCTGGCAGAACCCCGCCTCCGCCAAAGGGATGCCGTTTGGCTCCCGTATGAAAGATGACCCGCTGGAGGTCTGCTTGCCATCGGGTGACTCGCCGATGGTGTTGGCAACGCAGTGGAATATCTTCGAGTTGGGGCCGACCGGCTGCTGCGCGCGCCCCGAAGTGCGTTTCCAGCAGACGGCCTCGATCTCATCCGAACTGCAAGATGGGTGGAAAAGAATCTGCGCTCCCGCCATTGCCGGAATGCGGTAAAGTTCGGGGTGTCGCCCGTCACGACAGATTACGAGCGTGCAGAGCACCCCCTCGATTTCGAAAAGGGAAAGTTTGTCCCCACCCCGGCAGTATTTCAGTTCGTCCTTTCCGGCCATGTTCACCTTGGCATACTCATGCACAATGTCGCCATGACAATTGATGACATGAGCCACATTCAGGAAACGGTCCTTTGTTTTCCGAATCGTTCCTGCGATAACCCAAATGTCGTTGTCATGTGCGGCGGCACAGGCCTTCTTCAGGGCCTCAAGGACAGTATCCGGATTCAGTTCGATCACGAGCGGAAAGTAATAGCCTGTCAGATTAGCCTCCGGAAACACCACGACCCGACTTCCGGATTCGGCCGCCGATTTGATGAAATGAAGTGTACGCTGGACGTTGAATTCCAGTGACTTCGCCCAGTGCATCTGGACGCATGAAACCTGCAGTGTTTTCGGCATCTAGGTTGTCCTTTCTTGTGTGTTCCAACGAATCAGCTCGTTGAAAAGAAACCCTGACCGCCGCTGAAAACCAACGGACGATCAGGGAAATTCCGAAACCGACGAAGGCGGTGGATTTCTTGACGGCGTTTTATCCGATCATTCCACCCACGCGCAGGCTGCCGGCTTCACCTCCTTGATCGCTTTGACTTTTTTGCCGGTGTGGTCGAACCACATGTGAATGCGTTATGGTTTGACGCCGAGCTTGCCCGCAACCCATGTCCTCCGGGCGGCCCAGTTTTCCGGCGCCCTTAACCAGTTCAAGATCTCATCCTTCGTCGCTCCAGACCTCGTGACATTGGGTTCTTGAACCGGCGCGGTTGGTACAACCGGCTTTTCCGCCTCCGTTGCAGGAGCAGGTGCTGCCTCAAGCAGATGCGCGCCGCCGCGGATGGGAAGGAACTTCACTGCTGCAGCAGGCGCGACAACGGGTTCTGCGGCGGCTGCCCACCCGTATCTCCCAGGCCCGAGCTTTTTGACCTGCTTGATTGTCTTGCCCGTGGACGAAAACCACACATGAACATTGCCGGGCTTCGCCTTGAGCTTGGCGGCGATCTCCTGCACGGAGAGGCCGGATGCTCCGGCCGCCGTGAGCAATTCGGTGATCGCGGCCTTCATGGCCCTCCTTCCGCCTGCCTTGGCTTTCGCGGGACGCCCGGGTTTGCGTCCCGGCTTGCCCTTGGCAGGTGCAGCAGCTTCGGCGGGCTCACCAGATTGAAAACCGGCCAATTCAGCGTCGATTTTAGCGATCCGGGCCAGGAGCGTTTCCTTTTGTTCCATCAGCGTGACGATCCGTTTGAGGTCCGCGGAGGCGATTTGTGTCAGATTCATCTTGTCGAAGGATAAGCACGGTTGCTACCGGAAGGCAAGAGTCCGATTCTCGTCTGATCTTGACCCTGCCCCCTACGAATGCCATGCCCCTTGGCGCACACTGACCGGCATGAAAATGAAGCGGATGCTCGAAATCCTGCGCCCCCAGGAGGAATTGATCGCGACGTTTGGCCAGGCGCAACGGGTCCGAACCCTGAGCGGCAAGGCCGAATTGCGGGGCGGCACGGCTGAAGACCGGCAGCAGGCCAGGGAGTGGATTTCGATCTTCTGGCACGAGGGGAGTGTGCGGGTGCGGGAATAATCCGCGCTTCACCGTGGATTTGGCGTGCGGAAGAACCGTTTTTCCCCTACAAGTGCGGAAGTTACGCAAAATGAAGCCCAGCCGAAACCAGACCCGGGTTCTGATCCGGCTAGGTGCCCAGACAACGCTGTGCCACCCCCGGCGCCCCTCCGCTGATTTCCCATGAACTGGATCGCCCCATCCGAAAAAGACGACGCCACCGCCACGCTTGAGAAACGCCTGTGGGATGCCGCCGACCAGTTCCGCGCCAACTCCGGCCTCAAATCCCAGGAATACTCCGTCCCCGTCCTGGGCCTGATCTTCCTGCGCTTCGCCGAGGCTCGCTTCACCGCCCAGCGCGCCAGGCTGCTTCCTTCTCCCGCCGGGAGAGGGACTGAAGGTGACGGTGGCGTCGGTCGGCGGCGAGGCAATCGAGCCGACGACCCGACGGCTTACCACGCCGGGGGCATCCTCTACCTGCCCGCCGAGGCGCGATTTGACTACCTGCTCAACCGCCCGGAAGCCGGGAACATCGGCGCCCAGGTCAATGCCGCCATGCGGGACATCGAGAAGCACAACCCGCAGCTCGCCGGCGTCCTGCCCAAGACCTACAACCTCTTCACCAGCACCCTCCTCAAGGAACTGCTGAAGAAGGTGTCCGAAATCCCCGCCACCGTGGACTACGACGCCTTCGGGCGCATCTACGAATACTTCCTCGGCGAATTCGCCCGCAACGAGGGAAGCAAAGGCGGCGAATTCTACACCCCCAGCAGCATCGTCCGCCTCCTCACCGAAGTCATCGAGCCCTATCACGGGCGCATCCTCGACCCCGCGTGCGGATCGGGTGGCATGTTCGTCCAGTCGGCTCGCTTCGTTTCCGAGCATAAGGCTTCGCCACCCTCAACCCGGCCTGGCGGCCACCCTTCTCCCAGTGGGAGAAGGGCTGGGGATGACGGTTTCGCGGCTGAATACTCTGGAGATCCTTCCCGCGAGCTGTCCATCCACGGCGTCGAGAAGACCGACGAAACCGGCCGCCTCTGCCGCCTCAATCTGGCCGTGCATGGCCTCGAAGGCGACATCCGCCACGGCGGCCAGGTCAACAGCTACTACGACGACCCGCACGACGCCACCGGCCGCTTCGACTTCGTCCTCGCCAACCCGCCGTTCAACGTCAACGCCGTGGACAAGGAGCGGTTGAAAGACATGGTCGGGCCGGGCCGTCGTTTCCCGTTTGGCCTGCCGCGCACCGACAACGCGAATTACCTCTGGATTCAACTCTTCTACTCCGCGCTGAAGGCCGGGGCCGGCCAGGCCAATGGGGGGCGGGCCGGATTCGTCATGGCCAACTCTGCCTCCGACGCCCGCGCCTCCGAGCAGGAAATCCGCCGCCAGCTCATCGAAAGCCGCGCCGTGGACGTGATGGTCGCCGTCGGCCCGAACTTGTTCTACACCGTCACGCTCCCCTGCACCCTCTGGTTTCTGGATAAATCCAAAGCTGGTAGGGCTGCGCTGCCGCGCGGCCCCAAAATGGGGACGAGCGGCAGCTCGTCCCTACCGGATCGGCCGGAGACCGTCCTGTTCATTGACGCCCGCCACATCTACCGGCAGGTGGACCGCGCGCACCGCGAATGGACGCCCGCGCAGATTGGCTTCCTCGCCAACCTTGTCCGACTCTATCGTGGCGAAGCCCTCGACTTCACCCTCGGCGGCGACGAAGCCCGCACGAAGCTCGAAGGAGTTTTCGGGGAGCGCGACCGTCCCGGTCGCACCGAGTCGGCGTCTCGCCGAGTCGAATCAGGCAAACGTGTGTCCGGCGGGACGCCGGGCACGGCGAGCGAGACGCCCGCGCTCCCCATTCAATATCGCGACATCCCAGGACTCTGCAAAGCTGCGACGTTGAAAGAGATCGAGGCCCAGGGATGGAGCTTGAATCCGGGGCGATATATTGGCGTGGCCGCCGGGGAAGCCGTGAGCGACGAGGATTTCAAGGAACAACTCGAAACGCTGAACGAGGAACTCGAAACCCTCAACGCCGCAGCACGGGAGCTGGAAGCCGCGATTGCCAGCAACGTCACGGAAATCCTCGAAGCATGAATACGCCCGATCAACCCAATCTCCCTTCCAAAGGTCAGTTCCTCGTCTATCCATCCGAAGATGGGCGGGTGAAGATTGAAGTCCGGCTGGAGAATGAGACCGTCTGGCTGACCCAGCAGCACATGGCCGACTTGTTCCAGACGACCAAGCAGAATGTCAGCCTGCACCTGCAAAACATCTTCGCGGAGCGGGAGTTGGACCGCGGGGCAACTGTCAAGGAATCCTTGACAGTTCAACAGGAGGGCGGGCGTTCGGTCCAGCGGCAGGTCGAATTCTACAACCTCGACGCCATCATCTCCGTCGGCTACCGCGTCAAAAGCGCCGTCGCCACTCACACCGGCAAAATCTCGCACGAGATGGCCAGGGAACTCGCCGAGGGTGAATACGCGAAGTTCAACCGCCAGCGCATCCAGCAGTCCGACGCGGCGGGCGGGGAATTTGAAAAGGCCATCAAACAACTGCCGCCACCGCCCCAGCGGAAGAAAAAGGGAGGGAAGAAATGAAGCGTTGCGAAGGTTTGGGAAACACAGACGCAACGCGAACCTGGGCGACGCCATCGCCAGTTCGCAGCGCCAACGGCGCTTTTTCATATCAGCCTGGGGCAACGCCCCAGGTTTGCGTCCATCCATTGCATCAAGGGCCAACGGCCCGGCCCATTCCGGCGAGATTTTGGTCCGGCACAAATCGTTTGGCGTCGGGGATGGGACGGGCTTTCAGCCCTCGATTCGTTTTGCCTTCCTTTCCTGGGGCGTTGCCCCAGGCTGGCATGGCAACGCACCTTTGGTGCTCAAGGACGGCGCGCGACCTCGAACAAACCATCGCCGGCAACGTGGCGGAGATTCTGGAGGCGTGACGATGGCTGGACTCCGCACAGTTCGCATCGGTGACTTGGGCCGCGTCGTGACGGGCAAGACGCCGGTAAGCTCGCAGCCTGAACTCTTCGGAGAACTTTACCCGTTTCTCACGCCGACGGACATCGACGGCTTCGCTCGTTACATCGAACCAGCCCGGTTTCTTTCTCCCGAGGGCCGCGATTACCAGCAAAGGCTGATGCTGCCTGCCCGCGCCGTTTGCGTTGTCTGCATCGGCGCTACGATTGGCAAAGTCTGCATGACCGGCAGACCATCGTTTACCAACCAGCAAATCAACTCCGTCGTCGTCAAGGAGGACGAGCACGACCCGTTCTTTGTCTATCACCTGATGACAACGCTCCGCGACCAATTGAAATCGAACGCGGGAGGTGCGGCGACTCCCATCATCAACAAGACGGCTTTCTCGGAAATCGAAGTCAGCGTTCCCCCGCTGCCGGTGCAACGGCGGATGGCGGGCATCCTGTCGGCCTACGACGAGCTGATAGAGAATAGCCAGCGGCGCATCCGGCTTTTGGAGGCGATGGCCCGCGCCCTCTACCGCGAGTGGTTCGTCCACTTCCGCTTCCCCGGCCACGAAAGAAGTTCCTCTCCCGCTGGGAGAGGCGGAGGTGAGGGTCGAGTAAAGCTCGTTACCTCCCCCCTCGGCGACATCCCCCAAGGCTGGGAGGTGAAGACGCTCGCAGCCGTGGCGGAAGTGAACCGCGCCCAAATCAACGCCCGCACCGCGCCGGACGAGCTTCACTACATCGACATCTCCTCCGTCAGCCCCGGCCAGATTGACAGCATGACAACGTACGCTTTCGCCGACGCTCCCGGTCGTGCTCGCCGCATTGTCCAGCACGGCGACGTGCTGTGGTCGTGCGTCCGCCCGAATCGGCGCTCGCACGCGCAGGTGATGCACCCCGAGCCAGACACCATCGCGTCCACAGGTTTCGCTGTGCTCACGGCAACGAAAGTTCCGTTCACGTTTCTTTACTTCGCCACGACCACGGACGATTTCGTCGCCTTCCTCACCAACAACGCCACCGGCGCAGCCTATCCCGCCGTGAGCGGCGCGACCTTCGAGAAAGCTGACTTGCTCATCCCGCCCGCGCCGCTCTTGAAGAAGTTCGGCGACGCGACAATTCCGATGGGCGAGCAAATTCACACGCTCCAACGCCAAATCCAAAACCTCCGCCGGACGCGCGACCTGCTGCTGCCGCGTCTGCTGTCGGGGCAGGTCAATCTCCAAACGAACTAAACTATGGAAAACATCAAACTGCCTACCGGGACATTTGAATACGACCCAACCAAACGACTCGGCAAACCTGGCGGCTTTGGAGAGGTCTTTCTTGGCAAGTCCTCGAACGGCGAAGAAGTCGCAGTCAAAAAGCTCAAGCTATCTGCGGCGGATGCTGCCCACAGAGAACTCCGCATTGCAGACGAATTGAAGGGGCGTCCTTTCGAGCACGTCGTCCCCTTCATTGATGCAGGTGAAGATGCCGATACGGGAGGGTATTTTGTCATCATGCCGAAGGCAGAGGGCAGCCTCCAAAACAAATTGACAAAAAACGGGCCGGTCGTCCCCACAGAAGCCGCATCCATCCTGCTCCAGATCACGAAAGGGCTGATTGAAGTTGGCGAGTTGGTTCATCGCGACCTGAAGCCAGACAACGTGTTGCTGCACGAAGGAAAATGGAAGATTGCGGATTTTGGAATTGCTCGGTTTGTGGAGGAGGCCACGGCGAGCAACACGCTCAAAGACCACCTGAGCCCTTACTACGCCGCACCTGAACAGTGGCGTGGCGAGCGCGCCACGCACGCAACCGACGTTTATGCGCTCGGATGTATCGCGTTCTGCCTACTCACAGGGATGCCACCTTTTACGAGAAACCCGCAGGCTGAACACCAAAATGCGTCTGTGCCGACTTTCAGTTGCTCCGAGCCGCGACTGACCACGCTGGTCAACATCTGCCTCCGAAAGGTCGCCAGTAGCAGGCGGTCCTTGTCGGAGGTTCGTGGTTTGTTGGCGGACATCGTCGGAAAACCCCAGCCGTCAGGCGGCGCAAGTTCCTTGGGCGCTCTGGCTGCCGCAGCCGCTCATGTTTCAACCAAAGAGCAGGAGGCCCAGGCACGCGAGGCCGCAGCAAATGCTGCACGCGAAGCACGGTCCGCACTCGCAACGAGTGGTTGCGAAATCTTGACTGATTATGTCGAACGACTCTGGGGGAAGATTCACTCGCAGGCAGCAAACGCGAAGCGTGTGACCACCGGGGGCAGAGGTGTTTTCGAGTGCCAGCTTGGCAACGGCCAACTCGTCATCAACCTATCAAGGTCAAATAGCCTTGAGCCGGGTTCGTTTCCTCTTTCTGGCTGGGATGTCGTGGCGTTCAACCAGATCATGGTGAATCAACGCCAACCTCACTACTTGTGGTCCGCGTCGTTGTGGTTTGCCAAACTCAAAGGTGCGTCAGATTATCGTTGGCACGAAGCCTCCTATTGGTCGTTTGGTCGACAGCAGAGATTCGAGCCTCATGCTGAAGTACCTGGCAGCGCAGCCGATATGGCAGCAGCCGGCGTCCTATGTGGGTGCAACTTTGCTTTTGGCCCTATTGCGATTGATGACGAGAAAGAAGACGCGTTTCATGAACACTGGATGTGGTTACTATCAAAAGCGGTGGACGCCAAGCTGGGTCCGCCCTCTGAGATGCCGTTTGGATGGCCTCCACGACTTTAGTGGAACTTTATGTCCCACGTCTACACCGAAGACCAGCTTGTCGAGCAGCCCGCCATCGGGTTGTTCGCGGAGCATGGCTGGCAAACGGTGTTGGCGCTGGAGGAAACCTCCGGCGCACCCTCACCCGGCCTGGCGGCCACCCTCTCCCGTCCGACGGGCGAGGGGCAGTTGGGCGAGGGCGCTTCGCTCGGGCGCGAGACGAAGGGCGAGGTGGTGTTGGTGTCCCGGTTGCGCGCGGCGTTGGAGCGGTTGAATGCGAGCCGCATGGGCCACCATGCGCTGCCGCCCGAGGCCATCACCGCCGCCATTGATGTATTGACCCGCGACCGTTCGGCCATGAGCCTGCTGTCCGGGCAGTTGAAGGTGAACACGTATTGAATCAAAACCATGATGACCCTCCGTCAACTCGCTGCTGAACCGCCCACGTTGCCCACGCGCACCGCGTGGTATCTCGCCGACCTCGGCGAGGCGCGCGGCAAACAGGAGTTGTTCACCCGCCAATCACCGCAAAAGCTGAAACTGCTCCGCGAACACGCGCTCATCGAAAGCGCCGTTTCTTCCAACCGTATCGAAGGCGTCGAGGTGGACCAGGCGCGCATCGGCACGTTGATGTTCGGCAAGCCTACGCTTCGCGACCGCGACGAGGAAGAGGTGCGGGGCTACCGTGACGCGTTGAAACTGGTTCACGAGAGCGGCGCAAAACTTCCCATCTCCGAGGCCACCATCAAGAAACTTCATAAACTTTGTCGCGGTGAAATCTGGGATGCCGGCGCTTACAAGGAGAAGGACGTGGACATCATCCAGGCCTACGCCAATGGCCGCAGCCGCGTCCGGTTCAAAACCGTCCCGGCAAAGCAAACAGCCAAAGCGATGGCGGAGATGGTGGAACTCTGGCAGCGCGGCGTGCGGGAAAAATGGGTTCACCCGCTCGTGCTGGCCGCCGCTCTGAATCTGGATTTTCTGTGCATCCATCCGTTCCGCGACGGCAACGGCCGCACGGCGCGCCTGCTGTTCTTGCTCGCGTGCTACCATTGCGGGATCGAAGCCGGGCGCTACATCAGCCTCGAACGCCTCATCGAAGACAACAAGGAGCGTTACTACGAAGTCCTCGAACAAAGCTCCCAACGCTGGCACGAGGGCAAACACGACCCGTGGCCGGCGCTGAATTTCCTGCTCTTCATCCTGACGCAGGCGTGCAAGGAGTTTGAGCAGCGTGTCGGCCAACTCAAGTCACCGCGCGGCGAAAAGACCGAAGCGGTTCTGGCCGCAGTTGAGCGCCAAATCAGCACCTTCCGCGTCGCTGACTTGCAGGCCGGATGTCCCGGTGTCGGTTTGGATTTGATCCGCCAAATCCTGGCCCGGTTGCAAAAGGAGAAGAAAATCAAGTCTCTCGGCACGGGCCGGAGCGCAAAATGGGAGAAAATCACAAACTAGGTAACAACCCGGAAACTAGGTATTAAACTACGTATTGAAAAAAGCATGAGCACCCACGCCTACACCGAAGACCAGCTTGTTGAGCAGCCCGCCATCGGCTTGTTCGCGGAGCTTGGCTGGACCACGGTGTCGGCGTTGGAGGAGACCTTTGGCGCACCCTCACCCGGCCTGGCGGCCCAATCCACAACCCTCACCCAGCCGGCGGCCACCCTCTCCCGTCCGACGGGCGAGGGGCAATTGGGCGAGGGAGCTTCGCTTGGGCGCGAGACGAAGGGCGAGGTGGTGTTGGTGTCCCGGTTGCGCGCGGCGTTGGAGCGATTAAATCCCTCATTGCCGCCCGAGGCCATCGCCGCCGCGGTGGATGAATTGATCCGCGACCGTTCGGCCATGAGCCTGGAGGCGGCGAATCGGGAAGTCTATCGGTTGTTGAAAGATGGGATTCCCATTTCCGTGGCGGAGAGGGATTCGACACCGGGGAACATCTCATCCGACCTGCGGCCACCTTCTCCCCAGGGCGGAGAAGGCAAGGGAGGACAGACCACTGTCCGGGTGCGGGTGATGGATTGGGAGCAGCCGGCGAATAATGATTTCCTCCTGGTCAGCCAGTTCAGCGTCACCGGCGCGCTCTACACCTGCCGGCCGGATTTGGTGGGCTTCGTCAATGGCCTGCCGCTGGTGGTCATCGAGTTGAAGAAGCCCGGCGTGCTAGCACGCGAGGCGTTCGACCAGAACCTGACGCACTACAAGGCGGAAATTCCTCAACTCTTTTGGTTCAACGCGCTACTCATCGCCTCGAACGGCACCGACAGCCGCGTCGGCTCGCTCACGGCGGATTGGGAGCGGTTCTTCGAGTGGAAACGCATCGAGCGCGAGGACGAGCCGCGCCGTGTGTCGCTGGAGGTGATGATTCGCGGGACGTGCGATCGGACTCGGCTGCTGGACCTCTTGGAGAGTTTCACGCTGTTCTCGGAACACAAGGCGGGGCTGGTGAAGATCATCGCCCAAAATCATCAATACCTCGGCGTGAACAATACCATCGCTTCGATGCTGAAGGCTCGCACGCTCGGTCACGGTCGCGGCGGGGTGTATTGGCAAACCCAAGGGTCAGGGAAGGCATACTCGATGGTGTTCTTTTCCCAGAAGGTGTTGCGGAGAATTCCCGGCAACTGGACGTTCGTCGTTGGGACCGACCGCGTGGAACTGGACGACCAGATTGCGAAGACGTTCAAGGCCACAGGCGCGGTGAGCGAAGCCGAAGGCGACCAGTGCCACGCCGCCAGCGGCGCGCACTTGCGGGAGTTGCTGCGCGGGAATCATCGCTACGTCTTCACGCTCATCCACAAGTTCCAGACGCCGGAGATGCTCTGCGACCGGCCCGACGTGATTGTCCTGGCCGACGAGGCGCACCGCAGCCAATACGACACTCTGGCGTTGAACATGCGCGCCGCGTTGCCCAAGGCCATCTTCATCGCCTTCACCGGCACACCGCTCATCGCCGGGGAGGAACGGACGAAGGACGTGTTCGGCGATTACGTTTCCATCTACGACTTCCAGCAATCGGTGGAGGATGGCGCCACCGTGCCGCTGTTCTATGAGAACCGCACGCCGGAGTTGCAACTCGTCAACCCGGACCTGAACGACGACATCTACGATCTCATCGAGGCGGCGGAACTTGATCCCGAACAGGAAGCCAAGCTCGAACGGGAGTTGAGCCGGCAATACCACATCCTCACGCGTGACGACCGGTTGGAGACGGTGGCGCAGGACATCGTGCGGCATTTCCTCGGACGCGGTTTCATCGGCAAGGCAATGGTGGTATCCATTGACAAGCCCACGGCGCTCAAGATGCACGACAAGGTGCGGAAGCACTGGGCCGCGGAGACAGCGCGGGTGCAGCAGGAATTGGCGAGGTTGGGCTACCTGCCGAAAGAAGAGCGTGAATCGGCAGAGAATCGGGAACGTGCGAGCGAGTTGGCCAGGCGTCTGGACGTGCTCAAGACGACCGACATGGCGCTGATCGTGTCGCCGGGCCAGAACGAGATCGAGCAGATGAAGAAGCACGGCCTCGAGATCGTGCCCCACCGCCGCCGAATGAACGAATCGGAGCCGCCATTGGACGAGCGGTTCAAAGACCCGGAGGACCCGCTGCGGCTGGTCTTCGTGTGTGCCATGTGGATGACCGGCTTCGACGCGCCAAGCTGCTCCACGATGTACCTGGACAAACCGCTGCGGAACCACACGTTGATGCAGACCATTGCCCGGGCGAACCGGGTGTTCCCTGGCAAGCACAGCGGCGTGATCGTGGACTACGCGAACGTCTTCGCCTCGCTGGAGAAGGCGCTGGCCATCTACGGGCCGGGTGGCGGCGGCGGCGGGCCGGTGAAGGACAAGGCGGAACTCGTCACGGAGTTGCGCACGGCCGTGGACGCCGCGACTACGTTCTGTGCCACGCGCCAGGTGATTCTCCCCGCCATCGAGCAACTTGTCGCCGGCAGTTTCGAGCGGTTGCAGCGGATTGATGATGCCGTCAACGCCCTGATTTCGCCTGACCCGCTGCGCCGCGAGTTCCTCGGCCATGAGCGCTTGGTCAGCACGCTTTACAGCGCCGTTAAGCCCGACCCGGCCGCGCTGGAATTCGCCGGCCGGGTGGCATGCCTCGCTGCCATCGCCGACGCCATCCGCACCAAGCTCAATCCCGATCCAGCGGACATCACCGGCGTCATGGGTGACATCGCCAAGCTGCTCGACGCCTCCATTACGGGTGTGGGGATGCCCGCGAAGGCGGCGCCCGTGATGGACCTGTCGAAGATTGACTTCGAGGCGTTGCGGAAAAGATTCAAGCAAACCGAGCACCAGAACACCGGCATCGAAGTCCTGAAGGCCGCCATCCGCGCCCAACTCGAAAAGCTCATCCGGCTAAACAAGACCCGCGCCGATTTCGCGGAGAAGTTCGAGGAATTGATCGAGAGCTACAACAACGGCAGCCGGAATATCGAGGAACTGTTCGAGGAGTTGGTGCGGTTCAGCCACAGCCTGTCCGACGAACAGCAACGCCACATCCGGGAGAGCATGACCGAGGAGGAACTGGTCATCTTCGACATCCTGACCCGGCCGGCACCGGAGTTGAGCGCCGAGGAACGCGCCGAGGTCAAGAAGGTGGCCCGCGAACTTCTGACCCGGCTCAAGGAATTGCTGGTGCTCAACTGGCGGCAGAAATCATCGGCTCGTTCCCAACTCAAGCTCGCCATCGAGGACCTGCTCGATGTGGGTCTGCCGCGAATCTACACGCCGGAGCTGTACCGGCAGAAGTGCTCGGCGGTATTTGAGCACGTTTACGAGAGCTACCCGGAGCGGGACGGAGGCGCTTATGCCACCGCGGCCTGACTTGGCAACAAGCGTCCCGTCCGGTGCTCCTCTCACAGCAGAGCCAGCTAAAGAAAAGGATCCAGCCCTCAGCGCGAAACAACAAGCAGCACCATTACCCCATCATCCCCCACCTGCAGCCCGGCGAAACTCCGGGCCGCAGACAAGGGTGGGGGCGTAATTCCAGCGTCCAGTGCGTCTGCCAGCTTCTTTCGCCGCGGCAGGCCAGGTGTTCTTTGACCGCCCGAAGATCGTTGAACCATTGGGGTGTGCGGCATACTTCAGCGATCACACTGTCGCCGAAGAAGGACTTGAGGGCAGTGCGCAGTTGATCCGTGCGGCGCCGAACGGCGAGACCGGTCAACTTCAGCCTGCCGGCGATCTCGGTCACGCTTTAAGCCTCGGCGATGAACGCAAGCAACCACCGGTTGTTTCGACCTTGCGTGCAGTGGAACTGTTGCCAGTCGAGTTTCCGGGTCGCCTTGTGGAAGGGTCTTCTTCGTCGCGGCTTATCACCTCCCTGACCGGTACCGTTGCGTGGGTTTCAGCGCACATCGGCACTTGTTCGTGGATCGTGGAGACCGTGCTGCGGCCGTTCAACTGGGTGCCTGGCCAGATGCCAGGCAAACCTGAACTCGCGCCAGCATCGGTCCCCTGGCCGGCATCGTTCGCGGCGGCGCAAAAAGACTTCGCAAGCGCTGGCGGCGGTGCTTAGCTGGCAGCGCGCTCGACATGAACGCGGACGTCTCGTTTCTCAAGGGCCTGGATTACTCCGTGGTGCAGCAATGCATGCACTGCGGTCTCTGCCTGCCCACCTGCCCCACTTACGACGCCACCAAGCTCGAACGGCACAGTCCGCGCGGCCGGATCGCCCTCATGCGCGCCATTGCCGACGATCGTCTCGAACCCACGCGCACCTTCGCGGAGGAGATGTATTTCTGCCTGGGCTGCCTCGCCTGCACCACCGCGTGTCCCGCCGGCGTCAACTACGCCGAACTCTTCGAGCGCGCCCGAGCGGAAGCCGAACGCACCGGCACGTTAAACACGCCCCGGCGCCGCCTCATCCGCTGGTTCACGGTGAAATGGTTGTTCATGGATTTGCGCCGGTTGCGTGGGCTCGGCCGCATGATGCGGTTCTATCAGTGGATCGGGCTGCAAAGCCTGATCCGCCGCAGCGGCGTGTTGCGCCTCCTGCCCGCCCGGCTCGGCGAACTCGAAGCGATGACTCCCGCCGTCCAACCGCGGTTCAGCGCCGAACTCATCGCCGAGGTCACGCCGGCCGTCGGCACGCGGCACTACCGGGTCGCGATGCTCGTCGGGTGCGCCCAGGACCTGATTTTCAGCGACGTGAACCGCGACACGGTGGAGGTGCTGGCGCGCAACGGCTGCGAGGTGTTCACGCCGCGCCATCAGCAATGCTGCGGTTCGCTCCACGCCCACAACGGCGAGCTCGAACTCGCCCGTCGCCTCGCGCGCACGAACCTGGCCCAATTCCCGCCGGACCAGTTCGACGCCATCATTACGAATGCCGGCGGGTGCGGCTCCCATCTCAAGCACTACGCCCATCTGCTGGCCGATGATCCCGCCTGGCGCGAGCGCGCCGAGCGGTGGGATCGCAAGGTCAAGGATGTCCACGAATGGCTGGCACAGACGGGCCTGGTGCCGCTGCCGCCCGACGGCGCGCCGCCGCAGGTCGTGACCTATCACGAGTCCTGTCACCTGAGCCACGGGCAGAAGATCGTCCAGCAACCGCGCCAGTTGCTGCGCGCGATTCCGGGGCTGCAGTTGGTCGAGCTGCCGGAGAGCAACTGGTGCTGCGGCAGCGCCGGCATCTACAACCTGATTCAGCCGCGGATGGCGAACGAACTGCTCGAACGCAAAATCCGGCATCTTCAATCCACCGGCGCGACGGTCGTAGCCACCGCCAATCCGGGCTGCCAGTTGCAGCTCGTCAATGGCGCCAAGGCGCGCGGCCTGAAGGTCCGGGTCGCGCATCCGATGACCCTGCTGGCCGAGGCGTACCGCCGGACCGGGCGCTGAGGCGACGTAGCGGCGTCTCGGCAGAGCGCCGCCATCCTCTCGCAGGTTACGCGGCGCGCCGGACTTTGATTCTCTGGGCTTCAGCTAAAGGAGGTTCGCCGCCACTTCCGCCAATTCGGAGCGCTCGCCTTTCTGGAGCTCGACGTGCGCCGCAAGCGCCTGTTCGCGGAACTTGCTGACGACGTAATTGAAACCGTTCGAGGCGGAGTCCACGTAGGGATTGTCAATCTGGTAGGGATCGCCGGTGAAGACGATCTTGGTGCCGTGGCCGACGCGCGTGACGATGGTCTTGACCTCGAGCGGCGTGAGGTTCTGCGCCTCGTCAATGATCATGAACTGGTTCGCGATGCTGCGGCCGCGAATGTAGCTGAGCGCCTCGACCACGATGGCGCCGGAACGCATGAGGTCGCCGCCGCGGCGGTTTTCGTTGCCCATGTTCAGGTCGCTGAGCAGTTCGAGCGCATCATGGATCGGCTGCATCCACGGGCCGAGCTTTTCCTCGAGCGAGCCCGGCAGGAAACCGATTTCCTTGCCCATGCTGATCGTCGGGCGGGCGACGACGAGCCGGCGGAATTCGCGGTCCACGATCGTGCGCTTGAGACCGGCCGCCATGGCCAGCAGGGTCTTGCCCGTGCCCGCCTTCCCCATGAGGGTGACGAGCTTCACCCGGTCGTCGAGCAACGCGTCGAAGGCGAAATGCTGCTCGCGGTTTTTCGGGCGGATGCCCCAGATGCCCTCGCGGGAGTCAAGGATGGGAACGAGCCTGGTGCCGGTGTGGTCCACCTTGGCGAGGATGCTGCGCTTGGGGCTGCCGGCCTCGCTGAGCGTGCAGTATTCGTTCGGGTTGTACTGCCCGTCGAGCGCCAGCTCGTCATTGGCACGGAAGGCCACGATTTCGGCGGCGGTGACGGCCTTCTCAAACATGCCGGAGTAAAGGTCCTTGAGCTGGATGCGGTCGGTCTCGTAATCCTCGGCCTGCAACCCGAGCGTGTCGGCCTTGATGCGGAGGTTGATGTCCTTGGTGACCAGAATGGTCGGAACCCCGGGATTCGATTTGCGCGTGGCCAGGGCGGCTTCGACGATGCGGTTGTCTGCGCTGGCGTGACCGTTCTGCGCCTTCCCCGCACCGTTGCGGCGAGTCTTGGGGGGAATGAGAATCCGCAGACGGCCGCCGTTGGGCAGCGGCACGCCATCGCTGAGCCGGCCCTGCCCGCGCAGGCCGTCGAGCATCCGCGAGACGGTGCGGGCGTTCTGGCCGAGCTCCGAGGCTTCGCGTTTGAAATGGTCAATCTCCTCGATGACTTCGATCGGCAGCAGGACGCTGTTTTCCTGGAAATTCACGAGCGAGTTGGGGTCGTGAAGCAGGACGTTGGTGTCGAGGACGTAGTTTTTCACGCGGGATGGCGGAATTGAGGATGGCTCATGCGGGTATGCCAGGCGGCCAGCCGCGCATGGAAGGCGGGCAGTTGGTAATGTCCGGAGTAAAGGAAATTGCCGAGCATGCCGAAGAGATCGAAGTCCACGAACAACGGCCGCTCGCCGAGCAGGAAGGATTTGCCCGCCAGCATTTGTTCGCACGGCGCCAGTCGCTCCGCAAGCTGGGCCAGCAAAAGCTCCCGCTGACGGCGCCATTGGTCGAGGCAGCCGCGGCCGAACTTGCGTTCCTTGTGCCGGATGAAGGGCAACGCGTCTTCGCCCTTCAGATTTTCCTCCCAGTAAACGTCGTTCAACTTGAAACCGACGCCTTCGATCTCGCTTTCAAAATACCGCCACAGCAGCGACTGCACGCCCTCCCACTCGGCCGGGAACAGACCCAGACCGAACCGCGTGTCGAGGTACTTGGCGATAACCTGCGAGTCCTCGCCGGTTTCGAAGACGACGGTGCGGCCGTCGCGGATGACCGGCATGGCGTAGTAGCGTTGCCGGGTGAGACGCCAGACGCGCGAGCGGTCCCCGTTCGGGATGTTGATGGTTTTGAAGCGGGCCCCGGCAAATTCCAGAATACGGCGCTGGACGATGCAGTAGGGGCTGTAGGGAAGTTGATAGAGCTCGATCATGGGCACACGGTCCGCCAACAACTGCCGACGGCACCGGGAGCGGGGCGCTCCGCGGGCCGGCTGCCGGCGGAAATCCAAGCGATGGCAAACACGGCCGCAAGGTACGATTCGATCCCGCGACTGACAAGTTGAATTCAAGCGCCCGGAGCGGCGGCGCTCTCAGGCCAGATCAAGCTCGGTGGCGTCCACCTTCACGGCGGCGGCCTGGCCCGATGAAATCGAGCCGCAACAGGACCTCGAACATGCCGGAGCGGCTCTGGCCAACGCGCTGGCGCTGGTCGGAAACCGGTCGGAGGTAAACGTATCCGGGGAAAAGCGGCTTGGGGAAGATCGCGGTCTTGCCGTGGTGTTTTTTGACGCTGCGATAGCACGGCCGCGTCACCGGAAAACCTTCCCGACCACAATATTCGTCGAGCTTCTTTTCGCAGCACGGGCGCGTGTGCGCCACCAACCAGAGCAAATTGTCCATGCATTCCCGTGACGCGATCGCGGACCGGAAACGTGATTCGCCAGGCACGGCGGGCGGAGCACAAGCGCGAATTCCACAAACGGCGGCGCAGCGCGGCTTGGGGGGCGGCTTGGGGGGCGGCTTTTGGGGTTGCATCACGGGGCCGGCCGCCGCTTAAATGCGCGCGTCTCCGCCAGAGTCCGCCGCGCCGGCCGATGCCGGACCGGGGGCTGGCGTGGAAATCGCGGCCCGGGCGTGGCGGCAAGTGCGCCCGCCGGCGGGCCGGGCAACTGAAGCAACTGAGTCACATGACACCGAATCCGTTCCTGGGCGTTTTCTTCCACTGGCTGGGCGGGCTGGCCTCCGGCAGTTTTTACGTGCCGTACAAGGGCGTAAGAAAGTGGTCCTGGGAAACCTACTGGCTCGTGGGCGGATTCTTCTCGTGGATCATCTGCCCGTGGGTGCTGGCGTCCATGATGACCAACGATCTCCTGGGCGTGTTGCGGCAGCAATCCACCAGCACGCTTTGGTGGACCTACTTCTTCGGGGCGGTGTGGGGCTTCGGCGGCCTCACGTTCGGCCTCACAATGCGTTACCTCGGGATGTCCTTGGGCATGGGGGTGGCCTTGGGTTATTGCACGGCCTTCGGCACCTTGCTGTTACCCGCGGTCAAAATGTTCGCGCCGAACATTCCGGCTCCGGAGAGTCTCTCTCAAATCGCCGTGACCCGCCCGGGCCAAATCACCCTGGCGGGCGTGGCGGTCTGCCTGCTGGGCATCGGGATCGCCGCGCTGGCGGGATTGACCAAGGAACGGGAGATGCCGGAGGCGGAGAAGAAGAAGGCGATCGCCGAATTCAGCTTCACCAAGGGACTCTTGGTCGCGACGTTCTCGGGGGTCATGAGCGCCGGCATGTCCGTAGCGATCACCATGAGCAACCCGATCGGCGATGCCTCGCTCGCGGCCCAGACGCCGAAGCTCTGGACCGGGCTGCCGGGGCTGGTGGTAATTCTGGCCGGCGGATTCACGGTCAATTTCATCTGGTGCGCGCTGCTGAATCTGAAGAACCGCAGCGGCTACCAATACTTCGCGTCGCAACTCCGCGCGGAACCCACCGCGGCCGGGGCCCGCCCGGGCGGCCGGGAAAGCGCTGAACCAGAAGGCCCGGCCGCGCGGCAAATCCCGGTCCTCGCCAACTATCTTTTCTCCGCGCTGGCGGGGACGTTGTGGTATTTCCAGTTCTTCTTCTACACGATGGGGAAGACCCAGATGGGCCGGTATGACTTCGCCTCCTGGACCCTGCACATGGCCAGCATCATCATCTTCAGCACGATGTGGGGCTGGATCTTCCACGAATGGAAGGGATCGAGCAAGAAGGCCCATCTCCTCATCGGCGGTGGCATCGGCACGCTGATCCTTTCCACGATCGTCATCGGCTTCGGCACCTGGCTCAAGGGCAGGATGGGCGTTCAGTGATCAGGGCCAACAGCTTGGCCGGCCGGAATCCGCGCCAACCCCGGGGCTGATCGTGGCCGGCATGAACCACGCGCCGGGCAAAATGCCAAGCCTAACTGTTAGTGATTCTAAGGCAACCTGAAGTTACCGGCGCCCGCGCAAGTCACTTCTTGGGCACCGATTTCGGGTCAATCGGCACGATCAGCGTGTTGGCCTGGCCGCGGGGAAAGGTCATCCGGTGGAGTACCATCTGCACGGCCCGGTTATCCAACGCCGGATCGCCGGAGCTCTGGCGCACTTCGGCGTGGACCGCTTTGCCGGCGGCATCGTGGGAGACGAGCATCAGAATCTGCGGGGCGGCGGGGCGTTTCTTCGTTGCCGTGCCCGATTTGTGGCTCAAATCGCTGATGCTGCCGGCCGACGACGTGGGCGGCAGATAATTCGCGCTTTTGCTCTGGCAACCGGTCCAAACCAGCGCCGCGGCGAAGCTCACCCGCATCACCAATGCCCAACGACAGACTCGGTTCATGCGGCGTTCTATAGCACGGGCGCCAGGGCAAGGCCAGCCAACTCTTTGGCGCCGGGTTCTGCGATTTCCATTTGTCGGACCGGCGGTAATGGCCCAACTTGCGTGATGCGGGTGTTGATCCTCGGTTGCGGGTATGTCGGTCTGCCGCTGGCGGCGGAACTGGCGCGGCGCGGGCAGGTCGTGTTCGGCGTTCGGCGCACCCGGGCGACAGACCACGCATTGCGCGTCGCCGGCGTGGAGCCGTGGGTGGCCGACGTGACCGATCCGGCGAGCCTCGCGCGCCTGCCCGATCCGTTCGACTGGGTGGTGAACTGTGTGTCGGCCTCGGGGGAGGGCGCCGCGGATTATCGCCACATCTATCTCGACGGGATGCGCAACGTACTCGACTGGCTGGCGTCTTCGCCCCCGCAGCGGTTCGTTTACACCAGCAGCACCGGCGTCTATGGCCAGCGTGACGGCGCGGAGGTGACGGAAACCAGCGCCACGACGCCCGGGACGCCCACGGGCGACGTGCTGGTCGAAACCGAACAACGGCTGCTCCGGGAAGGCCGTGACCACGGCTTCCCCGCGGTGATCCTGCGGGTGGCCGGCATCTACGGCCCGGGGCGGGGTTACTGGCTGAGACAATTCCTCGCCGGCGAGGCGCGGATCGAAGGCGATGGCGGGCGCCTGCTGAACATGATCCATCGGGACGATGTCGTCGGGGCCATCATGGCCGCCCTCGAGCGCGGCCGGCCGGGGGAGATTTACAACGCCGTGGACGACGCTCCCGTCACGCAGCGGGAGCTGTTCGCCTGGCTGGCGTCAACGCTGGACAAACCGCTGCCTCCCTCGGTGCCACCCGAGGCCGCGGGCGCGCGCCGGCGCGGGCTCACCAGCAAGCGCGTGTCCAATCGCAAGCTGCGCGACGAACTCGGCTGGCGTCCGCGTTACCCGTCGTTCCGCGAGGGTTTCGCAGCGGAGTTGGCGCGGCCCGGATCGGCGCCGATGTGAGTTTTTGCTCGCCTTGTGGGCCGCCGGAGAGAAAATGGCAGCAGACTACCCGACCGGAGTTGGTGAGATGCACGAGACAAACATGAAGCCGAACTGGTACCGACTGGGGCTCGCCGTCCTCGCGGGCGTGGCGATGTCATTGCCTTATGGCTGCTCGCAAACCACCACCTGCTGCGTCCCGATGGTGCCAGCGCCGGCCAACGCCGCAGTTCCGCCGGCGCCGCCGGCCCCGGCCGCCGCCGCCGCGACCAAGCCAGCCGATGAAGCGCCTTATTTCGATTTGTCCCCGCTGCCGGGCGAGGGCTGGCAATCCTTGTTCGATGGGAAATCGCTCGATGGATGGAGCGTGACGGAGTTTGCCGGCCACGGCGAAGTGGCGGTGCGGGACGGCCAGCTCGTGCTGGGCATGGGCGCCATTCTGACCGGCGTGAATTTGGTAAAAACGAACGACCTGCCGACGTGGGATTACGAGCTGGCACTCGACGCGATGAAGACCGAGGGCAGCGACTTTTTTTGCGCGCTCACGTTCCCCGTGGGCGAGACGTGCTGCACGTTCGTGGTGGGCGGCTGGGGTGGCGGCGTGACCGGGATTTCGAGCATTGACAACAACGACGCTTCGATCAACGAGACGACCCGGTTCAAGGACTATCCGGCGAAGCGGTGGTTCCGGATCCGCGTGCGGGTAACCCACGCCAAACTCGAGGCGTGGGTTGGGGCGGAGAAGACGGCGGACGTCACCCTCGAGGGCAAACGCCTGAGCATGCGGCCCGGCGAAATCGAGTTGAACCAGCCGTTCGGTATCGCCACTTACGAAACCGCTGCCGTCATCAAGAACATCCAGTGGCGCAAAGTGCGCTGATCTCGCCCGCCTCCACCACCATCCCCGTCGTGAAAACCATGGACAACGAACAGCAAACCTGGGAATTGCGCCAGTCCGCCCGCAAGGTTTGGTCGGTGCTGCTGGTCTGCGGTCTGGCCGGCCTGGTGTTGGGTGCGCTTCTGATCCTCGACCGCGAGCTCGCGGCGGGAGCCGGCATCATGCTGCTCTCCGTGATCACGCTGGCCCTGGCGTGGCTGGCCGACGTCGCCGGCGAGATGCTCCGCCGGTTGCAGCGGATCGAGCAGAAGCTCGCCGAACTGGCGACGACGACGAAGCCGACCGCTTCGTGATCTGACTCGCCGCGGCCAACAAAAACGCCGGGCACCTTGCGGTCCCGGCGTTGGCTGAATCTTTCGTATTCCCGTCACACCTTCACCTGGCTCATCCGGGTGAGTGTATCGTCCACTTCCTCCGGTTTCTTCATGCCAATGGTGATCGCGTCCACCAGGCCATGGGCGAAGACGAACTTGAGCGAGGTGTCCTTCTGCTCAGGCTCGATCAGCTTGCCGGCGCCAAAGATTTTCATGCCCACGACCGCCTTGCCGTTTTTGCGGGCCAGCTTGAGCGTGGTGGCGATTTCCTGCGCCGTGCCGTCCATCGAGTAATCCTTGCCGCCTTTATAGTTGATGCGGGCGAAGATCACATCCACCCACGGATGGGTGGCGGCAAGTTGCAGCGCGCCGAGATCGTGGCAGGAAACCCCGACCGCCCGGACGCGACCTTTTCGCTTGAGCGTCGTCAACTCGTCGCGGACGTGTTCGAACTGGTCCACCCACTTGTCGTCAGTCGCACAGTGGATCAGGCAAACGTCGAGATGGTCGGTGGCGAGCTCCTGGCAAAAACGATCCACCTCGGCCACGGCGCCGCCGGACGGCGTGACCCAATCCTCCTTGCGCACCCAGATTTTGCTGAGCAGGACCACCCGGTCGCGCGGGAGGCCCTTGATGGCATCGCGAACGAACGGATGCGTGCCGTAGAGGTCCGCCATGTCGAAGAACCGGATGCCCCGGTCAAGGCTGTGGCGGGCCAGGCGGTCGAAGGCTTCCTTGCCCAGGCGGGTATGGTCGGACTGGCGGGCCCAGCCGTTGTAGCCGGTGCCCTGAGCCAGGCGTGAAACCTTGATCCCGGTGCGGCCGAGCGGGACCAGGTCGTCCCCTTTGCAGGCCAGCGGCGCGGCGGCCTCGGCGGCCAGGCCACGCCACGCCGGCGCGGTCAGCGCCAGCCCGGCGCCGGCGAGGGTGTGCTTGAGGAATTCACGTCGGTTGCAGGGGATCATGGCAGGCTCCTTGGTCTTCCGCTCGAATGTGCATACTCACTTCACAATTTATGATGAATGACTTTAATCCAGCTAACGTGAATGGGCAACCGCGATTTCGGGCCGGCGGACGGGGTCGGGCCTCGTTCCCCCGGCGATCTCGGGATGTTCCATGAAGGCGTAGCACAACAGGTGGCAGATCCCCATGTGGCAGTCTTCGACACGACCGTAGTGGGTGTCGTTGATCACGATCACGTATTCGGCCAGTTCGGCCAGCCGGCCGCGTTTGCCGCCGACGAGGGCGATCGTCCGCAGCCCGTGTTGGGCCGCCCAATCCACGGCCTTGACCGCGTTCGGGGAGTTGCCGCTGACGCTCATCGTCAACACGACGTCACCCGGCTGGGCGTAGTTCTGCAACTGGCCGACGAAGACATCCTCGTAGGCGTAATCATTGCCCAGGGCGGTCAGCCAGCCCACGTTGTCGTTGAGCGACAGGACACGGAAGCGCTTGCCCAGCTTGTCGGAAGACCCTTTGCCCAGGTCGGTGACGAAGTGCGAGGCGTTGGCGGCGCTCCCGCCGTTCCCGAACACGAAGATCTGGCGGCCTTCCTGCCAGGCGGTGCGCAACACCTCAATCAAACGCGCGACCGTGTCGGCAGGAATGGAATCCAGGGCCGCCTTCTGGGCACGCACATACTCGTTGATCCAATCGTTCATCGCCGAAGATTAGCGCAAAACCCGGCGCCCCGCGACAGCGAAATGCGGCGGCAGCCCGGTCTCAACCCAGGGCACCCGCCAGCAGGAGGGCGCCGACAGGCACGGCGTCCTCACGCAGCGTGGCCAGGGCAATGGCTGGCGGGGGCTGAAACGCGTCCATCACGAACGGCGGCAAGGCCTCCGCCACCGCGGCGCGCAAGGGTTCGCCCAACAGGGACAAACCCCCGCCCAGAACAATAACTTCGGGGTGGAACAAATGCACCGCGTGGGAGAGGCCGAACGCGAGGTCGGCGGCGGCCTCCCGGAGGATGTCGCGCGCGGCCGGATCGCTTCCGTGGAGGGCCGCCGCCAGGTGACGGGCCTCGGCGCCGGAGGACTCGCCCACGAGGCGGGCCAGGACACCGGATGGCTCGCGCTGGACCTGCTCGCGGATGCGGCGGTCCACCGCCCAGCCGGAACAGCGTGATTCAACGGTCGTCCCGCCACGGTCGAGCCGCACGTGGCCGATCTCCGCCTCGCCGGGCGAAGCGCCATGAAAAACACGGCCCTCGGCGACCAAACCGCCACCCACACCGCTGCCGAGTGTGACGTAGAAGACCGGGTTGCGACCGCTGCCAGCGCCCAGACGTGCCTCGCCGAGCGCGGCCACGTTGGCGTCGTTGTCCACGGCGACCGGGCAGCCGGCGATTTCATGGAGCCAGGCGCCGAGGGGAAAGTCCGACCAGCCGGCCACGTGGTGTGAGCAGCGGATATGACCGGTCCGCCAGTCCACCGGCCCGCCATAGCCAACGCCGAGGGCCAGAATGTCTTCAGCCGCGACCAATTGTCGGAGGGTGCCTTCGATCTGGCGCCGAATGCCGGTCGCGCCCGCCGCGCGGTCCACGGAAAAATGAAAACGCCCGCCGACGGAGCCGCGGGCGTCGCCCGCGACGATTTGGAGTTTCGTGCCCCCGATTTCGATGCCCACGCAGGTTGCTGCCATGCGGCAGTCTTACCGGTGGAGCGGCGAAAGGTCGAACTCAGAAATGCCGGTTCAGACCAGGGTTGGTATTCGGGCACGGCCTGTTTGAGCCGGAGTTTGAGCTGGTTGCGTTCGAGCCGGTGGGCATCTGCCACAAGCTGGTTGAGCGATTCCCGCACTTTTTCGACCGGTTCCGGCGCGGCGACGAAGCGCAGGATTTTCGGGCAGCGTCCTGATTTGGTATGGCTCTGACGAGCCGGCTCGCCGGGGACGCTCCACCATTCGTTCTCGGCACAAGTGGTGGCTGCCCGAGGCGGGACGGGCAGTGGTCGTCCCGGACCGGCGGTTCGCGATCCACCTTGAGCTTTTCTTCCTGGAGGGTGGCTGGCCCGACAAGGCAGGAATCCCAAGACGTGCATCGCGTCAGGCATCGCGTCACCCTTGTCGGCCGCGCCGGGCTGCGCTAGCCTGCGGTGTGCCCGGTTCCGACCGTGCGGGCATGGTCTGCCCGCGGCGACAACCCAAATATGAAGATGCGCACACTGATCGTGGATGACGAACCGCTCGCCCGGGAGCGGTTGCGGAAGCTGCTCGAAGCCGAAGCGGACGTCGAGATCATCGGCGAATGCGGCGACGGGCGGGAGGCGGCGGCCGCCATCCTGCGCGACCAGCCGGACCTCGTCTTCCTCGACATCCAGATGCCCGAGCTTGACGGCTTCGGCGTGGTCGAAACCATCCGCACCGCCCGGACGCCGGAGATTGTTTTCGTGACGGCCTTCAACCAGCACGCCTTGCGGGCCTTCGAGGTCCACGCGCTCGATTACCTCCTGAAGCCTTTCGATCGCGAGAGGTTCCGGCTCGCGCTCGAGCGGGCGCGCACTCGGCTGGCGCAGGCGCGCAGCGGCGAGTTGAGCCAGCGCCTGACCGCCCTGCTCGCCGAGATGCGTCCGGAGCCAAAGCCGGCCGACCGGCTCGCGGTCAAGACGGGCGGACGCGTGTTGTTCCTCAAGACCACGGACATTGAGTGGATCGAGGCCGCGGACAACTACGTGACCCTCCACCTCGGCCCGGAGTCGCACATGCTGCGCGAGACGATGACCGCGCTGGAGGCCCGGCTCGCTCCGGCCCAGTTCATGCGCATCAGCCGGTCCACCATTGTGAACGTCGAGCGCATCAAGGAGCTGCAGCCGATGTTCCATGGCGATTACGTGGTGATCCTGCGCAACGGCACAAGGCTTTCGTTGAGCCGCGGGTATCGCGACAAACTTCAAGCCCTGCTCGGCAAACCCACCGCGTGATGCCGGGGCCGCGTTGGGACGAGCCCAGACCGGGCGCATCCGTGCACTGCCCCCGGACCGCGGGTCTGCAACCTACGCTGGTGCTACGGCGTGCCTAAACCGTCTGTTTTCCCGTCGCCGACGTTCTATCGCCGATTCTCACCAACGCGTAGATTATTGCCGCTGGAATTCCTGCCACGAGCGCCAAGGCAATAAAAATGCCGGCCCCTTCTCCGCGTTTGCGAATATCGGTGAAAATCCAAATGGCCATCAGAATGTTGCACAGGATGCACACCAGGGCGATCAACCGCAGCATGCCGCCAAGATCCTGGCGCACCCTCCTCTCCACCGGACCACGCCATCCTGTCGGCGGCATCGGGAGTCCTGTGTTTTCCGGACCGACTGAGGGCATCTGTCCCTGACGTTCCGGCCGAACACCAACCGGAGGCATCATCTGCGGCTGCGGTACTTGGGGAACACCAAACGTACGCATCATCTGGTCCTGCCGTTCGGCCAGCTCGTTGATGCGCCGCTCTAATCGCTGGAGGCGTTGATCAGGCCCAGGAGGATCGTCCTGGGCGCCACCTACCAACGTCGCATTGCCCACCAGTATCAGGCAGGAAAACCCTGCCATCAGACACAACTTCCACAACGAGTTTTTCATAAGGAACCTCCGAATTGGCGAGAGGTGACACGAAATGGCCCCTCGCCGCGGAGCCAGCCGACGGCCTTTTACTGATGACAATTTGGTTTTGGACGCGCCGCCGGTTTGTTAACGCTGCGCCGGTGAGAGAGAATTGATTTTCCGTCTCGCTCATTCTGATACCACGCTGCCGGACGAGGATGCCAGTATCAAGGGGCGAGAGGATTACACCTCCCAACCCGGCCGGTATTCGCGGCGGAGGTAGCGATTGATTTCCGGCAGGTTGGTGCATTTCATCTGCTCGACATCCCATTCGAGTTTCTTGCCCACCCCGGCAAACTGGGCGAGGTGGCCGGTGAGAGCAAAAGCGGTGAGCGGAGCGGCGGCGCTCGGGAAATTCGAGCAGGGGACGGATCCGTGCTTGCAGGCGTAGAAGAGGTCTTCGATGGGGCCGCCGTGAGCGCGGGACAAAACCTGCTTGGGCACTGGAATCTCCGCGCGCCGGTTTTCCGGGAGAAAGCCGAGCGAATCGCAGGTGCCGCCGGTGCGGAAAAGACCCTTGTCCCCAACGAACAGCGTGTCTTCGCCGAACTTGGTTTCATACTTCTTCTCGGCATCCTTCATGATGTCCGGCCGCAGCTCGGCGTTGTCGTACACGTGGACTTTGACCGGTCCCATATCGCCGCGGGCAGGGACTTCGTATCGCACGATGTTGCTCTGGGGATACATTTCCTCGCTGCCGCCCGTGGTATGGAGGCATTCGATGGTGAAGTGCTTGGCTTCGCCGATCTTGAGAGCCCAAAAGAGGGCGTCGAGGTTATGGCAGGCCATGTCGCCGATGGTGCCGGTTCCGAACTGGCGCCAATTCCGCCAATTGAAGGGATGGAGGTTGTCATGAAATTCGCGGAAAGGAGCGGGCCCGATCCATTCATCCCAATGCAATCCAGCCGGGACCGGCTTGCTCGCGGGCCGGCCGCCGCTGCCGCCGAAGTTGCGTCCCAGCAACGAGTGAGTCTCGGTCACGTTGCCGATGGCGCCCGCCCAGATATACTCGCAGGCCTTGCGAATCGTATCGCTGCAATGGCCCTGGTTGCCCATCTGCGTCGGCATCTTCTTTTCCCGCGCCGCCTTCGCAAGGGCGTAACACTCATAGATGTCGTGGGCCAGCGGCTTCTGTGAGAACGTGGCCTTGCCGAGGCGAATAGACCGGATGGCCGCCGGCGCGTGGTGATGGTCCGGAGTGGCGATCAAAACAACGTCAATGTCCTTCTGGCATTCGTCGAGCATCTTGCGATAGTCGTAAAACGCCTTGGGGGCCGGCTGGTCTTTGAACTTCTCGCTGAATTGCTTGAGCCGGTCCGCGATCGTCTTGTCGTCCACGTCACAAATCGCGACGAGCCGCTCGTTGAGCGCGGACTCGAAACTGTAACCGCCCATGCCGCCGGCACCGATGACGGCCACGCCCAGTTTTGCATTGGGCGAATCGGCCCCCAGCAGGGAAGGCATCGCGAAGAATCGTGCCCCAGCCGCCGCGCCGGCGATCGCCGCGGTGCGCCGGAGAAAATGACGACGACTGACATGGAAGTTCTGTTTCATAGACTCTTCTTGAAGCTTCAGTTCACATTGATGTGTGGCTCACCCGGGTCTGCCCCGGGAGACACTTGCCTCAATAGCCGGTTACCACCCAGTAGTCCAGTGTCAATCTTTGGTTTCACCCAGGCCCAATTCACGAAGTCGTCCGGAAGCTTGGCGGGCGGGCCTGAATGCAGCGGATGGCGTAGCGCTAGCACCCGGGGCGGGCGCGGTCCCCATTTCAGTTTCGGATCCCGGTTTACACCGTGTAAGTGCTGCTGGCGACGCGGCCGCCGGCGCCGGTCCAGTTCGTGTGGAAGAACTGGCCGCGTGGCTGGTCCACGCGCTCGTAGGTGTGTGCGCCGAAATAATCGCGCTGGGCCTGGAGCAGGTTCGCGGGCAAGCGCTCGCTGCGGATGCCGTCGAAGAACGCCAGCGCTGTGCTGAACGCGGGCGTCGGAATGCCCTTCTTCACGGCGGTGCTCACGACCTTGCGCCAGCTCCGCGCAGCGCTCTTGATCGCTTTCCGGAAGAACGGATCGAGCAGCAGGTTGGCCAGGTCCGGGTGCTTGTCGAACGCCTTCTTGATCTCGCCGAGGAACACGCTGCGGATGATGCAGCCACCGCGCCACATCAGCGCGATGCCGCCGTAATTGAGGTTCCAGCCGTAATGCTGCGCCGCCGCGCGCATCAGCAGATAGCCCTGCGTGTAGCTGACGATCTTCGAAGCGTAGAGCGCCTTGCGAACGTCGTTCACCCATTGCTGCCGGTCGCCGGCGAACGTGGGCGCGGATGGCGGGAACGCCTTCGCGGCCGCCACGCGCTGGTCTTTCAACGCGGAAACACAACGCGCATAAACCGCTTCCGCAATCAGCGTGATGGGGATGCCAAACTCCTGCGACGAGATGACCGTCCATTTGCCCGTGCCCTTCTGGCCCGCAGTGTCGAGGATCTTGTCCACGAGCGGCGCGCCGTCGTCGTCCTTCCGGGCGAGGATGTCGCGGGTGATTTCGATGAGGTAGGATTCGAGTTCGGCTTGGTTCCAGTCGGCGAACGCGACGCTCATTTCGTCGGGCGTCAGGCCGAGGCCGTCCTTCATGATGTGATAGGCCTCGCAGATGAGCTGCATGTCGCCGTACTCGATGCCGTTGTGGACCATTTTCACATAATGGCCGGCGCCGCCTTCGCCGACCCAGTCGCAACAGGGGACGCCGTCGCCGACCTTTGCCGCGATGGCCTGGAAAATGGGTTTGACGTGCGGCCACGCGGCGGGGCTGCCGCCGGGCATGATGCTCGGGCCGTGCCGGGCTCCCTCCTCGCCGCCGCTCACGCCCGCGCCGATGTAGAGCAAGCCCTTCGACTCGACATGGCTGAGGCGCCGGATGGTGTCTTCAAAGAGCGAGTTGCCGCCGTCAATGATGATGTCGCCGGGTTCGAGCAGCGGGAGCAGGTGCTCGATGAACTCGTCCACCGCGGCGCCGGCCTTGACCATGAGCATGACGCGCCGAGGACGTTTGAGGAAACCGACCATCTCAGCCAGCGAGTGGGCACCGATGACCTTGGTACCCCTGGCCTCGGCGGCGAGGAAGGCGTCCACCTTCTCGACGGTGCGGTTGAAAGCCACGACGGTGAAGCCGTGGTCGTTCATGTTCAGGATCAGGTTCTGGCCCATGACGGCCAGGCCGATGACGGCGATGTCAGCTTGCGGTTCCATGTGCATTGAATAGTTACGGCGTAGAACGGTCGAACCAGGACAGGACGATACCCCGCGGCGCGGCGGGCGAGGAAGCAGAAAACCGCGGCCGTCGCCGGTCTTCCGGCGGCCCGGTAACCGCGAAGCCGCACCGAACGTCTTTAGGCAAAGGAAGTATGATCAAAACTGCATTGCATCTCAGTCTGGCGGCCCTCCTCCTGGGAGGGCTGATGAGCCGGGTCAACGCGGAAAACACCGCCGCCGTCGGCGAAGTGCTCAAGCTGAAGAACGCCAGCGTGGCCGAGGATACGATTGTGGCCTTCATCAAGGGCCAGAACCTGAACTATGACCTTGCCTCGCAGGACATCATCAACCTGCACAACCAGGGCGTGAGCGCGGCCGTCCTCAACGCCATGGTGATCAGCGGCAAAGGGGCCGGGCCGCAACCGGCACCCGCCGTCGCGCCACCGCCGACGCCGCAGCCGGTTCCCTTCCTGCCGCCGCCCCCCGCCCAACCGGCCTTGGCCGTAACTTCAATTCCTTCCGATGCGGCGTACTTCTACCAGGAACTCAGCCCCTACGGACATTGGCTCCTGGCGGAGGACAACCAATGGTACTGGCAGCCCACCACGGTCGTGCAGACGCCGGGGTGGCGGCCCTACTGGGACGGCGGCCACTGGGTTTACACGGACCAGGGCTGGTATTGGACCTCAGATTATCCCTGGGGCTGGGCGGTGTTTCATTACGGTCGGTGGCATCTGCATCCGCATCATGGCTGGATCTGGATGCCTGACCGCGTTTGGGGACCGGCGTGGGTTGTCTGGCGGTCCGGAGGCGATTACTGCGGCTGGGCGCCGCTGCCACCGGGCGCGGTTTACGACACCGTGAGTGCCGGCTTCCTGTTTCATGGAGTGCATGTCGCGGTGGGCTTCGACTTCGGCCTCGACTGGAGCCGTTTCAGCTTCTGTTACGTTCGCGAAATGGGCAGCCCGCTGCGCGCGCACTGGCGCCAGGAAGCTGAAATCCGCGGCATCTTCAACCGCACCACCATCAACAACAATTACACGGTCAACAAGGTAGTGGTGAACCACGAGACGCGGACGCAGATCGTCAATCACGGCATTGATCCGGCGCATGTCGCCGCCGTCCGCGGGCACTCGGTCGAAACCATGCGTTTGCAGGACTTGCAGACGCCCACGGCGACGCGTTCTCCCGAACGGCTGAACCGCGAAACCAAGACGCTGGAAGTGTATCGCCCGCGGCTGGGTGAACCGCACGGCGGCGAAGGACCGCCGCATCCGCACTAACCGCCTCGTCGGCCCGCGGCCGCAAGTTCACCAAGCCGCGGCGGCGGGGGTCAGTTGGCCGCCAGGAGGGAAACCTCTTTCTGGCGTGTCAACGACGCCAGCAAATCCTGTTCGAGCACCAGGGTCCGGCCGGCCTCGAACGCCAGCACCGCCACGCCGGCCGCCGCGCAGGTCTCGATGGTGTGCTGGCCGATGGTTGGGATGTCAAAACGCATGTCGTGGTCTTCCTTGGCCACCTTCACGGCCACCGCGCCGCCGCTGCGGCCGGCCAGTTCGCCCCCACGCGCCAGGCACTTGTCCGTGCCCTCGAATCCCTCCACCGCCAGGACCGTGCCGCGTTTCACCACGACCGTCTGGCCGATTTCCAGCCGTGAAACTTCCTTCGCGATCCGCCAGCCGAACTCGACGTCGGCACGCTGCTCGTCGGCCAGCTTCGGTCCCAACAGAAACCCCGCGCCGGGCATGAGCGGTCGCAGCCACGGCGTTGCCTCGACCAGTTCCACGCCTTTTTTTTTCAGCTCATCGGCGATCGCCCCGAAAATGGTGTGGGCGTTCCTTTCCTTGAGCCGCAGCAGCAGGGACGCGGCACGCAGGTCGGGCCGCAGGTCGAACAGGTTCCTGGGCGCGATCTGGCCGAGCATGACGCATTGCTTGACGCCGCGCTCGGTGAAGGCCTCGATGAGTTTGGAGAGCTGCCCGATGCGCAGCCAGACGATGTCATCCACCAACCCGGCGAGGGCGGGGTCCGTTTCACCTTCGCAGGCAACGGCGACCAGCCGGGTGCCGCCCTGGGCGCGGACCTGACGGGCGAACTCGAGCGGCAGGGTGCGGCTGCCGGCAATGAGGCCGAGAACATGGGTTGTCACGCCCGGCACAATAACCGGCGGCGTGGCGGCGTCGCAACCGCATTCATCGGATGGGAAAGGCCGGCCCACCCGGGTCACCGTTTTCCGGTTGAATCCAGCGCCGGTTTCCGGGATGGTTGCCGCCAATCAGCAAAAACCGGATTATGCCTGACGATACTCCCGCCCTCACACCGTCCGCGCCAGCCAAGCCCGAACGTCTCGTTTCGCTCGATGCCCTGCGCGGTTTCGACATGTTTTGGATCGTCGGCGCCGATGCGCTGGTCGAGGGCCTGCGCAAGGTCAGCGACACCGGCCTGATCCACCGGCTGGCCCTTCAATTGGAACACGTCGGCTGGGCAGGATTCCATTGCGAGGACCTGATCTTCCCGATGTTTGTGTTTATCGTCGGCGTGTCGCTCGTATTTTCGCTCGGCCAACGGCTGGCAACGGATGGCCGCACTGGCGCCGTGGCGCGCATTCTGCGCCGCGCGGTGTTGCTCTACCTGCTCGGCATCTTTTACTACGGCGGATTCGGCACGCCGTTTGAGCGAATCCGTTTGCTGGGCGTGCTGCAACGGATCGCGCTGGCCTACCTGTTCGCCGGGTTGATCTTTGTCTATTTCGAGCAGCGCGGCCGGATCGCCTGGTGCGTGGGCCTGTTGGTCGGCTATTGGGCGCTCCTGACGTTTGTTCCGGTGCCGGGCGGCTCGGCGGGCAACTTCGCCGAGGGCCAGAACCTCACCAACTGGATTGACCAGCAGTATCTGCCATTGCGGAAGTGGGACGGCGACCACGACCCGGAAGGGCTGCTGAGCACGTTCCCGGCCATCGCGAACTGCCTGCTCGGCGTGTTCGCCGGCGTGCTGCTGCGCGACCCGAAACGCACCAACTGGACCAAGGTCTGCCTCCTGGCGGGCGCGGGCGTCGCGCTCGTGGGCCTGGGGTGGCTGTGGAACTGCCAGTTCCCGGTCATCAAGAAGCTCTGGACTTCCTCCTTTGTGCTGGTGGCCTGCGGTTACAGCAGCCTCCTGCTGGCGGGGTTCTACCTGGTGGTGGACACCTTGGGCTGGCGCGGCTGGGCCACACCCTTCGTGTGGATCGGCATGAACCCGATCACGATCTACCTGCTACACGAATTGGTGGACATCGAGGCGATCGCCAAGCGATTTGTCGGTGGCGACGTGAACCACTATTTCGGCAATTGCGGGCAACTCGCTGTGGCGCTGGTGGGGCTCCTCATCACCTTCGGCATCGCCCGGTTCCTGTATCAACGGAAGATCTTTCTGCGACTCTAAGGGGTGACCAGGCGCGGGCCTGGCGCAGAAAAAATGACTCGCGCCGCGGGACGGCCCGGTGTTGAATGCCTGCCGTCAGCCACAACCGGATACCAGGTCGTGGTTGGCCAGGGTCAACGCTAACCACGACCGGCCCCGCGAAGCCGGCCATATTGTTCATTAACGACGATGCAAGACTGGAAACCTCTTTACGATGCCGTGCTGAGCGGTGACGCCAAAGCCGCGCGGGCCACGACCGAACAGGCCATTGCCGCGGGCGTTGACCCGCTGACGCTGGTTCACGACTTCATGGTTCCCGCCATGGACGAGGTCGGCCGACGGTTCGAGTGCAACGAGTATTTCGTGCCCGAACTGCTGATCTCCGCCCGGGCCATGAAATCCTGCCTCGAAATCATCCGCCCGCTGCTCACCGCCCGCGGCGACCAGCCGGTCGCCCGCGTCGCCATCGGCACCGTCAAGGGCGACCTGCACGACATCGGCAAGAACCTCGTCGCCGCGATGCTCGAAGGCGGCGGGTTCGAGGTGATTGACCTGGGGGTGAACGTCGCCCCCGAGCAATTCGTCACGGCCGTGCGCGAGAAAAACGCCCAGATCGTCGCCATGTCCGCGCTGCTGACCACCACGATGCCCTCGATGAAGACCACCATCGACGCGCTCAAGCAGGCCGGCGTCCGCGGCAAGGTCAAGGTTCTCATCGGCGGCGCGCCGATCACCCAACAATACGCCGACGAAATCGGCGCCGACGGCTACAGCGACAACGCCCCGGCCGCCGTGGCTCTCGCCCGCAAGAACATCCCTGCGCAGGCGTAGCCCGTCGCGCATCCCATGAGCGATTTGATCGCGCGACTGCTCGCCGCCGGACCCGTCGTCACTGACGGCGCCTGGGGCACCGAGCTCCAGGCCCGCGGCCTCGCCACCGGCGAGTTCCCGGACGGCTGGAATCTCACCCACGCCGACTGCGTTGCCGAGGTCGCGCAGGCCTATGTCGCCGCCGGGAGCCGCGTGATTCTGACGAATACGTTTGGCGCCAATCGGGTTCGCCTGGCCGGTCACGCGCTCGCCGACCAGGTCGTCGAAATCAACCGCCGGGGCGTGCAAATCTCCCGCCGGGCCGCCGCCGACCGCGCCTGCGTCTTCGCTTCGCTCGGTCCCAGCGGCAAAATGCTGATGACCGGCGAAACGACCGAGGACGAACTGGCGGCAGCATTCGCGGAACAGGCCCGCGCGGTCGCCGACGGCGGCGTGGATGCCATCGTCATCGAAACCATGTCCGACCTCGCCGAGGCCAAGCTTGCGCTCGCGGCCGCGAAGGCGACCGGCCTGCCGGTCGTGGCCTGCATGGTGTTCGACGCCGGCAAGGACAAGGACCGCACGATGATGGGCGCCACGCCCGAACAGGTTGCCCGTGAACTGACCGATGCCGGCGCGGACGTGATCGGCGCCAACTGCGGCGTCGGCATCGAACGCTACGTGCCGGTCTGCCGACGATTGAAGGCGGCGACCGACCGGCCGGTCTGGATCAAGGCCAACGCCGGTCTGCCGGCGATGGTGAACGGCCGGATCGTTTACCAGACCACGCCGGAAGTGTTCGCCAGCCACGTGCCGGAACTGGTGAAGGCGGGCGCAAGTTTCATTGGTGGCTGCTGTGGCACGAGTCCCGCCTTCATCCGCGCGGTCAAGCAGCGGCTCGGTCAGTGAGCGCGGGGGCGCGCGTCTGGCCTACACTTCGCCGCTAGCAACGGACGTGAGTCCGCTCAAATCCCCGCTTGCATGTGCCGGGCGTCACGGACATGGCCCAAACTGAAGAATGAGCCGACTCACCGCGGCTACTGACTTGGAGAGCGCGCCCGCCTGGCCGACGACTTGCCGGAGATTCGCGAATAAAAAAAGAGACCGGGGCGAACCCCGGTCTCCGTGAATCAACTGCTCAGATGCTTACTGTTTGATCCGAGCGAACACCGTCTTGCCCGGCAACTGGGCTGCCGTCACGGTATAGGGACTGGTTGCGCCCGTAACGTCACTCCAGGTGACCGGCGCCGTCAGGCTCGTCGTGACCTGCAGCGTGCCGCCACCCCCCCAGGTGATCGTCACGTTGCCGCTCGCATCCACCGTGATGCCCGTGAACTGAGGCAGTTCGATGGCGGCCGGGGCGAACAGCATGAAGTCCCAGTCACCGCCGTTGTTGTCAAACCTCAGCGTCCTGGTGCCGCTGAGGGCGAGGGACACGATCGAGTTGGTCGTGGCCGCGTCCTTCAACGGGAAGAGGTTGTTGTTGCCCCAACCGCCACCGAAGCCAACCTTGCCGCTGAACGCGCCCAGCACCGTGCCGGCGCCACCGGTCATATCCTTGAGGTCGCCACCGACCGAGTCGCCCAATGTGCCGCTGGACAACGCCGCATAGACGTTGTAATTGCCGGCCGGGAAGGTGCGGGTGTAGTTGAACCAGTGGCCACTGCCCATCCAGCCCAGGCGGTAATCCACCACCACTTCGCCACCACCGCGGTCGAAGTCCGTGGCAATGCTCACCGGCACCTGGAGGGTGTTCGGGTAGCGATAATACGGATTGTCGCCCTCGTTCGGGCCGTTGTAGTCGGTGCCGGCCACTGCGCCCAGCCCCGCATACGCGCCACCCGCATACGGCATGACGCTCGCCGCCGCCTGCGTCTGGCCACCGTTGTAGTCGAAGTCCGCCGCTTCAATCCAGAAGGTCGGCGTCGTCGGCAACCCGACGATGAACGTCCAGGCCACCGTGCGGTCGAGGAAGCCCAGCACCACGTTGTTCGTGCTGCCCATCGCGAAGCTCGCGGCGGGTTTGTAGGTGACGGTGGTTACCCCGCTCGACTTGTTCGCCGCCGGCGTCACGGCGGTCCCGTTGATCGTCATCGTAACCTTGGTGGTGTCCACCGGGGTCGAGCCATCCACCAACACGGCGGTCACCGTGGCATCCTGGCCAGCCCGGCCAATGCTGCCCGCGGTGTCCCAACTGCTGCGACCCGGCGCGAAGCTCTTCACGTAGGTCGGTCCCGTGCTGTTGATCGGATACTGATAGGCCTTGATGGCGTTCGGATTGTCCGCCGTGTCGTTGATCAGCGTCTTGCCTTCCTGATCAGGCAGCCACTGCGAGGTGACGCCATTGAACGCCGGATTGCTGAGCTGGAACCACTCCACGCTGTTGCCGCCATTGCCTTCCTCATAAACCAGGCGGAACGGATACAGGCCCGCCTTGGTGATGTGAACCGCAAACCGGGTGAAGCCCCAGTTGTCAACCCCACGACCGGTGTTGAATTCGGCCGCGACGACCGGGAACGTGAAGGCTTCCTTGCCATCGCCAACAATGAGGCGGAAGCCGTCATCGCTATTCACGCCCATCTGATAGTAGCCGGGCTGCAGGTCGAGCACGGTGCGGATTTCCAGATCGTAGTCGTTCTGGCCATTGTTCGCCATGTTCGCATTAGCACTATTGATGCCCGGCATGTTGGGCGCCGGCACCACCGTCATACCGCCAATCGTGCCGTCATCGTTGAAGCTGCCGGTGTTGCCGCTGGCGCCGTTGTAGTTGATCACATCGGCTTCCACATAGGACGAACCCGGCCCGGTGAAGCCCGTGAGAGTCGCCACATTCGGCCAGCCCCACAGGGCCTTGGCATAGTATTCGCCGAAGAGCGTCGAATTGCCCGGTTCGATGTAACCCGGCGGATTATCCGTGTTGGTGACCGCAATCTGGTAGGTATGGATCAGGAAGCCGGGCTTCGTCTTGTCCACGTCGGCCGAGTTGAGGGCCATGCTCGCCGGAACCTCGACGCCACCGGCGCAGGCGAAGGTGTTGGTTCCGCTGTAGGTATTCGTGCCATCGTTGAAGCTCACGACCACGGTGTTGTTGACCGGGAGCAACGTCTGGTAAACCACCTTGGTGACCGCACCCGGGGTGATCGTCGCGGAGGACGTCACGTCCGTGCCGTTAACCATGAGTTTGACGTTGCTGATCGTGTTCGCGCCTTGCGTGATGTCCACCCGGATCGGATTGTCGGGAGTAGGCGGACGGCCGGTGTTGACGGGCGGATCAATGAAGCTGACCGCCGCCGGCAGGGGACTCGTGGCCGCGGCAAAAGCCTTGAGCGAGCCCGTGGTGGTCTTGTCGTTGACCAGCACTTTCACGCCGTTGACGAAGGATGCCCATTCCAGGTTACAGCCGCCGCCGCCATTGGCCCAGATGCTGCGGAACGGATAAGTGCCCGCCGCAGGGATATAAACCCAACCGTCGGAATCCGTCGCACCGCGGCCGAGGTCGGCCTGCATGATCATCTGCGCATTGAGCACTTCCAACGGGTTGCCGGCGGTCGTCATGCGGAAACCGTCGTCACTGTTGAAGATGAATTGATAGGCGCCCGCCGCGGGGAACTGGATGTAGGTGGTGATCGCCATCGTCACGTCATCAATGCCGCCTTCGCGTGTGGCCGTGAAGCTGGGCAGACCAGGCAGGTTCGGCGAGGGCTGTCCGTTGGCCACGGTTCCGTCATCGAGGAAGTCGCCAATGTTGCCGGAGGCCGCATTGTAGTTGATGACGTTCGGTTCGATGTGGGTTCCGCCGGTCCCGGTGTAGAGGGTCAGGTCGGCGGAGTTGGGGCCGTAGTCGCCGTGCAACTGGCGCTCCATCACGGCAACGCAGTCGCCCGCCGTGTTGGCGAGGTCCGAGGCGTGAGTGGTCCCCAAGGCATCGGTTAGATCAACCTGGTAGATCTTCAAGGTGAACCCAGGCTTGGTAGTGTCCGGCGTGACCGCTGTGCTGGTCGGGACGTTCACGTACGCCGGCGTGGCGAAGGTCTTCGTGCCGCTGACCGTGGTGCCTTGGGTGCTCTTGAGGACAAACTCCAGGGTGTTGTTGGAGCCTGGAGCGCCGAGCACCTTGGACGGATCGTCATAGAGGACGGTGGTAACACCATTCGCCTTGCTGGTGCTGCCCGGCGTGATCGCCGTTCCGTTCAGTTTGAGCGTCGGAAACGCACCCGCTGCCGTGCCATCGAACATCGCCGTGCCCGAGTCGTTGATGGTCCATGTAAAGCCGGTGGGCGTCGCGACCGGAGCGCCGGGCACAATGAAATTCGCCGGGATGGTCACGATCGAAACGTTGTCAATGTGTGTATTCTCGTTCGCACCGCCCGTGCGGCCGCCGAAAATAATCCGGCCCGGACCGGGCGAGAAGTTGACCTGCGCATGGTCGAGCAGGATCGCGCCCTTCCAGGTCACCGTCAGCAGGGAGTTCGTGTCCAAAACCACCTGCAGGTGCGCCCAGCAAAGGCCCGCGGGGCTGCCCGAGCCGTCGGGAGGCGATGTGGCGCCGTCCCAGGGCCCGGTCTGCATGCTGTTGGTGTCGGTGCAGGAGCCATTGCGGGTGGCCATCGCGTGCTCGAGGACCGTGTGGTTGTCCACGCGGACAATGATGCCCTCGACGTCACCGGCGGGCACGTCGTTGATGACGTTGCCCTGCCAGGTGTCGAAGGCGATCGCAATGCCCTGCCCCACACCGTCTTCCGGCTGGCCGCTCATGGCCCAGTCGTTGCTCGGGTTGACGGGCGGAGTTTGTAGCAGATCCGCCACCACGGGGTCGGAGGAGCGGGCGTAGTTCACGCTGAAACCGTCGGCGGGACGGCCACCGTTACCAATGGCATTACCCACGCGGAGGTCCACGTCAAAAGTAAAGCCTTGCACCACCAACCCAAGGTCGAAGTCAGGGAACAAAACGGTGCCATTCTGGCCCCCGTCGGCAACTACCGTGGCGTCAAGTAACGCCAGATAACCGCCCGGATTACCGCCGGTGGATCGCCATTCCGGGTAGGATATACTTGTGGCTCCATCGGTGCTACCGACCAGGGACATACCGGGGATCGTGGAGGGGTCCGTGGTGAAGTCATACGTTGCCGAGCCTGCCATACTGGTGACAGACGTCAGCGCCGCTGCTCCTAACAGACCGTACCACGCACTCAATTTAGGGACACGCATACGTTTCTATTTGGGTTGGGACTGAAGCAGAAGCGGCACCGCCGCGCGCACACGACTCGCGCAGCCACAGACGGCCTGTCTGTGCATGGAACGGATACCGTTGTTCTGCCACGACTTTCCACATGTGTGATTTGGTAAAGGGGGTATAACAAACGGGCTCGGACTAGTCAACAGAAAAGTGGCAGAAAAGTGACGGGCTGGCGGGCGGCGGGCGGGCCGGCAACGGATCCAAGCCTTCGAGGTCCTCAAGAAAGGTGCGTTTGCGAGTCCCGGCTTCAGCCGGATCGGGCCGCCTGAAGGCGGAACTCCCAACACGCCGCCGTCCGCTCGCGGCAAGCTCCAACACGGGGCGTTCGACCCATCCCACGCTCCGACTCGCTCGCCCCACGTCAGATCCGGTCGGGACATGCTGCGGTGTGTCCCCATCTTCTCTTTGAACCTCAACGCGGAACGAGAAGTCAGGGCGGCGGAGCACGGCGAGCCCTGCCAGGTTGGGCCAGCGGCGAACGTCCAGACCAGCGGCTTCCCGTGAGACAACAAGAAGGCGACCACCGTGATCAGGGCGGCAGGACGTCGAGTTTGCGCAGGGCTTCGAGGTAGGTGCGGGCCTGCTGGTTCTGCGGATCCAGCCGGAGCGTTTCCTCGAACTGGGTTTCCGCCTCGGCCAGCCGGTTCTGCCGCGCCAGCGCCACCCCGAGGTTGAGGTGGGCGAGCACATGATCGGGACGCAGGCGGATCACCTCCTCGAATTCGGCCTGCGCCTCGGGAAGTTGCTGGTCCACCGCGTGTTCCACGCCCAGCAGGTAGCGGGCCTCGTGGAAGGACGGCCGCAACCGGATCGCCTCCCGCAACGCGGCGAGCGCCTCCGGCCGGCGGTGCAGCGCCGCCAAGGCATTGGCCCGGTCCAGTTGCACGCGCGCATCCTCCGGGCGTGCCCGGGCCACCTCGTCATCAAGCCGCAATGCCTCCTCGGGATGCCCCTCGGCGAGGGCCATCCGACCGAGTTCCGACTTCGCCTCCACCAGGTCCGGACGAATTTTCAGCGCGGTCTGGAGGTGGTCGCGCGCCTCGGTGAACTGGCGCAAACGGACCAGCAACCGGCCGGTTTGATACCAGCCGGAGAAGTGGTGGGGGATGAGGTCGCACACCCGCTGCCATTCGACTTGGGCGCGAACCGGGTTCCCGCTCAACTCGAGGAACTCGGCGCAGTTTTCGTGGAGGCGGTGGTCGTTGGGCGCGCGCCGGATGGCCTCCTCGAACATCGCGAGGGCCTGGTCCCTTGCCGCGGGTGTCAGCCGGGCCTTCAACTCGTTCCAACGCGCCCGGAACTTGCGCAACCGCGCCTCGTGGTCCCACTGGCCGGTGTAGGGCGGCTCGCCCAGCCGCTGAACGATGGTTTCCATGACCTCCTGCCGGTTCCAGTCGCTGAGCCCCAGCCGCCGCTCGCACAACGATTGACTGGCCCAGCCGGCGGTGGCCCGGCTGGTCAGGGCCGCCGGCAGCGCCGCCACCACTTCCTCCGCGAACGCGATCGCCAGCCGGTAATTCCCGTCGAAGTTGAGGTGGACGTGTTCGTAAAACGATTCCTGGCCGGGAATCTGGTCCGGACTCGCGCGCGCCAGCAGCGCCGGCACATCCAGCCAGCGCACGCCTTCGGCGGCATGTCGTCGCGCAACCTCGGCGGCGGCGGCGGCCAGCCGGGCATCGGTTCGGAACGGCAACGCATCCAAGTCCCGGGCGACGGCAAAATGCAGCGCGGCGTCGGTCCGGTTGGAAACCGCCAGTTCAGCCTGGGCCAGCCGGAAGACGGTTTCCGCGTGCCCGGGATTGGCAGCCACGGCCTCGCGCCAGAGTGCCAGCGCTTCCGCCGGTTGCTGGTTGGTGACGGCCACCTCCGCCCGTCGTCGCAACGCCTCCCACGCGGCCAGGCCGGTCACCGCCGAGGGACGACTCTTCGAGGCGAAGGGCGGGCAATCCCGCAGGTTCACGGCCGCCGCGCTCAGGACGACCCGGGCATGGGCGGCCAGACCGGCTCGCACGATGTCCTCGAGGTTCCGACCGAAGCTGCGGTAAACCACGTCACGTCGGGGATCATCCGCGGCGATCTCCTGGCCCATGAACATCCGCAGCCCGGTCCAGTCCTTCGGCGCCACGGGGCGATGGGCGAACCGGCTGGAAAGTGCTTCCAGGGCCTGTCCCAGCCGCGTGGATCCCAAGGCGAGCCGGGCCCGCACCCAGGTGGTGGAGAGCGCCTGGGGCCCGAAGATGGTGCAGGCCCCGAAAGGTCCGATGAATTCGTTGTTGCCGGCGTAAATCAGCCAGACGTCGCCGTCCTGCCGGGCGCACTCGCGGGCGATCGGCAGGACGACGTGCGAGTTGATCGCCGTCATGGCGACGTTCACCACCTCGAACTGCGCGCCGGGGAACCGCTCCGCCAGCAAGACCTGGAGGTAACGGCTGAAACCAAACGCCGCCTTGGGATCGCCCAGCGCCGCCGATTCGCCCAGCACGAAGATGCGGTACGTGCCTGGTGTTTTTTTTGCGGCCATCACCACCGGCGACGGGCTCCGCGCAATCGCGGCGGGGAAAAACTGCAAACCGAACTGCTCGTTTTCCACCAGCATGTCCCGTCCTGTAATCCGGAGCGGCACGAAAAAACTCGTTGGATGCCCATAGCCGGCGAGCCGCAGGGCCAACTCCGCCGCCGCCAGGAGAAAGAGCGGGACCACGATCGCCGCCGCAACGCGAAACACCAGGCGGCGCGCGGACGATGCCGGCGGCAAACCATCGCGCAAGGCCCGGGTTCCGCGATCGTCACCCGCAGCGCGATGATCATGCCCTGGCGACTGGGAGCGCGTGCGTTTCACCAACACCAGTCTATTGAATTGGATCCGCTCACGGCAACGCCGGAATGAGGTCGTCGGACCAGGGCGCAGCGCGTCGGGCTACGGCTCCTTGGGTGGCTCCCCGATGCTGGGCGGGCAGTCGTCGTCTGTGGCCTGTGGCCACCGTCGCGGCCCCGCGGTCCGCGACCCACCGTTCGTCATTCGTCATTCACACTTCGTCATTCGCACTTCGCATGGGCCGTTCAGTCTTGACTGGGGGCCAGGACCACCCGGAAGCCATACAGCCCGCTGACGTTGTTTGGCGGGGCGGACTCGCGGTAGGCGGAGCGGAGGCATTGGGGGGCATCCAGCCAGCTTCCACTGCGGAAGATGCGCTCTTTTATGATCCCGGCGGTGGCCGGGCCTTGCGGGTCCATAACCGTCCCTCCCGGATACAATTCAAACCAATCCTGGCACCATTCGGAGACATCGCCACACAGGTCGTATAGACCCCACGGATTGGGCAGTTTTTGCCCCACGGGATAGGTCGTGTAGTAGCGCCCTATCACAAAATAGAACGCCCCGGACGGTTCGTTGGTGGTGTAGCTGTTGCCGTCGTACCAGCCGTAGCGGGTGAGATTCGTGTACCCGGGGTCGTCGCCGTAACTGAACCGCGTGGTCGTGCCCGCCCGGCAGGCATATTCCCACTCGGCCTCGGTGGGCAGCCGATAAGTCCAGCCGGCGGGCAGGCGGCCGGCCTGGCTTTCGATGGCCGTCAACCGCCCGCAGTAGTTGGTCGCGTTGTACCAATCGCAGGCTTCGACCGGGCGGTTCGTATCGCCGGTGAAGTAACTCGAATTGGTCCCCATCAGCGCCAGATACTCACCCTGGGTCACCAAGTACTTGTTCATGTAAAGACCACGGGTCAGGATCACGAGGGTCTGCGGGCCTTCGCTAGCAGTGCGGTCCTGCTCGGTCGCCGGACTGCCCATGAGGAACTGGCCGGGCGGGATCCACACGTAGTTCGAGCTGACGGCCGGCCGCGGCGCTCCCAGCAAGACCGCCCGGTAAAACCGCTGCCCGTTGGGGGGCATGTTCGTATCGTTCAGAACCACGGTGCTGTGGTCCGTCAAGACCACGTTGGTCAGCGCCGACCAGGCGCTTCCGCTGCCGAGCGTGCTGGCAAACTGCACTTCGTTGCTCGCCCCGGGGTAGCCGTAAAGGGTCAACTGAGGCACGTCCGCCATCCCCGGGGCCATCCCGACCGCCAGGAAGCTGGTCAGGGCATCTTGGGCGGCCGCCTCGCCGAACATCGCCACGAACAACAGAGCCCAAAAACAGCCTCCTTGTTTAGGCAAGTTCATGCCGCCAGCTTAGCGCCCTGGCGACCGTCCTCAAGCGGAAACCGGGCGCAAAGAACGGAGCGGACGGAGGCATGTGTCTCCATTCAGGGCCGCGGAGCGCCGCGAGCCCAAGGTGAGCCATCGGACGGAGGATGTCGCGGCCCGACGGTCCGCGACCCGCCAACAACCCAATCCGGGACACGCTGCGTCGTGCCCCCATCTTCTCTTCGACTACCAACGCGGACAAGAAATCAGGGCCGCGGAGCACCGCGAGCCCTACCAAGGTGGGCCAGCGACCGGATAAGGTCACAGCCCGGCGGTCCACGACCCACCAAACGGAAAAGATCGGCGGCGCTCTCCCGAGCCGCCGCTACTCCCGCTGGCAGGCAGGGCAGTAGAAGGTGCTCCGGGCCGCCTGGACGATCCGCCGGATCGGACGGCCACAGCGGAGGCACGGTTCCCCAGCGCGGTCATAAACTGCCAACCGCTCCCCATGGCTGCTCGGCGTGCCCGGTGTCCGGCCATAATAGAACAGGCCATCCCGTTTCCCGGCACCGCTCCAGTTCAAGGGCACCGTGCTCCCCCACTCCACCGCTTCCGCCAAAACCGTCCGAATCGCCCGCCACAGCCGGCGGACCGCCTCCGCGTTCAGCCGCCGCGCAGACCGCCGGGGCGAAATGCGCGCCCGAAACAGGGCTTCACTCGCGTAGATGTTGCCGATCCCGGCCACCACCGCCTGGTCGAGCAGTTTGACTTTGATGGGCTGGGTGGACCGACCGAGGGCGAGCGTGAAGGCGTCCGGCGTGAACCCGGCTTCCAGCGGCTCCGGCCCCAGATTGTCCAGGGCACTTGGGTCGAGCGTCATCCGACCGAAATAACGGTGATCCTGGTAGATGAAATCGGTTCGGCCGAGATGCAGGATCACCGCGGCATGTTTTGGAAGCGCGTCCGCGGCGGGCTGGAGGAACATCCGACCCGTCATGCCCAGATGTCCAAGCAGCGGGAACTCGCGCCGTCCGTTCGCCGACCGCAGGGTGAACAGCAGGTATTTGCCGCGCCGGGTGATGCCGGTGAAGCGCGCGCCAACGAGGGACCGACGGAAGCGTTCCACGCTGTCGGGCCGGACCACCTTCGCCCGCAGGACCTCGACACCAGTGACGCGGGCGCCCGGCAGCGAGGCGGCGAGGTGGCGGACGAGCACTTCGACTTCGGGGAGTTCAGGCATGGCGTCAGCCGTAACGGTAGGGTCTCGCGAGCGGGAAGGCGTTGGGCAGGTGCCGCACCTCGCGCACCCGGCCGTCGGTCAGCAGCACCTCCACGATGTCGAACCGGATAGTCACCGGCGGTTGGTGGAGCAGTTTCAGGTAATCGAGCGCACTGCGCGACAGCCGCCGACGCCGTTCCGCGTCCACCGCCGCGGCCGGGCGGGTCCAGTCCTCCGACGACCGGGTTTTGACCTCGACGAATACGAGGCCATCGCCGTCGCGGAAGATCAAATCAATCTCCCCGCGCGGCGAGCGGAAGTTGGCGGTGAGAAAGCGGAGTCCGAGCCGGCGGAGATGCCGGCGGGCGGCGCGTTCACCGAGCCGGCCGCGGCGCAGATGTTCGGGCTGGCCGGGGGAACCGGTCCAATGGCGGAAGCGCTGCCAGAGGGTCGCGAGCATGTCAGAGAAGCTTCGGTTCCGCGCGTTTGACCGGGGCAAAACTCCGGCGGTGGATCGGGCAGGGGCCGAACCGGGCCAGCGCGGCCAGGTGTTCCGGCGTGCCGTAACCCTTGTGCCGGGCGAAACCGTACCCCGGATAACGCCGGTCCCATTCGCGCATGGCGCGGTCGCGGGTCACCTTGGCCAGCACGCTGGCCGCAGCGATGGAGTAGCTCAAGGCGTCACCTTTGACCAGCGCCGTTTGGGGGAACGAAATGGACGAGACGCGCAGGCCATCCACCAGAACATGATCCGGGGGCGAGGGCAGGGCCGCGAGCGCGGCGTTCATGGCGCAGTGGGTGGCGCGAAGAATGTTGATCTCGTCAATCTCCGCCGCGCCGGTTTCGGCAATGGCAAACTGCATTTCCGCGCGCGTCGTGAGGATGGCAAAAAAGGACTCGCGGCGGGCGGGTGTGAGCTGCTTGGAGTCGTTGAGTCCGGCGAGTTCGCGGGGGAGCCCGCGCCGAATCCAGTCGCACGGGAAAACGACGGCGGCCGCAACCACCGGACCGGCCAGCGGACCCCGCCCGGCCTCGTCCACGCCGGCGACGCAGATCACCCCGCGGCCAAGGAGGTCGCGCTCGAACCGGAAACGATCAACAACGGGCTGCACGATGGCGGGGGAAGAATCAGTTCACCAACGGCGCCTGGTCGGCGGTTGGGCTCGGAGTTCTGCCTTCAGACGGTCCGAACCGCGTAAACGCGGCACTCCAAACGGCTGGGCTCATGGGTGGGAGCCTAACTGTGCCTAAGAAAAAAGCGAGGCCGGAGCCTCGCTTGAGAGGGGGTGGCGCCGGCTGCTACTTCTTCTCCTCGGCGGCGGGAGCCGCTTTCGCCGCCTCCGCTCTCGCGGCTTCGGCCTTGGCGGCCTTGATCCTGGTGGCCTTGGCGGCCACCGCGGCCACGGCGGCGGGGTCGCCGGCGGATTCCTTCTCCTTCACGGCCGTGGCGCCTCGGCCCACACGGTGGCGAAGGTAGGTCAGCTTGGCGCGACGGACGGAGCCTTCGCGCTCGACTTCAATCTTGTCCACGCGCGGCGAGTGGATGGGGAAAACGCGCTCGACGCCCTCGCCGTAGCTGATGCGGCGGACGGTGAAGGTTTCGTTGAGGCCGTGGCCGCGGCGGCCGATGACTACGCCGGCGAAGATCTGAATGCGCTCCTTGTCGCCCTCCACCACCTTGGTATGCACGCGCACGGAATCGCCCACGTGGAACACCGCGGGGTCCTTGCGCAGTTGCGCCCGCTCGATTTTGTCCAATAATGCCTGGTTCATAAATTCAATCTTTCTTCGTTGGTTCCGGCGGTTCGCCGTCGGCCGGCCGCAAGTCGGGCCGGCGAAGCGCCGTCCGCCGCCGGGCCTGCCCGGCCCGCCAGCGGGCGATTTCCGCATGGTTGCCCGAGAGCAACACTTCCGGCACCTTCATCCCGCGAAATTCCGCCGGTCGCGTGTACTGCGGGTACTCGAGGCCGCCGTGGCTGAACGACTCGTCCAGTGCGCTCTCGTCCTTGCCTAGCACGCCGGGCAGGAGGCGCGTCACCGCGTCAATGATCATCATCGCCGGCAGCGCGCCGTTGGTCAGCACGAAATCGCCGGCAGACAGTTCGTCGTTCACCAGCGCCTCGCGCACCCGCTCGTCCACGCCCTCGTAACTGCCACAGAGCAGGAGCAGGTGCGTGGCCCCCGCCAGCTCGCGGGCGATGGCCTGGTTGAACACCCGGCCCGCCGGCGACAGCAGGATCACCCGGGTGTCCGCGCCCCGCAAACTTTCCACCGCTTCAAAGATCGGTTCGGGTTTCAACAACATGCCCGGCCCGCCGCCGAATGGACGATCGTCCACGGTTTTGTGCCGGTCGTGCGTGTAATCCCGTAAATTGACAATCCGCAAGTCCAGGCGGCCCTCGTCGCGCGCCCGCCGGACGATGCTTTCGTCCAACGGCCCGGCGAACATGCCCGGGAACAGGGTGAGCACGTCAATTCTCATGCCCCACACGCGCGCCCCGCGGCGCGCCGCCACCGTCAGGCCGCCGCCGGTGGCCGCTCCTCGACGATGTCCACCGAGCAGCGGAGGCCCTTGCGGGCGGCCCCCACCTGCAGCACTGCGCGCAAGGCGTTGATGGCCGCGCCTTGTTTGCCGATCACCTTGCCCACATCGCCCGGATCCAGGCGCAATTCGTAATGCGTCGTCCCGTTGCGCTCCACCGGGGTGACTGTGACGGCCTCCGGCCGGTCCACCAGACCCTTGACCACGTATTCGAGCCAGGCCTGCATGGCGCCCACCTCAAGCCTTCACTTCCGCGGCCTGACGCTTCGCCTTCTTGATGAAGCTGGCCACGGTCTCACTCGGCTGGGCGCCCCGGCCGATCCAGAAGTCGGCGCGATCCAGCTTGATGGTAAAATTGCTGCCCTTCCGCAACGGCGCGTAGGAGCCGATCTCCTCGATGAACTTGCCGTCACGCGGACTGCGGTTGTCGGCCACGACCACCCGGTAAGCCGGCGTGTTCTTGGTCCCGACCCGCTTCAAGCGAATTCTGACTGCCATAGTTACAATGATTGCTGTGCGGTCGCGACACCCATCGCCACCGCCCGCCGCTACCGCAGCGGAATTCAAAGAAGCGAGAGACTAGACGGCCCTGCGGACGGTTGGCAAGACCTGTTTTGCAGATTTCTTGCCGTTCTCTGCCGTAGCGGCTTTCGGCAGAAAACCGCCATTTCCTTCGCGAACCGAACAGACTTCCGTCCCGAGCTTCCTTCCGCTTGCCAAAGGCTTCCGGTCTTTTGTGGAGAGGATTGGCGGCGCTCTCCCGAGCCGCAGCTACGCTACTTCGCCGCCCGCTGCAACGTGAACGGGGCGACCCAGCGCGTCGTGAACCGGCGCATCTGGTCGTCGCTCGGAAAAGCGGGGCGTGGCAGCGCGCCGTAACGCTGGTCGTCCATGCCCGCCCAGGGCACCGGGTCCACCTGCCAGCCCAAGGCCACGTGGAAATCGGCATCCTTGTCCCATCCGACGTTGTAGATGAAGAAATCACGGACCGACCCCGCCGGCTTCGCGGGGAGCCGGTCCGCCGCGAAGCTGACCGTCACTTCGTCGCCGCCGTTGAGGATCACCACCGCGTTGTCCGCGGCGGCGAGCAGTTCATCCACCGCGCCATACCGCGTGCACCAGCCGGCGGGCGTGATGGACCAGGCCGGGTTGGGCGAAACCGCGTCGTGAATGGGCGTCAGCGGTTGCGTCCAGGGCAGGTCTGCGAACCGGCTGAAGCCGTGCCAGTGCAGGTCCGTCGCGCTCGGCGCCAGCCGTGTGATCGTCGTGTCGTTCGCCGCCCGGCGCTCGAACAGCGCAATGCGGTCCCAGTGGATTTCGTAGGCGGCGCTCAACCGCAGGCGGTGGCGGCCGGCCGGCACCTTGCCGGCGAGGTCCACGAGAATCGTCTTGGTTTTGCCCGACGGCGCGCCCACCACCACGTCCACGGGCTGCCAGGCGCCCGCGGCTGTCTCCACCTCGAGCCGCGGGAACGGAAACGGCAGATCCGGGTCCTGAGAGGCGGCCACATTTGCCCAGCCGCCACCAAAACGCAGCCAGCCCGTCAGCACCAGCACCAGGGGACGGTCCGCCGGCAAGGTTCCGAAATCGAGGACGACCCCGTGCGGTTCGGCGAGGCCGCGCAATTGCGGAAGACGCAGCCGCGCCGGTGAGACGAGCCGGCCGTCGGTTTCCAGCAAGGCGGCGGTGACGTCCGCGCCCTCGAGCGTGATCGCCTTCAGCAGCGGGTGGCGGTTCTCGACGGTCCAGATTTCACCCGGCGGAAACGGCCCGCTCGGGCGGAACTTGTCGGTGGTGTGGACCTCAGTGCCGACCGGGTGATCCACGACCACGAGTTTGGTTTCGTCGAGATACAGCGCCTCGCGCAGCTCCTCGGTGATCGCGACCACGTAGTTGCCGTCGCGGGGCAGGAAGGTGGTTTCGTTGCCCAGCCAGACGTGCTCGCGCGGATCGGCCTCGGCATAGCGCGTTTCACTCACCGGCAGGCCCACCGGCGACGAGCCGAGGATGTCCGTGACGAACCGGAAGCCATGACCGTCCCAGGCATGCAAATACGGACAGGATCCGACGGGCAGCGTGGGTTCGAGGACAATGTGGGCCGCGCGCGGATCCGGCTTCACATCAATCTCGTGATAGGCGAGATCGAACCAGCGGGCGGTGAGCGAGTCGAGCTGGTCGTGGCGCCCGACGCCGATTTCGACCGGCAGCGTGCCCACGGTCCGGAAAACGCGGAAGGCACCGGCGGCGACCTCGACCCGGACCCCCAGGCCGCTGGCGTTGGAACGATTGCCGGCGAGCCGGAGCTTGAGCTGGCGGTTCGCGTTGCCGCCGTCATTGCGCAGGAACTTCAAACCCTGGCCGCGGACGGAAACCACGAGGTCGGTGTCGCCGTCCTGATCGAAATCGGCGGCGACCACGTCCTCGACCCGGCCGGTGACCAGCTTGTCGAGCCCGAGCCGGGCCGTGACATTCGTGAACCGGCCGTCGCCTAGGTTGCGCCACATCTGGAGTCCGTCGCCCACGAGCAGAAGATCAAGCCAGCCGTCGTTGTCGTAGTCCACCAGGAGGATTCGACTCAGGCCGGGGACGTTGATGGGCAGGCGCTGGAACTGGTTGATGCCGCCAAAAAGGAAATCGAGATGGTCGGGCGCGCCGACGAGCAGGTCCGCGCGGGCATCGCCGTTGACGTCGCCGAGGGCGAGCACGGTGCCTTCGAGCTGGCCGGGCGGCAGGGCGGTGGGCACGAGCGGTCCGCCACGCTGCTTTTGCAGGTAGAGCGGCGGCTGGCCGTCGCGCGCGACGAACACATCCATCAGGTCGTCGTTGTTCCAATCGTCAATGGCCAACTGGCGCACGCCGGTCAGGGACGCCGGGATCCCGGACGTGGCGGTGTTGTCCTTGAAGTAAATGGTGTTCTTGCCGAGGTTCGACAGGACGCGCAAACCCTGGCCGTCCGGCTGCGTGGTGAGCAGGTCGAGTTTGCCGGTGAAATCGAGATCCACCAATCCGCCATCGCCGCCGGTGAGGTTCTTCGCGCCGCTGGCCGCGGTGACGTCACGCGCGGCGGCGTTGGTGGCGAAACGGAACACGTGCGCGGCGTTTTCGCCCAGGACCAGCACGTCCTCGAACCGGTCGTTGTTCAAGTCGCCGACCAGGCACCGGCGGTAGCGGCCATCGGGCTTGGCGGGCAGGAGGTCGGCCGTTGGCGCGAATCGGCCGCCGGTGTTGAGGAGCGCGCGGAATCCGGCCGTGCCTTCCATGACGAACAGACCGTTGTGGTCGTCGTGGTTGAAATCGAGCACACCGAGCGGGCCATTGTATTTGCCGGCATCGGTGCCAAAAACAGCCGCGGTGGCATCGGCGAAGGTCACGGCGATCCCGGCCGGGTCGGGGCGCTGGATTTGCTGCGGGGCGCGGGCGCGGGTGAAGACGCAGCGTTCCAGCGACTCGGGGCTGAGGGGGGCGCCGTTGTTCTTCGCGCGGATCGCGTTGTGCCGGGCGATGGCGGCGAGCCCCTCGGCCTGCTGGCCGGCGCGGATGAGCAACTGGCTCAGTGCATACCAGGCGACCGGATGGTCGGGGTCGAGCTTCACCGTCTCGCGGAAGGCGGCGATGGCTTCGTCGTTATGACCCAGTTCCTGGTGGGCACGGCCGAGCTGGTAGCTGAGGGCGGCCACGGTGGGATCGAGGTCGTGGGCGGGCTGCAACATCTTCAGAGCGTCCTCGAACTGGCGCAGGCGGAGAAACGCGCAGCCGGCGACGTAATACGCGGCCGCGGAATTGCGATCGAAGCTCAGGGCGTCCTGGGCCTGGGCCAGGGCGTTGGTGGGCTGGTTGGCGAGGAGAAAGGCATTGGCCAGGTTGAGGTGGACGTCGGCCAGGCCGGGCCGGAGAGCGGCGGCACTCTGGAAAACGGGGATGGCATTCGTGGCCTGACCCTGGTCGAGGTAGTTCCGACCGGTGTTCATCAGGCGGACGAACTCGTCGTCCTGGCCGGCCGGTTTCTTGCAGGCCCCCGCCAGCAGGGCGGCAAGCACAAGAAGGACGGCGAGGAGCGCGTTCACGGGCACGCCGCGGCGGTGCCGCCCGGCGGCAGATTCGAGGTTGTCCGGCATGGCCGCAGCGTAGCGCGGACGACGGGCGGGGCAAGGCAATACCGCAGACCGCCCCGCGACGGATCGCGGGCGGACGGCGGTGGCCAGGATGGAGGCCTAAAAATCAAACTGGCCGGATTCCCGCCCGAGGGTGGGTAGAACAGGCCACCGACCCGTGCCGTCGGGCGACTCGCCCAACGGAACGGCTGCGCGATGGAAATGGATCCGCTGCTGCTTTCCAAGCGTTTCCCCCCATTCCGCCCGGCGCGTCGCCGGGCGGCACGGGCGCCTGCCTGCCGGCAGGCAGGGGTCGCCCATGCCACGCAGTTTTGATGCATCGGCCCTGACTCCGGAATTGACGTGGGCCGGCCGGATGCGATGCTGCGGACATCGCATGGGAAAAGCAGAATCCGGCACGGCGAATTTCAAGCGAACGTGATCGTGAACCCGCCCCGGACTGTCACCTCCCGGCGAGCGAACGCATGAAATCCATTGCCGGAACCCGGACGGAACAGAACGTGTTGAAGGCCTTTGCCGGCGAATCGCAGGCGCGCAATCGCTATGAGTTTTTCGCGTCGGTGGCGCGGAAGGAGGGATTCGAGCAAATCGCGACGCTCTTCCTGGAAACCGCCGGCCAGGAGAAGGAGCACGCCAAGCGGTTCTTCAAGTTCCTCGAAGGCGGGCCGGTCGAGATCACCGCCACCTACCCAGCCGGGCGCATTGGCACCACCGCCGAGAACCTGCAGGCGGCGGCCGAAGGCGAACACGAGGAATGGACCGCGCTGTACCCGGAGTTCGCCCGGATTGCGCGGGAGGAAGGCTTCGCCGAAATTGCCGGCGCGTTCACGCTGATCGCCCGGGTCGAGGCCGAGCACGAAAAACGTTACCGGAAACTCTTCGAGAACGTCGCGACCGGCCAGGTGTTTCGCAAGAGCGGCAAGCGACGCTGGGTCTGCCGCAACTGCGGCCATGTCCATGAGGGCGAGTCCGCCCCGGAGCAATGCCCGACCTGCCAGCATCCGCAGGCCTTCTTCGAGGAGAAGGCGGAAAATTACTGACCGGGGCGGCCACGGGACCCGGCGCGGCGCGGGTATGTGCGAATTTGGCTTTTCCAGGAGCGCGGCTGTGCGCGAAGCGTCAGCCGCAGCAGGTGGAAAACGCTGCGGCTGGTGCAGGGCACACCGCCGCGCTCCGTTCGAATCAAACACTGCCGACATCGGCGGACGATTGACGATCCGGGGTCCCATGCGGCAGAATGAAGTCCATGCCTCCAACTGATGATGATGTGACGACCGGCGGTGGCCGGTTCGCATGAGCGCCCCGTTCACCGTCCAGGCCCTGACCCGCCGGCCGGCCGACGTGCTGCGGTTCCTGCGGGTCAGCTACGACCTCTACCACGAGGACCCGCTCTGGGTGGCGCCGCTGCTCGACGACCTGAAGAAGGTCTTCACCGACGCCAACCCGCTGTTCGATCACGCCGAAATGCAACTTTGGGTGGCGGTCCGCGACGGGCGGGACGTTGGGCGCATCGCGGCGATCCTCGACCGGGCGCACGTGGAGACACATCACGACCCGGCGGCGTTCTTCGGCTTTTTCGAGTGCGGCAACGAGCCGGCGGTCAGCGGCGCGTTGTTCGCGGCGGCAGGTGACTGGGCCCGGGCCAAAGGATTGAAACGGCTGCTGGGGCCGATGAACCCAACCACCAACGACGAGTGCGGCCTGCTGGTGAAGGGACACGACTCGCCGCCCTACTTCATGATGCCGCATAATCCGCGGTATTACGAGGACCTGGTCCTGGCGGACGGTTTCAGCAAGGCCAAGGACCTGATCGCGTTCCGCATTGACCTGTCGAAGTGCCCGCTCGAGCGCCTCGGCCGGATCGCGGACAAGGTGAAGCGGCGGCACCCCGAGTTGCGTTTCCGGCCGGTCTGGCGCAAGACGCTCATGGCCGATCTCGGCAAGGTGAAGGAGGTTTACAACGCCGCATGGGAGGCGAACTGGGGCTTCGTGCCGATGACGGACGGGGAGATTGACTTCCTGGCCCGGCGACTGAAGCCCTTGTTCATGGAAGGGCTGGTGTGGCTGGCGGAAGCGGGCACCGAGCCGGTGGGTTTCCTGCTGGCGCTGCCGGATTACAACGTCGCCCTGAAGCCGCTGCGGGGGCGGCTGCTGACGCCGCGGCTGCTGGGGTTCCTGCCGTATCTGCTGCGCTGGAAATACCCGCCGCGCTGCCGGGTGCTGACCCTCGGCGTCAAGGAACGCTACCGGGGAAAGGGCCTCGAGTCCGTCATGCTCACGGAAGGTTTCAAAGTGGGGCTGGGAGTCGGGTTTACGGAGGCGGAGGCCTCGTGGATCCTCGAGGACAACGTCATGATGTGTCGCGTCATCGAGACGATGGGCGGCGAGCCGTACAAGATCTACCGGCTCTACGAACGCGCGGTGTGATCCGCGCGCCGTCCCGCGCAACGCAAGATGGGACCGGCCAGTGCCCGCTGAATTCTTCCTCCGAGCCCACTGCCAGCAACCATCGCCATGGATTGCAGGACCACCATCGTCAAGTTTTCCGACATGGTGCTAAAAAAGAAACCCCGATCACCGCTGAAAACCAACGGACGATCAGGGGAATTTCGAAACCAACGATGGCGTTGAATCTCTCGGTGACGGGTTATCCGCTCAACCGACCCATGCGTACGTTGCGGGCTTCACCTTGTTGATCTTTTTGACCTGCGCGTTGGTCAGAATCTTCGCTGCCATCACTGTGCCATCTTGCAACAGCTCGGCGTCATCTTCGGACCCGACGTGCGCGACAGCGATGGGAATGGCGGAGCGGAGTCGCGGCACAACGTCGTGCAACAGGAGGCATTCATCTTGTGGGGACATGTGAATTCCTTGGGTTGGGGGGTGAAACGAAAACCCCCCGAGCCACAAAGGCCGGGGGCTGCAACGACCGGTAAAGGTCGTCAGTTGTTATCCCAAGGAAACCGCGGGAAAATCAGGGAGGGGGAACGCGCGGCCTGAATCGAGCCTCGCCGACTCGCTCAAGGCCAGGGCGTGGGGTGTAGGTGGCATGGTCATGACTCGTGAAAATCGTTCTACTGTCCTCAGCAGACGTAGGCGCGTAGATACTCATGTTGCGATGACGGTCGGCGACGAGCAGGGCAAGCGACTGGGGCGCTACATCAAGACACAGGATTACACGTACGACGCCGTAGGTCGCAAGGTCGGAGCGGGGGACCAACTTCTTCGGCTGGAGCGGGACTGAGGCCCCGGACGCGTCAATGGGTCGAACCGTCCCGCCTGATCATAAGTCGGTGTATTCTCCATTCTTGAATTTGCTCAGCACGGTCGTATGCGCTGTGATACGTGCGATAAGCCAGAGGCCGAGCAAGACTTCAGGCAACAGATGCTTTTGCTTTGGAAACAATACCTGCATCATCTCGTCTGCCAACCAAATGTGAACGCCCTTACTGCCAGATATGCATTTATAGTAAACGGCGTATCTCTCAAAGAGCTTTGCTTCGGCTGCTTTGACCCGTTCGGCGTTGTCGCCCTCCGGCTTGTCGAGACTGAGATTAGTATGAAAATAGCGAGAATGGAGTGCTTCAAGCGCAGAATTCCATCTCACGTCTGAGTAGAAGACTTTGGAAATCATCCAAAGATTGATGATAATAACTTCCTGCATCAACACTTCCGGGTCTTCCGCGTCGAGGCTGATCCTGGCGTTATAGCGTTTATCCCTTATCGCATTGTCTAAATCCGTGATGAACTGTTGCGCCTGCCGGGCTACGAAACCAAAAAGGAAATCATCCTCCAAAACCTCATCTGGGTCCGGTGTTGGTTTCTGTTCCTGCTCGGCAGAATCCCGCCAGCAAGCCATGCCGACCGGCCGCTGTTTCAACCAGGACGGCGGCGACCCACGTGCTGGGCAGCTGGCGAAATCAAATTGGGTCAAGAACTTCAATGCTAGGGCATCAGTCCACTCGTTGCTGACAACCTGATGTACAGCGTCAAGCGCTGGACGAGTAAGACCCGCTAAGCGGCCGATTCTTAAAACAAGAGCGACTGCATTATCTACCAAAACATCCCCGGATTCTTTGATGGAGACCTCTCGGTTGCCCTGAATATACTCCCGAACTGCTCTCTCAAAAGGGCCAGCGTAATTCTCGTCAAACGCACATTTGAAGGGACGTGCCCCTTCTGAATAGGTGTCGAAAAACGACTTGGTAACTACTATCGTCCCCACGCTGACTTCACCATATAGCCTTGATACTTTCAACCGGTCTTCAGAGCTCTCGCATCTTCGCAGCAACTCCAACTGCCAGAGGCACTCGTAAAACGCGCGAACCTCTTGCAGAACTTTGCCGATGTGAGGGGCCACTTGTCCAACTTCTCGCAGTAATGCCCCTGTTGTCTGCGCAGTCGCCGTTAATCCGAAGCACACTAACAAGTCGGAAGACGTTTTATCGAGTTCGAGCTGCCGCATGCCCCAGTGACCGATATTATCTCGAAGTATCTGGAGCAACCTGGCTAGCTCACGGGCATCAGGCGGTCGCCGGAAGAAGTTGAATAGCATAATGATTCATTTCGATTGTGGCTGTTGTTGCGAAGAGCATGGTGCGAAATCGCCTAACGATCCAGCCACGGCCACCGGCCGCCAACGCGGTGTGTTAGGTGCGATGTGCCATGACATACCTGCGACCCTCCGGCAAAAGGGCATACCGGCATGATGGGATGTCATATCCGACACCGCTTTGCTCGATAAATGCGCGCCGCACTAACTCATCAAAATGAAACTCCGCGACACTAATTTGAAATCCAAGCTGAGCGGCAACATGGCCCTTGGAAAGCTCAGTTCCGGCAGTGAAGAAAAGATGCAACACTTTCAAAGTGTCGGCATCCATGTCCTGATTCTCGGGCTTGAGGCGCTCTATCTTCACTCGTGCCTCCTGCAACTCCGCCTGCAACTTCTGTATCGTGACATCTCGCTGCTCTATCTCCGTCGCCAGCTTCGCAATCTCCGAGCGCAAACGAGCGTTGTCGGGCAGTCCTTTGAGAAAGTCGTCTATGATTTTGACTCCGGGTATCATAAAGCACCTAACGAGAAACGCTGAGCCACCGCCGACTCGTGACGTGAACCGCAATAGCGAAACTGACAGCGCCAACGGCGGTCGGTTCCGGCGACTTGTTGTTAGGCATCGCGCTCATATCTTACTTATTACCTCTGGCAACGTGTGCAGCGTATTTGGCAACAAGCCGGTCGATCCAGTTCTCGAACTTGCGCGTGGCAAAATGCACAGAAACGAGATAAATCCCACTGAACATGACAAGCAAAACTGCCACGTGTGGAAACATGCCTGTACTGATGATGACCCAAAAACAGCCGACAAAAAACAAGATGGCGAAAAATATCGTAAGTGGTGAAGCTGGTGGTCGCTCTGGCTGACCTGTGGGCTTGGCGATAGACTTGCGAAACGCTGCCACGAAATGCTCTCTGCCTTGAACTGCAATCTGCCGTCCAAGTTCAAGCTCCTCCTCATCGGCGAGATGTGGCGGCCTCCATGTGATATAGCGATATGGAACCATCATAAGGGAAGCAAGCCCAAAAGCAGCCCTCCAAGTGTTTCGAACACAATGCCTTCAAAAACAAGTGGTGTCATAAACTGCTTTTATCATTGGGATTTCGGAACTAGAAAATGCTGCTCCTTGTCGTTCTCTAAAATGTGATTGCAATAGCTCCGTCGGCTCAACTCCGCGCGAATGTTTCTCGGGATCATTGGCATATTGCAACGACGGTATTTAATCGGCTTGCCTTCCTGCACGAGCTTCAGGAAATGTGCCTCCCAGTCTGGCAACTCGATACTGATCTCTTCAAAGTCGCCCGGCGGAATTGATTTGGTAATTACGGTATTCATTGCTTTTGCTCTTTTACGCGCGGCGGGGCGTGCGCGTGCTCGGCGGCTGACTCCGGCGACTTGTTAGGTCTTCTCTTTGTCATGTGTGTTGTAACGTTCAATTCGCTGCTTAAAGTCTTGTAGCTTGCGTGGTGCGACATAGACATACTCAACAATAGCCCTGAAGAAATCATCCATGCCCCAAGTGAGCGGAACGCTGATGTTTTGTGCGCTGCTGTGAGCGCCCGCATTACCCAAAACTCTCAGAACTGCCGTCATCTCAGCCAAGACGGGAGGAATCTCACCACGCCTGGCCAACGCAGCCAATCGCACCTGCAACACCCCGTCTTCAATCTCTCTGTCGTCGCAGAGAGCTTCTAAAGCCCTCCTCAACATAACGGCGTATGCGTTGGGGGCGATGTTCTGTATTTGTGCAGCTTCCATGTAGCAATCGCGTACACTCTCTGGGACAGACCTGTGCAGTTTAGGTGTCTTTGGGTATTGTAAGGCTCCCTCCTGAAAATTGTCTGAAATACCGTCACCCGCCATCGCGTGATAGAGCAATAGATCTTTGCAAGTCTCACAGACAACAACAAAATATTCGCACGGCACTCCAACTTCGCTCCTTTTTCCATTCATCGTATAAGTTTCGCCAACGTAGGAATGTCTAAAAAGCACCGTCTGCTGCGCTGTGTTGCCGCAGTGCGGACAAAATGCTGTTCTTTGTGTGGCGTCCATAGAAGACCCGACAGGTATTATTCTGCCGGACTCGCCGGCGGGCACCGCACAGGGTTTTTGGCCGGGTTCATGGTGAAATGCTGGCAGGTTTGCCCGTGGTCTTCAAGCACGTCGGGCGATACTGGCGTTCGCTCCCTGCTGGATTTCCCGAGCAGGTTTCGCCCGCGTTGTGTTCGCGTTTCATCGCCCTACGCCCTTGACCCCAGCTAGTTCTGTTCTGGCTGGGGCTGACAAAGGGGATCGTATCACCCCCACCGCCGCACACAACACCGAAATTCACCGCGTCACAGTCCCCAAAAACTGCACCTGAAATGAACTTCGATGGGGGTGGGTACCGCGGCGGGTGAATTTCCGCCTTGTTGGGGGGCTGCCAATTTCGTCTGCGGATCAAAGCGACCAAAGGGGGATCGGGTCGCGGAATCGAGGAGCGGGTAACTGTAGCGGGTGGGAAGGAATGGGAGCGGAACTAGGGCAACACTTTTCGAGATTTGAGGAGAGGCCCGTTTTCTATAACGCGTTGCTGTGAGTCCGTTAGCACGGCGAGCACGAGGTGGCCCACGCTGTGCGCTCCGAACCAGAACCGCTGGGCGATGGCGGCGGCGAGAACCCGCGGCGGACCGGGCAGGCCAGACAGGACGTTGCCCGCCAGCACGACGGGGTGCGCTGCATCCGAAATAATGCGCGCGGCCTTCTCGACTTGGTCCGCCGCGGCCCCTCCAGGATGGGGCCATTGCACCAGCAGCGGCTGGCCGTCGGTTTCCATACGGGCCACGTCTTCGGGAATTTCGATGTGGGTGGCGCCGGGCTTTTCGGATTGCGCCAGCTTGAAAGCCTTGCGCAAGGCCTCGGGAATGATGTCGGGCGTGGGCAGGCTGGTGTTCCACTTCGTCACTGACCGGAACAGCGTGACAATGTCCAGATGTTGGTGCGATTCCTTGTGCATCCGGTCGCGGGCCGCCTGGGCGGTGAGGGCGACGAGCGGTGCGCGGTCCATGCTGGCATCGGCCACACCGGTGATGAGATTCGTCGCGCCTGGCCCGAGGGTGGCGAGGCACACACCCGCTTTGCCGGTCAACCGGCCGTACACGTCCGCCATGAACGCCGCGCCCTGCTCATGGCGCGTCACGACAACGCGGATGGATGAGCCGAGCAACGCGTCCAGCAGATCCATGTTCTCCTCACCCGGCACGCCGAAGATGTAATCGACACCTTCGTTCTCCAGGCATTTCACGATGAGCTCAGTCGCTTTCACGACCGCGTTTCATGCCCGTGGACTCTCCGTGTTCGTCAATACCTGGCTTTTGGCTGTGCCGATCGCCAGATCTCCTCTTTTGCCGCTCTGTGCGACGAACAGATTGGCCGCGTATCCAGCAGCCGCTCCCCCGCCAAGGAGGACGATCGGAAACGACTTCCTATTCCTGGACTCATGCATCGCCGGCCTTGAGGAATGCGAGGAGGTCGGCGTTGAGTTGGTCTTTGTGTGTCGCGGCGACGCCGTGGGGTGCGCCCGCGTAGATTTTCAGGGTCGCATTCTTGACCAGCTTCGAGGAGCGGAGAGCCGCGGCGCCGATCGGCACGATCTGGTCGTCGTCGCCGTGAATGATCAGCGTCGGCACGTCGAACTTCTTGAGGTCTTCGGTGAAGTCCGTCTCGGAAAACGCCTTGATGCTGTCGAGCTCGTTCTTAAGACCGCCCTGCATGCCCTGCAACCAGAACGCGTCGCGGACGCCTTGGCTGATCTTCGCGCCCGGCCGGTTGGCGCCGTAGAACAGCGTCGTGAGGTCCTTGAAGAACTGCGAACGGTCGGCGGCGACGCCGGTGCGGATGGCGTCGAACGCCTTGATCGGTAGGCCACCGGGATTGGCGTCGGTCTTGAGCATCAGCGGCGTCACCGATCCCATCAGCACGGCCTGGGCGACGCGCTTAGTGCCGTGGCGCCCGATGTAACGGGCGACCTCTCCGCCGCCGGTCGAGTGACCGATCAGGGTGGCACCGTTCAAGTCGAGCATTTCGATCAGCTCCGACAGGTCGTCGGCGTAGGTGTCCATGTCGTTGCCGTTCCAAGGCTGGCTCGAACGGCCGTGGCCACGACGATCATGGGCGATGCAGCGATAGCCGTTGGACGCCAGGTAAACCATCTGGCTTTCCCACGCATCGGCATTGAGCGGCCAGCCGTGGCTGAACACCACCGCCCTTCCTGTACCCCAGTCCTTGTAATAGAGCTGCGTACCGTCTTTCGTAGTAATCGTGCCCATTGTTTGTCTCCTCATATACAGTGCTGTCGCAGACGGCACGGTTTCCTCCACGGAACTGGCGGTTATGCCAGTGTTCGAACGGACTTTTCCCGGTGCCATTGGCGTGTCTTTGCCGCAGCAATAAATCCGTCTTGGTCGTTCGTATCCACAACGCCCTCGTCTCGTCCGACATTCGCCATCCTCAAAAGCGCCTGGCCGCCTTGGTCTGCGGCGATGGCCTTGAGATGACCGAAGGCATCACGCACGAAATCGATCGCGGCGTTTTCCACCGACAGCACCTTCGCGCCCTCGTCGGAGAGGATGACGGCCACTGCGTCGAATAGCACAGAAGGCGTACCAGCCAATTGTCCGTCAGCCGCCAGCATTGAGCCATCGGCGAGTTTCGCGCCGCCCACTTTGGGCGCGACGATCTTCACGGTAGCACCCGCATCGGTCGCGGCCTTCTTAATCTTCTTGATGACGGCGCCGTCTGAACCATCCGTGATCAGGATGCCAATCGCGCGTCCCATAAGCGTGTCTTTCATCTTGCCAATGATCTGCAGTGCGGGCGATGGCTCCAGCTCTTGCACGGACGCTGCGGCAACCGGCGCATCGGGCATTTTGTCGAATCCAAGACCCGCGGCGACCCGGTTGGCGAGGTCTTGTTCGATATGTCGCAGATGACCGACCATCGCCTCACGCACATGCACATGTTCGACCTTAGAAAGCTCAAATACTAACGCCGAGGCGATGTGCGCTTGCTCGTACACAGTTTGGCTCAGATAGAACTGCCGCGCCTGGCTGTAGTGGTCGGCGAAGCTCGCGGCACGGAGGCGGCCTTTCTCGCCAGTTTCAGCTACGGACGCGCTACGAAAGCCGTTGACCGGCGTTTCGCGTGGGGAGTTTTTCGACAAAGAGTTGGGCTCATACGCAACCCGGCCCGCCGGTTGCGCCATCTGCATGTGCCCGTCGCGTTGTTGGTTGGAGAACGGGCACTTCGGCGCGTTGATCGGGATTTGGTGGAAATTGGGCGAGCCCAAGCGCGAAAGCTGCGTGTCGTGATAGGAGAGCAAACGGCCCTGCAACAATGGATCATTCGAGAAGTCGATGCCGGGCACGACATGCGACGGACAGTAAGCGACCTGTTCGGTTTCAGCGAAGAAATTGTTTGGCCAGCGATCCAGCACCATGCGACCGATCAATTTCAATGGCGCCAGTTCCTCGGGAATCAGCTTGGTAGCGTCCAGATGATCGAACGGAAATCTGTCCGCTTCCTCCTGCGTGAAAAGCTGAACGCCGAATTCCCACTCGGGGAAATTGCCCGCAGCGATGGCCTCGAACATGTCGCGGCGGTGGAAGTCTGGATCAGCGCCTGAAATCTTGACGGTCTCATCCCAAATGGTGGACTGCAAGCCGAGCTTGGGACGCCAGTGGAATTTGACGAATGTCGATTCGCCGGCATTGTTAATCAGGCGGAAACTATGCACACCAAAGCCTTCGATCATCCGTAGCGAACGCGGTATGGTGCGATCGGACATGATCCACATCACCGTATGTATGGATTCAGGCGTGAGCGAAATAAAATCCCAGAATGTGTCGTGCGCGCTTGCCGACTGCGGAAAGCCTCGGTCGGGCTCCATTTTTACGGCATGGATGAGGTCGGGGAATTTGATGGCATCCTGGATGAAGAACACCGGGATGTTGTTGCCGACCAAGTCCCAGTTGCCTTCCTTCGTGTAAAACTTGACGGCAAATCCACGTATGTCACGCGGGGTATCGACCGAACCCGCGCCGCCGGCGACGGTTGATATACGAGTGAACACGGGTGTCTTCACACCTATCTCGGTGAGTATCTTGGCGGTGGTGTATCGCTTCAACGAAGTGGTCAACTCGAAGAATCCATGCGCGCCCGTCGCTCGCGCGTGGACGATACGCTCGGGAATACGCTCGTGATCGAAATGCGTGATTTTTTCGCGCAGGATGAAATCCTCCAGAAGCGTCGGTCCGCTCGGATTTGCCCTGAGCGAGTTTTGATTATCGGAAAGCGCGACGCCCTGGTTCGTGGTGAGCGCGGGGTGCTCTCCACAAGCGACCTGGTGCAACTCGGCGGCGGCGGCCCGTTGTAAATCTCCGTTGGAAACCGAGCCCCTTTTATGTTTGCGTTTTCCAGAATTACTCGTCTTCTCGCTTTTGCTCATGATCGGTTTCCTTAGTGTGTAACGCCCGCCTGCTGGCCATTCCTTAAAGCTCTTGTTTTGAAATCAAGTTAACCCGGGCGGTCACGTTTCTGTACGAGCGGTGACGATTGTCCCCACGTGCCGGTGAACACGAACCTACCCAAGGGCTTTCGCTGCCGGGGTGTCAGGTCGCGCTCTCTCAGGGCATCTGGCAGTTTGGCCGGGTCGGCTTTGTATCCGATGGCCAGGGCAGTCCACGCCTCGAAATGCTCCGGGATCTTGTACAGTTCCCGCGCCTTGTCGGGGAGTATGCCGATCATCTGATGGACAAAGAGACCTCGCGCCGTTGCCTCCACCAGCAAATTCCCTGCGGCCAGACCCAGATCATGAACGGCCGCCCGATTGTCCTGTTTGTTTTTGGCAAATTGCAAACTCACCACCCCCAAGACAAGTACTGGTGCGGTCTTCGCCCATGCCTGGTTTGCCTCCACGAGACAAGCGAGAAGTCGTCCGAACTCCACAGAGTCCTCCCTCGTAGCAACCACGTAATTCCAAGGCTGTTCGTTGTAGGAGGACGCCGCCCAGCGAGCCGCCTCAAACAACGAGCGGAGGTCGCCTTCCGGCACCGGCCGGTCTTCAAAACCGTAGGGACTCCACCGTTCCGCGAGGAGCTTTAAGATCGGATGGTCTGTCGCTGCATCCTTGATGTTCATAATCTTCCTCTGCAATCTCATGACGCCCGAGACTTCATGGTCCTGGATGCGTATCCCCGTGACTCAGTTTTCTTCCTGCCGGCCCCGCTCTTTTTGCCGCCGCCGGTGAGTTTGTTCACAGTCGCCCACGCCCGCGCTTCCGCGGTCTCCGTGCTCAAGCCCATTATTTTATAGCCGGCTGCGATGTGGGCCGCTTGACGTTTCTGTTTGTCAGTGTAGCTGGATTTGTCGCCTTGAGGCATGGGTGGTCCTTTCTTTCAGGCGGTACGCCGTGGGTTCAGCTCTCCACCCCGCTTCGCTTCCGCTTTCAGAACGAGCTGCCGCATCCAGGCTTGAATTGTCCGCGTGACGTGTATCGCGTTCCCCTTCATGGAAGATGGTTTCATCCATGTGGCGCATTCGCTTTTTCGTCATCCCCAGGCCTATTCACCGGCCTGAGTCGCAAGGAAATGCTGAACACCCATTTGTTTAATTTGGTCCAGTTTCTCCTCGATTTCGTTAACGTGGCCGTCTTCATCCTTGAGGATGCCTTCCAATAACTCCCGGGTCGCATTATCGCCCAAATCCGTGGCCAGTTTGACCGCTTTGTTGTAATTCACCACAGCCGTCATTTCGGAGGCCAGATCGTTGGCGCATTGCTGGGGAACATCCGCGCCAATATGGATGTTGTTCAGTTCGCCGACCATCGGCGTGCCTTCCAGAAACAGCAGGCGCTCGATCAATGTCTCGGCATGCTTCATTTCTGTGATGGAGCGCGCGCCCACGGATTTCTTTAGTTTGCCATAGCCCCAATTGTCGGCCATTTCCGCATGCACGACATACTGGTTTATCGCCGTCAGTTCATCCGCCAGCAATCCGTTTAGTGCCCGTATCAACTTGTCATTGCTTTTCATTCTGGTATGTTCCTTTTACTTGCGCCCCCAACAGGCGCGCGTTCACTTGCCTTTTTCCAGGTGACCGGACAGCTCCACAATTCTCGGGTGCGAGCAATCCGCATATCTCCAAGAGTGGCGGCGCTCACGATTCCACCGAGAATCCAACTTTGATCGTCACCTGCCAATGGTCCACCTTTCCCTTGTTGATACTGCCGCGCGTTTCGACCAACTGAAACCAGCACAGGTTCTTGACGGTTTTGTGCGCGCGTGCGATGGCTTTATCAACTGCGTCCTCGATGGAAGTGGCCGACGTGCCGGTTAGTTCAATGAGTTTGTAAACGTGGTCTTTCATGGTAAGGTTTTGCGCTATTCGCGCATTCGCAACCTCGGAACGTTCGGTTATTTGCAGCCGCACGTGGAGCATGATTCCTTGAGCGCCTTTTCGACCGCTTCACGGGTTGCGCCGGTGCGCCTCTGAATGCGGCCCAACAGTTCTTCCTGCTTGCCTTCGGCGTATTGGAGATCGTCATCCGTGAGCTTGGCCCACTTCTGCTTCAGCTTGCCCTTGGTGATGTTCCAGTCACCTTTGATTTCGAGTTTGTTCATAGTGCTTTGTTCTTGTTTTTCGTTTTTGCTCGCCGCCAGCGTGACGGCGAAAGTCATGTCGGAACCGGCGTAGCGGCCCAGACTACGACCGAGGCCTGGCCTGTTTTATGACGGCAAGCCCGACCATCGGTGTTTAAGGGGCTGCCCGCTCATTCATCTAACCGACGGCATAGCGAGGCCTGCGTCTCAAAGCGTCATGAAGTGCTTCACCTAGCCGCGAAGCAACAAAACCACCACGACGATGACGAGAATGAGGCCGAGTGAGCCGCCGCCGATCCAGATTCCACTGGCAAGGAGGGGCGAGAATAGCAGGTTCATAGAGCGTGTCTTTTGTTTTTGATGGCTATCTTTCCGCCATCACTTTCTGCAATACGTTACGCGCTGGGTCGTTCTTTCGCTATGGGGTGAAACCCTACCTGGATCGTTGACCGTGGACGTTTTGAAGTATCCACCGCCGTGGCGGTGTAGATTTCGCTCGTGACGTAAAGATCGGTGACAATTCCCGCCACGGTCCGCGAAGCTGGGTGGGCGAATATTGCCGCGAGTTAACTGGCTGAATCTCCCGAGTTGACCCGTGCCGAGCAACTGGGATCAGAGATTATGGATCATCCTCCCAATCAATGTTTTAGAATTTGAGGTGTGCTGCAAGACAGGGATTCTCGTTAACGAGTTGTTGGAGATTTGGTTTTTTTTGATTTCGGCTCTCGTTTGTGGAGATTTCCCAGAGGAAGATACCGTGCATGTCCTTGTGCGAAAGGACCGAACGGGCAATGCACTCTGAAATTCGAGTATTTCAGCAACTCCCGGCGCCCCGGCTGTCTGGCGAATCAGCCAGGTAGGGTTTTACCCCATAGCATTTAGTCGGTGTTTCGGTTCTATTGTCGCGCAATGAAAGCAAAGCAAATCGCGCTGGCGCAACGTTTCGTTCTTCTGTTCCTTGCCACCACCCTCCTGGCCATTGTCAGCATCGGCTGCAACACCGCCAACGGTTTTGGCAAAGACGTGGAGAATGCCGGTGAAGGGATCCAGAACGGGACCAAGTAATCGCTCGCCTGCCGAGTCTATTCGGAGCCTGGGGTCTGGCGGTGCGGCAATCACGTTTCAATGTTGTGCCTTGCTTGGGCACGCCCAGCGTCTCGGTCGTACCACGGCGAACCGCGGTGGCGAGTGCCGCGATTTTGTGTGGATCCGGAAGAGCAACTATTGTAGCAGACGAACACGCAGACACTTTCTTTCCTCTGACCGGTGAAGCAAACAGCGTTGCCGGATACTGTTCCGTGCTGCTGTTTTGTGCCGCTTGTGCCTCTTCGCGGCCATTCTTGCCGCGGAAACCGCCACAACCTACGAGCCGCGCCACGAAGGGCAAGTCGCCGTCGGGCGTTCAGCCGGCCGGCTGCAACGCTGCCAGCACGGCGGCAAAATCGTCCGGCCACGGCGCCGTGAAAACGAGACGCCGCCCCGTGCCCGGATGGACGAACGCGAGCCGGTGGGCATGGAGCATCTGCCGGGCCGCCGTCACGCCGGTCAACTCCGTCAAGCGAAGGTTCTGGCGCCGGCCATAAATCGCGTCGCCCACCAGCGGGAAGCCCAGGTATTTGAAATGGACGCGGACCTGATGGGTACGACCGCTGTGGAGCCGCGCCTCGACGAGGGTGGCCTCGCGCAACGGCGCCAGCGTGCGATAGGCCGTCAACGCCGAGCGGCCGCCCGCGAGCACCGTCATCACCTTGCGGTGGGTCGGGTGCCGGGCGATGGCCGCGTTGATCTCGCCCGCTGGCGGTTCCACCCGACCGCAGGCCATGGCGGCATAAACTTTTTCGACCTCGCGATTGGCGAACTGGCGCGACAAGGCGACGTGGGTCACGTCATCCTTCGCCACCACCATCAGACCGCTGGTGAACTGGTCGAGCCGGTGGACAATGCCCGGCCGGGCGACCCCGCCGATGCCACTGAGCCGGCCGCGGCAATGATACAGCAGGGCGTTGACCAGCGTGCAATCCTCGTTGCCAACCGCCGGGTGAACGACCATGCCGGCCGCCTTGTTGACCACCAGGAGGGTTTCATCCTCAAACTGGATGTCCAACGGAATGTCCCGGGCCGGCAAAACGGCGGGCTTCGGTGCCGGCCAGAGGAGGGTCACCACCTCGCCCGCCACCGGGCGGTGCGTGGACTTGACCGGCTGGTCATTGACCAGGATGGCACCCTCGCGAATGAGGCGCTGGAGGGTGTTCCGGGAGACGCAGGGGAACCGTTGATGCAGCAGCACATCGAGCCGCCCCCGGGGTTGCGACATCTCGACCACCACCGTCTCGATCCGCCCGGCCGGCGGCGGGCCATCCGTTTCCCCGACGCCGGGCTGACCGGGATCGTCGTGGTCGAATTCGGCCTCGGAGTTCATGGGCGGGCCGGCCGGTTCCGCCGCAGCCGCCAGGCCAGGGCCAGACCGATAACGAGGATTGGCAGGCTGACCAACTGCCCGGGCTTGGCCCAGCCGCCGAGGTAACGCACCTCGTAATCGCCCCGGAAAAACTCGACGCCGAAACGGATCACGGCATAGGCGATCAGGTAATGTGCGAACACCTGGCCGTCATAGCGCTTGTGGCGGTGGCGCCACGCCAGCCCGCCGTAGAGGAGCGCATCGAGACCGGCTTCGTAAAGCTGCGTGGGGTGGACCGATTGCGGGTGCGTGGCGTGACCGGGTGGAAAACACACGCCCCACGGCAGGGCGGTGGGCGATCCGTAACAACAGCCGGTCATGAAACAGCCGATGCGTCCGAGGGCGTGGCCCAAGGCGATGCTGGGGGCCAGCGCATCCGCGATCTTCCACAGCGGCAGCCGGCGGACCCAGGCGTAAACCATCGTGACCAGCGAGGCGCCCATGAGCCCGCCGTAGAAAACGCCCCCCGCCCGCAGGGCGAAGATTTCATACCAGGGCCGGCCGGCGAATTCCTCACGCCAGAACGTCACCGCGTAGAGCAAACGCGCGCCGGCAAACGCCCCGATCATCAGCCAGATGCCGAGGTCGGCAATCACCTCCGCAGGGAGCCCGTCCCGCGGCGCGCGCCGGCTGGCCGTCCACAATCCGAGGATGAGGGCGGTGGCGGCCAGCACGCCATACCAGTAAACCGCCAGCCCCCCGATTCTGAATGCGACAGGATGCACTTAACCGCGAGCTTAGCCGTCCGGCGGGCCAAGTCGAACGCAATCGGCCGCGGGGACGCACCAGAGAATTGCGAGTTTCGAGCTTCGTGTGTCGAATTCGTGAGGGTGTGTTCGTGTCTCGGCCCGCGAGGACGCTCCACCGACAAGTCAAATTGGGACATTACCCGGCCGCGGCCGCTGGTTCAGAAACCGATCGAGACGCCGACGACCGCCTCGAGGGTGCCGCCGAGCTTGAGGGTGGCTTCCTTGCTGCCATCGGTCACGCTCGCGTTGCCCAGGTGCTGGTATTGGCCGCCCACGAAAATGCGAATGTCGGTTCCCACCTCGTAGGCGAGGCTCCCGGTGCCGTAGAAGCCGAACAGGCAATCGCTGTGATGGATCGTCGTGCTCCGGAGCAACATCGTGTTCACGCCGGCGGGAACAGTCACGGTTTCGGTGTAGGACAGTTCGGTGTCGGCGATGACCGCGGCCACGCCGGCCCCCAATTCGAGCGAGAGCCGCTTGTAGATCGGCACCTCGGCATACGGGCCCAGCTTGAAGCCATAAACCAGCGACCGCACCCGTTCCGAGATGGAGGACGAGGCCGCCAGTTGGGTTGAACTGGACGACGTGGGCGACAGGTTCAGCAGCGGCCCGGGCCCGCTGTAGTTCCCCGAATACGGGGCCAGCGGCGGCGTGATGCCGTTGAGATTGTAGATGTCCGTCGTCTGGGTAACGCTGCCGTTCATGACCGAACCGCCGCTCAAATTGTAATCCATCGTGCCGAAGCCGACCTCGGCGCCAATGACCACGGAGCGGTTCTGAGAGAGGCGCAGCCGCGTGAGTTCACGGCCGTAAAGAATCTCGAAACCGGGCGTGGGCGTCTTGCTCAGTGAATCCGTGGTGCCGTCGCGCGGCGAGTTCTCGACGCGGTCGAAGTGGATTGTGTCGCCCACCACCTGGCTGGCGTTGGCATAACCCCAGTTCCAGGTTTTGCCGCCAGCGCCGCCGCTGATATCGGGATGGACGTAACCGTCGTCGTAGCTGCCGGCCACGCCGCCGGCCGGGGGGAGGTTCTTGATCTCCCCGGAGACGTCGAAGCCGAAGCGGGCACTGATCCGCACGCGGTTCTTGGACAGCGAAAGGTCGTCGAACTCAGTCTGGGCATGGGCGAGGGTGGCGGCGCCGAGGAGGCCGAGGGCGAGGCCGGCGTGCGACCGGATGTCAGGGTGTTTCATGGGCAACATCAGAGGCGGGGTTACGGATATTGGATCACGCGATAGAAGCGAATCGGACCGCGCGGCGTGGTCCGCGGCGCGCCGGTGTCATACCACTGGACGCGCCCGCTCGTTCCGGGCACCACCGGCAGCGACGTCAGCCAGCCGTTCGTCGAACTGAGGTCGTCGAGGTACTGGACATAGTAGTTGTAATTGGTCCGGGTGTAGAAATCGACCATCGGGTGCAGCGCGTCGTAGGCAAAATTCTCCACCCGGATGCGCACCGAGTAGAGGATGCTGAACGGCGGGTAATAAATCGTGGCGGCGGGCTCATATACCACCTGCGGCACGGTCGTGCGGTCGGCCACATAGAACTCGACGGTGAAATCCACCGTGGCTCCCGGCGCCACCGCACCGGTGGCGAGGAACACCCCGTTGTTGGTGTCATTGAACGTCGCGTTGGTGACCACGATCGGGTAGTTGAGCGAATCGTTGCCCAGACCGAGGACGACTACCCCGCCACCCACGAGGTTGGTGTTGTAGGGATTGACGAGCGTGAGCTTTTGCAGGAACAGGCCCAGTGCGGGATCCAGGGCGGGCGTGTTGGTCACCGGCAAAAGGACCGGCAGCAGGACGTTGTTCACCGGCTGGTTGGTGCCGGTGATATCCACGACGGCGATGGTGACGGGGGAATCCTCCAAGCCAAGCTGCGCGTTGAACGGCGACGCGCCGGGGAGCAGATCGAAGCCCACCTCGATGATGCGGTTGGTGGTGGCGGTGAACTGCCAGCCGGTCGGCAAGGCGAACGTGAGCCCGAGCAGACCCTGCGACAGCGCGCGGATGTCCGCACTCAACTGAACCGTGTTGGTTCCCACCACCTGGTTTGTCGGGGCGAGGACCGCGTTGGTGTTGGCGAGGTTGAGCGGCGAAGTGGCCACGGCGTTGGTGAGCACGGTGGGATCGAAAGCGAGCGTGAAAGCGACACTGTTTTCAGCGCCGAGGGCCACGAGTTGCACCGGAACCACGATCCGCCCGGCCGCGGGCGTTTCGTAACCGGCGAGGCGCAGCTTGCGGGAGGTCAGCGGCAGCACGGTGAGCGTGGCGGGGAGGCTGACCAGGCCGTTGTAACTGTTGGTGACCGACACGGTATAGACGCCGGTGTCATTGGTGGTCACCGACGTGAAATAAAGCCCGGCGGCAATCTGGTTGGCCAGGTTGGTGCCATTCATGAACCACTGGTAGGAAAACGGCGCGGTGCCGGCGACGCCGACCTGCAGCGAAACGGCGCTCCCTTCGTAAACGACCTGGCTGGGCGGCTGCTCGATGATGGAAACCAGGTTCGTCGGATCCAGCGGCAGCACGGTCAGCGTGGCCTGGCTGCTGACCACGCTGTTGAAGGCGTTGCTCACGGTCACCGTGTAAACGCCGGCGTCGTTGGTGGAGATGGCGGAGAAATAGAGGAGCGCGTTGGTGGCGCCGGCGACGTTGGTGGCGCCATTCGCCCACTGGTAGCTCAACGGCGGCGTCCCTTGGGCACCCACCAGCAACTGGGCGGCGGCGCCTTGATACAACACCTGACTGATCGGCTGCTGGGTGATGACCACCAGGTTCGAACTGCTCTGAGCCCAGCCGATGCCGGCCGACAGACCGGCACCGAGCAACAGGGCGAAAAATCGCTTCATATCGGTTCTTGGCGGACCCTCCGGCACGGTCGCGAAGCGCCGTGGCGCCGGAACACACCCGGTTGTTGTCTAACACCCCGTCCGGCAAGTCAACCAAACTTGCCCAAATCCTCGCCTAAGCACATGGCGACAAAAAAACCGGTGTCCTCCGCCCGGGCGGCGCTCGTTTTTCCGCGCGACCGCTCAAAATCCTCGCCTTAACCACCAAAAACCTCCCCAAGTGCCTTATTGCTAGACACTTCCTCCATCCCGCATTCTCTAGTGCGGGCCGTCAAAACGCGTTGCGGGCGGCCCCCTAACCACCGGGCCTCTCCAGAGCCTTGGCGGCGGTCGCCTGCGTCGGCAACGCCAACACGCTCCATACTTTCTGCATCCGCCGCAACGCCGCCGCGTTGTGGCACAGCCGCAAACCCATCACGCAGTTGTTCCGGTTCATCCGCCCGGCCACATGGATCAGCAACAACCGAAACCGCTTCATCCGGGCCGTCCGCTCCTCCCCCTCCAAACACAATCCCTTGATCGCGCTGATGATATTATAGGTCAGCAGCGCGATCTTGAACCACGCCGAGTTGACCCCGAAACGCTGGCTGGGCACGTGGCCCCCGCCCAATTCATTCTTCACTTCGTCATGGGTGTGTTCCACCGTCCCCGCCTTCTCCCGATGCCAGGCCAGCAAGCGGCCCCCCTCCGTCCGCTCATTGGTGATGACCGCGTGAAAGTGCCGGTCGCTTCCGTCCCCAAACAACACGCCCTGCGGTTTGAGCAAACGCAGTCCCACATACCGCAGCGGCTGGCTCTCCTGGCGCTCGTACTTGTCCCCAGGCACAAAGTCCACCTCCCCCCACTGCCGCAAGGTCC
>JBEKGJ010000012.1:0-94542 GCA_050012855.1 Verrucomicrobiota bacterium | reverse complement strand
CGCCACTACACGCCGTTTTGGGAGCTGAATCACGACAATCCCCAGCAAAACCACACTCTCGCCTTCTGAAAAAAGTAAAATCTGGCTCCAGTAGCGGAAGTCGGGTTAAACCGCTTTGACCTTTTCCCAGCGGGCCGTTCGGGCCGACTTCAACACCGCGTCGCAAATGTACTGGGTTTCCAGGGCGTCGCGGAACGTCGGGCGCGCGGGCTTGCCGGTGGCCAGACCTTCCAGAAAATCGGCGAGTTGGTGGACAAAACTGTGTTCGTAGCCGATGGCCAGCCCGGGCACCCACCATTTGTTCATGTAGGGATGGTCGCCATCGGTCACGTGGATGTTGCGCCAACCGCGCGTTGTCCCGGGATCGCGATGGTCGAAGAACTGAAGCCGGTGGAGGTCGTGCAGGTCCCAGGCAATGCTGGCGTGCTCGCCGTTGATCTCGAAGGTGTAGAGCGCCTTGTGGCCGCGCGCATAACGGGTGGCCTCAAAGGTCGCGAGCGAGCCGTTGTGGAAACGGGCGAGGAACGCGCAGGCATCGTCAATGCCCACTTTCTCCATCTTGCCGGTGAGCTGGCTCTTGCGTTCCTTGACGAAGGTCTCGGTCATGGCGGTGACCGTGTCAATGCTCCCGTTGAGCCAGATTGCCGTGTCAATGCAGTGGGCCAGCAGGTCGCCCGTGACGCCGCTGCCGGCGGCTTTGACATCCAGGCGCCAGAGCGCGTCGCCGCCCTGGGGAACATCCTTGGAAATCGTCCAATCCTGGAGGAATTTCGCGCGATAGTGGAAAATTTTCCCGAGGCGCCCTTCGTCAATGAGCTGTTTGGCCAGCGTGACGGCCGGGATGCGGCGGTAATTGAACGAAACCAGGTTCGGCACGCCGGCTTGCTCGACGGCCTTGACCATCGGCTCGGCCTCCTTGCCGGTGCGGGCGAGCGGCTTCTCGCAGATGATCATTTTGCCGGCGTTGGCCGCAGCGATGGCGACGTCGGCGTGCAGGTTGTTCGGCAGGCAGATCTCGATCAGGTCAATGTCCTTGCGGGCAATGAGCTTCTTCCAGTCCGTCTCGACGGATTCGAAGCCCCACTTCGCGGCGTGGGCTTGGGCCTTCTGCTCATTAGAGTCGCAGATGGCCTTGAGCACGGGCCGGTATTCCAGGTCGAAAAAGTTCCCGACCCTGCGGTGGGCGTTGGAATGCGCACGGCCCATGAAACCGCACCCGACGAGTCCGACACGTAGTTCTTTGTTAGGCATAGGCGTTGTGTGATTGGTTCGAAAACGTGTCCGAATTGCACCACGTTACGCCCGGGAATGCAACGGTTCTGTGGACTCCTGGCGCCGCAGCGGTCCAGTTGGTGCCCGGCAAGGCGGTGCTTGATTCCAGCGTGCGGCGCTTCGGCCGGAAGGCCCACACGGAAGCGCTGAAGCCGTGACGGGGGCAAACCCGCTGCGCAAGTCGCGGGGAAATCTGCGGATCCATGAGCGCGAGGCGGGTGTGCCATTGCGCTCGAGCGGGCCTCCCGCGGGCTTTCCGGTTCACTCCTTCCAGCCGTGGTTCTCGCGCACCTGGATCATGGCCGCGAGGATGTCGTTCCAGGTTTGCGGCTGGCTCATGACCGCGTTCGGGAACATGCAGCCGTCCCAGCAGATGTGTTTGAACTTCTTCGCCACCTTGCCGGCATCGTCACGCAGCCAGTAACCGGCATCGCGCGGGATGTTCAACTTCCCGTTCGGATCGGTGGCCAGGCAGTGGTGGCCGGTCTTCGCGTGTGTGCCCGAGCCCAGCACCGTGCCGTCGTTTTGCGCCACGTGAAAATCAATCGTCCAGGGCCGGAGTGCCTTGGTCAGCTTCTTCATCGCGGCGTGGAACCGGTCGGGCTCCCAGTTGAATTTCTCCGGCACCAGGCGGTGTTCCGGCGCGTTGAAACCGAGCACGAACAGCAGCGTGTGCGCCATGTCGGCCTGGAAGCCGAGGTACTTGGGTTGCCCGACGCCTTCGAGCACCTGCAGCATGTACTTCCACGAATGCATGCCGCCCCAGCAGATTTCGCCCTCGGCCGCCAGACGCTCGCCGTGGTCTTTGGCGACCTTCGCGGCCTCCTTGAACGTGGCGACGATGCGTTTGGTGTTGCCCTTGGGGTCCTTGTCCCAGTCGGTCACGCTACAGGCCGAGTCAATCCGCACGATGCCGTGGGGGCGGACCCCGAGGGCGCGGAGACATTTCGCGATGCGACAGCCCTTGGCCACCTGGCCGACGAAATTCTTGCGGTCCTCGTCGCTGCCCATCGCCGAACCGCCGCCGGTGGGCGGCCAGATCGGAGCGACGACCGAGCCGACCACGAGTCCCTTCCCACGAATCTTGTCCGCGATGCGCTTCAGGTCGTCGTCGCTCGCATCAATGGCGATGTGCGGCTCGAACAGAAAGATGTCCACGCCATCGAACTTCACGCCGTTGACCTCGGCCTTGGCAGTCAGGTCGAGCATGGTGTCAAGATCGAGACACGGTTCGGCGCCGGGACTGCCCTTGCCGACGAGGCCGGGCCACATGGCGTTGTGGAGTTTGGGGAAGTTGTTCGTGCTCATGAATCGTAGGGCGATGCGGTGACGGGCACCTATGTTTGTTCGTGCTGGATGATGGCGCGCAGCGTAGCAAGTGGCCCGGGCGGTTCAACGGAAAAGTGCCGCCGCCGCAGGATACGGCCCCAGAAATCAAGCCCTGGCGCCCTCACCGCCGAGCCAGCGGCGGAGCCAGCCGGCCCGGGCGGGAAACGGTTCGCTCGCGACCCGCCGGAAGTCCCGCTGCAGCCGCGTGTGGGCCACCGCCATCACGACCAAGTCAACCGCGAGGACGATAAAAAACCAGATCGCGAGGCTTTGATACTCGCTGGGGTCTTGCCATGACTGGCGCAGGGAGTTGGCGATCAGCCAGGTGAAGTAGCCGCCAACCAACAACACCCATGGCAGGCCGACGACGCAGGCGAGCGTCCGGACCGCTGCCTGGTTCGGACGTCGCGTGCTGACGGCGATCCACGGTCCCAGCCACGCGAGCGCGACGGCGTCGAGCACAAGTACGAGGCCGCGGGCGGCGAAGAGCAGGATGATGAAATCGCGGTCCAACGAACCGGCCGCCTGCAGTTCGGCCCGGCAGAGGAACGTGTTCGCCAGCAACACCACCGCCACCGGCGCGGCGAACTGGCGTACGAGGGCCCGCCATTGGCCCACGAGGATCTCGCGATCCGTCAGCCGCGTGGACAGCAGCAGGTCGAGTGCACCGCTGCGGCGATCCTCCGCCAACCGGTACACCACCGCGGAGGCGATCCAGCATTTTAGCGCGCCGTGGGCGAAGATCGAAAGCGTCAGGTTCAAGCCGGCGTCCCGCCAGTCCTCGCCCCATTGCCAGTTGCCCAGGACCCAGACCGCGCCGAGCGCTCCGAGCAGCAGCCAGACATAAAGCGGCTTCAACCGGTCCCGCGCCGCCAGCCAGTAGAACGGATTGACGCCGAGCAACCGGCGACGAAAGGCCGCGCGCGTGCCTGGCGCACCCTGCCGCCAGCGATTGAGCCAGGTGCGCCAGTCGCTTGGTTTGGCGTTGAGGGGCCGGTCCGTCCAGATCCAAGGGAGAACGAAACTGGTTAAGGCCAGCGCGCCGAGGGCCAGGATCAGCGAAACCGACAGAGAGAACTCGTAAAGGAACGGAGTGCTGCGGGTGACTGCCAAACGGGCGAAGCTGGGGTCGGTCGCGAACATCTGCGCCATGATCGGACTCAACGCCATGAGTTCGAAGGGGAACGTCCCTGTCCTGTTTGTCACGCGCAACCAGATTACGGCGAGAATCGGCCCGAGGATCACGAAGAGCAGGAGCAGGAGTGTCGCGCCCGCCGCCTTGCGTCCGTTGTGAAACCAAACGGACACGGCGAGACCGAGGGAAAGCGAGAGAAACTGGATGGTCATCAACACGAGCGGCACCTGCCAGAGCTGCGTGCCGGTCACACCTCCCAGGGTGAGCGGGATGGCGAGAATCGGGAAGATGGCCAGCAGGTTGAACAGCGAAGGCAGGGCGGCGGCGGCCAGTTTGCCCAGTACGATGTCGTAACCCTTCAAGTCCGTGAGAAACAGGAAGCCGAGCGTGCCTTCGCGGCGTTCTTCGCTGAGGCAATCGGCCGTGAGCCGGACTCCGCTGATCGCGCAATAGAAGAAGGCGAGCCATGCCAGCGCCTGAAACAGGATAATACCGAGGTCACGCGGGGCGAAATCGCGGCTGTCGAGAAAGACGAATGTGCCCAATGCCAGCGCTCCGAAGGCCGCGCCCAACCGGCCGAGGTAGGTGCCGCGCCGCCGGGCCGCCACCCGCAACTCGCGGGCGACAATCGGCAGGAAGATCACGCGCGCCATTCTCCGATTTCGGCCGGCGATTTCAACTGCGTTCGTGCCGCTGGGCGGCGAAGCCGGTTTCCGCTCGGAAACCACGACGCGATTGCGTAGCGTCCCGGCATGTGGTCCGAACCCGGAAACCGATCCGCCGACCGCGCCTCATTCGGGCGCGGGTTGCTCGTCGCCGCAGTCGTCTTCCTCGGTCTGGGTTTCGGTCTCGAAACGCTGACTTGCTGGCAGCAGTCCCGCCCGGCTGAGGCGCTGCCCGGTGTCGGCTCTTGGGCGCTGCGCTGGCTCGGATCGGATGTGGTGGAAGGCGGGGCGCTCTCGCCGGACCTGCTGCGGGCCTTGCAGACGCTCGGCGGCGCTCTCTTGACGTGCCTGGCCCTCGTCACGCTGCAAATTGGCGGCTTCGGAATTCGTTCTCGGGCCTCTGCCCCGCGGCCGCTGTTCCCGCATTTGGCGCGTGCGGCTGTTTGCCTGAGCGTCGCCGGCGGGCTGGCGCTGGGGGCCAGCTTCTTTGCTCCCGGTGGTCCGGCACGGGTCGGCTGGCCAGCTTCTTTGCCGCCGGTGGAAACGGTCTCCGGAACCTGGCGTTTTGACGCGCAGACGCTGGGCCTGCTCGGTCTGGGCCTGCTTGGACTGTCGCTGCTGTCCGCCGCGGTAAATGGGTTGGCGCATCTCCGCGGATCGGCAGGGCTGGTGGCTGGCGGGACGCGTTCGTGGTCCGAGTGCGCCCAACGGCTTGCGGCCGGCCTGCTGCTGGTCGGCGTGCCGATCGCACTGGCGGTCGTGGCGCTGCAACTCATGGACAATGTGTCGGGCAGCCGCTTGCTGACGTCGCTGCCACTCTGGCCCGAGCCGGCGGCGTGTTGGTTGGGCTTCGCGACGATGCTGCTCCTGCTGCTGTCGGTGGGTGTCGCCTTCGACCTTCTGTTGGGACCGTTGTCCGAAGGCGCGGAAGCGCGGGCTCGACCGTTGGCCGCACGGTGGTTCGCCCTTGCGATTCTTGTGGGCGCGGGGCTGACGTTGTTGGCGGCCGTGGCATACGGTCTTCGCAGCGCGTTGCCGGTGGCGGCGGGCGTTGCGTTCTGTGCGGTCAATGCGTGGCTCTACGTCGGTTTCTCCGGCGCGAGCGGCCGGCGGCTGAACGAGTTCTGGGGCAAGGTGCATTGCATTTTGTCGCTGCTTTATCTGGGCCTGTTTCTTCTTCCAAGTCTGTTGTCCGGTGACGGCGGCGGCGCGGTGGCCGTTGATTCCCCCGCGGCCACGCAAAGGTTCCACGCGCTTTGGATGCTGGCCCTGGCGCAAACGCCGCTGTGCGTCAACTGGCTCTGGAGCCGGCGGCATGGTCCACTGGTGACCATGGCGAGGTCCGGTGTTGTCGCTGCATCTGCGGGTGGGCCGGACGTGACGCGCGAGGGAGCTTCCTGTTCCGTTTGGGCCTGCCCAAGGACCATGAACCGGATCGGTGGTTCGGTAGTTGGGCTCGGAGTTCCGCCTTCAGGCGGTCCAAGCCACGTAAACGCGGAACTCCAAACAGTCGGTTCATGGGGAAAGTGGACGTTGCGTTGGCGGCTGTTTCTGGTCGCGACGATCATCGGGTTTCTCGCGCTTGTTTTTTTTGCGCTGCGCGTGCGGGCTGGTTCCAACGACTGGAGGCTCGGCGCGTCGGGGAGCAGCGTGGCGACGCTGGGTTCGCTCGCTCTGGTTCTGTCGGCTGCGACCTTGTGGGCCGCGCGATCGGCCTTGCGGAAAGGACGTCAGCGTCGGGCCCGGCTTCTTATCGGCATGACCGTCCTGTTGGGCCTCTCGTTTCTGTCGGTTCGTGGCTGGGAATGCCGTGATCGGCTCACGCACGATTTCGTGCGGCTGACCGACGGTCGCGAATTCATTGGGCGCGTCGGGGGCCAGGCATTGGACCGGGCGGCGATCTCGCAACCGGACAAACCAGCCATGCGGTTAATCCAACTCCAGCGCGGGCCGTCGTCGGGCGAATCCGTGCTCCTGCCGGCGGATGAAGTGGAACTGATCGAGTCCTTGGGACCCTGGCGCAGTCGCCCGCTGGCGATCTGGTTTTTGCTGACGGGGCTGCACGCCCTGCTGGTGATGGCCGGTGTCCTGCTGCTGGCGGGGCAGTTGTTGGCTGGGGGCGGGGCAGCCGGCGGCGCGCCGGGGCGCTCGCCGTGGTTCTGGCCGGCTGGCGTGGGTTGCTGGGTGGTCGCGACGGCGATGGGCGTGGTCTTTTGGGTGCTGTTTGCGGTCTGAATGACGCCGCCCCGAACGCGGGACTAATAAACCCGGAGCGTGTCGAGCACGGCCTTGATGCGCGGGACTTCGTGGGTGCGGAAAAGGTCCGTTTTCCCCAGCGCCGCCAGCACGGCAAAGAACGGTTCGGCGCAGCGGACTTCCGCGCCGAAGTACTCGAAGGCGTGCGGCAGGGCATGGCAGACCGGAAAGCCGAGCGTACGCAGCCGGAAGCTGTTCAAAAACACATTGATCTGGTGCCGCACCCGCGTGGCGCTGTCCTGGAGGTTCCGGTAATAAAATCCCAGGCCGGGATCAATGATGATTTTTTCCACCCCGGCGCGCGTGGCCACCTCGATCTGCCGCGCAAAATAATCGTGCATCATCGCCGTCGGATCCGCGCCGAAATCGAAATCGCCCACCTCGCGAACATTGGGGCCCTGGACGTGGCAAATGACGACGGCGGCGTCGTGGGCGGCGACGATCCGGTAAATCTCCTCCGTTTGGCTGCCGGTCAGGTTGACCACGCCCGCCCCGGCGTCGAGGCAGGCGCGGATCACCGCCGGCTGATAGCTTTCCACCGACACGGGGACGCCGTGTCCGTGGAGCCCCTTCACGACCGGGATCAGGCGGCTGTTTTGGAGCGCGTCATCCACCCGCTCGGTGTTGGCCAGGGAGGATTCGGCGCCCACGTCCACGAGGTCGGCCCCTTGCGTGCGCAGAACGCAACCGCGTTGGATCGCCTGTTCCGCAGAGAGGCAGACACTTTCGCGGTACCACGAACCGGCGGAGAGATTGACGACGCCCATGATGGCTGGGCGGGAGTTGAAGCCGAACGTATGTCCGTTGATTGCGAATTCCTTGACCCGGCTGGCGGCGGCGGGGCGGTATGGGTCGAGGAGACCGGCGAGTTGTTCCAGCGTGAGCACAAAACAGGCTATACACCTTCAGGGACAAAAAACAAGGCATGGCGCGCCCGCCGCGATTCGAACGCGGGACCCTCTGCTTAGAAGGCAGATGCTCTATCCACCTGAGCTACGGGCGCCACCGGCCGACCGACCCACGCGGGTTGTGCCGCCGGAGGGCAATTATGCGTTCCGCCGCCGCAAAGGCAAGCGGATCTGGTCGGCGAATCGCCGGGCGCGGGGTGGAATCCATTACGGTAGTGTACCGCTTGCGGCCGCACTCGTGACCCAGTGGTTCGCGATCCGCCAGTCTGCCATGGTGGCTGCCCGACGGCTGGGCGGGCATTGGCTGATCTTCGCCGAAGCCTCAGTGCGAGGCCAACGGCAGATCCGGCGCCTTTTCGTCGGCCCGCGGTCCACCGTGTGCGAAGCCTTCGCCGAACCGATTCTGGATGAGTAGTCGGCGGGTTGATGACCAACCCGACACCGGCGAACAGTCAAGAGTTGTCAATACTTGGGACCGACCCTTCATGACCACGCGGATTTGGCGGACGTTGGGGCGAAACTCCAAGCGATGGGCGACGGTATGGCCGAGGATGAGTTCGAGAGGTTTTTCGAGTAGGAGGCATTATGGATAAAAAAATAGTCCGCGACGCCCAAGGGCGCGTCATCGGTCAGTTGCTCGATCAAGGCTCCGTCATCATCCTGCTATCCGCCACCGGCGCGATGCTGGACCGGTACATCAAGGGGCAGGACTACACGTAGGACGCCGTGGGTCGCAAGGTCGGATCAGGGGACCAACTTTTGCGGCTGGTGCGCGGATAACGTATCCGACAAGTCCCGTGACCCGAGGGCTGTATTGAGACGACGCCAAACTGAGGCGGTTTTGAGAACCAGCCGCGCCCGGAGACGGATATGCTCAAATCTGCTTGCCAACTTGCTTGGTTTTCCCCGACTCTCCCGCTATGCAGTGGGATAAAGACGCTCAATTACGCCACTCCGCAACTTGTCTCTGGCCGGCCTGCTTGGCCGGCGGCAGGAGGGCCGGCATACTGCGCATAGACGATCAGTTAAGGTTGCTCGGCTATGATGGTTGCGTGGCAAGCCTGCCCCCCGATTCGATAATGGAAGGGTGGAAGAAGGCGGGGTGGATTGAGGTTTCGCCGAACCGCGCCGAAATCCGCTTAACACTCGATGGCGCGGAACAATTAGCCCGTTGGCAGGAGGAAGACCGGTTATGGCGCACTGGCGTCAATGCGGAGGTAGAACTTCCCAAACGACTCAAAGCTGGAGAACCTGCAACAAATCTCAGGCGAATTTCTCAGGTGCTCAGTGGCCGAACAATTGAGTGCGTTCACGACCCGTACACGCGGGTAGAGTCCGTTGTGAATCTGCTAAAAGTGAATGAGCTTGGCACTCCGATCGAGCGGACTCTGCGTTTACTGACTGGTGCTCTGCGCACAAAAGAATGTCAAACCCTTGCCTCATTTCTCTGTGACGTGAATAAGGAGAACGGGTCCAATTGGCAGGCCCGGACTTATACAACTCAAAAACCACATCGACGGTTTCTTGTTTGCACGGACGGAACCATTGTAACCTGCGGCGCATCCCTGAATAGTTTGGACAAGGATGAAATCTTGGAGGTGGTCCCTAAAAGTCACGAACTTGCCAAATATGATCGTAAGTTCTTTGAACAGCAGTGGCGACAAGCAGCGCTGTGCGCTTGTTGAAATAGCGAGTCGGAAAATCGGCTTCTTCGGCTGGTGCGCCGCTGACGGCGGCCAGAAGACACAGGGTTGTTAGAATTCGTCGAACGGGCCGAGACCTTCCACACCGTAGAGTTATTCGGCTTCCCAGTTCACGGCGTCGTTGCCGTCGTTCCTCCAGTCGCACCAGATTGAACCGACATCGCGAGTGAACCCGTCAAGTGCGGTTTCCGCTGTCGTCATATCCGCCCATTCTTGCCGTCTGGCTGACAGGCTGGCGAGCCCTTTCCGCCCGGACGGGTCAAACCCTGACAGCCAGACGCCGTTGCCCCGTCTTGACGCTTCCGGGCACGCACAAGACCACGCACAAGAACACGCTGCCCGCCCAAGGCCAGCAAAAGGGGCAATTTTGCAGGAAATCCGCCCCCGGACTGTACGGATTGAAGGCTTGATCCGCTCAAATCCACTTCCGCCCCCGGGCCAATCCCCCGGGGGTTTTTTGTTGCCCGTCCCCACGTCATAAAATCCCTGCCTTGCCGCCCCGTTGTCTTGGGCGAGCTTTTCTTGCCCGGGAGGCGACACCCCCCTTGACATACAGTGATAATCCACTTGACACCCCTCGCATATCACTGGAAGCTTTAGCAGTATGGCAATAGATAAGAAAGCGACTGAGCAAAGAAGCTCTAAGGCCACGCATCGTCTTCGGACGGCCTGGGATTGTGTTTTCCAGTATTTCCACCAACCAAAACTCGGAAATCATTTATGGAGGGAGATTCCTTTTGCTACAAGACACTCTCCCATTTTGTTTGTTTGCGTCATTATCGTAATGGCAGTTTTGTTATGGAGGGGATGCGACAAGAATTCCCAAATCACAGGGCTAGCTAAGGATAAACAGTTTCTTGAATACTCATTTACAACAACTGGCCAAAGCAACGCGGCTCTTTTAGGCAATTATCAACTTGAAGTTCAAAGGCTAAACGGACAGAACCAAGAGGAGAGCAACAAGATATTGCAGTTAACGCAAGAGCGCGACAAAGCGCAACTGGAAGCGCAAAGCAGCAAAAATGACTTAGCCTGTTGGATGATGTTAGCATATAGCCAATCCACAAATACGCCATTGACTGTGCGAATGGATGCGCTCTTGGCGGAGGTTGCAACTGTTGCGTCGCACACAAACACAGATTCGGAAGTAGTTAATTTAGAGTTAGTGGTCAACGATTCACCGATTCCGCTTGCGACAAAAAAGGCAGTAATATCTCTGCAACAATCCAGAACTATCCAATATCGAGTGCTGAACAAAGGAAGTCTGCCAGCTAAGGGCATCGCAATAGATTTGTTTATTCCTTTAGACTTAACAAATCTTACTTTCGCGGGATGGCAGCCACAGGCACTTAAAGTCAATGCTATAACAATGCAGGAAGTAAAGGGCCTTAACCATCTCAGGGTACGAGCAGAAGACCTAATTGCAAATGGCTCTTCTTTCATAACCCCGCCCATAAGTATATCAACAAACGTGGCTTCACCAATGCTTTCACTCCAAGAAATGGAAGCAATCGGTTGGTCTCTTAACAATCAATTCACAAATGCGCTGCCTAATTCTCGTTTTCCGTTCTTGCCAACAGAGGTGCTTGTCTATTCTGAGCAATCGTCAACAAGACAGTTCCTCATTTTCTTTTACTATTAACAAGGTGCACGTATAGCCAATGCTGGCCTTCTTTGTTGTCTGGTGTCTGCTGTAAACGCCCCGCCCCGCCTTGATGCCTTCGGTGAGTTTCCCGCTTGGGCGGATCAACCCCTGCCAGCAATCCCCCTCGCCCCGCCCAAACCCGCACAAGGCCGAAATCCAGCGGGAAAGTGGGTAGCAGGATGGACGGCAAGGAGTCCCCCCAATCGCTCGCGGTGGCGAAACGGCGAGCGTGGTGGTCAAAGGGGCGGAAGTGCGTTCCGCGAGTCAGGGGCAACGATGTTGACCGCCGAAGGTGCTGAAATCGGGTGGAACTGGGGCGGCGCGTCGGGTGCGGGGCATCAACGCCCTTTCCTCGCTTGAATGTCGGTGGTGATTTCCCGGCTGCGTCTGGCGGATGCTTGGAGGTGAGGCCTGGTTTCCCGGCTGCGGATGACGGGGGAATCGGAGTTGCGGAAAGACCCCGTTTTTCCCTGACGCGCACCGGGGAAGTGCTACGCTATCGCTGCGCGCTGGCTGGCTGCATGGAAACCGGACTCGTCTTTAACCTCCAAAGGTACTCCGTCCAGGACGGACCCGGCATCCGCACGACCGTCTTTCTCAAGGGCTGCCCGCTCCACTGCGCCTGGTGCCACAATCCGGAGGGCCAGTCGGCCCGGCCGGAACTGCTGGTCCTCGAAAGCCGCTGCCTGGCGTGCGGCGAATGCCGGCGCGCCTGCCCCTCTGGAGCCACGCTGGCCGGCAACGGCGCCCTCCCCGCCCGCCATGATTTCTGCACGCTTTGCGGAGCCTGCGTCGCCGCCTGCCCCAGCGGGGCGCGCCAGCAGGTGGGCCGCGCAATGTCCGTGGACGAGGTGATGGCGGAAGTGCTGACCGACCGGGTCTTCTACGATGAATCCGGCGGCGGCGTCACGTTCTCCGGCGGTGAACCGCTGGCGCAACCGCGCTTCCTGCAGGCCCTGCTCCAGGCCAGCCGCGACCAGCGCCTGCACACGGCGGTGGACACCAGCGGCTTCGCCAGCACCGAATGCCTGCTCGCCATCGCCGGGCTGGCCGACCTGTTCCTTTACGATCTCAAGCTGATGGACGACGCAAAACACCGGCAGTACTGCGGCGGGCCGGTCGGCCCGGTGCTGGCGAACCTCCAAGCGCTTGCCCGCGTCCACGCCAACCTGTGGATTCGCATCCCGATCATTCCGGGCGTCAACGATGGCCCCGGGGAACTTGAGGCGCTGGCGGAATTCGTCGCCACGTTCGATCCGACGCCCCCGGTAAGTCTCCTGCCCTACCACGCGACCGGCACCGGGAAATTCCGCAGGCTGGGGTTGGATTATGCCCTCGACGCCGTTGATCCGCCCTCCCCGGCGGCAATGGATTCCATCCGTGAACAGTTCCGTGCCCGCGGCGTCACCGCCCACGTCGGCGCTAATGTCCCAATTTGACTTGTCGGTGGGAGCGCCTGTCTGTACCGCCTGCCTGTGCCTGCCTGTGCGGATCGGCACGCAGACAGGCCGGGGCAGACAGGCGGCAGACAGGTTCCCGCGAGCAGGAAAGAAGTTCGGAGTTTCAAGTTTCAAGTTTGAAGTGTTCAGCCCCACTAGAGAATTGCGAGTTTCGAGTTTCGAGTTGCGAATTCGCGCGGGTTCGTGCGGTTGGCGTGCGAGGTTTACCGCGACCCTCCTCCGGTCGCTCAACTCCTGCCTGCGCCGCGCGCGGCGCGGCAGGCAGGCTCAACTCACCACCCTCTCAACCTTCCCGCCGGCTCGCGAGGACGCTCCCCACCGGGCGAGGCAAATTCGGACACGGCCGTCCTGGCGGCGGCATTGACAAGGCGGGCACCCTCCTGCAACACTTCCCGGCCATGTCCAAATCGGCGTTAGGGCGTGGTTTGGGCGCGCTTCTGGGCGGAACCACCGCCCCGGCCGTCCCGAACCCGCAGCACGCCACCGGCACCGCGCCCCAGTCTGCCAGCGATACCGCTGAGCGCGTCGCCTCGGTGGCGCTGCACCGCATCCGCCCATGTCCGTTTCAGCCGCGCAAGGAATTCAGCGCCGACACGCTGCGCGAACTGGCCGACTCCATCCGCGAACAGGGCATTGTCCAGCCGTTGATCGTGCGTCCCAAGGACGGCGGGTTCGAGCTGATTGCGGGGGAACGGCGCTGGCGCGCCGCCCAGCTCGCCGGCCTCACCGAAGCGCCGGTGATCATTCGCGAGGCGGATGACGCCGCCGTGCTCGAACTGGCCCTCATCGAAAACCTCCAGCGGGAGAATCTCAATCCGATCGAGGAGGCGCAGGGTTACCAACAGCTCATCGAACAGTTTCATCTCCGCCAGGAGGACGCCGCGGGCAAGGTCGGCAAAAGCCGGGTCGCCGTGGCCAACGCGCTGCGGTTGCTCAAACTGCCGCCGGCGGTGATTGATCACCTGCGGAACGGGCGACTTTCCGTCGGGCACGCCAAGGTCATTCTCGCGTTGCCGTCGGCAACCGAACAGGTCCGGGCGGCCGAGAAAACAATTCGTGACTCGCTCAGTGTTCGCCAGACGGAGGAGTTGGTCGCCCGCTGGCAGTCGCTGGCGGCCACTCCGGCGGCCGGTCGGCCCGCCGGGGCGAAGACGCCGGTGGCCCGGGACGTGCATGTCGCGGCCGTCGAGGCGCGGCTCCAGGAGCGGCTGGGCACGAGAGTGACGTTGCGCTACCGGCAGGGGCGCGGCGCCGTGGAGATCCGTTTTTTCAACGATGACGATTTGGAGCGCATTCTCCAGATTGTAGGCGTGAGCCCGGAATGAACCGGCTCCGGGATTTTTTGGGCAAACGAACGATTCAAGTATGACCATCACCCAAGAGCAACGCAACCAGTGCGCCCGGCAGTTGCTGGCCGCCGCCGCCCGTGTCAACAAGCTGTCCGCCTTCGTCGGACTCGACGGTTTCGTGGATGAAATCCTGCACGTCGTGGACAAGCGCGAGAACGCCGAAAAGTTCACCCGCCTCGCCCGGATGGCGCAGTGGGGCGACCGGATTCGCGCCGCCGCCGGACAGAGCACCAACATTGAACTGGTCAGCCAGATGACCAAGCTCGGCGGCAACGGCCCAATCATGGCGAATGCCCTCGCCAGCTTCGGCGTCAAAGTCAGCTACCTGGGCATCCTCGGGTATCCCAACCTGCACCCGGTGTTCGCCGATTTCGCCAAGCGCGCCGAGGTGGCTTCCATCGCCGAACCCGGGTACACCGACGCGGTCGAGTTCGAGGACGGCAAGGTGATGCTGGGCAAACACTCCTCGCTGAAGCAGGTCACCTGGGAAAACATCCGCACTCGCTACGGCGATGAGAAGTTCGCCGTGAAGTTCGCGAACGCGGAGCTGGTCGGTTTCGTCAACTGGACCATGCTGCCCTACATGAGCGACATCTGGGAGGCGATTCAGCACGAGCTGTGTCCGTCGCTCTCCGGCCCGCGCCGGACGCTGTTTGTGGACCTGGCCGACCCCGAGAAGCGTTTGCCGCAGGACATCCAGCGCGCCCTCAAGCTGGTTGTGAAGTTTGGACAGCACTTCGACGTGATCCTCGGTCTGAACGAGAAGGAAGCCCACGAGGTGGCCAAGGCGTTGGGCTTCGACTGCGAGGCGAAGGCGCCGGAACAGCTAGCCGACTTGGCTCGCGAAATCCACCGTTACGTTCCGGTGTCCACGCTCGTGGTGCATCCGGTGACGTACGCGCTGGCGGTTTCCGCCGGAGGCGTGGCGATGGCGCCCGGTCCGTTTGTGGCCAAGCCGCTCATCACGACTGGCGCGGGCGACCATTTCAACTCCGGCTTCTGCCTGGGCAAACTGCTCGGCCTCGCCAACCAGGACGCCCTGCTCGCGGGCGTCAGCACGAGCGGTTGCTACGTGCGGACGGGCCGCAGCCCGGCCGTGCCCGAGCTGGCCGGCTTGCTCCAGGACGAATCGGTGAAATATTGAAGCGCCCGTTCAGGCGCCCGGGAGCCCGGGGGCCAAACCCGGCGGGATCTCGACGCGCAACGATGGTTCTGGAAATCATCAAATACGGTCATCCGGTCCTTCGCGAACGCGGCGCCCGGATCACGGCGATCACGCCGGAGATTCGCCAACTGGCGGCGGACATGCTCGAGACGATGCACGCCTCGAAGGGGGTCGGCCTCGCGGCGCAACAGGTCGCTCGCGCCGTCCAAATGGCCGTGCATGATGTGCGCGGAGTCAAGGACCGGCCTTCGACGATGGAACTCGACGGCCGGCCCGCCGATGTGGACAGCCTGATGCCGTTGGTGTTGATCAACCCCGAGTTCACGCCGGTCGGTGAACCGGTCAGCGGCCCGGAGGGATGCCTCAGCTTTCCGGAGATCTTCGCTGACATCAGCCGGTCGCAAACGATCGACGTGGTAGCGCAGAACCTTGCCGGCGAAACCCTCCGCTTCCGTTGCGGCGGCCTGCTGGCACGGGCCATCCAGCACGAGCACGATCACCTGCGGGGCATCCTGTTCATTGACCGGATGAGCCGGGCGAGCAAGCTGGAGCACCAGGATGAGCTGGACCTGCTCCGGGCGGAAACCAAGGCCGCCCTCAAGGCCAGGGCGCGTTGAGGTTCGGCGGTCAGCTACCGGCTAATCCGTATCTTCGCCGGCGGCGTCCCGGCGGTTGCCCGTGTCGCGACACACGCCGCGCTTCGCGACCGCCAGAAACTCGATCAGGTGCCGGGCCGCCGGGCTCGGGAACTGCCCCACGGCCTCGGCGAGGGCCGTGCGCAGATTGCGTCCGCTCCGAAAGAGGAAATGGTACAGCCGCCGGAGTTCGAGACGTTCCTCCCCCGTAAACCCGGCGCGGCGCAGCCCGATCGTGTTCAGGCCGCAAATGCCGTTGTCGCCGCGCGCCACCGTGAACGGCGGCAGGTCCTGGCTGATCGCGGCTCCGCCCTGCATCATCGCCAGCGTGCCGACGCGCACGAACTGGTGGACGAGGCAGTTGCCCGAGATGAAGGCCCGGTCCTCCAGGACAACATGCCCGCCAAGCGTCGCACCGTTGGCCAGAATGACGCGGTCGCCCACCCGGCAGTTGTGGCCAACGTGGCAGTGCGCCATGAAAAAGCCGTGCGAGCCGATCACCGTGTCCTCCTCGACCTTGTTCGCGCGGTGGACGGTGACGTGTTCGCGGAACAGGTTGCCGTCGCCGATCCGCAACCGCGTGGGGGCATCGGTGTATTTCACGTCCTGGGGCGCGTCGCCGAGGACGGCACCGGCGTGGATGCGGTTGCGCGCGCCCAGCGTCGTGTGGCCGGTGAGATGGACGTGCGGCCCGATGACGCACTGCGGGCCGACCGCCACGTGGGCGTCAATCACCGCAAACGGACCGATCTCGGCCGTGGGATCCACCTGCGCAGCGGGATGAATGACGGCGGTTGGATGAATCATCGCGCCGTCAGGTTTGGGTCAAGGACGGCGGATGCCAAGCACTTTTTCCTTCGCTTTTTCCTTCGCGGGCGGACGATTCGCCAGTCGTCAGCCGTGCCGCGCCGGGCCGGTGGCGGGGTTGCCCTCAAGCGGTTCGGCAGCGCGCCGCGCGCCGGCGGCTATTGGAAAAAGGCCAAGCGTTGGTCGAGGGCGCGACCACCGCGCGATGGTCCGCCGAAGCTTCGCCCGGGGCGACCCCGGCGTTCGCTCGCCGAAAGAAAGGTTGAAAATGGTTCTTGACAAAAACCAGTTTGTGATGCAAACTAGTCGGCAATGAAAGATACCCTTCACAATTACCTGGGCCGACCCTGCCGACACAACCATAGCGGCGGGACCGGCGTGCTGAACGAGGCCAAAACAACCGAATCTGTCCTATGAAAAATTTTCTCGTCGCCTTGCTTCTTGTCGCCACCGTCGTCCTCGGCGCGTTGTGCCTGCATGAGCGGGGCCAGATCGCAAAAAGCCAGGCGCAGCTTGCGTCTGCCGAGGGTCAACTTCACGCCATGGAAACGCAATTGAGCGCAATGTCCGAGCCGGGCGAAAGGGTGGCGGTGGCCGAGAGGACGGCGAAGATCCTGCAGGGATTGCTGACCATACGTTCCGCGGCAGCCGGCAAACAGCACAAGCAAATCGCGCAGTTGGAGCAATCGCTGGCCGAGGCGAAGACCAATACGGCCGGCCAGGGCCTGGCCGGGTTGCTGAAAGACCCGCGCATGAAGGAGATGATCAAGGCCCAGCAGAAAGCGGTCATGGTCCCGTTGATGCAGAAGCAGTATGCGGCACTTTTTCAGCAGCTCAACCTGTCGCCCGAAACGACCGCGGCGGTGAAGGACTTGATGGAAAAGAAAATGCTCGTGGCCACGGACATGGGGACGTCCATGCTGGGTGGGGACATGGACGCCTCCAAGCGCGCGGAGCTGGGGAAGCAGATGAAGAGCGAAACCGACGCCTGCGACGAGCAGATCAAGCAATTGCTGGGTGAAGACAATTACGCGACTTTGAAGACTTACGAACAGAGCGTGCCCGACCGGCTTTCGATCGGCCAGATCCGCGACCAACTGGCCGGCACTCCCACGGCATTGAGCGCGCCGCAGGAAGAGCAGTTGATTCAGGCGATGCAAGAGGTGCGGAGCGGCTTCAAATGGACGACAGACTCCGCCGGGGCTGGTTCCCCGGACGCGAATGTGGCCGAGATGTTCAACGAGAACCGGCTGAACCAGTTCGCGCAGGACAAGGCGCAGTTCGACCAGCAAGTTCTGGTTCGTGCCAAACAGATTCTCCCCCCCGAACAGCTTGCCGCGTTTCAGCAATCGCAAACGGCTTTGCGCGAGATGCAAATCAACACGATGAAGCTGGCGGCCGGAATGTTGGCGCCGAAGAGCCCGTGAGGCCGGCGGGGGTTCCTTCTCTGAAACGACGTCGAAAGCAAATTTGCGGCACCATCCAGTGTTTATGAAAGATCAAGAGCAACTTCGAAATTACATGGGCCGGCCCAAGCGATACGACAACATTGACGGGACCGGCGAGATGGCCTTCGGCCTGATGGCGCTGGGCTATACCTTTTTGAACTACGTGCAGGCAGGGCTGCCGGAGAATTCGATGTGGAGGCACGGGTTCGCCAGTATGTTGTTATTTTTCGCGGGCCTCCTCCTGATGTTCGGTCTTATTCTCTGGGTCCCCAAGGCAATCAAGAAGCGCATCACCTGGCCGCGCACCGGGTATGTCGCCTACCGCGTTGGCGGAAAGTCCTGGTGGACCGCGATGGTCGCAATCGCCGCTGTTTCGGTCGTGATTGCGGCCGGTTTTGGCTGCCTGATGCGGTTCGACAGGCAGCACGATTGGATGGGCCTTCTGTGGATGGGCGCAGCGGCGCTCTATGCGGCGGCGTATGCGGTCTGGATCTACCGGACGGAGAGGCACCACCCGTGGAAATGGCTCGTCTTACTCTTCATGGCGCTGGGGCTTCTCGCGATTGCTCTCATCGCCCCCGCGGATTTTGTAGGGTTGTGGCGGCCGATGCTTTTGTTCGTTGGTCTTACGTGGCTCGGATCCGGCGGGGCTACCCTGTATTTGTACATTCGGCACACCCAACCGCCCGCCCCGGAAGCCGAATGAACGAGCAACTGCGAGCCATTTCCGAACTGGACCGGGTCATTCATGAACCCGGGCGGCTGATGATCGTGGCCCTGCTCGGGGCGGTGAAGGAATGCGACTTCCTTTACCTGCTGCACGAAACCGAGATGAACAAGGGCAACTTGTCCAGCCATCTCGCCCGATTGGAGGAGGCCGGCTACGTCGAGATTGAGAAGACCTATCGCGGCAAAGTGCCCCAGACCCTGTTGCGGTTGACGCGCGCGGGCCGTGTGGCCTTCGACCAGTATCGCCAGGGGTTGAAGGCCGCGTTTTAGCCGCGCGTTCCGATCATCAGGCTGGCGGCTATTGGAAGAAATACCCCAGCTCGCGCAGGGAGGCGTAGTCTTTCGGCCGCTCCGGCGTGGCCCGGCCGAGGATGACATGATCGAGCACCTCGATCTTCAGCAACTGCCCGGCGCGGATCAGATCGCGCGTGACCTTGATGTCCGCCTCGCTGGGCGTCGGGTCGCCGCTGGGATGGTTGTGGACGACCACGATGGCGGCGGCCGCGGCGACAATGGCGGCCCGGAACACCTCGCGGGGATGCACCAGGATCGTGTCGAGCGTGCCCTGCGACAACTTCTCCACACGGATCAGGCGCCGACGCGTGTTCAGCAGCGCGACCTGGAAGCATTCGACCTCATAGGGCCGGTTTTCCTCGCGCAAAAAATCCGCGACCCGCTCGGGCGTGTCGAGCAGCGGCGAGTCCGCATGGAGTTCGCGCGTCATGCGTTGTGCCAGCGTGAAGGCGGCCTTGAGGGTGACGGCCTTGTCGGGACCGATGCCCGGGAAGGCGCGAAGCTCGTCGAGCGAAGCGCGGGCCAGGCGGTCGAGCGACTGGTAGCGCGCGAGCAGTTGTTCCGCCGCCGCGACGGCGGAGACGCCGCGCATGCCGCTGCGCAGGAGGATCGCGATGAGGTCGGCGTTGCCGAGGTTTTCGGCGCCCTGGGCCGCCAGCCTTTCACGCGGTCGCTCGCTGGGGGGCAGGTCCTTGATTCGCAAGGCCGGGGTCATGGGGGAATCTTCCGCTGACGCCGGCGAAATTCAATGGGGAAAAACCGGCCGGGAAAAGCGGCGAGCTCAATCGGCGAGCAGCTCCTGGATTTCGTCCCAGTCGAGCGCGCCCGCGAGCGATTCCTCGCCCAGCACGGTGGCGAGCGTGGCGCGTTTGCGCTCCTGCAGGCGCAGGATTTTTTCCTCGACCGTGCCGCGGGCGATCAATTTGTAACTGGTCACGATGCGCGTCTGACCGATCCGATGCGCCCGGTCGGTGGCCTGCGCTTCCACCGCGGGATTCCACCAGGGATCGAAATGGATGACCGTGTCGGCGGCGGTGAGGTTCAGGCCGGTGCCGCCCGCCTTGAGGCTGATGAGAAACACCGGCACGTCGGGGCTGGTCTGGAAACGGCGCACGACGGCGGCGCGGTCGGTGGTCGAGCCGTCGAGGTAGCAGAAGCCGACCCCGTCGGCGGTGAGCCGCTCGCGCAGGAAAGCGAGCATGGAGGTGAACTGGCTGAAAACGAGCGCGCGGTGCCCGCCATCGAGGATCTCCTCGAGCAGTTCGCTGAACAGCTCCAGCTTCGCGGACGCCGTTTCCGGCGGCGTTCCCGGCAGTTTCAACAGCCGCAGGTCGCAGCACACCTGGCGCAGGCGCAGGAGCGTGGTCAACACGACCATCCGGCTTTTGGCCAGGCCCTGCGCGCCGACGGCGTCGAGCACTTCACGCCGGCTGGCCTCGAGCAACTGGCGGTAAACGGCGGCCTGGTCTTCGGTCAATTCGCAAAACGAAACCTGTTCCAGCTTGGCCGGCAGATCGGCGGCCACTTCGCGCTTCAGCCGGCGCAGCAGGAAGGGGCGCACGCGGCGCACCAACCGGGCTTGCGCCGCCTCGTCGCGGTCGCGGGAAATCGGCAGCTCGTAGCGCTCGCGGAAATCCGCCGCCGCCCCGAGGTAACCCGGCATGAGAAAATCGAAGATGGACCAGAGGTCGAGGACCGAGTTTTCGATGGGCGTGCCGGTGAGCACGAGCCGGTGGCGCGACCGGATCGCCTTGACCGCCTGCGCATTTTGCGTCGCCCGGTTCTTGATGTGCTGCGCCTCGTCGAGCACGGCGGTGTCGAAGGCGAACTCGCGATAGAGTTCGGCGTCGCGGCGGATCAGGGCGTAGCTGGTGACGACCAGATCGTGCCGCGGAATCTCCGCAAAGCGCGCGTGGCGCTCGGCGCCGTGGAGGGCGAGCACCCGCAGACCGGGCGTGAACTTCGCCGCTTCGGCGGCCCAGTTGGTGACCAGGCTGGTCGGACACACGACCAGGTGCGGAGCCGGAGCCGGTTCAGCGGAAATCGCTTGCTTGAGCGACTGGAAGAGCGCGAGGACCTGCACGGTCTTGCCCAGGCCCATGTCGTCGGCGAGGACGCCACCAAATCCGTTCCGCCGGAGGAAGGCGAGCCAGGCGACCCCATGTTTTTGGTAGGGCCGGAGCACGGCTTCAAGCGAGCCCAGCGGCGGGCAGTCAAGCCGCGCGTCGCCGCGCTGCTGGCGGACGCGCTCCTGCCAGGCGGCCGGCGCCTGGACCTGCCAGCCGGGCTGCTGGCGCAGGGTGGCTTCGAGAAACCCGGCCTGCGTGTCGGCGAAGCGATAGCCGCCCGCCTGCTGTTGCGGATCGCAATCCACCAGCACCTGTTGCAACTCCTCGACGGCGCCGGTGTCGAGCAGGGCGATGTGGCCGTTACGCAGGCGCGTGTGCGACTGGCCGGACAGCACGAGCCGCTGAACGTCGGCGGCGGAGAATCTCTCGCCGGACGACGTGGCAAAACCGACCTGGAGATCGAACCAATCCTCGCCCGAGGGCGTGATGGCGAAGGCGGGTTCGATGCGTTCCAACTTGGTGGTGCTGCGTTCCAGGCGCTCTTCCAGCGTGACCTGCCATTCGCGCTGGAGCCGCGGAAATTCGCGGGCAAAGAAGTTCAGGACGCCGTTCTCTCCCGCCAGGCGGCAGCAGCCCGCCACATCCGGTGCCGTGAACCCGGCCCGCAGCAACCGGGCCACGGCGGATTGCTCCGCCGCGAAATCGCGGGTGAGGTAACGGGTCGGTGAAGCCGGATCAGGCAACCAGGGCGGCTCATCGGGCGCGAGCTTGCCGGGAGCGACGGTGCGGTCGCCGTAGGTGCAGCGCAAGGTGGCTTCTAATTGCGCGAGGCCGCCCTTGAGTTCCAGTTGGAAGCGCGGTGTCAATGGCTCGAGGGTGAAATCCTCCGGCTGAAAATTGGCGGTTACCCGGGCGCCCGCACAAAGAGCCGCCCAGTCCTGGCCCAGCAGCGCGGGGACCTGGACGCGCGGGAAGTGCAGGGGACCATGCCGCACTCCGCGGCAGCTTGGCGGCAGACTGACGGGGGCAAGCGTGTTGTCGCGCAGGGCCCAGAGGGCCTCGCCTGTGTCCAGCCAGGCTGGTGCCGTACCGGTGAGGCAGAGGGCGATTTCACCGGTGGACGCCAACGTGGCCTGGATTTCCAAGGACAACGGCGTCGCCGTCACCGTGAACGGTTGTTGGCGACCGAGGGTGACGCGCGGATGGCCGGTCAGCGGGATCAACAACGCGCCAAACTCTTTCGCCGACAGCATGACCATGCCCGCCGGCTCGCCGGCGAGGGTCTCCAGCGCGTCGAGCAGTGCCAGATCCTCCGGCGCGAACGAAAAGGGCGTGGTCAGGGGCAGCGTATTCAGCGGCGCGCGCCCGCGTCGCCAGGCGGCTTCGATCACCACCATGACGCGGCCCTTGGCCAGGGCGGTCGCGAAGTTCGGCGGCAGGATGACATGGAGTTCGACGGGCTCGCCGGCTTCGTTGGCGGACGCGCGTTGCAGATGGTGGCCCGCGGGGCGGTCGGGTTTGGCCGGCACTGGCGGCTCGGCGACGGGCGCGGGGCGCTCGCGGTCGGCAATGACCTGCAGGCCGACGGCGACCGCGTGAGGGCAGATGATGCCGTCGCGCCGCGCGGCGCGGCAGGAGCAGAGGTTGTCCACGTTGATGGCATCATGGATGACGAGGCCGGTGCGGAGGCTGGTGCCGCCATCCTGGACCAGGCCGGTGAGGCGAGGCGGCGCCCAGGTCGCCTCGCGGACGCGTCCAGCGGCCACGATGCCGCGCGCCTGTTTTACCGCCTCCCATCCGGCGATGCGGCTGAGCAACTCGGCGGTGAGATCAGCGGAATTCATCGAACGGCCGGATTCGCCCGGTGGCCCGCGGCGTTCATGGGTGGCGGCGTGGAATTCAGCCCCGGTAGCCGAAAAGTTTCCGCTCCTTGATCATCCCGGCGACCTGCGGCGGCACCATCGTCTCCCAGACCGCATCGTTTTGACGGATGCGCTGGAGCACGTCGGGTGAGAAGATCGGGAGGCAGTCCGCATGCGGCGTGGCGAGGTCCTGGATGAAACGGTTCTGCAAGAGGTAGGCGTGCAGCGGGCGGAGGTGCGGTGCCACCGGCAGGTCCGCGGCGGTGATGATCGTGCCCGTGGCCGGGTCGCGGTAGGGATAGATGTAGAGCTTGAGATCGTTTTTGAACAGACGACCGAAGGATTCGAGGATGCCGCCTTCGAGATCGGCGTAGTATTTCTCCTCGAAGATTTCCTGCAGCGTGGGGACGCCCATGACCAGGCCGATCTGTTTTTTCGTGCAGCCGAACAGAAACGCGGCGAGGCGGTGAAACTCGCCGTAGTTGGAAATGAGCACCGTCTGGCCCAGGGAGCCGAGGGTATCCACGCGGTCGAGAAAATCCTTCGGGTCAATGACGCCGGCCTCGGCGAGGTTCCTGAGCGTCATCTCCATCAGCACGACGACCTCCTCGCCGCGGACGTGGGGCTCGCGGAGGAACTCGGTGCGGGCGCACTCGAGCATGTCCACCGTGGCGCGGGTGACGGGGCGGAAGCGGCCGCGTTCGACGAGGATGGCCTTTTTGTAAAGCACCTCGGCGGCCTGCACCACCTCGCCGTCGGCGGTGAACATGGCGGCATTGGTGAGGCCGCGCTGGACGAGTTGCAGCGCCATGAGGCGGTTGTCCACCCCGGCGAAGCCCGGTCCCGAAAACTTGACCATGTCCACCTCGACGCGTTCCGGGCCCAGGTTGTCGGTGAGCGCCGACAGGAGTTCGTCCGTCCGGTCATGGAGGCACAGGGCGGCGAAGACGAGGTTGACGCCCATGATGCCCAATGCCTCCTGCTGCTGGACGTTTTCGCGGTCGTGCATCCGCACATGAATGATGATGTCGCAGGGCGGCGTCAGCGGGCGCGTCTGGAAACGGATGCCCATCCAGCCGTGCCAGTCGTCATTGCGCGAATAACTGCGGGCGGCGACGGTGTCGGCGAACACGAAGAAGCGGGTGGCGGCGCCGCGCTGGGCCTGGAGCCGTTCCTGCTGGAGGCCGTATTCGTAGCCCAACATGCGTTCCAGCCGCTGCCGGCTGACGTAGCGCTCGCACGGGCCGTAGATGGCGTCGCTGACCGTCATATCGTACGCGGAAATGGTCTTGGCGATGGTCCCGGCGGCACCGCCAACGCGGAAGAACCACCGGGCCACCTCCTGGCCGGCGCCGATCTCGGCGAACGCGCCATAGGTGGACGCGTCCAGATTGATCTGGAGCGCCTTTTCGTGCGTGCTGGGCACCGGGCGGGTCATGCGGTGCGGGGATGGAAGCCGTGACCTACGGTTTGGTGCTGACGCGGTTCCACTCGACGCCGTGGGCGGTGGCGTACCTGGCGAAGGCGCTTTCGTGCTGGATCAGGACGGCGCGAACGACGCTCGAATCGTCGGCGCGGCCGAGGTCGCCCTTATGGTCGGGAATCAGGTCCATCGTCTTGTGCCCATAGGTCAGCGCAAAGACCGCGGCCGCGAAGGCGCAGTAGGGCAGTTCCTTGTAGGCGCCGTCGGCGGAATCCTCGACCGCATCCGCCAGGAGTTGCAGTTGAGCAACCAGGTGCGGGTGTTGGGGGGCGTCAATCTGGGCGAACTCCACCTTCCAGAGCGGCAACCGGCGCATCACCTTTTCCACCACCAGCGGGGTGATCAGCGAGGCGCCATGGTTGACATACTGAACGATTTCAGACATGGGCCGAAGCTACCAGTCCGGCCCCCCGCGTTGAAAGCGGAAACAACGGCCCCCTGCGGCCCTGCCCGCAACCGGCTCAGCGGGCTGCAGTGGCCGGAACCGTGCCGGTCTCGGACGCGCGGCCCAACAGCGCAGCGAGGTTGTAATGGGTGAAGCGACAGGCGCTGGCGACGTTCTTCGCGTCCGCGTTGGCCACCCAGAAATCCAGCGTGTCTGGCGCGAACAGCACGGAATGCAGGTTGGAGTTCATGCAGACCGGCCGGTCCATCAGGTGCCGGGCGCCGTCGGCGTCGAGTTTTCCATACCCGGCCTGCACGCGCCGGGCCAGTTCCTCGTAGCGGTCACCGGCACTCATCAACACGGCGTCGGCGATGGCGTGGGGCAGCCGCGGATTCGCTTCGCCGGCGTGGATCACCTCGAAAGTGGTCGGCGTGGCGGCGATGCCCACCGCCTGTTTCCGCGTGCCGTCGGAAATGACATAGTAATACTCGCAGGTTCGCGGACCCCGGCGCATGATGTCCACCGCCTCATCGAGGGTGGCCGCCTTCTCCATGACTTCGCGCAGGAGTTGGGCCATCGGCTTGCCATCCCATTGGCCCTGGCCCCGGCCGCCCATCTCGCCGATCGAGATGTGTTTTTCGTTCATGGCGGTGACCGAGCCGACGAACCCGGCGTAGCTGATGTTGACCCAGGCGTAACCGCGGTCGGGCTGGCTGACGATCACGACGGCGTTCGGTTCGAGCCCGACGCCACGCATGTAGTCGAGAATGCGCCCGTGGTACATGCGGCCATCCACGGTGGCCTTGCCGCTGACCGAGAAGCCGCTGCAATGGAACAGCTCGGGGAAGAAGTTCGCCAGACGCACTTCCTCGCGGTCAAGGTTGGCGGCCAGCGCCATCGCGTCCAGCTCGCGCAAACAGCGTTCGTCAATGAACGGCTGGATTCGCTTTTGGGCCTGCTCGATTTCACCGAAGAACCAGTGGCCCTTCTCGAAGGAACTGCCGACCCCGACGCCGTAGAGGATCTTGCTGACGAGATCGCGCACCTGGGCGCGGAGCAGCGTGCCTTCCTGGTGCCCCATGTCCTCGGGTGTGCCCTTGAGGAAGAGGACCTTGGTGCCGTCGTGGTCTTCCAGGCGGCCCTCGCCATCGGTGGCGAGCACTTTGCGTTCGCCGGTGACGGGGCCGAGCGTGGGAATCTTCTGGTTGAGCAAAGCCCACGCCGCCGGCAGGAACCGGGTCAGGTGGCTCAGGGCGACCTTGTCCACCTGCGCATCGGCCGGCGCGTCGAGTTGCCATTTCTCCGTGGGCCAGGGTTCGGCGACGGTGAGGTGTTGCAGCTCGATCGTGGCGCCGCGACCGTGTTCGTTGGCGACGTGAATGCGCACGGGCAGCAAGTCGGTTTCGCGCAACCAGACCTTGAGTTCGCCCTTGGGCAGGCCAAGGGCATCAATCGCCTGCGGCAACGGTGTGCCGTGGAGGACCCGGCAGTTCAGCCCGTCAACCGTTTCATCCGGCAGTCCCTCCACCTGCAGGAAAAGCGCCAGCACGAGCAATTGCGGCCGGGGCAGGGGAAGTTGCCAGGCCGGCAACACGGTGTTGTCGAGTTTGTCCGGGGCGGTGGCGAACCGCGCGACGTTGGTCACGCCGATGACGCCAAATTTCTTTCCCGGCGCGTAAATCCAGAGCTGCGGACCATCGCGTCCCAGCACCAACTCGCGCCCTTCCACCTGCGTGGCCAGGCGCAACCGGTCGGGTGCCTGGAAGGCCAGCTCGGCGGTGTGGCCGGCCAGCGTGGTGGCATCGCCGTCCGCCTCCACCAGCTTGATCGTGGCGCTGATCGTGTGCGGCGGCGTGTTGGAGAGCGGCTCGATCAGGTTGACCACCTTGCCGATGGCCTGCGCGAGGATTTCCTGGGGCGACTTGCCCGGCGCGGTGGGGGGTTGACTGCCGAGCGGAGCGGCAGCGAGCAGCAGGACGACCAGCAAGAGGGTAAAACGCATCGGCTTCATAACATCAACGAATGGGGGAAAGGTAGCTGAAGCGGCGGGGGACGCCAGCGAAATGCGGCGCGGTCGGATGTCGCGCGCCTTCGCCCTTGCCGTTCGCAGTTCGCAGTTCGCAATTCCAAATTCGAAATTCACCCCTCGCCCCTCGCCTGGGTGGCCGGCCGACCGCTGGGCGGCAGGGGTGTGAGTCTGCGCGGGCCCGCCCGGCGAGGGCGCCGGCCAGAGACACGCGAGGCGCGTGTTCTTCCCAGAGCGTCATTCTTGTTTTGGGAGATGGCTTTGTAGGTCCATTTGGTGGGCACCGGCGGGAACGGAGCGGTGTCCGCGTAGCCGGGCGTGGTGTCGTAGCGGCGGGTCGGCAGACCGCCGCACTTTCCCGTTTTCCTGCAGATGGCGGCGCTCTCCCGAGCCGCCGCTACACTTTGGGCATTGCGACTTTCGCCGGCCGCAGGCAGGCTGGCGGCATCGTGAAACGCACGCTGGCCTGCGTCATTTCCTGGCTCTGGCCGCTCCCGCTCCTGGGTCAACCGTTCCCGGCGGACCCGGTCGAGCAGGCATCGGAGCGGACCTGCTTCCAGACGGGAGGCGCTTATTCGGATGTCGCCAATCTCCGCTCCGACGTGGCGATCGTCTATGGCATTGACGCGGGCCTGCCGGCGCGGATCGCGTCCTGGCGCGACCGCGGGTATCGCATCCACGTGATGACCGGCGTCTCGTGGGGTGGCTACCAGGATTATCTCTATGGCCGCTTCGATGGCGTGAATCACGAGGACGAGGCGCAGACCGAGCGCAATGGTCACAAGGTCAGCCACGGCGGCGACGTGTACTACATGTGCCCGGGGGAGAACTTCGGGAAGTTCCTGTGTGTCGGTGTGCAGCGCGCGCTCGAGGCCGGCGCGGCGGCAATTCATCTCGAGGAACCCGAGTTCTGGGTGCGCAGCGGCTACTCGGAGGGTTTCAAGCGCGAATGGCGGAAGTTCTACGGCGAGGACTGGCAGCCGCCCCACGCTTCGGTGGATGCCCAATGGCGGGCCTCGAAACTGAAGTATTTCCTCTACCGCCGCGCCTTGCAGCAGGTGTTCGATTACGTGCAGGACTACAACCGCCGCACTGGCCGCCACGTGCGGTGTTATGTCCCCACTCACAGCCTGTTGAACTACGCGCATTGGCGGATCGTCAGCCCGGAATCGAGCCTGGCGCGGCTCCAGGGCTGCGACGGTTACATCGCGCAGGTGTGGACCGGCACCGCGCGCACGGCCAACCTCTATCGCGGGCAGTTGCGCGAGCGGACCTTCGAAACCGCCTTTCTCGAATACGGTGTCATGCAGAATCTCGTCCGCTCTACCGGCCGCACGGTGTGGTATTTGAACGACCCCATCGAAGACAACCCGGACCACGATTGGGACGATTACCGCGCAAACTGGGAGTCTACGCTGACCGCGTCGCTGTTTCAGCCGGAGGTGGCGCAATTCGAGGTGGCGCCCTGGCCGGAACGCGTGTTCGGCGGACGCTACCCGAAGAAGGGCCATCCGGCGGAGCGCGAGCCCATCCCGCCGGCCTATGCCACCGAATTGCAGGTCGTGATGGCCGCGCTGAATGACCTGAAGCAGACGCCCGTGACGTGGGATTGCGGCACCTCCGGGCTGGGCGTTCTGGTGGGCGATTCCCTGATGTTCCAGCGAGGGGAACCGGCGTCGAGCGATCCGCACCTGAGCCATGTGTATGGCCTCGCCCTGCCGTTGCTCAAGCGCGGGATGCCGGTGACGCCCGTGCAGCTCGAGAACGTGATCATTCCCGGCTATCTCGACCCGTTCCGTGTGCTGCTGTTGTCCTATCACGGCATGAAACCGCTCGGGCCGGAGGTGCATGGCGCCCTCGCCGATTGGGTCAAGCGCGGCGGGCGTCTCGTGGTTTTCGACGACGACACCGATCCTTACGCGGCGGTTCGCGAATGGTGGAACACCGGCGGGCTCAGCTTCGCCACGCCGCGCGAACACCTCTTTGCCCAACTCGGCGCGAACGCCACGGCGGGCGGCCCGCTGGTGAAGGTGGGCAAGGGTTCACTGCTCTGGTTGAAGGAAAACCCGGCCAAGCTGGCAACCAGCGCCGACGGGGACCGCACCGTGGCGGCGGCCGTAAAACAGATGGCGGCGGCGGCCGGGTTGCCCTGGCGGGAGACGAATTACCTGATGCTCCGCCGCGGCCGCTATGTCATCGCCGCCGGCCTGGACGAATCAGTCGCCGGCGAACCGCGCGCCTTGCGCGGCCGGTTCGTCAACCTCTTCGATCCCGAGTTAACAGTGCGTACGGCGGTCGCGCTGACGCCCGGTTCCCGCTGGTTTTTGCTCGACCTCGACGCCGCGAAGGCCCGTCCACCTGCGGTCCTGGCCTCGGCCTGCGGCCTGCGAACCGTGGAGTCCAGTGACGGGGCGTTCCGCGCGGCGCTTGAAGGCGTGATCAATACGCTCGCCGTCGTCCTGCTCCGCGTGCCGCGAGCGCCTCAATCAGTCAAGCTCGCCGACGACGCGCTGACCGCCTTCCACTACGACGCGCCAGCAAACCTGCTCTGGCTGAGGTTCACCAACACGGCCCGGCCGCGCGAACTGGCGGTCCGGTTCTGAGTGTTCGCCGGGCGCGTAGCGGCCGGTCGGCAGACCGCCGCACTTCTGGGAGATGGGGACAGGACGCAGCCTGTCTCTACCAGAGGGTTGGTAGGGCGGGCGCTGCGTCGCCGCCCGAGCTTCCCGTCTTGATAATCGGGACGCGACGCAGCACGTCCCGCGTTTTTCCAGATGGCGGCGCTCTATCGAGCCGCCGCTACGGCCGTCATTTCGGCGCGGCGCCGAGCTGGATTTCCACTCTTGCCTTGCGTTCGAGTTGGAGAATCAGGCGGTCCGGGCTGGCCTGAAACTCATTCGGAGACTCAAGCCGCACTGGCTGGCCATTGACCTTCACCACCGGCGGTTGGTTGAAGCCGTTCACGAGGATCCAATAAGGTTGGGCTGGCCAGCCGGCGACCGTGAAGGCGACCGCAGTTGCACTTTCCACCACGCTGCTGATTTCGCCCGGCGCGTGCACCATCAAACCAGCAGCCCGGAATACGCGGAAGTCGTACAGCCGCGGCTGACCGAACATCCGCGCCGCCGGTAGTAGCGTGGTGGCGGGATTGATCGCCGGACCGTTCCGTTGCTGGGCGCGTAGCGCGTAGCTGTCCGGCAGCAGTCCCTGGCGCTCGGCGTCGCTCGTTGGCCACGACTGCTGGACGCCGCTGATCGCGATGCCGTCGGCGAGTTGTTTCCACGGTCCGTTCGGATCGTGCGGGGCGAGTCGCGCCACGGCATCGGCATAAACCAGGCCGCACCATTGCACCGGCAGGCCAATCCAGACCGGGGCAACCCACGACGTGGCGCCCAGAACGGCGATGGTGCTGAACGTCCCGACGCGCCCTGGCGTCGGCGCGCTGAGGTACACGAACGGCACGCCGGTCCAGGCCCAGTAGCGCGCCTGATCGAGAAGCTCGGTTTCGCCGGTCAATTCATAGCCCAGCGTGTAAGCCCGCACCAGGTGGGCCGCCGCCAGGATGTCCGGCGTGTGCAGCGGGATTTCCCAAGTTTGTGCCCCGCGCGGCACGGTGTCGCGGAACCTGTCCAGCGCCCGGAGATGGTGCAGGCCGGTCTGGATCAAATCGCGATCGCCGGCGAAGACCGCTTCCTCGAGGAGCACCACCACGCGCTGGGCGGCGAGACCGTTGGCCTCGCGCGACCCATGCGTGCGGCCGTAATCCACTCCCGCCGCCGCCGGCCGGTAAAGCACCGAGCCGTCCGGTTCGAACCCGGCCAGCAACCCGCGGGCGTGATCGCGGGCGGCATCGGCGTTGGCGGCGACCGCGCCATAGACCAGGGCCGGCACGGGATACCGGGTGTGCCCAAGTTGCGACCCGTTGCGGCCCGGCGGGGGAACATTCGTGAGCGCGGCGGTCGAGGCTTCCCGCAATCGCGGGACCAGGTTCGGATCGTCCACCCGGGCGGACAGCCAGTCCATCGTCCACGCGGCGTCGGCGGAAGGCGCGGCGTTAAACCCCGGCCAGAAGGCGTGTCGGAAGCGGTTGCCTTCCCGGATGCGCGAGTCAAGCCAGCCATGCGCCGCCAGCGTGGCGTAAGCGCTTTCGGCCATGCCTGGATCGGGTAGGGCGGGCAGGCCGTTGAGACGCACATATTCCTGGACGGCGGGAACGATCGTCCTCCCGCGGCCCCCGAGAATCAGGGCGTTGATGACGATCTTGTGGTCCGCCCGGACGTGGATGGCCTCGTAAGGCAAAAGGCTGTTCTCCTCGCGGTTCTCGCCGTCCGAGCCGGGGAACAACAACCCCATCACCTGTGCGCCGGACTGGAAAAGGCGGTCGGGCGAGTCGAACACGGCGCAGACGTTGGTATCCTGATCGCGGCTCCACAGCAGGCCGATGTACCGGTCCTCCGCGGCCACGACCATGAGCGGGAAGGTGAACTTGATCGTGTCCGGCACTTCGCGGTTGGCCGCCGGCCGGTTCAAGTCCGCGGTTGAACTGCTCGGTTCGTTTTCCAGGTATTCGACGCCGGGAAACAGCGCCTGCGTCTTGTTAGTGCCGTAGCTGCCCAGGCCGGGCAGCAGGGTGAACAGGGGCAAGTACAGCACGTCCCGGTCATGGTCCACGGAGACGCGCGTGGTCATGGCCAGCGTGCCGGCACTGGAGGGGGCAAAGACCTGCTCGATGTCCCAGCGCCCGCCATCCGGGTCGCTCATGGTGGCGTGGGCGCGGAGCGTGCCGCCCAGCAGGGTGTCGGCCACCTGCGTCCGCGGCGTGTAATCAATCCGAACGGTGCTGCCGGGTCCGTTGCCGAACGGCACCCAGCGGACCTGTTCCTCGGCCATGTAGCCGATCAGCGCCCGACGGTTGCCGCACGCCATGAGCCGGTCGGCGACCCGCACCTCGAAGTTCCCCAAGGCGTCCCGACCATGCACCAGTTTCAGATCGCCTGACGCGAGCGTGATTGCGTCCGCGCCCGGGACCGCCGCGTCGGGCGGCGGCCACGCCGGTGGTTCCGGTCGCACTCGCTCCGCGAAGGCGAGCGAGGCGAAGGTGCAGGCGCCGTGGTCGCCGGGCGGATCGAGGCGCAACCGCCAGCCGGGACCGAGCGCCGGCAGTCGCACCCGGGCCTCGAACCACGCACCCGCCGGCACCTCGAACCGCACCGAGTTTTCTTCGGTGGCCTGGTCGCGGAAGTAGAACACCTGGCAGGTGCCGCCCTGCTCGGACTTGAGCTTCACGCGCAGCCAGAGCGGAGTGCTCGCCGGGAAATCGCGCGGTGGCCCGTGGAAATACGGGTCGTCGCCGGTGATCTCGGCCCGCAACCCCTCGGTGATCGCCTCGAGGCGCGCGAGGTCGTGCGCCGGCGTCCAATCCGCACAGTCTGCCGCGCGGGTGAAATCGAACGTCGGCAGGGCGGCGCCTCCAACTGGCGGGATTAGCAACAGGCACAGGCCAGTAACGGCCGGAAGCAGCAGGCGTTGGAGTGCAGGCATGGTGTTTCCATAACGCACCCGCGTCCGGCCAACAACACAAATGGCACCGGCGGATCAGTTGGCGGTTTCAAAGACGTGACAGGCGCCCGGTTTCGCGGTAAAGGTGGTGGACATTGACTGTGACCACTATGCGCTCCGACATCATCAAGCAGGGTTTTGAACGCGCCCCTCATCGCGCGCTCCTCCGCGCCACCGGCTCCATCGAGTCCGAAGACGACTGGAACAAGCCGTTTATCGCCATCGCCAACTCGTACACCGACTGCATCCCCGGCCACGCCCACTTGAACGAGGTGGGCCTGCTCGTCAAGCGCCTGGTGCGCGCCGCCGGCGGCGTGCCGTTCATCTTCAACACCATCGGGGTGGACGACGGCATCGCGATGGGCCACTCCGGCATGTTGTATTCGCTGCCCTCGCGCGAGCTCATCGCCGATACCGTGGAAACCATGCTCCGGGCGCATTGCTTCGACGGCATGGTCTGTATTCCCAACTGCGACAAGATCGTGCCCGGCATGTTGATGGCGGCCATGCGCGTCAACATCCCGACCGTCTTCGTGAGCGGTGGACCGATGGCGGCCGGCATCGCCGAGCAGAAGGCCACGCACGAAGACCTCGCCGCCTATCTCCAGCCGGCGTCGGCCAACTCGGATCTGATTTCCGTGTTCAAGGGCGTCGGCGAACTCAAGACCGGCAAGATCACCGAGGAGCAATTGAAGAAGCTCGAACAAACCGCCTGCCCGACCTGCGGTTCGTGTTCCGGCATGTTCACGGCCAATTCGATGAACTGCCTGTGCGAGGCGTTGGGCATGGCGTTGCCCGGCAACGGCACGATTCTCGCCGTCTCGAAGGAACGCGAGGCGCTGTATGACCGCGCCGCCCGCGCCATCGTCAAGCTCGTGGCGAGCGACCTCAAGCCGCGCGACATCGCCACCCTCGAGGCGTTCGACAACGCCATCATGCTCGATGTGGCCATGGGCGGCTCCACGAACACCATCCTCCACACGCTGGCCATCGCCCGCGAAGCCGGCATCGCCTACGACATCAAACGCATTGACGAAATCTCGCGCCGGATTCCCTGCCTGTGCAAAGTCTCGCCATCCTCGAATTACCATCTGCAGGACGTGCATCGCGCCGGGGGCATCCACACGATTCTCGGCGAACTGAAGCGGATGGGCGTGCTGAACGGGAATTGCCGGACCGTCACCGGCAAAACCATCGCCGAGAACATTGACGAGTGGGATGTGCGTTCGGACAAATGCACCGCGTGGGCAAAGTCCGTCCGCATTTCAGGCGCCTCGGCAATCGTCGTGGATCCCAACGACAAGATGGGCGCGGTCGGCCGCACGGCCGGCGGCAACCTGGCGCCTAAGCCAATGCTCTTTTACCCCGCCGACCCGGTGGCCATAACGTTCTGGCGGGATGCGGCGGCGTGGAACGCGGGTGATGTCGAAGCGCAGTTGGCCCTCTACGACAAAAAGGCCGTCGTCAAGATGCCCGGGGGCGTGGTTTTGAAAGGGCTCGAGCAGTTGCGCCCGGCCATCGAGCAGCAGCTCCAGGAGGCCAAGGGCCTCGTCCGCGCCGAGCTGGGGGAGTATCGCAAGGAGCCGGTGCTGCTGCTGTGGCGCTACGAGAAGGGCGGCACGCGCCAACCCTTCGCCTTCGTGCGCGCCCGGCGGTTGAAGAACTGGGTCATCCGCCGCGCCGAGTTCGACACGGATCCCAAGCACCTGGCCCGCGTCGTGCCCAGCGGCCTCATGCCTTACGATTCCGTCTGGAATTTCGACGCGAAGGATTGCATTCGCACCAAGGATACCGCTTACAGCCCCGACGGCGGCCTCGCGATCCTCTACGGCCAGCTTGCCCCCGACGGCAGTGTGGTCAAGACCGCCGGCATCAGCGAGGAATTCAAGAAGAACTGTGGCCCCGGTCTTGTTTTCGAAGGTCCCTGCGTGATTTTCGAGAGCCAGGACGATGCCTGTGCCGGCATCCTCGGCGGCCAAGTCAAGCCGGGCGACGTGGTCGTCATCCGCAACGAGGGACCGCGCGGCGGCCCCGGCATGCAGGAAATGCTCTCGCCCACGAGTTACATCGCCGGCATGGGTCTCGGCGACAAGGTGGCGCTGGTCACCGACGGCCGGTTCAGCGGCGGGACCACGGGCGCCTGTATTGGCCACGTGTCGCCCGAGGCGGCTGAAGGCGGTCCCATCGGTTTGCTCCGACCCGGCGACCGCGTCCGCATTGACTTCCCCAATCGGCGCATGGACATCTGCGTGCCGGAGGCCGAGTTGGCGGAGCGTCGCCAGACCTGGCAGCCGGTGAAACGCGACCTAACCGGCTGGCTGGCGCGCTATCAGAAGCTGGTCACCAATGCCAGCCAGGGCGGCGTGCTCACCGTGTAATCTCGGCCGGCGCCGGGGCCGCACAGTTCAACCGCGCTTGATGGCCTTCAACTGCGCCGCCTCCGGTTTCCCGGCATAGTGGCGGTCCAGCGGATAGCAGCCGCTGATCAGTCCGTGCCGCGGTGCTGTGGTGCAGTCGCTGAACGTGCGGCAAATCCGCTTGGAATTGACCGTGCCGGTCGCCATCGCGTCGGCCAGCATGGTTGGATAGCTCAACACCATCCGACCCACGCCCACGAGATCGGTCCAGCCCTGCCGCACCACGGCCTGGGCCACGTGCGGCAAGTATTCCTGCAAGTAGCTGTACGCGGATCCGATGATCACCGGGCGATCCCCGTCCGTGCCCGGCTCCCGGGTCCGGTCCAAGTGTGCTTTCACCTGGCGCACCGCTCCGATCTGCAGGGCGACGCCGACCACCGGATCTTCGGGCGGCAGGTAACCGTCGCTGGGCGGATGCAGCGCCGGGCGGATGACGTGCGGATTGTAGTACGGCGAACCGGCGCTCAGATTGATCACCTTCACGCCCAGCGCGACACAAAGCTCCGCGAACTGAAAGGTCTCGGTCAAATCCGGTTCGGCTGGGTTTGCCGGGTTGACGCCGAAGCCGTAGCGGTAGGGGAGGCATCGCGCGAAGTCCATCGGCACGCCGCGACCCGGTTTGCCCGGACGGCTGGTGGCCGGGTCCGGTTGGAAAGGCACCAGGTCAAAGGCACTGAGCCGGACTCCCAGCTCGATGCGATTGCCACTGGCGCGAATGGCCGCGACCAGCTTGCGCAACATCCGCGTGCGGTTCTCGAAACTGCCGCCGAACGGGCCCGGCCGCGTGTGGGCGCCCAGCAGTTCGTGCAGCAGGTAGCCGTGGCAATGCTTGAGGTCCACGAAATCCGCGCCCACGTTCCAGGCGATCCGCGCGGCCGCCACATAATCCACGATGAGCCCCTCGAGTTCCGTGTCGGAAAACACCTGCGTGTCGCTCGTCACGCCGGTGCGCGCGTCCAGCAACGGATGCCGGAACGCGACGCGCGGCTCCGGTCGGTGGTCGTCGTGCGGCTTGCTGAACCGGCCGGAGTGGGTGAGTTGGAAACCGATGACGAGTTCGTCCGCGTTGCCGTAACGTTCACGGTGCGCCCGGACGGCGATTTCGCGCAGTTCGGCCAGGTCACGTTCGTTGGTGGCCGTGATGACAAGCTGTCGGGGATTGGCCCGGCCGTCCGGCCGAACCGCCATCGCTTCGCCACCGGCGATCAGTCCGGCACCGCTTTCGCCGAAATGCCGCCAGCGTCGCCGGGTATCGTCGGTGACGCCGCCCGTCATGGTGCCGTCCCAGCCTTCCATCGGCTGGATCGCCCAGCGGTTGGCGAGGCGCTTGCCGTTGATCCGGGCGCCGGCGAACGGCTGCGCCAGCGGCGAGGCCGGGCCGGCCCGGATGGTGTCCTCGCACGGCAGGTCAAGGCCCAGCGCGGCCGCGTGGGCGCGAAACGCCGCCGCCGTTTTCAGCGACGGGACACGGACAAAAAGACCGGGTTCAGGCATGGCATGAACGTGGCCGCATGACAGCATCCACCGTCCGCGCGGTCAAGCGATCGCCGGCGCTGGTGGCGTCCTAATCTGGTGGGGGCTCTGACGAGCCGGTTAAACCCCACGGTGTAAACGGCTCGCGGGGACGTGTCGGCGAGCTCACGTCGAGCCGTCGAACCGTCGAGCCGCTCGCCCCACCGGGCAAGGCCAATCAGGACACTACCCCGGCCCCCGAGGCGGTCCCGCTCCGGGGGCGGGGGCGGCGGCGGGTTGACCGGTGACGGTCGCGACGGGAAGCGGCACACAACCCTGTGCCCGGGCGGGGAAGGTCGGGATTCCCGCCGGTGCGGTTTTGCTGGTCGGAACGGTGTTGTTCGGCTATGGCGTATCCGAACACAAGCCATGAACACGCTGCCACGCCGCCAGTTTCTGAAGACCACGGCTCTCGCCACCGCCGGTCTGGTCGCCGCCCGTTCCGCCCGGGCCGCCGGGGCGAGGCTGGAAATCCTGCTCAACGAACCCATCGGTGCGATTTCGCCCAACCTCCATGGTCATTTCACCGAACACATCGGTGGCGTGGTCTATGACGGCATCTGGGTGGGGGAGGGTTCCAAGGTGCCGAATATCGGCGGCATCCGCGCGGCGCTGGTCGAGCACCTGCGCCGGCTCAAGCCCTCCGTGGTGCGCTGGCCCGGCGGCTGCTTCGCGGACAGCTACAACTGGCGCGACGGCATCGGTCCGCGCGCCCAGCGTCCGCGCCGGCCCAATTTCTGGATCGTGGACGGCCAGATGCAGAAGGCGCCGGACGGACCCCAGAAATTCGACCCGAACGAATTCGGGACGAATGAATTCTGCCGGTTCTGCCGGTTGATCGGCGCCGAGCCGTATCTGGCCACGAACCTGCGCGGCAACACGGCCCGGGATTTTGACGAATGGGTGGACTACTGCAACGCGCCCGCGGGCAGCACCACGCTCGCCGACCTGCGCGCCGCCGCGGGCGACCGCGACCCGTTTCGCGTGCGCTTCTGGGGCATCGGCAACGAATCGTGGGGTTGCGGCGGCAATTTCACGCCCGAAGAATACGCCACCGAGTTCCGCCGGTTCACGGCCTGGGTGCCCGGCTTTGGCGTGCCCCTGGCGTTCATCGGCTCGGGTCCCAACGGTGGCGATCTCGACTGGACCCGGAAGTTCTTCGCAAAACTGACCGAGCGCGACCGCGGCCTGCTGGGCACGCTGCATGGCTGGGCGATGCATTACTATTGCGGCACCGCCGGCAAGGGCGACGCCGTGGACTTCACCGTGGAGGATTGGTATGAGCTGCTGGAGAAGGCCACGGTGATGGATTCGCTCATTCGCCTGCACTGGGGCGCGATGGGTGAGACCGACCGCGAGCATCGCGTGAAGCTGATCGTGGACGAATGGGGCGCCTGGCACCGGGCGGGCACGGAGATTCATCCCGCCTTCCTCTTCGGCCAGATGTCCACGATGCGGGACGCGCTCGTCGCCGGCCTGACGCTCGATATCTTCAACCGGCACGCCGACAAGGTGGCGATGGCGAACGTGGCGCAGCTCATCAACAACCTGCATTCGCTCTTTCTCGCGCACGAGGACCGGTTCGTGGCGACGCCGAATTTCCACGTCTTCGAGCTGTATGCGGCCCATCATGGCGGCCAATCGCTGCGCACGGAATTTGGCGTGGGCAACATCGGCGCCCGCGCGGGCAAACCCGCCTCGCTCCCGGCGCTGGCCGGTTCGGCCTCATTGCATGACCGGCGGCTCGTGCTCACCGTAGTGAATCCGCACGCCAGCGAAGCGTGCTCGACGGAGATTGCGGTCCGCGGCGCCACCGTGAAAGCGGGTCGCGCGCGCGTGCTGGCCGTCGGCGACATCCATGCGCACAACACCTTCGACCAGCCCCATGCGGTCGAACCCGTGGACGCGGAAGTGATGGTGTCGGGGGCGACGCTGGTCCACCGTTTTCCGGCGGCATCGGTCACACGGTTGGAACTCGATCTGGTCTAGGTCGGCTCCCGGCCGGCAAGCTGCACTACTGACAAAGTGGCCGTGCAGGATGTCAACGACGGCACTTGCCATGCCTGACCCCGAGGGGAATAATCCCACCCATGAACCGCCGCCGCTTTATTCAAACTGCCAGCGCGTCGGCCGCCGCGCTGGCCGGCGCGTCCTGGCCGGAGGCCCGGGCCGCCGAACCGCCGTCCTGGCCGATCGGTTGTTTCAATCGCGCATGGACGAACTGGAGCTACGACGACGCGCTCGAGGGCATCGCCGCTGCCGGTTACAAACTCACCGGCCTGCTCTCCACCCATCGCGGCGAGGCATTCACCGCGTCCGAGGCCACGCCGGAATACCTGGCGGCGCTGAAGAAGCGGATCGCGCAGCGCGGACTGGCCGTCAACCTGACCGCCCTCCACTTCAAGCCGGAAGCCACGCTGGCCGACAACTTCGCCGACGTTCGCCGGCAGATCGAAAACGCGGCGCGCTTGGAGCTGAAGTTCCTGCTGACCTTCGGCGTGGACGGACCCGAGCATTACGACGACTACTATCGTCTCATGGCCGATGCGGCGGCGCAGGCGGAGAAGCGCGGCCTGCAACTCGTCCTCAAACCGCACGGCGGTGTTTGCGCGGCGTCGGCGGAACTCCAGCGCTGCCTGGACAAGGTCGGTCACCCGAACTTCAAGCTCTGGTTCGACGCCGGCAACATCATCTACTACACCGGTCGGGACCCGCTGAAGGAGCTCGATCCGATCGCGCGGCACGTCACCGGTTTTTGCGCGAAGGATTGTCCTGGGCCGAAAGGGGAGGTGATGTCCCAGCTCGGCACCGGCAAAGTGGATTTCAAGGCGGTGTTCGCGAAGCTGAAGGCGGCCGGGTTCAACGGCCCGATCATGGTCGAGGGCGTCAAGGTGGGCGCCACCGCCGCGGAAACCACGGCCAACGCCCGCGCCAACCGGGAGTACCTGGAGAAAGTGCTGGGCGCAGTTCGAGTTTAGGGCGGTGCCGGCAAGGCACCCGCCAACGCTCAGGCCCAGAGTTCCAGACAACTTGACAGGTCGTCTTGGTCGAAGGCCAGGATCGTCGCGTGATTCCGGCGAAAAAGTTCGGCGACTCTCTGCACCGTCGCGTTGCCGCAGCGCAGCCAGATTACTTTGGGCGGGTGGCCGTGCAAGACGCTCAGATCGGCGAAATCCGCGTCGAGCGTCACAATCGCGAAACCCCTTGCACGGGCGTGTTCCCAGATCGCCACGTCGGAAGCCATGGCCAGGCCAAGCAGGCGGGTTTGGCTCGAACCGGGGAAGAGATCATCCAGTTGCCGAACCAGTCGGTGCGACAGGTTGTGATCAAACAGCAGTCGCATGGGTTCCCAAAGTGATCTGGGAACGGCGCTCCCGGTCGGCCGCGTAGCCGACGCAGGCCAGGATGTCCTCCTCGGCCAAGTCGGGGTAATCCGCGAGGATCTCGGCCTGGCTCATCCCGGACGCGAGCCAGCCCAACACGTCGCCCACCGTGATGCGCAGCCCCCGTACGCAAGGTTTCCCGCCGCGCTTGCCGGGTTCGATGGTGATTATTTTCCGGTAATCCATGATGACCCTCGTCAATTACGCCGGGCGCGGCTGGATTGCAAGCGGTCCTTGCCACGTCCGCCGCGCGCGCCCGTCATCCTCCCCACTCGGGGAACGCGGCGAGGGCGTCGAGGTAATTGTGCAGCTTGTCGGTGTGGGCGTCCTCCTGCCAGCCGCCGCGGCCACCCCCCTTCCACACGCCGTCATAGGGACAGCCGTCGTCGTTGATCCCGTAGAGCGCCCAGTTCAGCGTCTGGTGCGCGAGCAGTTTGAATTCGGGCGAGCCGGTGGCGCGGGCGAACATTGCCAGCACCGCGCCGTAGGTCGTCGCAATGCCGCCCCACGGGTGCTGATCGAAATCCTGCTCGCCGCAGCTTGCCACGCCGTGGACGACATGGACGAAAGTCCGGTTCACGAACTCGATCAGCGTCCGCGCGTCCTTTTCCCAATCGGGATCGAGCTTCTCGCGCTGCTCGATCAGGTAACGGGCGAGGTTGAGCGGCGACCACGCAATGCGGTTGGTCGGCTCGTCATGGTCCTCGAAAAAGTTGACCCAGAGTGATCCGTCCTTCGCGGCGCTGGGGATTTGCTGGGTCTTGATCCACGCCCACAACCGGTCGCGCGGCGCCTGGAACTCGGGGTAGCCGCGGGCGAGCAATTGGTCGAAGAGCCGCAGGATGAAGCTCATGTTGCCCGACACCGCCCCGCGGCCGACGCCGGTGCGGTAATCGGCGCGAAAGGGCCACGGCGAGCGCGTGGCGGTGCCCTCGACCATGTTGGCGGCCAGCACGCGGGCGTTCTGGAAGGCCTGGTTCAGGTAGGCCGCGTCACCGGTTTCGGTGTGGAGGAGTATGAGCGCGAACCCGGCGATGCCGCCCTTGTCCGGCTCGATCTCGTAGGGTCGGTCGTCCTGTGAGCCGCAATCGGGCGGCTGCGGGAAGCGCAGGCGCGTGCCGGTGGAGCGCGTGAAGCGCGGATATTTGCCGGTGTCGGGCGTCAGCGATTCCTTGACGAGGTAATCGCCCAGCGCGCGGGCCGTCGCGAGGACGCGCGGATCGCGGCGGCCGGCGAACGCGTGGTATTTCAGGTAGCTAATGATGCCCATGCCGTCCTGCATCGCCGGGATGAATGAGGGCCGGTCCGGGATCGGCTGGTATTTCCCATCCATGAAAGTCACCGCGGCGAACCGCGGATAGCCGTGGTCAACGGGGCAGCGGAGATACCAGTTCACTTCGCGTTCAAGGGCATCGCCCCACGGCGTCCACGGCTGGAGCAGGCCGTTGGCGTCGTAAACGGCGGGGTGATTGCCGATGACGTCGGCCGGAGCCGCGAGGGCGAGGATGAGCGTCAGGCCGCGGAGCACCCAGGAAATCGTCGTGGCGGCGCGAGGCGATGGCTTGCTGAGTCCGCATTGCATGGTGGGCTGCATGATCGGTTGTCGGAGAATATGACCGGCCGGAGGGCATGGGTCAAATGGACGCGCATCGTGGCTTGATCGCCATCCATGCGGGTTTCGCCTCGACCGCGTGCCCCCGCCGGCGGCGGGTTCCACGCCGGAGCACATGCCGGCCTGAACCACTTCAGAAGTTCGTCTCAATGATCGGGCGGAAAACGAGCTCATGCACCACCACGTCGTCCGGGGCGGTGAGGCACTGGACGATCATCCGGGCCGCGGATTCAGGGCGCAGATAATCGGGCCGCGCGGTGGGGCGGAACGTCGTGTCCACGCCGCCCGGATAGACGCCGGTGACCTTCACGCCGACGAGGCGGGCTTCCTTGATCAGGCAGGCGTTGAAGCCGTGCAGCGCGTATTTCATCGTGGCATAGACCGCGTAGTTCTCCATCGAGGTGCGGGCGACGCTGCTGATCACATTGACAATGTGGCCGGACCGGCGGGTGGTCATGTCTTCGAGCGCTTCACGCGCCAGGAGGATCGGGGCGCGCACGTTGACGGCGTAGGATTCGTCGAGGTCGCGGGCGGTGACCTGCGCGAGCGGTGCCTTGGCGCGGTTAAAGCCGGCATTGTTCACCAGCACGTCCACGCGCCCCAACGTCTCGCGGGCGGCGGCGAAGAGGCCAACCGGCGCGTCGGCGTTGGCAAGGTCCGTGGCCAGGCCCGGGCAGGCGAGTTCGCGCTGGAGCGTTTCCAGTGCGGCGGCATCGCGACCCGTAATGAAGACGGCGAAGCCGGCGGCATTCAATTGCCGGGCGACTTCCCGGCCGATGCCCCGGGTGGCACCGGTGATGAGCGCGGTTCGCGTCGTGGACTGGTTCATAAGGCAGGGGCGAGGATGCCACGGTCGCGACAGTTTGGGAATGCGCGTCGTGCGTGTGGGGTGGCTAACTCCGCCCGACTTCTTCCATCACGCGCTGGCATTTCAGGCAGGCATCGTAGGGATCGGGCACCTCCCATTCATCCACCATGATCCATCCGCGGAAACCGCCGTCCTTCAGGATTTGCAGCGATTTCAGGCAATCAATGCGGCCGTCGCCGCACCCGAGGTGCTTCGAGGTGCCGCCGTCGCGCAGCGTGCTGTCGGTGTCGCAGAACTGGACGTAGCCGATGTTCTGCACGCCCACGCGGCGGAGCATTTCCTCCGGTTTGCCGGTGGCGCCGTTCATCTGGTCGAAGTGGCTGGGATCATAAATGCCCTTGAGGGCGGGATGATCCGCCCCGTGGAGGATGCGCAGATAGTGGTCCTCGCGGTTGAACACGAACACCGGTTCGATCTCGAAGCTGGCGACCAGGCCGAGATCGCCGGCGATCTTCCCGGCTTCGTGGAACGTCGCCGCCAGCACGGTGATGGCCCGGTCCAGCGTCTGCCCGCGCAGACCGCCGCCGGGCCAGAGGCCGACGCAATCGCCGCCCAGTTGTTTCGCCAGCCGGGCGCGGTCGCGAAACTGATCCAACCAGCGCTGGCGCGCCGCGGGGTCGGGGTCGAACGCGCCGTCGGCCCCGAGTTGGATCGAAAAAATCCGCAGGCCGTAAAGGTCGTACAGCCGGCGCAGGGCCTGCACGCGCGGCTGATCGTCCGCCGCCGGGTAGCCGCCGGCCGGCCAGTCGGCCACCAACTCGACGCCGTCGAAGCCGTGGCGCGAGGCGAAATCGAGCACCTCCCAGATCGGGTAGTTCTTGTGATATTTGCCCGTTCCGGACTGGAAGCCGTTCAGGCCAATGGCGGTTTTCCAGACCAGGCCTTTCTCCGCGGCGCGGGTGGTGGTTCCCGCCAGCAACGGCAGCGCGAGGGCGCCGCCGAGGAGTTTCAGCGTGGAACGGCGGGACACGACAGCACCTGCGGTGGCCTCGGACGGGGAAATCTGGCGCGGTGGTTTCATGTCGCGACTTTGCAAAACCAGCGCCGCCTTGTCAAAGGCCCGGTGCGTTGGTTGGCGGTGCCGGTGCCTCCGGGCATTGCCCACGGACCGCGGCTGGGCGGATGAAGGGGCGGGAAGGGGTTGGCAGACGCCGGCCGCTTTGGTAGCATTCCCAGGACGCTATGACCGACCGCACCGCCCGACTCCGCCGCCAAAGCCTCGACACGCCGCCGTCGCTCAGCGGCGAACGCGCCCGGCTGCTGACCGAGTTTTACCAGGCCAACGATGGCCGGTTCTCCGTGCCGGTCATGCGGGCGCGCGCCTTCCTGCACCTCTGTCAGCGCAAGACGATTTACCTCGGCGAGGACGAACTCATTGTGGGCGAGCGCGGCCCGGCGCCGAAGGCCGCGCCCACATTCCCCGAACTCACCTGCCACAGCGTCGAAGACCTGCGCATTCTCAACTCGCGACCGAAGACGTGGTATCGCGCGGACGAGGCGACCATCCGGCTTTACGCGGAACAAATCATCCCCTACTGGCGCGGGCGCTCGATGCGGGACCGCATGTTCGCCGAACTGCCGCCGGCATGGCGCGAGGCCTACGACGCCGGCATCTTCACCGAGTTCATGGAACAGCGCGCCCCCGGCCACACGGTCCTCGATGACAAGATTTACTCGAAGGGGATGCTCGATTTCAAACGGGACATCGCCGATGCCATCGCCCAACTCGACTTCCTCAACGACCCCGAGGCTTATGAAAAACGCGAAACATTGAAATCCTTCGACCTTTCCTGCGACGCGCTGATGGTCTTCGCGGAGCGCCACGCCGCGCTGGCGCGCGAACGGGCGGCCAGGGAAACGCGCCCGCAGCGCCAGGCCGAACTGCTCAAGATCGCCGGGGTCTGCGCGCAGGTGCCGGCCCACGCGCCGCGCGATTTCCATGAGGCGCTCCAGTATTACTGGTTCTGCCACCTCGCCGTGATCACCGAGCTCAACGGCTGGGACTCGTTCAATCCCGGGCACCTCGACCAGCACCTGCGGCCGTTCTACGAGCGCGGCCTCGCCGACGGCACGCTCACACGCGAGGCCGCCCGCGAACTGCTGGAGTGCTTTTTCATCAAGTTCAACAACCATCCCGCGCCACCGAAAGTCGGCGTCACCGCGGCCGAAAGCGGCACCTACACCGACTTCGCGAACATCAACCTCGGCGGGCTCCTCCGCGACGGCGCGGACGGGTCGAACGAGGTGTCGCACCTCCTGCTCGACATCGTGGACGAGATGCACCTGCTCCAGCCGAGCACGAACATCCAGCTTTCGCGCCGGAGCCCAGATGCCTTGCTCAAGCACGCCTTGCGCGTGGTCGGCAAAGGTTACGGTTTCCCGAGCATCTTCAACGCCGATGCCGTCGTGCAGGAGCAGTTGCGCCAGGGCAAGAGCCTCGAAGACGCGCGGGCTGGCGGTTGCAGCGGGTGCGTGGAGGTGGGTGCGTTCGGCAAGGAAGCCTACATCCTCACCGGCTACTTCAACCTGGTGAAGGTGCTGGAACTCACGCTCCACAACGGCCTCGACCCGCGCACCGGCAAACAACTCGGTCCGCAGACCGGTACCGCCGACCGCTTCGAGACCGGCGACGATCTCTTCGCCGCGTTCCGCCAGCAGCTCCGCCACTTTGTCGAGATCAAGGTTCGCGGCAGCCGGCTGATCGAGCGGATGTATGCCGACGACATGCCCGCGCCGTTCCTGAGCGTGCTGATTGACGACTGCATCGCCAAAGGACGCGACTACAACGCCGGCGGCGCGCGCTACAACAACACGTTCATCCAGATGGTCGGCCTCGGCAGCATCACCGACTGCCTCAGCGCGGTGAAGGAGCTGTGTTTTGATAGCGCCGGGACCACCCGTGTTCCGCGGGACGCCTCGGGGAGCACCGGCGGCCCGCCCGGCTTTTGGGGGACCACATGCGGCTCGCATGTCGCGTCCGGCGGCTCGCCGGACGCTGCACCGAACCCGACTTCACGCGCAGATCGGGAGGTTCCGGCGGGCCGCCGGAACCCACACGCCGGCGGCGTGTGCTCCCCGCCGCTGCCGCTCGCGCACCTGGTCCAGATGCTCGACCGGGATTTCGCCGGCGACGAACTGCTCCGCCAGCGCCTCGTCAACAAGACTCATAAATACGGCAACGACGACGAGTTCGCGGACGCGCTCATGCTGCAAGTGTTCAACGCCTGCTTCGAGGAGGTGGATGGTCGGCCCGACGCGCGGGGCGGCCATTATCGCGTCGAGATGCTGCCCACCACATGCCACGTCTATTTTGGCAGCGTGACCGGCGCCATGCCTGATGGCCGCAAGGCCGGCCTGCCCTTGTCGGAAGGCATCAGTCCGGTGCAGGGTGCCGACCGCCGCGGCCCCACCGCCGTCCTCAAGAGCGCCGCGAAGATGGACCACATCAAGACTGGCGGCACCCTGCTCAACCTGAAATTCACGCCCAGCCTCGTCGCCACCGACGATGGCCTCGACAAATGGGCGCACCTGGTCCGCGGCTATTTCAAAATGGACGGCCACCACGTCCAGTTCAACGTCGTCACCGCCGACACGCTGCGCCAGGCCCAGGCCGCGCCCGGGGAACACCGCGACCTCATTGTCCGCGTGGCCGGTTACAGCGACTACTTTTGCGATCTGTCGGCGGAGTTGCAGGAGGAAATCATCACCCGCACGGAACACCGGGGGTTTTGAAAAGGACGATGGCATTTCGTCCAGCGCCGCAGCCCGCCGGGCGGGGGCTCCCGAAAACGCCAGGCCTGGAAGGCAAAAACGTTGCTTGAGCCGGACGGCGAAGTGTCTTAATTTGTCTTACATGAGAACGACCTTGACCATCAGTCTGCCGCCGACGTTGCGGCGCGACGTGAGCCGGGCCGCCAAGGGCCAGGGGGTCACGGAAAGCGAGTTCGTTCGCCGGGCGGTCCAGCGGCAACTGTGGACGGAGTCCTTCGAGGCAACGCGCCGCAAACTGGTCCCCAAGGCGCGGGCCCTGGGCATCTACACCGACGAGGACGTCTTCAAACTGGTCTCGTGAAGGTCGTGTGCGACACCAACGTCCTCATCGCAGGACTGGTCGCCGAGGGTCTCTGCCGCGACATCGTCAAGCGCCGCCTGCCCACGCTCGAACTGTTCAGCTCGCCGGCGTTGCTGGACGAACTGGCCAACAAGCTGCGCGAGAAGTTCGGCCTTGAGCCGGATGACTTGCCCATCCTGGCGGCCTATCGGCGGAAGGTCGTCATGGTTCGTCCCACGGTCCTGCCGAAACCGGTGTGCCGCGATCCCGATGACGATCAAGTGCTGGCCACGGCCAGCGCGGCCCGGGCGGATGTCATTCTCACCGGAGACAACGACCTGCTCGCCCTGAAAGCGCATCGAGGCATCCGCATCGTGTCCCCGCGCCAGTTCGTGACGCGGCTGGACCAATCAGACTGACCTGCCGTGGCTGATCTTCTGTTCTGCGCAACCTTCCCAACCTGAGTTTGCGTCAGCCTGCAACCGTCCTTGGCCCGGTCAGGTCTTCCACAGACCTTCTGGTCTTCTGCTGCGGGAGCAAGGTGCGTGCGCCCAAATGATCGTCAAGCCGACCCTGCCGGAACGTCAAGGCGCCCCTGCCGCTTCATTGATTTTGGCCGCCAGGGCGTTTGCCTCGTCCACGGTGAAGGCGCCGGTGATCTGGGCTTGGCCGCCGGAGATTTCCGACCGGATCACCGGGGCGGCATACAGATGGCCGCCCAGCACAATGGCGACCCGTTGGTTGAGGTTCTCCCGGGTGACGGCCGCAAACAGTTCTTTGCCTTCCTGACTAAACTCAACGTTGATCTCCGGCGCGCCGGACGACGCGTTCACGGTCACCCGGGCTGAACTGACGGCCGTGTAATCCAACAACGGCATCTTCTGCACGTGCAGGGTTTCGCCGCCCGCACCGCTGGCATTATTGGTGATCGCCTCGGTGTCGTCACCGGGTTCATCGCGGACAAGCTGCAACTGGAAGGGCAGCGGCTGGTTCGCTGGTCGGCTCCCGCTCCAGGAACCCTCGCCGGACGGTTCACGGGCTTTTGACTGGGCGGCGGCTCCCGCCCGCTCAAGCTCGCGCTGTTGCCGCCGCAGCATCCCGACCTCAGAGCGCAGCTTTAACAACTCCCGCAAGCGGGCGGTGCTCAGGGAACGCGATCCGTTGGCCTGGGCGAGCTGATTGGAAAGACCTTCGCTCTCGGATTTGAGTTGCGCAATTTGTTCGACGAGCGGCCCCTGCTGTTGCCGCAGCGTTCGGACCTGATCACCCAGGTTCGAAGCCCGGCGGGCCTGGTAGATTCCCGTGCCGACGGCAACAGCGAGCGTCGCACCGATGATGGCTTTTTGAATCGTAGTCATGGCAATGGTCTGGGTGGCGGCAAGGGCGGTTGAAGTGGAGATGGTCGTCCCGGCCAACGCAGCGGCGGTGGAGATCGTGGCGGCCAGTCCAACGGGCGCGGCCTGGACGGCGTTGGCGGAGAGCACGACGGCGAGCCTGCTCGCGCCGACGGTGACACCGCGTTGGGCGAAGAACTCGCGCAGGCGTTCGACGGCGCGGCTCACGCGCTTTTGCGCGGTGTCTTCGCTGGTGCCGAGGGTCTGGCCGACTTCGCGCAGGGATTTGCTCTCGAAATAGTGGAGCAGGATGGCGGCGCGATCGGTGTCGTCCAGCGCTGCCACAGCCTCGTCGAGCAGCGGTTCGATGTGTGACCAGTCGGCGGCGCTGGCGTTCAACGTGTTCATCTCGGTGGCGATTTGTTCGCGCAAATGCCGGCGGGCTTCGCGACGGATGACATCAATGGCGGTGCGACGGGTGACCTGATAGAGCCAGGCGGTGAGGATCGTGTCGGGCGCGAGGCGGTGCGCCTGACGGGCAAGGTCGGTGAAGGCGGACTGGGCGACTTCCTCGGCGAGTTGCGGGGAGCGGACCTGGCGGAGCGCGGCGGAATAGACGAGGCCCAGGTGGTGGCGGACGATCTCGGCGAAGGCATCCTCGGCGTGGTGCCGGGTGTAGCGGTGCAGCAAATCCAGGTCCGTCTCGTTCATTTCCACAAACATATCGCCACCGACCCGCGAATTCCGACAAGGACTTTTCCGCGGAGCGCGCCTGCGGCTGGCAGTCATGGTCGTTTCCGGCTTGTATGGCCGCCCGCCTTCGCCCATGCTGCCCGCATCACAATGTAAGTGCCATCTGACCGTCACCTATGAACCCGAAACCTGTTTCCGTTTCCCGTCGCCGTTTTCTCGGCACCGCCGCCACCGCTGCCGCGGCGTTCACCGTTGTCCCGCGCCACGTCCTGGGCGGACCGCGCTTTGTCGCCCCCAGCGAAAAGGTGAACATCGCCATCGTCGGCGCCGGCGGCCAGGGCCGCACCAACATGCGCGGGCTCTTTTCCCTGTCCGACGCCCAGATCATCGCCGTGGCCGACCCGATCGAACATGACGATCTCGAGCCTTTCTATTTCAAGGGCGTGGCGGGTCGCCTGCCCGTCAAGGCCGAGGCCGAGAAGCATTACTCGGCAAAGACGCCGAACTTCAAGGTCGCCGATTACGAGGATTTCCGCGTCATGTTCGAAAAGGAGAAGGCGATTGACGCGGTGCTCTGCGCCACGCCGGATCACCTGCACGCGTTCGTGAGCGTCACCGCGATGCGCCTGGGCAAACACGTGTATTGCGAAAAGCCGCTCACCCACAACGTGTGGGAAGCCCGGCTGGTGTCGAAGGTCGCCAAGGAAACCGGCCTTGCCACACAGATGGGCAACCAGGGCCATTCGGGCGACGGGATCCGGCAGACTTACGAATGGATCCGGGCCGGCGTCATTGGTGATGTGCGCGAAGTCCACGCCTGGACGTCCGCCAGCCGCTGGAGCACGAAATACACCCGCGGCCGCCCGGAGCCGACGCCCCTGCCGCGCGGCGTCAACTGGGACCTCTGGCTCGGACCGCGCGAGGCGCGGCCCTACAGCGGCGCCTATACCCCCGTCACCTGGCGCGATTACTGGGCGTTCGGCACCGCGCCCATCGGCGACTTTTTCTGCCACAATTTCGACGCCCCCTGCTGGGCGCTCGACCTCACCGCGCCCACCAGCATCGAGGCCTTCGCTTCCGGCGGCGTGGACTCCGAGATGGCCCCGCCCGGCGGCATTTACTACTACCAGTTCCCCGCCCGTGGCAGCATGCCTCCGGTCAAGTTCACCTGGTATGACGGCGGCCTCGGCCCGCCGCGGCCCGCCGGGCTCGATCCGGACGACGAACTCGGCAACGGCGGCAATGGCACGCTGTTCGTCGGCGACAAGGGCATGATCACCTGTCCCGGTTGGGCCGGCGAACCGCGCCTGCTGCCCGGCTCGCGCATGGACAACTTCAAGCGTCCGGCCAAGACGCTCCCCCGTTCCAAGGGCCACCACCGCGACTGGCTCGATGCCATCAAGGGCGGCCCGCCGGCCAGCGCCAACTTCGAATACGGCGCCATGCTCACGGAGATGGGCCTGCTCGGCCTCGTGGCCATCCGCGTCGGCAAGGTCATGGCGTGGGATGCGGCCGCGATGAAATCGCCGAACACGCCGCAGGCTGACCGCCTCCTCAAGGAAAGCTATCGCCCGGGTTGGGAACCGGCCTGAGCTCCGCCGGCAGGGCGCAGGGCGGGAACCTTCGCGGCTCCCGCCGTTTTCACGGACCACCCCAGGCGCGGACAATCATGGGCGACGCGAACCCACTGACTGGAGAGGCGGATGCGAGAAATCCGCCTGTCCGGTTCGGGGGGTCAGGTTCAAATCTCGGTCCCTACCCCTATCATTGGACCGCGGCTGTGTGCCCTGCACCAGCCGCAGCGACTCGATGGTGAAGATCAGGCCACTGGCCGGCCCCCGGCGCCTGCTTGCGCCCCGCGCGAACTTGGATTATTGGTTTTCCATGCGACACCTGTTCTGGCTGGCCTTGCCGCTTGGCACGGTCGTTTCCCTGGCGCAACTGGTTGGTTTCCCCGGCAGCGGCGGGGCGGTGGTTGCCCGGATTTACGCGGCGCCGATCTTCGGTGGCTACGGCGGCATTTCCTATGTCACCCGGCGCACGCCGATGATCAACGCGAACCTGATCGCCGGGGACTATTTCCGTGGCAGCGGCGTGCCTCTCATCAACACCACCGCGGCGAGTCTCAACGCCAACGGAAACACGGCCGGTTATGGCGGTGCGCGCACCACGCCCGCCGCCATCCCCTATCTGGCCCAGCGCCCGAACGGCATTCCTGAAACCGGCGCTCCTGTCGCGACCACGGCCGCCCGGACCGTGCTGGACGACCGCCAACCGGCCTCGCCAGGACGATTCGCAGCGGACCAGACAACAGCCCCTGTCAGCGCGGCGACCAGCACACCCACGCCTGCGGCCCCCGCCAACCCGCTGCCCGGCGGGAATCCTGCGCGCTGAAAGCCCGAACTGCGCCCGTTCCCGCGCGCGCCCCGACGGAACCCAACCCGGATTTGACGCAACCGGTTTCGTCGCTATGTTGGCCGGGGCAACCCGGCGACATGGATCTTTCACTCGCCCCAGAAGCCGCCCCGGGCAACGGCTCGGCCGCCGGCATCGGCTTTGCCACCGCCCTCGGACTGGCCCGTGAAGGCGCGCGTGGTCGGCGTCGCCTGCGCACCGGCCGCCTCGGCGGTCAACGGCGCCGCCTTGCGGGCCGAAGGCGGCCTCGTCAAGGGTGTGCTCTAAACCGCGGCGGTCCGGCGCCAACCCGAGCCTGACCTGGATTGACCCGACGGCGCCGGCGAACGTGGCCCGCCGCCGCAACTTGAATTATGCGACGATTCGAAGAACTCAGCGAACGCGAAATCCTGGCCCTGGCGATTTCCCTTGAGGAACAGGACGCCCGCATCTTTGACGATTTCGCCGAGGGCCTGAAGGAGCATTTCCCGGAACAGGCTGAGAAGTTCAAGGTCCTCCGCCGGGAGGAGGATGCGCACCGGCACCGGCTGCTCGATCTCTATCGCGCGCGGTTTGGGGATCACGTGCCGCTGATCCGGCGCGAAGATGTCCGTGGTTTCGTCAAGCGCCGCCCGATTTGGCTCACGCGCCCGCTGGGCCTCAAGGCGGTGCAGAAAGAGGCCGAGCTGATGGAGTTGGAGACCAAGCAGTTTTACGAGGCGGCGGCGCGACGGACCACCGACGCCTCCATGCGCCAGTTGCTGGGCGACCTGGCCGAGGAAGAACGCCACCACGCGACCACGGCCGAGCGCATGGGGGCCACCCGGATGAACGAGGAGGAAACGGCCCAGCAGCAGCGGCTTTTTCTGCTGCAGGTCGTCCAACCGGGACTGGCGGGCCTGATGGACGGCTCGATCTCGACACTGGCGCCCTTGTTCGCGGCGGCGTTCGCCACGCACAGCAGTTGGGCGACATTTTTGGTGGGGATTGCGGCCAGTGTGGGCGCGGGCATTAGCATGGGGTTCGCCGAGGCCATGTCCGATGATGGCAGCCTGACGGGGCGCGGTCATCCGTGGGCCCGCGGTCTGGTCTGCGGTCTGATGACGACGCTGGGCGGCCTGGGACACACGCTGCCCTATCTCATTCCGGATGTCCGCACGGCGACAGGCGTTGCCGTGGCGGTGGTGTTGGTGGAACTCGGGGTGATCTCGTGGGTCCGGCACAAGTACATGGACACCCCGTGGTCGTCGGCCATGGTGCAGGTGATGCTGGGCGGGTTGCTGGTGTTTCTGGTGGGCATCCTGATCGGCAGTTCGTAGCGGAGCCCGCCGGCTCGTGGCGGCCTCGCCACGGCAAAGGGATCCCGCCGACCCGGGGCTGATCGGATGGATGGTCGGCCACGCCTAAATGGTTGCGCCCCGCCACAAGCTTGCTTACGGTGACGCACGCGGCATGAAAATCTTCATTGATGGCAGCTATTTCGACGAGCAGAGCGCCAAGATTTCGGTGTTCGATCATGGGCTGCTTTACGGCGACGGCGTGTTCGAGGGCATTCGCGCCTACAACGGGCGCGTCTTTCGCCTGAAGGAGCACGTCGCACGACTGTACTGCTCCGCGAAGGCGATTCTGCTGGAGATTCCGATGTCGCCCGCGGAGATGACCCAGGCGGTGATCGAGACCTGCCGCGCGAACAACCTCCGCGACGGTTATATCCGACTCGTGGTGACCCGCGGCATTGGCACGCTGGGATTGAATCCAAACCGGTGCCAGCGGCCCTCGATCATCGTCATCGCGGACAAGATCCAGCTTTATCCACCCGAGCTTTACGAACGCGGCATGGCGATCGTGACGGTGCCGACCACGCGCAACCTGCATAGCGCGGTCAATCCGGCGATCAAATCGCTGAATTACCTCAACAACATCCTGGCGAAGATCGAGGCCAACAACGCCGGCGTCGAAGAGGCCATCATGCTCAACGCCGAGGGCTACGTGGCCGAGTGTACCGGCGACAATCTGTTCATCTTGAAGGGCGGTCAACTGCTCACGCCCGCGCTCTATGCCGGCGCGCTCTACGGCATCACGCGCGGCGTCGTCATCGAACTCGCCCGCGCGGACGGCGTCCCGGTCAGCGAAACCAACCTGACGCGCTACGACGTGTTCAACGCCGACGAGTGTTTCCTCACCGGGACGGGCGCCGAGATCATTCCCATCGTCAAGGTGGATGGCCGGGTGATTGGCACGGGCCAGCCCGGTCCGCGAACGCGGCAACTGGTGGCGGAATACCGCGCCCTGACCCAGGTTTCCGGCGAGCCGGTTTTCTGAGGCGACCGGCGCGCCCGGCGACCGGCCGCCGGCGCCGGGGGCTGCCAGAACAGGCTTGCTTCCCGCGGCCAGGCCGGCGATGGTCCAGCCCTGTAATTTGTGTCCGCCCGCGGACGGAACGGGCACCCAACAAATGCCGGAGTGGTTGCAGACCACGGCGCAGGGGATTACAGGCGTGGCTAAAGAAGAGCCCATTCAACTTATCGGGACGGTGATGCAGGTGTTGCCGGGGACCATGTTCCGGGTGGCCCTGGCCAACAAGCACGAGGTGCTGGCCCACATTTCCGGGAAGATGCGCAAGAATTTCATCCGCATCAGCGTGGGTGACAAGGTAAACATCGAGATGTCACCTTACGACCTCAACAAGGCGCGCATTACCTTCCGCCACGCCTGACCCGCCGGCACGTCCGCGGATTCCCCGCGCATCGTGGTTCGAGCCGCCCGTAACCTGGCGGCGCGATGCGATGTCATGTTAGCGAGCAGCCGCCAAGGCCAGGCCGCATCAACTTCCTGTTGCCCATCAACTGGCGCTGCGGCAATGTCCGATCAGTATGTTCTGGGTGGAAAGGTTGGAGTGGCGTCGGCCGCGCATGATGAATCCCATCGCGCGGGCGTTCGTTTTGTCCCTCCTCTGCCACCTGGCCATCTTCACCGGCATCGAGACGGGCAACCGGCTGGATCTGTGGCGCTTCAGTCCCCTGCTGCTCCTCGCCCGCGCTTTGAACCTGAGCCCGGCCACCGTGGCCGCCCTTACTGCCAAGGCTCCGCCCCCGCCCAAACCCGCGGTGTCGAAGCCCGCAGAGACTCCCGAAGTCCCGCTCGTTTTCGTGGATGTGGACCCCTCCCAGGCCACCGACGAGGCACCGAAGGAAACACCCTATTACTCGCGGCTTAATTCCCTCGCCGGCAACCCGGACACGAGCCGCGACACCGGCACGCCCAAACTTGAGGGCAAGCAGACCAGGGTGATGAAAACCGCGGACACCACCCGGGCCGCCACCCCGGCGGCCCGCCCCCTACAGCCTACACCGCCCGCGCCGCAACCGCCGCCGGAACCCGCCACGGCCCAGGCCCGGCCGCAGCCACCTACACCGGCCTTCGCCCAGCCGGCGCCGCCCCAACCTGCCGCGCCAACCGAGCCCAAGGAACCCATGGGCGATCTGGCCATGGCCAAGCCCGTGCCGCCCATCATCAATCCCACCAACGCCCAACCTACGGCGACCGCCTCCGCCCAGCCCAGCACCGCTGTGGAGGCCGCCAAACCGCAGCCGACGCGACCGCGCACGGTGGCCGCCGCCCGCGCCCAGCAACGCACCGTCAACCCCAACAGCGCCACCCTCGGCGAAAAGCTCAAGCAGGAAGGTGGCGTGCCGCGGTTCACCGTGCAATCCTCCCTCGATGTCAAGCGCGACGAATTAGGGGACTACGATGCCAAGTTTATCGCGGCCGTCCAGGCGTGCTGGTACGGTCTGCTGGAAGAACACCGGTACGCCCTCGACCGGGAAGGCAAGGTCGTCCTGAAATTCCGCCTCTGGTCTGACGGACGGGTCACCGACATGTCCACCGTGGAGGAAAACGTCGGCGAACTCTACACGCTGCTCTGCCACTCGGCCGTCAAAACGCCGGCGCCGTACGAGAAGTGGACCATTGAAATGCGCAAGCGACTCCGCGAAAACTACCGCGAAGTGACGTTCACCTTCTATTACTGAGCCGGCCCGACCGGCCTTCGCCAATCATTCTTATGCTGCAATTCCTGATCGCTGGTGGACCGTTCATGCTGCTCCTGGTGCTGACGTCCATCGTCAGCGTCACCTTCATCATCGAACGCGGGCTGGCCCTCCGCCGGGGCAAAGTCGTTCCGTTTGGCGTGGCCGACGCACTGAAGCGCTGGCGCAGCAGCGAGGATCTCACGGCGCTCGAGGTCACCTGCCAGCAACGCAACTCGACGCTCGGCCGCCTGGCCCTCACCGCCATCGAACACCTGCCGCTGCCCAAACTGGAAAACCAGGAGGCCGTCCAGGCGCAGGCCCGCCAGGAAGTCGTGCATCTCGAACGCGGGTTGGTCGTGCTCGAGGTGGTCGTGGGCATCTCGCCCCTGCTCGGCCTCGTGGGCACCCTCCACGGCCTCATCACCCTGTTCGGCGACCTTGGGCGCAGCGGCCTGGCGGACAACTCCGTCCTCGCCAAGGGCATTGCCATCGCCCTGAACACGACGCTCATGGGTTTGCTCATCGCCATCCCGTCGCTGGTCTTCTGGAGCTACTTCACGAAGAAGGTGGAGACGCTCGGCGTCGAGATGGAGACGCAGCTTGAGGACTTCCTGCGCCATCAATACCGCCTGCCCCGCCGCGCCCACCCGGAACCGCGCGCCATGGAACCGCCGGTCGTGACCCCCGGCTGAACCCGCCCCCTCTTCGCGATGCGCTTCATCGAACGCAAACACCGGTCGCCCCCGCCGATCATCATCGTGTCGTTGATCGACATTCTGATCGTGCTGTTGATTTTTCTGATGGTGACCACGACCTTCAAGCAGCAGCCGACGGTAAAGATAACCCTGCCGCAGACGCGTCAAGGGCGCGAAGGAAAATCGGATACTTCCCAGGCAATCATCATCTCCATGCCCACCAATTCGCCGATCTATCTGGGGCTGCAACCGGTCACGCTCGATAATTTGCAGGCGGAGCTGGCGGTCCGTGCGGGCAAAGATCCCAACACCAGCGTCGCCATCCGGGTGGACAAGGCCACGCCGATTCAGGATTTCATGAACGTGTCCCTGGCGGTCAAGGCCGCCGGGTTCAAGAAGGACATCAGCGTGTGGACGCAGCCGGGCCTGAAACCGTGAAGTGGGTTGATGGTTGAGAGATGATGGTTGAGAGACGGGCCGCTCGTCACTCGCCACTGGCCACTTTCTTCCTTCGCCCCTCGCTCTTCCCTCAACTCTCAACCGTCAACCATCAACCTCTTACTGTCCCTGCACCGCGCGGTAAAAGACCGCCCGCTGCCCCGGAGCGTTTGTCAACACCACGGTTCCGTCGGACGGCGTCAAGGTGGACACCGTGGCCCAGTCCACCAGGTTGGTGGACGATTGGACGGTCACCACGGTGCCGGGCTGGAGGCTCAGCACCAGACGCAGGCTGCCGTCGCTCAGGGGCACGATCCCCTGAAATACCGGTCGCACCGGTGGCGACGGCGGCACCACGTTCAGCGTGACCACCGCCGCGTTGCTGAACGCGTAGCCATCCCACGCCTCGTAGGTGAAACTGTCGCTGCCGGTGAAGCCCGGGTTCGGCACATAGACGTAACTCGTGCCGAGGCCGAACAATCGCCCGTTCTGCGGCCCGTCCAGGATCGCACACCGCAGCGGATTTCCGTCCGCATCCTGCACGGCCAGCGGGACCGGCGTCCGCGTTCCGGCCACGACGGTGACAATCTGCCGCGCCGCCACGGGCGGATGGTCCGCCGGCGCCACCGTGATCGTCACCGTGGCAATCCCGCTGTCCAGCGCGCCGTCGTTGACCTTGAACGTAAACCGGTCGGGTCCCAGGTAGTCCGGGTTCGGCGTGTACGTGAAGTTCGGGGCCGTCCCGCTGAGCATCCCGTTCCGCGGCGGCGTCACGATGATGTAGGTCAGGGGATCGCCCTCGAGGTCGCTGGCTTGAGCGGTAAAATTGGTAGGCACATTCGGCGCGCAGGTCAGCCACGCGTCCAGAGCGATGGGTGCCGTGTTCTGGTCGGTGACGGTGATCGTCACGGTGGCCATGGCGCTGTCGGCCTGGCCGTCGTTGGCCACGTAGGTGAAGACGTCGCCCCCGAGGTAGCCCGGCACGGGGGTGTAGGTGTAGTTTGTGCCGGCTCCAAAAAGCGTGCCATGGACCGGTTGGGAAAGCAGGCGAGTCTGCACCGGATCGTCGTCCGCATCGGTGACGTCCAACTGAATCAGCCGCGGCCGGCCGACATGCGCCACCACCTGCTGGTCCACCGCCACCGGCGGGTTGTTCACCGCGAGCACCGTGATGGCCACGTTCGCCGTCGCGCTGTCAAAAACACCGTCATTGGCAACATAAGTAAAATTGTCGGCGCCGGCATAGCCCTTCTGCGGAATGTAGGTCGCGATCGTCGGATAGGCGAAAAGCGCGCCATGATCGGGGCCGGTGACGATGGTGAAGGTCAGGGGCCAGCCCTGCGGATCGGTTCCCAGAAAAACGATGTCCCGCTGGGTGTTCCGGTTCATCACGATGGCCTGGTCGGACATGACGGGCGGCGCGGCCACCGGCTTGACCAGCACTTGCACGCTGCCCGTGGCGGAACTGCCGAGGACGTTGGCGATTTGGTAGGTAAAACCGTCCAGCCCGGTGAAGTTCACCGCCGGCTTGTAAAGAACCGTCGCGTCGGGCCGGATGGTCGCCGTGCCGTTGGTCGCGGTTCCCACGCTCACCAGGCTCAACGCGCCACCGTTCGGGTCCAGGTCGTTCGTCAGCACGTCAATCACCACCGGCGTGTTCTCGAGGGTGATGGCCGTGTCGGGGTTCGCCACCGGCGGGTACGCCACCGGCGTGACGACCAGCGTGACGTGACCGATGGCGATGCCGCCCTGTCCGTCCGAGACGGTGTAGGTGAAACTGTCGGTGCCGCTGAAGTATTTGGCCGGCGTGTAAACCAGGTCCTCGGCGCCGCTGCGTGTGACCTTGCCATGCAGTGGAAAACTGAAGCCAACCAACTGCAGCGGCAGGCCCTGCGGACTCACGTCGTTGGCCAGCGGCGCGAACTCCGCGGGTGTCCCGCCGGGCGTCGTGACCAGGTCGTCGTTGGCCAGCGGCGGCGCATAATGCAGCAACACGGCGAACATGGCCGCCGCCGCGCCGGTCATTCCCGCCGGGTCCGTCGCGGTGAACACGAGCGTTTCCTGACCGGTCCAATCCGGCGCCGGCGGGATGACCTGCAACACGCGTTGCGGGCTGATTGTCACCTGCAAGTTCTGGTTGCCCTTCACCGTCCACCTGATCTGGTCCGGCGTGTTGTCCGGGTCGGCGACGAAATGATCAAGCTCGATGGGTTGAAACATGTTTCCCACCTGGATGGTCTGGTCCGGGATGGCGGTAACCACCGGGGCCTGGTCAACGACGACCGAGGGCAGGTAGCCGGTATGCTGCGGGTCGTGCTGGAACGCGGGCCAGATCATCCGTGCCGGGTTGTTGGTGATGTCCAGATCCCAGACGTAGAGGCTGTAGCGTTGCTTGAGGACGGATCGAGGTTCATCCGGCGAAAAAGCCGCGTCATTCACCGTCGTCGCCACGACGCTCAACCGGCCGTGACCATCGAGGTCCGCCAGGGCCACCGGTCCGGCCTTCAGCCAGGCCCCGCCGCTGGCTTCCATGTTCAGCACGGTCTGGTCCGCTCGGGGATTAAGATCAATCTCCTGCCCCAGGGCGTTCCACGCTTTGACTCCGCCGAGGAGGGACACGCTGCCGGTGAGCATGGCCGCCATCTCTTTTCCTGGCGTGGCCATGACGACGTCCGGCCAGCCGTCCCCGTCCACGTCGCCAATCACCGGGTTGGATTTCACGCTGACCGATGTCACCGGTCCCACCGGCCAGCCGCCCAACTCGAACCCGTCATAGCGCAGCACATGGAGCAACTGTTTGTCCCAGTCAACCACAACGATGTCCGCCGCCCCATCCGCGTCGAGATCGGCCAGCGCCGGCGTCGAAGCGAAGGATTCCCCGACGAGCACCGGCCAGCCCGGCAACGGCACGCCCGTCCGGTCAAACACGTAAACGCCACCCTGGATGCCGCTGTTGGAGGCGGGACCCGGGTCGGAACTGCCGATGACCACTTCGTTCTGGCCGTCCCCGTTCACGTCGCCAATGACCGGTGAGCCGAACAGGTTGCCCGGCACGGTCGCCGTCCAGATCGAGCCGTCGGGTTGATCCAGGCTGAAGGCGGAAAGTTGATTACAGCCGGTTACCGCCACGATTTGTAGCCCCGGCCCGTTGAGCAGGCGGCCCACCGCCGGGAACTGGCGGGGCGCGTCCACGGCGACCGCGCACGCGGGAAACTCCCATTTCCGCAGCAAATTGCCCACGGCGTCGAACACCACCAGTTGGCGATAATCCTGGCTGCCGCGCGGCACCGTTTCCTGGGACAACCCGATCAACTCAAGCTGACCGTCACCGCGCAGGTCGGCGATTACTTTGGCTAATCCGCCCGCTTCGAGCGGCACCGGCCACTGCCCGCCCAACGGGCGTCCGTCCGCCCGAAAGGCAAAACACATTCCCGGCGTGCCGGTGTCCGCAAAAATCTCCAGCCGGCCATCCCCGTCCACGTCACCCACGACCGGCAGGTCGAACACGGGCGCTCCGTTCCCCAAGGCACGGGACCAGCGGATGCTGCCGTCGTTGTCGAACACCAGCAATTGCGAGGGATTGCCGGCGGCGGGCCCCGGATCCACGCGGACCAGTTCCTTCCGCCCGTCCCCGTCGAGATCGGCCACCACCAGTTGACGCCAGTCGTTGGTCGGATAATCGCCGGCCATCGGCAGATACTGGGGCCAGCCGGGTCTCAGTTGGCCGTCCAGGTAAATCAACCGCGCGAGATTGGTCTCCACCGGCTGCCCCGCCGCCAACGCGACCAGCCGCAGCGAATAAAACTCGTTGGTCGCCACCGTGGTGGTGTTCCACACCCCCAGCAGCCCCGCCAGGACCTGCTGTGTCCCACCGTGCATCAAAGTGACGCCCGCGGACGACCAGGCGGACGGCGCCCAGCCCACGCCATGCTCGATGGTGTACGTGCGATTGGACCCAAACACCGTGCCCTGGATGCCGATGGGATCGCCCGCCCGCAACACGTCGTTGTTCAGCGGCGCGGCCAGGTGGGTGTTCTGCACGTTCACCACGGCGCGATCCAAGGCGCGTTGTCCGAACACGTCCTGCACGGACAGCCGGATCGTGTATTGCGCGTCCTGAAGAACCGCCGTCGAGAAGCCCGCGAGCAACACGTCGTTCGTCACGCGCGTCGTTCCGTTGCCGATCGGCGTCCAGTTCGTAGGGTAAAGCCCCGGACCGTATTCGAGGGTGTACCCGGCGAAATTCGTCCCGGCCGCCGTGCCGGCGACATCCACTTTTCCGTAGAGGACCGCCGGAACCTGCAGGCGCGCCTGGGGCAGCGGCGTGTCCACGGCCACCGCCTGGGCGGCGTTGATGCGGCCCGCGCCGAGCGGTTGATCGGGAACCACCGGGTCCACGGCGTTCCGCAAAATCGTCTCCACCTCGACGTTGGTGAATTCCGGATGGCGGCTGAGGATCAGGGCGGCCACGCCGCTCACGTGCGGGGCTGCCATCGAGGTCCCGCTCAGCACCTGAAACCGGTTGCCCGGCGCGGTCGAGTAAATGTTCACTCCCGGGGCCGCGACCGTGACGCCCGGACCGTAATTCGAGAAGAACGCCCGGTGGTCCTGGTTGTCGAGGGCGCCGACCGACACCACCTGCGCGTACGCGGCTGGAAATGGCAGGTTGGCGGTCTGGTTGTTGCCGGCCGCCGCCACCACCACCAGCCCCGCCGCGTGCGCTTCGGCCACCGCCTCCTCCAGCGACTGGCTCACGTCCGGTGTGCCCCAGCTCGCATTGATGACCCGCGCGCCGTTCGCGACCGCGTAATGGATCGCCGCAATCACCTGGTCCAGGCTGCCGTTGCCGTCCTGGTCGAACGCCTTGAGCGCCATCAGGCTCACCTGCCAGCACACACCCGCCACCCCGAGGCCGTTGTTGCCCACCCCGCCAATGATCCCGGACACGTGCGTTCCATGCATGTTGTCATCCATCGGATCGCTGTCGTCGTTGACGAAATCGTAGCCGTGCAGGTCGTCTATGTACCCGTTGCCGTCGTCATCCACTCCGTTGCCTTCGACTTCGCCGGGGTTGACCCAAAGGTTCGCCGCCAGATCGGGATGAAAGTAGTCAATGCCGGTGTCAATGACGGCGACTTTCACCGCGCGATTTCCGGTGGTGACCGCCCAGGCCCCCGGCGCGTGGATGTCCGCGCCCGGGGTGCCGCCATCCTGGCCGGTGTTCTGGAAGCTCCACTGCTGGTCGAAATCAAAGTCGTTCGGCACCACGCCCGCGGTCTGGACAATTTGCAGGATGGAATTGGGCTCGGCATAACGAACATCCGGGTGCCGGCGCAGACGGATCAACGCCCCGGCCGCATCCGCCGGATTGGCCAGTTCGACCACCACCAGTTGGTCAAACACCGAATCGCGCAACGGCGCCACCCGCACCGCTTGAACCGCGCGCCGCGAGCCAAGGCCCCGCACCGCGCGTGCCGCCACCCGCGCCTCCGCCAGCACCCCCGCCCGTCGGCCCGCCGCAACGCCCCCGCGAAACCGCACCAGCAACTGGCCGGGGACGGCCAATGGCGCTGGCGCGACCGTCACCACGTTCGTCACGCCGCCACCGCCGGTCGCGCCCGTGATGGATTCGGAACGCGCCGGTTGTCCCAGGCAGACAACGAGGCCGAAGCACGCGAGCAGCGTGCCTCGCCGAAACCATCCGACCGGATGTGGCTCGTCCCTGGAACTCACAAGTGGAATTTACCCGCCCGCGCCGCCGGCGCAATGCGTTTCCGTGCTGTCCACGCCGAACGTCCACCCCATGCTGCTCTGTCCTCTGTCTTCTGTCTTCTGTCCTCCGGCCTCTGTCCCTCAGCGGCGCCGCAACCAGACCAGCCCGCCAAGGCCAAGCGCCAGCAGCGCCCACGTGGATGGCTCGGGGATGCTCTGCGTTGAAAATGTAATGGAATCCAGGAATAGCGTGACGGGGCTATCATAAGGTCGCTGCGCAAAGACTGTAAAACTCAAAGTGCCCTCCTTGCCAGCCCAACCGTGAATATCCGCAGCATATAACGTGTAGTTCGGACGACTGAAGACCGGCGTAAGCGAGAGCGTTTGCCCTCCCAGCACCACAGCAAAAGTGCCGGTACCGACAACCACTGCCTGGAACACCAAGGATTGGGCGCCGGCCGGAACAACGCCGCTTTGTGAGAGAGTCGTATCGGCCGGTCCTCCAGAGAAAAGTTGCAGGCCGGCTTCGAGCGCCGCAGTGTAATTGCCTTGAATTGGTTTAAGGCCGGCCTGAGTCTGGTCATCCAGAATTCCGATCCCGGATGAATCCAGAAACAGGCTGTCATACAACGCGCCGGTCTGCTGAATGCCACCGCAATCTCCCGTCCAGCCCGGGAACGCCTGGTCAAAGTAAACGCTGTTGTAGGCATCCCCGGCGATGGGAATCAAGGTGGCTGATTCAAAATTCAGATTTACGAACCCCTGGCCATGACCTTTCAGCCCGCCGATTAGGAACGCGTAAAAGCACAGAGTGAGAATAACCGCCTTCGTCATAGATCATGGTAGGTGATTTAACGCTACGTACGGTTCATTGAACAGGATGAAGTTCATGGTGACACTTCTCAGCGCCGGCGCCACCAGACCAGCCCGCCAAGGCCAAGCGCCAGCAACGCCCAAGTGGATGGCTCGGGGATGGAATACGTTGAAAACCGAATATTGTCTAGAATCCCATCTCCTTGGAACACCAGTTCGCCGGTCTGCCCGGCAAAGCGGGAAATATCGCCGCCCAGAATGGTGAAATTCGGACCGGTGCCGACGGCATACAATTGTATCGGCTTGCCAGCAAACGCCACTTGAAAGTAGTACTCGGGCGAGGCATAAAAGATAAAGGAATTGGCAGACGACGGAATCTGGCCAGTTTGACCAATACCCGCAAAGACGAGAGTTCCACCCGAAGTCAAAGGCGACTGCAGGCCAACAGAGTAAAGTCCCTGAAACACCGGCGACAATGATCCCGGGCCTTGAAGGGATATTGCCGGGGCGGAGAGGCTTAAATCGTTGTAATAAACCCGATCTACCTGGTTCCCGCCGACATAACCAACCCATCCGGGCAACGCACTTGTGATTGGCACATTGCCCGCAGCGTCTGGAATAAGGGGTAGCGTAGGGTGTTCGAAGTCGAGGTTTACAAATCCTTGCGACAGCCCCTGTTGGTTTGCAGCGCAAATCACCATGGCAATGCCAACCACCTTCGTCATGTCCGGTGTCACAAGCTATCCGTATTCACACCCGATCGGGGTACAATTGGATCGCGCGGAGGACGCCCACGGCGCGAGGATGCGGTCCCACGTCCAGCGTCAGGGTGGCCGAGTCGCCAACGAATGCGTCTTGCGCCGCGGCCGAAAGACCCCACCCCAACACACCGACGAACAGGCATTTCTTCATGAATCGTTCCTCAAAGTCCTTGAGGAGGCTGTTGATGTCCACGTAACGTGAAAGCGGAGCCAAGTCAATTCGGAAAGGGCCGCGAATGAGCTTTTCAGCATTCTGCAGGATTGCCATCAATGGGGGTTGAAGATGGGGGAACTGGAGTGGAAAAATCGGGCGAGGCGATCTGCGCGAAGATGATGACGGGTGGGTTCAACGCTGGTTCGCCCGGTGGGGAAGCGTTCGGGTGATCTTGGTGAAAGGGTGCACCTTGTTTTACCCGCGCGGGCCGCCGGTGCAACGCGTTTCCGTGTGGCCGCGCCGAACGTCGTGTCCCGACCTCACGAACCCTCACGAATTCGACACTCGACACTCGCACCTCGCAACTCTCCGGCGCGCTTCGGGATTGCCAGCCCGGCGCCAAACGGCTGAAATCCCTGGCCGACAGCGTATGCCAAAATGTTATCTCGCCTGCGACCTCGGCGCTGACAGCGGCCGGCTCATGCTCGGCACGCTCGATCAGGGCCGGCTGACGATCGAGGAAATCCACCGGTTCGCAAACGTGCCCCTCCGCGTGGGCGAATCCCTGCGCTGGGACGTGGCCCGGCTGTTGGGCGAGGTGAAGGAAGGTCTGCGCAAGGCGGCGGCGCGGCAACTGCCCATCGCCAGCATCAGCACGGATTCCTGGGGCGTGGACTACCTCTTGTATGACGCGGCCGGGGCGGTGATCCCGCCGGCGTTCCACTACCGCGATCCGCGCTGCGCGGACGGCGTGCGGCAGGCCCAGGCGAAGATTTCCTGGCCGGAGATTTTTGCCGAGACTGGTCTGCAATTCCTGCCGTTCAACACCATCTTCCAGCTCGCTGCGGAGACGCCGGCGCGGCTGGCCGCGGCGCGCTTGATCCTCGGCATCGGCGACGCCTTCAATCACTGGCTCTCGGGCGTGGCGCGCGCCGAGGAATCCCTCGCCAGCACCACCCAGCTTTACGATCCGCGCCAACGCGCGTGGTCGCCGCGGTTGCTGACCGCCTTAAACCTGCCGCCGGCGATGTTTCCGCCGATCGTCAAGTCCGGCACGCGCCTGGGCCCGCTGCGCGCCGACCTCGCCGCGGAAACCGGCCTGCGCGGCGTCGAGGTCATCGCGTCCTGCTCGCATGACACCGGCGCGGCCGTCGCCGCCGTGCCCGGCGCGGGCGACGACTGGGCCTATCTCAGTTCCGGTACGTGGTCGCTCATGGGCGTGGAACTCCCGCAGCCGATCATCACCGACGCCTGTCGCGACCTGAATTTCACCAACGAAATCGGTTTCGGCCACTCGGTGCGCCTGTTGAAGAACATCGTCGGCCTCTGGATCATCCAGGAATCCCGCCGCGAATGGGCTCGGGCGGGCGAGCAATACAGTTTCGCCGAACTCGAAAAACTGGCCGCGGCGGCGCCGCCGTTTGTCTCCCTGATCAACCCGGCCGATCCACGGTTCCTCAGCCCGGGCGGGATGCCCGCCAAGCTCGCCGCGTGTTGCCGCGAAACCGGCCAGCCGGTCCCAACCACCGCGGGCGCGACGATCCGCTGCGTTTATGAGAGCCTGGCCCTGCTCTACCGCCGGACGTTGCGCCAGATCGAACAGCTCACGGGTCGCCGCATCCAGCGGTTGCACATCGTCGGCGGCGGCAGCAAGGACGCCGTGCTCAGCCAGTTTGCGGCCAACGCCATCCAACTCCCGGTGCATACTGGCCCAGTGGAAGGCACGGCCATCGGCAACATCCTCGTGCAGGCCATCGCGCGTGGCGATCTGCCCTCGCTCGCGGCCGCCCGCGACGTCGTGCGCGCCTCGTTCGAGACGAAGACGTATCAGCCGCAGGACGCCGACGCCTGGGCGGCGGCGGTTCCGCGCTTCGATCAACTCCTCGCTGCGACCACGCCGGCGCCCGGGAAGTAGCCGGCGTTTCAGGCATCAACGAATCTTCCCCAGCAGCAACGGCAGCAGTTCGCTGATCTTGACCCGGATCTGCTGCATCGAATCGCGTTCGCGGAGCGTCACCGTGTCGAGCAGTTCCGGCTTCTCGCCCAGCGTGTCGAAATCAATCGTCACCCCGAACGGCGTGCCCGCCTCGTCCTGCCGCCGGTAGCGCCGCCCAATGGCGCCACCCTCGTCATAAAAGACGGTCATGTGCGGCCGCAGCAAATCGCGCACCGCCTGGGCCTTCTTGACCAGCTCGGGCTTGTTCTTGAGCAGCGGGAACACGCCCACCTTGACGGGCGCGATGCGCGGATGGAACCGCATCACGACACGCGTTTCGGTCTTGCCCTTTTCGTCGGTCGTCTCCTCCTCGGCGTAGGCGCTGGCGATCAGCGCCAGGATCAGCCGGTCCACGCCGGCCGAGGGCTCGATGACGTGCGGCACATACCAGCCCTTGGCCAGGCCGTCGGCATCGGCGCGCGCCTGCCCGGTCGCCTTCTCCGCCTCGAGCCCCATCTTGCCGAGGTACCTTTTCCGCGCCTCAAAATAGCGCCGCCACAGCTCGTCCTGCTTCGTCTTCTTCAGCTTCGCCCAGGCGGCCTTCAATTCCTCGTCGAACACCGTCATCGGCTTGCCCGAGAACCGCTGGTGCTGCGACAAATCGAAGTCGCTGCGGGCGGCGATGCCCTCCAGTTCCTGCGTGCCGAACGGGAACTTGAACAGGATGTCCACGCAGGCCCGCGCGTAGTGCGCCAGTTCTTCCGGCTTCTGCCAGTACTCCTCCAGCGTCGTCCGCGCCAGGCCGATGTCCTCGTAAAACTTGATCCGCTGCTCGACCCAATATTTGTGCCAGACTTCCCAGCCCCAGTTGGGTTGAGGGTTGGACGTTGAGGGTTGAGAATCGGCAACGGAAGCGACCTGGCCGCACAGAGCCTCGATGGCTTCGTCCGGCTTGATGAAGAACTCCAGTTCCATCTGCTCGAACTCGCGCGAGCGGAAGGTGAAATTGCGCGGCGTGACCTCGTTGCGGAACGCCTTGCCGGTTTGGGCGATGCCGAACGGCACCTTCTGTCGCGAGGTTTCGAGGACGTTCTTGAACTGCGCGAAAATCGCCTGGGCGGTTTCCGGGCGGAGATAGGCCACGCTGTCCTCGCTTTCGACCGGCCCGACGTAGGTCTTGAACATCAGGTTGAACGGGCGGGGGGCGGTGAGCAGCGAGCCGTTTTCAGGGTTGAAACGTTGGGAATCCTCGATTTTCTCGGTTCGCTCGCCAAGCAGGAAGACCTTGCCGTAACCACGCTGTGAGTAGAATTGAATAGCAGTCTTTCTTGCGCTTTCAGGTGGCTTCCCAGCGGGCAGAAGAACTGCGTATGGCTCAGAAATCATTTTCACACCGTTCTGCTTAATGACGGCTGCCATGAGTTCACCTGCTTCGTTAGGATCGAACCGACGTTGTGCAAACTGTTCCAACTCGACGAGGACTCCAGGCTTTGCCAGCAACAGCGCTTTGGCGAACGGGGCGAATGCATCCCAATTGGGTGACAGGTTTTGGCCCTCAGGGTTCACTTGAATCAAAAAAGCCTCCAGGATGTGGATGAGGGCTGGATTACACCCTCTTCTGCCAAGCTCCTCTGAGTCCTCCATCGTCAACGCCCCAAGGTACCAATACGCCGATCCACTACTCGGCTCGACCTGATCCGCGCGGAACCGCTTTTTCGTCAGCAGGCAGTCGCACATCGGATCGCTGAACGTGTCCAGATGGCCGCTGGCCTTCCAGATTTGCGGGGCCATAATGATCGTCGCTTCGAGGCCGGCCACGTCGTCGCGCTGGTGGACCATCGTGCGCCACCAGGCGTCTTTGACGTTGCGTTTCAACTCGGCGCCGAGCGGACCGTAGTCCCAAAACCCGTTGATGCCGCCGTAGATTTCCGACGACTGGAAAATGAAGCCGCGGCGCTTGCACAGGGAGACGATCTTCTCCATCAACTCGTTTGCTTTTGGTTCGGCCATAAGAACGTGAAGTCTCAATGACCCGCGCCCCACCTGTCAAGAAAGGCGGCGTAGCGGCTTTCGGCAGAAAGCCGCCATTGGAGTTTGCGGCGCTCTGCCGAGTCGCCGCTACGTCAGCGGACCGCCGTCGTTACGCGGCCATCCGACTGCACCACGATGGTCTTCGCGTCCGCCGGGAGAGCGGTGACGGTCCTGTTTCCCCCGGGCCAGCGCACTTCGATCTGGGTCGGCACCGTGGGCGCCCCCAGGACCTGCGTCGCCGCGTCCTGCGACCAGTAGCCGCCGCCGGCGTGGACCTCGCGCAACGGTCCCCAGCGTTCGCCGAAGCGCAACCGCATGGCAGCGCCGATCGCCTGTGGGTTGCCCGCCGGCCCGGCCAACCGCACGCGCAGTCCGGGGCGCGCCATGACATTGTGGAAGAGCCGCGTGGCCGCGCCGTTTTGGGCCACGACGAGGTCCACCCGGCCGTCGCCGTCGTAATCGCCCACGGCCGCGCCGCGTTGCTCGCCATAAACCATCACGCCGCTTTCCTGGCCCGGCATCGCGCGGAATCCGCCGTGGCCGTCGCCGCGCAACCAGAGGCCCCGGCCGGCGTCGTAACGCGGCGTCTCCGGTTGCGAATCGAAAAAGTTCTGCGCCAGGAAAATGTCCTCGTGTCCATCGCCGTCCGCGTCCGCCACACAAACCCCGAACACGGGCGCCATCTGTGCCTCGATCGGCAGAACATGCGCCTCGAAGTGATCGCCACGATTCAGAAAGACCGTCGTTTCCAGCCAGTTGGCCTCGACGACCGACGCGGACTTGAACGCCTCGCCCAGCACCTCTTCAATGCCCGCCGTGCTGTACTCGCGGTGGGTCGGGAACCGCCCGATCAGCGACGGGATGGCCTTGGTCAGCGGATCGCGCTGGCGGGCCGGGACGTATTTGCGGAGGTCAGGATCGTAATGGGCCTCGGCGAGATCGAGATCGGCGCCGCCGCCGAAATCGCCGTAATAAAGCCGCAGCGCGTGGTCGCGGAAGGGTTCGCACGGTGAATTTCGGCCCCAGTTGCCCGCCACGATGTCGAGCCGGCCGTCTTCGTCGAAATCACCCACCGCAATGCCGCTCCACCAACCGGCGAGCTGGCTGAGCGTTGAAAGCTGGGCGTTGCCGGGCGTGGACTCGGGCCATGTGACGGGCGCGTTCCACTCGACGAGGTTCGTGCCGTTGTTGTGGAACACGCGAATTGGTCCCCAATCGCCGGCCAGGACCAAGTCGGGCCGGCCGTCGCCATCGAGGTCGGCAAAGACGGCGCCGCTCACCAAGCCCGCGTTGGCCAGCGCTTCCGTCCGGTTGGTGTCGAGGACGAGCGCGCCCTTCCGGTTAAGAAAAACCCGGCTGTGCCCCGGCAGGGGATATTTGCCCGGCACCACGCGCCCGCCCACGAACACGTCGAGCGCGCCGTCGCCATCCACGTCCGCGACGGCGATCGGTCCCGTGCTGGTGTCGTTTGCGGGCACCGCCACGGCGTTGGTGCCGGCCGCGAAATCGGAGCGCTCGGCGGCGGCGCCTTCGACCAACCCGTCTTCATAGTTCGCGGTGCCCACCAGCAGGTTGGTCTTTCCCGGTTCCGGCACCCAACCGACCACGGCGGTCTGGTCGCGAGCGGCCTTCTCCGCGAACGCCGCTGGCGTCGCCGCGGTGAACCCGCCCGCGCCGTTGTTGTGGAACACGGAGAGCGCGCCGCCTTTGCCGCTGGCGATGACCAGATCGTCCCAGCCGTCGCCATCCACATCGAACCACGCGACGCCGGGTCCGAGCTGGCTGAGCTTGGCCGGCAGCAGCGGTTGGCGGGTCCAATCATCAAACGCCTCCTCGTGATGGCGGTGGGCGAGCCGGTCACTGACGTCCTCGAAGAGCGGGCGCGGCGGAGCCGCTGCCACCGCGGGCGCGGGCGGGGCGGAGCCCGGTTCGGCGATTTCGTAGAGGCGGTTGGGCCGGGCCGCGCTGATGAGCGTGCTGCGCCCGTTGCGCCATTGCACCTGGATGGCGAGACGGTTGGTCGGCGTGCGGGCGGCGAAGCTCCGCACCGGGTCGTCCCCACCCAGGTAGCGTCCGCCGGCGATCATTTCCTGCGTTTGCGGCGGCAGTCCGTCCGCGGTGACCGTGATGCGGGCGCCGATGCCGTGCGTGTTCGGCGGCTGGCCACGCAGGCGGACGGCGACGCGCGGAGCGATGGAGTCATTGCGGAAAATGAGGGCGCCCTCGTTGAGGTTGTTCGCGACCACATCGAGATCGCCGTCGTTGTCGAGATCGGCGAGCACGATGCTGCTCGAGACGCCCGGCCAGTCGAAGCCCCAGGCGTGACCGGTTTCCTCGAAGGTGAGGTCATGGCGGTTGCGGAAGGCCAGCTTGGGTGGCGTCTGGCGCGGGAACTGGCGGCGCGCGGCATAGACTTCCGCATCCGACAAATTACGGCCGGCCCGCAGTTGTTTGATGTGCTCGGTGACGTCCAGGTCGCGGCCGGCCCGTTCCATGCCGTTGGCCACCAGCACGTCCTCCCAACCGTCCAAATCCACGTCCAGGAAAATGCAGCTCCAGGCCCATTCGGCGGCCTGGAGGCCGGCCAGTTGACCGATTTCGGCGAAGGTCGTGTCGCCCCGATTGAGGAAGAGCGTGTTCAACTCGTATTGGGGCCGGTTCTCGATCAATCCCGGCGTGTGAACGACTGGCGGCCGCGCCTTCATAAAACGCATCCGCTCGCTGTGACTGCGACTCATCATGTCCAGCACGAAGAAATCCACGAACCCGTCCCGGTTGATGTCGGCGAAATCCACCGCCATCGAGGACATCGAGCTTTTCCGCTGGGCCAGGCGGGGTACCAGTCGGAATTTTCCGCCGCCCTGGTTGATCCAAAGCCGGTCCGGGGTCAGGAAATCGTTGCACACATAGAGGTCCGGCAGCCCGTCGCCGTTGACATCGTGAAAGGCCGCGGACAAGCCCCAGTCGTAAGGCTCCTCGGTCAGCGGTTGGCCGTCCTCGTCGAGGAACGCGCCGCCGGTGAAGGGCACCGGGCTGAAGCTCGTGCCCCCGACATTCCGATAGAAGGCGGGGACTTCGCCCAGTTCCTGGATACCGTCCTGGGCATCATAAGCGAAGCGGTGTGCGAGCTCCGGTTCGCTCATGGGCCGGCCGTTGAAGGTGGCCAGTTCGAGCTTGCCGTTCACCTTTTTGAACGTCACGCGCGCTCCAGGTAAATCCATCATCGAGGACGTGCGATGATTGGCAATGAAGAGGTCAAGGAACCCGTCCCCGTCCACGTCGGCCAGCGCGAGCGTCATCCCGCCGCGATCCCCGTTCAGCACGTAGCCTGCCTCCTTGAAATGGCCCTGGCCGTCGTTGAAGAAAACGTGGGTGCCGTGGCCCAAGGTATTGACCACCAGGTCGAGCGAGCCGTCGCCATTGAGATCGGCGAACGCGGCGCCGGTGGACCCGAGATCCGTGCAGGCGACGCCGGCCGCGGCGGTCACGTCCTCGAACCGGAAGTTGCCGAGGTTGTGATACAGAACGTTCGAGCCTTCGCTGCGGCAGAAATACAGGTCGCACAATCCGTCGCCGTCCACGTCCCCGGCCGCGACCCCGGCGCCGTTGAACAGGATGTGGTTCGTCATCGAGCGCGAGTCCGAGACCCGGTTGGTGAACGTGATCCCGGTGTCGGCGGCGCGCAGCAGCGTGAACCCGGTTTTGCCCTGGGCCGGGATCGTCAGCGCAGCGCTGCGGCCGCCGGGCTCGTTTTCCCAGGTGAGGACCGGCGCGGCGCCGACCCCGAGCGCCAGCGCGGGCGCAAGCAGCCACGACCAGCGACGCGGTCCGGATGAGTGGGGGACCCTCACTAATGTCCCTCCTCGTAAACGTCTTCCTTGGTGGGCGCCTTGGCGGTGGGCATCACCAGGGGGAGGGCGGTGGCGTCCTTGATGGCCGCGACCAGGTCGCGCTCGGGAACGGTGAGCGGTCCGATGGCCAGCGTGGGGATCGTGTAGGTGCGCAGCAAGCCGTCGTAGAAATGCGGGTCGGCTTGCGGCAGGAGGAACGGTTTGCTGCAGGTCCCATCGGCCGCCACGTGGGCGAAGAACGGCCGGTTGAAGAGCGGGCTGAGGCGTTTGCTGCTGAAGACCACCCAGCGGCTGTTGGCGGACCAGCTCAGCCAGGACTCGCACTCGTCCGAGTTCAGTTCGAGTTTGCGGCTGGTGAACTTGCCGGTCGCGGCGCCGACGAGCAGGTCAATGCCATGGAGATCGCTGTCCCGGTCGTACGTCGGCCAGCAACCGTAGCCGATCGAGCAGAAGAACAGCCAGTGTCCATCCGGACTGATCCGCGGCTGGGCGACGCTGAAGCCGCTCCGGCCCGCCGCCAGCACCGTCTCCGGCTGGCCCCAGTGGTCCTGCTCGATGTCATAAGCCACGCGCATGAGGTCGTATTTGGCCACCGTGTGCGAGGTCGCGGTCAGCCGGGCCATGTTGGTCCAGGGACTGGGCGCATTGCAGTAGTAAAGAAAACGTCCGTCCGGCGACCAGGCGGGGAAGGCCAGCAGGCGGGTCTCGTCGGCGAGGCCGGGAATCCGCCGAACGACGTTCGAGCCGAGCCGGAAGTAGCCGAGCCAGCCCTCCAATTCGGCGATGTCGCGCATGTCGTTCCGGGCCACATGAATCACCAACCGCGGCTTGCTGAACGAAGCGGCGATCACGCGGCCGGTGGGATGCCACGCCACGATGCCGACCGTGCCGCGGAGGGCGGTCACCACGCCGTTGTTGAGGAGCAGGAGCCGGTTCTCATAGTGCTGGCTGCGAATGTCCACCGTGGCGGTGCGGGGATCGTTGTTGCGCAGGGCGTGGCAGTGACAGCAATCGCCGGCGAACCGGCGGTTTTCGAGGACTGGCGTTTCGGTAAAGCTCCGCAGGTCGCGCTGGTAGAGCCCCATGCTGCTCCAGGTGTTGTGCGCCGGGTGGATCTTCCGGTAGATGAGAAACGGATCAACGGGGTCATGGGCGATGTGGTTGGTGATGGTGGCGAACCGGGTCCACTGGCCGCTCGCGTCGCGGGTGCGGACTTCCACGAGCAGGTCCGCGTCCTGGTTAAGTTCCAGCAACCGGTGCCAGGCCGTTTCGGGAATTGTGATCGTGGGATGGCGCGAGGCGATTTCGATCGGCGCGCCCGCGCTGCTCCGCAAGGTCGCTGCAAACGCGTCGCCCGCCTCGTTCACGCTGAAATTGAGGGGGGCGATGTTGGGGGGAATGACGACGTCGCGGTAGTCGGGTTGAATCCGCGGTGGCAGTTCGCGCGCGGCCTCCGCCCCGGCCGGGGCCGCGCGCAGCCCGCCCGCGAGCGCGAGGCCGACCCCGAGGCAGGCCAGGCCCCCCACCCGGCTTCCGGCGGCCCGGCGACGCTCAGGAACCATGGAAGTAATAATAGAACAGATAACTCTGATCATAATAGGCCGGCAGCTTGGTGCGGGCGAGGCCGCGGTTGCCGCCACAGGCGCGGATGGTTTCCAGGACGGTTTGCAGTCGCTGCTGGGCGCCGGGGTCGAGGTGGTGGTTGGGGAGGTCGGGCTGCTGGCCGGGGCGCAACGCCGCGATGGCCAGGGCTTCTTCCCAGGGCGGCGGGATTTCCAGGCCCGGGAAGTCCGCCACGCGCGGCAGGTTTTTGACGAAAACAGCCAGGTTCCGGGCGAGCAGGCAGTGAGTCATGAGATACTCGAACGCCATGCGATTCTGCCGGTTGACGTTCAGCAGCATGAGCAGGGTTTCGTCCACGGAAAGCAGCGCCACCGAGTCGGTCCGGGGCATGAGCGCGCGCAACCGACCCACCTCCTCGTCGCCGCTCGACTCCGGGTCGGTCACGAGCGCCGCCAGTCTTTCGCGAGCCCATTGGCCATGGAAGGGAACCCGCGTCAGCGCCTGCAAATAGACGCGGGCGGTGGCGGTGTTGCCCAGCGCCAGATTGATCAGGGCAATCCGCTGCAACAGCAGCGGTCGTTCGCCGCAGATTTCCACCGCCTCGATCAGATGGTGCAGCGCCATGTTCGCGTAACCCAGGTCGAACATCAGATCGCTCTTCTTCCAGTGGCCCAACTGCCCCTGGTCGGCCAACAGCAAATCGCCCGGCGTGCGGACCGCGGGCAGCGTTCGGGTGAGGCTGCCGGTGTGGTAAGCGGCCTGATACACGCTGCAAAGCATGTAGAGCTGGGTCGGATGGTCGCCGGCCGCGATCAGCACCTGCGGCCACTGCCGGTGCCAGGCGTGGTAGTCCACCGCCAGCAAGGTTTTGAGCCGGGTGTCGCGCGCCAACCCGGGAACCAGGATGCTGGCGGCCAGGAGACCCACCGCGGGCAATGTCCATCCGCCGCCGGCCAGGGCCAACCGCCGGCGACCCGGTGTCGCCGGCGCCGACGCGGTGCCCGTCGCCGGCCTTGCTGCTGCCGGTCGGCGGGCCGCGAAAGCGCGCCCGCACGCCCACACCACCAGCGCTGCGGGCAGCGCCAGGTGGAGGGCCACGAGCCACCCGCCGCCGCGGTGGTTGGCCAGGCTCGAGTTTAATGATGCCGGCACCAGCGCGCCGAGGGACTCGGAGGCGGCGAAGCCAAAGAGCAGGCGGCCCGCCAGGCAGGCCACCAGCACGGCGAGCGGCAGCGCGACCACACTCAACCACCAGCGCCCGCGCTGGAGGCGCTCAACCAAGGCGGCAAGCAAGGCAAACAGCAGCAGTGATCCTGCCGCCACGGCAAAAACCACGCCGCAGAACACCACCAGGAGCGCGAGCCGGCTGCCCGGACCCACGCGAGGGAGGCTCACCCACAGCCACACCGAACCCAACGCCAAGGCCAGGGTCGTTACGCTGGTTGAGGCGTGCTGATAACGGGCGTAGAGGCCGAGCAGGATCAATGGCAACAGGTAAGCCGGCCAAGCCGGCCGCGCCATGCCTGCGGCTCCAAAGATGGATTTGGCCGCGAAAAAGATCAGGCCCGCCTGCAGGGTGAGAACCAGGGCGCCCCACCAGGACAGGAACATGGATTGGGCCAGTAGCGCCCCGGCGTACTGGGCGAACCCGCCCGGGACGCGCGCGGATTCATCCAGTAAATCCCAGCCCCAGTGAAAAACCGGGAAATCGCGAATCTCGCCCCCGCCGTGATAGATCAGTCGCACGTCCACCCACTGCCACAACCCCAGGTAGAACAAGGCGAAGAAGAGCAGGCCCAAGAGGAACTGGCTCGGGACACCGCGGCGGCTGGATTTGATGGAAGGGAGGCGCGAGGACGCAACCGGTGGCGGCGGGTGGCCCGTCGAATGGACCTGTTTGGCGCTGCGCTGGTTCCCGGCCTTTGCCACGTCGGCTATGTTCGGTGTCGCACCGCTGCAAGTCAAGCCGGGCGGGCCGCGGGCCAATCCGCCGTTGCCGGAACGGGTTCGCTGCCCCCAGCCAACCGTCCATCGCCGCGGGCGGTTTCGGGGAGCCAGGGGGCACGGCGGTCATGAGGGCAGCGTTTTGGTGCGAGACGCCCAACGCTACCGGCCCCGTCGCGTATCCCTCCTCCGAGCGGACGTGCGTTGGGCCAAGGCGTACCCGTTTGACGGCCGCCTTGGCACCTGCAATGCTACGTCAAAAGGAATGACCATGCGAACCCGCGCCCGTCTGATTGGAACCCTGCTCCTCGCGCTTGTCCTGCCGGCGGCCCGCGCCAAAATCATCACCGTCACCACGACCAACAACGTCAGCCCCGGGGCGGGGCAAACGTCGCTGCTCCAGGCCTTGAACCAATTGGCCGATGGCGATACGGTCCAGTTCAACCTGCCAGGCACCGGTCCGTTCTTCATCGCCACGCCGGCAGGTGGCTATCCGCTTATCACCAACAACAACGTGACCCTCGATGGCTACAGCCAGCCGGGCGCGGTGCCGAACACCAATCCGATCCTCGCCGCGAACAACGCGAAACTGCAGGTCGTCCTGGATTCGCGGAACGGTAATTTCACCTCGTTGAATTACGCGCCCGACAACAGCAACGCCGGCTACGGGGACAGCGAGTTCGCCATCCTGGGCGTGTTCCGCGCGACCAACGTGACCCTCCGCGGGCTCTGCCTGCTGGGCAAGGTCCCGGCCCCGGACGACCCCTGGAATTACGGCATCTCCTTTGCCTGCGATGCCAGCGGCAGCGCGGCGGGCAGCCAGGTGGCCGGATGCTGGATTGGCGTGGCTCCCGACGGGAAAACCCTGGCCGGCACCGCCTACGCCATCACGGCATTCCGCAACCTCGACCCCGACGGCCAGAACCCGGTGAACATTGACAACCTCACGATTGGCGTGTCGCCGGCCTCCACCACGCCCCGCGCCGACTTCAATGTGATCGTACAGTCGGCGATCCCGATCGTGATCGAGGGCCAGGGCACGCGCATCAGCGGCAACTTCATCGCCGTGCTGCCGGACGGGCTGACCGATTATGACGTGGCCTTCGATCCGGCCTACACCGGCGACTTCCAGTTTGAAGGGGCGATTGAAATCGGCCGGTCCGGCGACAACACCGTGATTGGCGTGGACGGGGACGGGGTGCATGACGCGGACGAGCGGAATGTGATTGGCGGAACCGTGCCTTCGGCCATGAACGGCTACGACCATACGATCGAGTTCTACGGCAACAATCCCGGCACGAACATCGTCATTGCGGGCAATTATATCGGCGTGGGCGTGGATGGGCAAACCTGGTTCACCAACGGTGTGCCGGCCGTGAACGCCGCGGGGAATAACTCGCAGTACCGCATCGGCTCGGACTTCAACGGCGTCAGCGACGACCTCGAAGGGAACGTGATTTTCAACAACTGGCCCAACTCCCTGTTCCCGGGCAGCGGCTTCGCGGACATGGCCGACGACCTTGGGTTCTTCGACCAGTTGTCCCTCGGAACCATCGTTTCCGCGCGCGGGAATTTCCTCGCCAACAATTTCCCGTTCCCCGTCAGCCCCACCATGCCTTACGGCGGCACGGCCGGCGCCTTCCTCACCAACCTCTACGCAGCGGCGCTGTTGGACGTCACGCAGGGTGTCGTGCCCATCCTGGCCGCCAACACCACCGCCACCCGTCTGGCCGGCCATGTGCCCATCGCCGACACCAACTTTTGGCCAAGCACCGCGATTGATCTTTACGCCGTTGACCCGGTGGGGCTGACCAACGGCGCGGCGGCACAGATTCCGGCGCTGCCCAACGGGTTTGTGCAGGGTCGCATCTGGCTGGCCACCTTCGTGGACAATTCGGCCAGCGACCGGAATGCCAACCCTGGCGATTTCGATTTCGATCTCACCGGCGTGGATCTGAAAGGCGCCACGTTGATCACCATCACGGCCAACTACAGCCAGGGGCAGCCGGGCGACACGAACGCCGTAGTGCTGACGAGCCCCTTCGCGACACCGGCGAGCATTGCGAGCCAGCCGGCCGGCAGCCTGCAAATCACGGGCATTGCCTTGAGCGGCAGGAATGTGGTTCTAACCTGGACAGGTGGAGCACCGCCGTACGTGGTTCAGCAAAAGACCAACCTGAGTGCCGCCCAATGGCAGAGCGTCGCCACCAACCCCGCCTCGCCGGCAACGCTGCCGTCCGCCGGATCGGCGGCGTTTTTCAGCCTTCAAGGCAGCGGAAATCCTTGACCGAAGAAACCCCAAGCCCGGCTGGGTTTATGGCACGTAAATTGCTTGAGAGGACTTGTACGGTTCGGGGCTTGACAAGCGGCGGCGAAAACCGTTTGAATGACCGCGCAGCCCGAGCAAGCCTTGGATACCAAGGACGTTCCAGGCCGCGGGTAATAATTTGCAACTCCTTCTCGGGAAGGGGAAGCAAGCGGCGGGTTTTGGCGATGTAATTCCGTGTGTCATCCCAAAACCCGCCGACTTTTTGCCCCGCCAGTCTTGCCATGACCTTCCATCCAAGGGTAGCCTCATGACCATGCCGGCGTGATCGCCGGTGTCCGAAACATGAGCATCCGCGTCCGTTTCGCCCCCAGCCCCACGGGCTTCCTCCATATTGGCGGCGCCCGCACCGCCCTGTTCAACTGGCTCTTTGCCCGCCACGTCGGCGGCAAGTTCATCCTCCGGATCGAGGACACCGACGCCGCCCGCAACACCCAGGAGGCGGTCGAAGTCATCCTTCGGGGGCTGCGCTGGCTTGGCCTGGCGTGGGACGAGGGACCGCTGACCGGCGATGCCACCGGGCCCTGCAAGGGGGACCGCGGGCCGTATTTCCAGTCGCAACGTCGTGAGCTTTACCAGCGGCGGGTCGAGGCGCTGCTGTCCCGCGACCTGGCCTACCAAAACGAAGGGGCAATCAAGTTCCGGATGCCCCGCGAGCCGATCGTGATCCCGGACTTGATCGTGGGCGACGTCCGGCGCGAACTGACCGACCGCGAGGCCCTGGACCCCGATTTCGTCCTGATTCGTTCCGACGGCCAACCGGTGTTCCACCTGGTCAACGTGGTGGACGACCTCGAAATGGGAATCACCCATGTCATCCGCGGCGAAGACCACCTTTCAAACACGGCCAAGCACATCGCGCTCTTCCGCGCCTTCGGGGTCAACCCGCCGAAATACGCCCACCTTCCCCTCATTCTCAACGCCGATGGCACGAAGATGAGCAAGCGCGACACCGGCGCCTCGTTGATGACCTACATCACGGAAGGCTTTGTCCCGGAGGCGGTGGTAAATTACCTCAGCCTCCTGGGCTGGTCCCCCAAGGACGACCGCGAAATCATCCCGACACCCGAGCTGGTGGAACGCTTCGATCTGGGGCAGGTCCTCCGTCACAACGCCCGCTTCGACATGGTCAAACTCCTCTGGATGAACGGGGAATACCTCCGCGTCATGACCGACGACCGGTTCCATGAGCTCTGCGTCCACACCTTCGCGAAGGCGGGCATTGACACCAACCGTTTTTCGCTCGATTACGTCAAGGCGGCGATCGACACCTGCAAAGGCAAACTCAAGACGCTCTCCGAACTCCCCGGCTATGCGGGTTTCTACTTTACGGAGGTGACCGGCTACGACCCGGCGGCGGCGGCAAAGGATTTTCTCCCCGAGCAACGGCAGCGCCTGGCAACTCTGGCCGAGGCGTTGCGACAACTGTCCGATTTTGGGGCTGCCTCCATCGAGCCCTGTCTCAAACGCGTCGCGGCCGAACTTGGCGTGAAGGCCGGGGTGCTGGTGCATCCGACGCGACTGGCCTGCACCGGCAAATCCAGCGGCCCCAGCCTTTACCGCTTGATGGAAGTGTTAGGCCGGGAACGCGTCTTGGAGCGCCTCCAACGCGCCCTCGTCGTCATTGCCGGATAGCCTCGTGGGGGACTCTGTGCCTTCCTGCTCCGGGTGTGAACCTGTGGTGACAGTCTGGAATCGGAACCGTGAGTCCGAGGTGGAGGCAACGGCGGACAAGGCTGCCAAAGCCTAACCGGGACTCAAAACAGGGCGGGTCAGTTCAAGCCAGGACCGTAATTCCCGTTCCCTTGGTGATCTCGCCAATCACCCAGGCCGGGTGGTCACGGGTTCGGATCAACCGGAGGATGGCCTCTGATTGATCCGGCGCCACGATGACCACCATGCCGACGCCCATGTTGAACACCTGGTAGAGTTCGGCCTTCGTCACGCCACTCCGTTCGGCCAGGAGACGGAACACGGGCAACGGTTCCCAGGCCGCGGTACGAATCACCGCATTGCATTTCCGCGGCAGGATCCGGGGGATGTTGTCCACGAAACCGCCACCCGTGATGTGGGCCAGACCCCGGATCACCGTCGGCTTGCCCGGCGGATTGAAGTTCTGAATCAGTTGGCGGACGATCCCGCCATAGCTGACGTGGACCTTCAGCAACTCGTCGCCGATCGTTCCCCCAAGCTCGGCGACCCGGCTGCGCGGTTTGAGCTTCATCTGCTCGAAGAAAACCTTCCGCGCGAGGGAATAACCGTTGGTGTGCAAACCGCTCGAGGCGAGGCCGAGGATCACGTCTCCCGGCCGGATCGTTGCCCCGGTCAGAATCCGCTCCTTCTCCACCACGCCCACAATCGTGCCGCTGACATCGTATTCGCCGGGCTGGTAGAAGCCGGGCATCTGGGCGGTTTCGCCGCCGATCAGGGCGCAATGGTTTTCCACACAGGCCCGGGCAAAGCCGCGGATGATCCCGGTAAACACCCGTGGTTGCAGCCGGCCGGTTCCCAGATAGTCGAGAAAGAACAACGGCTCCGCGCCCAGCACGGCGATGTCATTCACACAGTGGTTGACCAGGTCCTGGCCGATGGTGTCATGCCGGTCCATCGCGAAGGCAATCTTGAGCTTGGTGCCCACGCCATCCACGCTGGAAACCAGCACCGGCTGACGGTATTTGCGGGTGTCGAGCGCGAACAACCCGCCAAAGCCGCCCACTTTCCCCAAGACCCCGCGCCGATGCGTGGCGGCGAGCATCTGGGGAAGCCCCGCCTTGACCCGGTTCCCCAGGTCAATGTCCACCCCGGCGGCGGCGTACGCTTTCTTCTTCATGACGGTTTGGAAACCCCGGGCCGGGGCTCAACGGCCGCAGCACTGCTTGTACTTCTTGCCGCTGCCACAGGGGCAGGGATCGTTGCGCCCCACCTTGGGACCCGCCCGCACCGGCCTGGCCTTGGCGATCGCCTCGGTCGCCTCCGTCACCATCTCGCTGCCGTCCCGGGCCGGCGATGCCGACACACCGGTCGCAGGGCCGGTACCGCCAAAGGCGCTGGCCTCGGAATGGATGGTGTGCTGGGGCAGGTTGCGGAAGAATTGCTCGAAGGCCACCAGGCTGGAGGCGCTCAGAAAGATGTTCCGGCATATGTCCGTTTTGATGGTGACCATCAATTCATCGAACATCTTGAAGGCTTCCACCTTGTACTCAATCAGCGGATCCCGCTGGCCGTAGGCACGCAGACCGATGCTGTTCCGCAGGCTGTCCATGTGGTAGAGGTGCTCCTGCCACAGCCGGTCAATCGAGCTGAGGATGGTGTAGCGCTCCACCGACCGCAGATTGTCGGGATTTTCAAAGCTGACCTTGAGGTCGTAAATGTCGCGGACGCACTTGCAGATGTGCTGGGCGATGGCGAACTGCGCCGGGTTCAATCCGTCGAAGAGCGAGCCGGGCACCGGTTCCTCCCGTCCCTTCTCGGCGATCTTGATGATTTCATCCTCGGGCAAACCGATCGGGAAATTCAGGTTCACCCAGTCGGCCAGCGCGCGCCGCTTCCATTCGTGGGTGTCGGCGTCCGCGGTTGTGAATTCCTTGACCCGCTCGACGACCACCTCCTCCATGATGTCCATGAGGCGGTCGCGCACGTCCTCGGTGCCGATGATTTCGTTGCGGAAGCCGTACACGATGCCCCGCTGCATGTTCATCACGTCGTCGTATTCCAGCGTGCGCTTGCGAATCTGGAAGTTGTGCTGCTCGACCCGTTTCTGGGCCTGCTGAATGGAGCGGTTGAGGAAGGGATGCTCCAGCTCCTGCCCCTCCTCGAGGCCCACGCGCTCCATAACTTTGACGATGCGATCCGATCCGAACAGCCGCATCAGGTCGTCCTCGAGCGAGATGAAGAAGTGGGACGACCCGGGGTCGCCCTGGCGGGCGCACCGGCCGCGGAGCTGGCGGTCAATCCGCCGCGCCTCGTGTCGCTCGGTGGCCAGGACGTGCAACCCGCCGAGGTCGGGCACGCCCGGACCGAGTTTGATGTCGGTGCCGCGCCCCGCCATGTTCGTGGCAATGGTCACGGAGCTGCGCTGGCCGGCCCGGGCGACAATCTCGGCCTCCTGCTGGTGATACTTCGCGTTGAGCACGGAGTGGACGATGCCCACCTTCTTCAGCATCCTCGAGAGGTGTTCGCTGACCTCGACGGAGATGGTGCCGACGAGGATGGGCCGGCCTTGAGCGTGGATTTCCTGGATCTCCTTCTGGACGGCATTGAATTTTTCCCGCTTGGTCTTGTAAACGGAATCGTTGGCATCCTTGCGAACACACGGTTTGTTCGTGGGGATCACGAGCACGCCGAGTTTGTAGATGTCCAGGAACTCCTGCGCCTCGGTTTCCGCGGTGCCCGTCATGCCCGCCAGCTTGGCATACAGACGGAAGTAATTCTGGATCGTGATGGTGGCCAGGGTCTGGGTTTCGCGCTCGATTTCGACGCCCTCCTTGGCCTCGACCGCCTGGTGCAGCCCGTCGCTCCAGCGACGTCCCGTCATCAACCGGCCGGTGTTCTCGTCCACGATGATGACCTTGTTCTCCTGGATGACGTACTGGATGTCGCGGAAATAGAGGCAATGGGCCTTCAGCAGTTGGGAGATCACATGGATGCGCTGAGCCCTCGCCTCGAAGGCCGCCTGCACCTTCGCCTTGGCTTCCAGTCGCTTCCGCAGGTCCGCTTCCGGACCCTCGTCAATCTCGTGAAACGCCGTGATCAGGTCCGGCAGCACGAAGGCGTCCGGGTCCTCCGGGCTCAGAAAATTGCGCCCCTTCTCGGTCAGGTCGGATTCGTGCCCTTTTTCGTCAATGGCGAAGAACAGGTACTCCTTCTGCTCGTAGAGCTGCTTCTTGGACTGGTCGGCGTGCAGTTCGAGCTCCGCCGCCTGCATGAACTGCGCGTTCTCCGGGTTCTCGAGCAGCTTGTGCAAGTCCGGCGACTTCGGATGGCCCATCTTGACGCGGTAGAGCAGCAGTCCGGCTTCGTGCTGCAGCTCTTCCGGTTTCAGCGGGTTCGAGCCATCGGTCGGGTGCAGCTTCTTAAGAAGTTCCTCCGCCTCGCTCAGGAACCGCCGACAGAGCCGCTCCTGGGCTTGCACCAACCCCTCCACCTGCGGTTTGAAGTCCGTGTACAGCGTGTTGTCCGCGCTCACGACCGCCGGACCGCTGATGATGAGCGGCGTGCGGGCTTCATCAATCAGGATCGAGTCCACCTCGTCCACGATGGCGAAATAGTGACCGCGCTGGACCTGCTCCTCGCGCCGGACCGCCATGCCGTTGTCGCGCAGATAATCGAAACCGAACTCCGCGTTGGTGCCGTAGGTGATGTCACACTCGTACTGCTGGCGGCGCACCGTCGGCGTCTGGTCGTGCAAAATGCAGCCGACGGTCAGCCCCAGAAACCGGTAGATCGCCCCCATCCATTCGCTGTCGCGGGCCGCGAGATAGTCGTTCACCGTGACGATGTGGACGCCGCGCCCGGTGAGGGCGTTGAGGTAAACCGGCATGGTGGCGACGAGCGTCTTGCCCTCGCCGGTGGCCATTTCCGCGATGCGCCCGTTGTGCAACGCCCAGCCACCGACAAGCTGGACGTCAAACGGGACCATGTCCCATTTCATCGGGTGATCGCGGACGATGATCTCCTGGCCGAGCATCCGCCGGCAGGTGTTCTTCACCACGGCGAACGCCTCGGGCAGGATCTCGTTCAGCCGCCGCGCCAGGGCCTCGTCGTCCTTGATGGCCGACAGTTCCTCCTTCCAGGCGACGGTCTTCTGCCGCAGCGCCTCATCGGGCAGCGCCTGCAGCGACTCCTCCAGCGCGTTGATCTGCGGCACGATACTCCGCCGGATGCGCTTGACCTCGCGGTCGTTTTTCGACCCGATGACTTTCCTAATAATGTAGCCGAACATGGCAAAAACTCAATTCGACGACCTTACGGAAACGGCTCAAAGGCGTCAAAACAATCCGGGGCGGCCTCGGAGCGCTTGACCCCGCCGCGCCGCCCCGGCTACAAACCGGAAAAGCACACAAAACCTATGCGTTTGACGTTCCTTCGCCTCGCCTCCCTGATCGCGCTGACCTTGGCCGCCGTCGGTCCCGCCGCCCTCGGCGCCCCGGCCAACCAGCTCACCGAGGCCGAAAAGACCGCCGGGTGGCGGCTGCTGTTCGACGGCCAACATTCCACGGGCTGGCGCAACTTCAGGCGGCCATCCTTCCCCACCAAAGGCTGGGCGATCAAGGACGGCTGCCTCTGCTGCGCGCTCCGCGGGGGCGGCGGGGACATCATCACGGACGAGCAGTTCGGCGACTTCGAGTTGGCCTTCGAGTGGAAGGTGGCGCCCGGCGCGAACAGCGGCGTGAAGTATTTCATCACCGAACAACGCGCCAGCGCCATCGGCCACGAATACCAAATCATCGATGACATCGCCAACGAGGACGCGAAGGCGGGCCCGCTTCACCAGACCGCGAGTTTCTACGATGTCCTGCCGCCGATTCCCGGCACACGGTGCCGGCCGGTGGGCGAGTTCAACCAGTCCCGCATCCTGGTCCGCGGCAACCACGTCGAACACTGGCTCAATGGCATCAAGGTCCTGGAATACGAACTGGGCAGCGACGCCGTGAAGGCGGCGGTGGCGAAGAGCAAGTTCAAGGACGTCGCCGGTTTCGGCACGAAAATCCATGGTCATTTCCTGCTGCAGGAACACGGCGGCGGCGTCTGGTTCCGCAATCTGAAACTGCGGGTTCCCGCCGGCGAATGAACTCCCGTCGGAGCGAACCCGCCCCGCGACGAGCGGCGCTCACGGCACCATGGATTGTCCGCCCCATGACAGCCGCCGATCTTCCCGCCGCGCTCCGGCTGTGGCGGAAAACCGAAGGCGTGGGGTTGAATGAATCCGACCGCCTGCCGCCGCTCCGCCGGTTTCTCCGGAGGAATCCCGGCCTCAGCCAGGTGGCGCGGACGCATCGGCGCCTGCTGGGGGCGGTGCTGTGCGGCCATGAAGGCCGGCGCGGCTATCTGCACCATCTGGCGGTGGCGGCGGATTGCCGGAACCAGGGCATCGGCCGCAAACTGACGGAAATCGCTTTGGCCAGGCTGAAGACCCTCGGCATTGCCAAATGCAATCTGTTTTTATACCAGAACAACCGCCGCGGCCGGATTTTCTGGGAACGGCTTGGCGCGAAAGCGCGCGAGGACCTGGTTGTCGTCCAGTTCACCCTCGGCCAGCCAGGCGCCCGGCGGACGTCGCGGCCGCGAACCCGGCCTCCGGAAAAATGACGAGATGAAACGACTGACCGCAGTCTTGGGCTGGTCCCTGGTCGGGCTGGCCGGTGCCTTTGCTTACACGGTGTTGGCGGTTCGGCGCGACGAGCCGGTCAATTCCGCGTACCTCCTGATCGCCGCGCTGTGCTCCTACGCCCTGGGCTACCGGTTCTATTCCAAGTGGGTGGCCGCCCGCGTGCTGGCGCTCGACGACCGTCGTGCCACCCCGTGTGAAGTCCATGACGACGGCAAGGATTTTGTCCGGACCAACCGCTGGATCGTCTTCGGTCACCACTTCGCCGCCATTTCCGGCCCGGGACCGCTGGTGGGTCCGGTGCTGGCCGCCCAATTCGGCTACCTGCCCGGCGCGTTGTGGATCCTGGTGGGCTGCGTGCTCGGCGGCGCGGTGCAGGATTTCGTGGTCCTGTTCTGCTCGCTGCGGCGCGACGGCAAATCGCTGGGGCAAATGGTCCGCGAGGAATTGAGCACGACCGCCGGTCATATCGCGCTGGTCGCAATCCTCGCGATCATGGTGATTCTGCTGTCGGTGCTCGCGCTTGTGGTGGTGAAGGCGCTGGCCGAGAGCCCGTGGGGAATTTTCACCGTGGGCGCGACCATTCCCATCGCCCTGTTCATGGGAGTTTACCTGCGGTTCTGGCGCGTCGGTCGGGTGCTGGAGGCGTCGGTTTTCGGCGCGCTGGCGCTGCTGTTGGCGGTCTGGGGGGGAAAGCTGATTTATCAGAATGCCCAGTGGTCACAGTGGCTCGGACTGCGCGACCTCACGCTGGCCTGGGCGATCATCCTCTATGGCCTGTCGGCGAGCGTGTTGCCGGTCTGGCTGCTGCTGGCGCCGCGCGACTACCTCAGCACGTTCATGAAGCTCGGCACCATCTTCGCCTTGGCGGCCGGGATTTTTTGCATACTGCCCGATCTGCGGATGCCTGCCTTGAGCCGTTTCGTGGACGGCTCCGGCCTCGTCATGGCCGGCAAGCTCTTTCCCTTTTGCTTCATCACCATCGCGTGCGGGGCCATCTCCGGATTCCACACGCTCATCGCGAGCGGCACGACCCCCAAGCTCGTCACCCGCGAGTCTTATGCCCGCACGATCGGTTACGGCGCCATGTGCCTGGAATCGCTGGTGGCCATCATGGCGCTCATCGCCGCCTGCACCCTCGATCCCGGGGTTTACCTTGGCATGAATGTAAAAGGCGACCCCGCCGCCACCGTAAGCCAGGTGACCGCGCTGGGCTTTCCGGTCACCACCGGGCAAATGGCCGCGCTCGCGCAGGAGGTCGGCGAGAAGACCCTGTTCGGCCGCACCGGCGGCGCCGCGACGCTGGCGGTCGGCATGGCGCAGATTTTCACGCGTACCGTTCACGGCCGCTGGCTCGATCTTTGGTACCACTTCGCGATCATGTTCGAGGCGCTGTTCATCCTGACGACCATTGACGCCGGGACGCGGGTGGCGCGCTACATCCTGCAGGATTTGCTGGGCAGCGTGTGGAAGCCGCTGGCCGACACCCGGTCGCTCGGCGCGAACCTGCTGGCCAGCGGCCTCATGGTTTCCGCCTGGGGCTACTTTCTCGTGCAGGGCGTGCGCGACCCGCTGGGGGGCATCAACTCTCTCTGGCCGCTCTTCGGCATTGCCAACCAGATGCTCGCCGCCATCGCCCTGTGCCTGGCCACCACGGTGATTTTGAAGAGGCAATTCGCTGGCGGCGCGGCCGCGAATTCCGGAAAAAATTCCGGCCGGCCGTGGCTGGCCCTGGTGACGCTGGTCCCGCTCGCGTGGCTGGTGGCGGTGACGTTCACCGCGGGCGTGGAAAAGATCGGGAGTTCGGACCCGCGGATCGGGTTTGTGGCCGCCGCGAAGGTTTACATGGCGAAAATCGCGGCCGCGGATCCAGCGACCGGCCTGGCGAGGGACGACGACGCCCTGAGGGCCGCCCAGGCAGCGCTGCCAGCGAACCATCGCCTGTTGTTCAACAACCTCCTCGACGCCTTGGTCGCCGGCGCGTTTCTCCTGCTGGCCAGCGTGATCCTGCTGCTGAGTGTCCGCGAATGGATCCTGCTGCTGGCGCGGAAGAAACTCGCGGAACTGCGGGAGACACCGCCGGTCTGGCTGCCCGATTACGCGCTGCGGGAAGGCCGGCCGCTCAAGCTCGTCGGCCTCGTTGCGCTCGGCTGCGCGCTGCTCAAGGAGTTGTCCGGCGAGGCGGAAATGGACCGCGCCCGGCAAACGGCCGTGGTTTGCGCCGCGGATCACGCCGGCCCGGCGAGCATGATCCCCGGGGCGCACGCGCATGACCGTAAGACGGACCAGCAACATTACGTTGCGATGACCGAGCACCGTTTCCGTGGTGTGCGCCGGTGTTGCTGAGCCCGGTCATTCGTGCCAGTCTGCGCCGGGGCACTGCCCAGTCGTAACATGAAACTCGGCCTCTTTGGCGGTTCGTTCGATCCGGTCCACGTCGGGCACTTGCTGGTCGCCCAGGCGGCCTGCGAGGAAATGGACCTCGATCGGCTGTTCTTCATTCCGGCGGCGCAATCGCCGTTCAAGCCGGATCGCCCGCCGACGCCGGCGCCGTTGCGCCTGCAGATGCTTCGCCTCGCACTGGCGGGGCAAACGAACCTCGAAATCGACACGCAGGAGCTGGAGCGCGGCGGGGTTTCCTATACGATTGAAACGGTTCGGGACTATGCGCACCGCTTTCCCCAGGCGGCCCTGTTCTACCTGATCGGCGCCGACCACGTGGCCACCCTGACTCAGTGGCGCGACGCGACGGAACTGGCGCGCCGGCTGGAGTTCGTGGTCATTCCGCGACCCGGAGAAGACGCGCCACCCTGGCCGGCGTCCTTTCGCGGCCGCCGGCTGACCGGTTTTCCGCTGGCCGTTTCCTCCTCCCAGCTCCGCGACCGCGTGCGCGCCGGCCGGCCGTTGGGACCGCTGGTGCCGCCCGCCGTCGCCGAGGCCATCCGCAACAATCGGCTTTATCTCTGAACCGGATTCCGGCATGTTACCGCCAATGGATTCGCGAACCCTGGCCTTGCGCTGCCGCGAGCTGGCCGACGACAAAAAGGCGGACAACCTCCTCATCCTGGATGTCCGCAAACTTTCCTCCGTCACCGATTATTTCGTCATCGCCACGGGCACCAGCGAACCGCACGTGCGCGCCATCGTGGAGGAAATCACCGACACGCTGCGTGAAGAACTCGGGCTGCGTCCCCGCGCCACGGACGGCGAACTCACCACCCCCTGGGTCGTGCTCGACTATTTCGATGTGATCGTCCACGTCATGCGCGCCGAAACCCGGGAACACTACGGGCTGGAGAGCCTCTGGGGTGACGCCAAACGGGTCCGGCCACGGCGCGCGCCCGCGCCCCGCCGGCGCCCCGCCGGCAGCCCAACCTGAGCGGCGGATCAACCGCGGAACCGGTCATACCCCCCCAACCGCGGCGCGGTGACCGGCCGGGCAAGTTTCCAGAGGTAATAAGCCAGGCTGACAATGACAAGCAGATTGATAACTTGAGAGAACCCGTGCCAGAGGCCGAACCGGCTGGCCGCCGCGGCGGCCTCCGCCGCCGTGCTCGCCGGCGAATAGCGAATCCGTTCCAGCTCGTGCATCCGCGGGAGCAGCCAGCCGCCACCCAGCAGGTTCACGATCAGCAGACCGCCCAGCAAGACCGCCCGCCGCGCCTCGCCGCGCCGCCCGAAATAAAGATGCTCGACCAGCAGGTGCAGCAGCGCGATCACGGCGCACCATTGCTGCAGGACGAACAGCCGGCCGATCACCACCTCCGCCGCCCGCCCGGCATAAGGTCGGGGCAGAAAACCGAGCATCTCGTCCGAGAAAAACGCCGGCCCTCCCGCGAGCGTGAAAAACACCACCGCCCCAAACCAGACGGCGGCATTCAGCACGCCAATGTACCGGATGAACGCCTGCATCAGTTCAGCTTAGCGGTGGTCGGCCGGGGTGCCAAGCGCCGAATCCGCCGAATCCGCCGCCCGCCCCGATTTCACGAGCCGTCCCCGCGAAAAACCCGCTGCGGCAGGGAAGCCGTTTCCTCCGGCGACGGTTCCTGTCCCGAAGGACCGACGGACCAAAACTGCCAGCCCGTGTCGTCACGCCGGTAGCCGAAAGGCCGGCCACCGAACGGGTCCGCCGGCACCCCCGGCAGCCACTCGGGTACCAGTTCCTCGAGGCGATCCGGCCAGCGACCGTGGGCCTCCCGGAACGCGCGCAACGCCAGGCTCAACCGGCACGACTCCAGATAAACCAGCCATTGCCGCTGCGTCGTCCGCAACGGTTCGGCTTCGGGCAGCAATTCGACCGAGTTCCAGACCGCCGGCCGGTCGAACCAGCGCCGGAACCAACCGCGCGACGGCCGGGGCACCGGTTCCCCCCGTTGCAAGGCGCCGAGCGTCTGGCTCAGCCACGCGGCGCGGATTTGCGCGAAATCGTCCGGCCGCGCAATGGCCCGCTCCCAGGCTGCCACGAGCATACCCACCGGTCGCCCAAGCCGCCGGGCGCCTTCGATTGGCGCCGCCTCCGACCGCGTGTCCAGCAACCGGCCCCACACTGCCTGGACCAGGCGCAGCATATCGAAGGACATCGTCATCACCGCCTGACGGAACGCCAGGCGCACCCGCCGCCACTCGGTCGCCGGCAGTTCATGCGCGCGGCTGAGAGCCGCCGAAACCGCCTGCGCGTAGGCCCGTTCCAGACCCGGCACGGAATTCGTCACCCCCGCCAGTTCCTCCAGCAAACGACGGACGGTCGCCGGTGACAGGGCGGGGCCGTTGGCCGCCAGCCGGCGCCACGGTCGCGCCAGCGTCTGGTTGACCTGTTCGACGCCCCGCTCGTCGTAAAAAGAAAGGAAGCTCGTCGGCGGCGTCAGGCGAGCCTGGAACCGCCACGCCTCGATCAAACCGGCGAACGCCGCGGCCGTTTCACCATGCCGCTCGCGCTCCGCCGCCCGCAGCAGGGCGTGCGTGGTGAACACATAACCCGCCCGGACTTCGCCGACCGTGAAGCTGGCCGGGGCCAGGGTGTTGGTGGCGTCCAGAAAACCGCGGAAACCGCGGCCAATCTCCGCGTTGTCGCGCAGCCAGCGTACAAGTCGGTCCCCGCCCAGCGAAGGCTGTGCGCCGGAGCGGGCCCAGGCATCCACGGTCGAAAAAAACACCTCCTCGCTGGCATGAAACTGCGGATCCACGCGCAACCGGCGTTCCATTTCGCGCAACCAGAACCAGCAGTTGTCGGGCGCATACGCCGCGCGGGCCAGCGGCGGCTCGGGCACAAAGGCGACCCCAGGAGCAGGGGCCGGGAGCGGGCTGAAGCCGTAGCGCCAGCCGAACCAGGTAAACGCGGCGAACAGCGCGGCCGCGACGCCCGACCAGCGCAACGCCCACCGCCAGCGTTTGCGGTTCGACGGTGTCACGATGAAGGGACTTTCCGCACCGGGGCGCGAACTTGCAAGCCTCCGCCCGCCAGGCGGCATGGCCCGCGTTCCCGCGCTGTCCGCGCGAGGTGGCTCGATCTGGTCGCTTCGCCGGGAGCTTCCGCCCGCTTCGCCAACCGGCCCGGTCACTCCGCCTTCGCCTGCCAGCCCGCCAGTTTCCCACCGTCCGCCGCGCGCAGCCGGCAGCCCATGGTCCAACCACCCCCGCCCTGCGTAACCTTCACCAACAGCACATTCGGGCCTTCCTTCAATTCGATGGTCACCTTGTCCTGGCCCGCCACGTAGCCGCGATCCACATTGTTCGCGTGAACCACCTTCCCGTTCAGCCACACCTTCACGCCGTCGTCGCTGCCGATCTCCAGCCGCGCTGGCTGGGCCTTCGGGCTGACGATCGTGGTGCGCAGATAGGCCACGCGGTTTTCGCCGCCGATCAATTGGTCGAGCGGCACCAGACCATTGACCGCCTGGGCCGGCCGCCATGCGACCGCGGCCCCGGGCGTCTCCGGCGGAAACACCACGTCGAACAACTCCGTCACCTTTGCGCCGTCCTTGGTGAACGGCCCCGCGAGCACCCACGTGTTCACGAAATCCTGGTTCCGTTCGAGGTAATCGGTGACCTGCTGCGCCTGGGCCAGCACCGCCGGGTTCTGGATCGCGGCCTTGATGGCGATGACCGCCGCCCGCGCCACGTCCGGCGCCGCGTTCGCCACGCTCAGGGCGATCTTCGCGACCGCCAGGCCCGCTTCATCCTTCAACGCCGCGTCCGCCAGGAACGGCTCCGCCAGTTTCAACGCCGCCAGATTCGACACCGTGCTCAGACCCGCCAGCACCAGCTTCTTTTCCTCGGCGCGATCCGCCACCGCCAGCGCCTGCTGGTAGAACGCCAGCGCCTGCTCGGGCGTCCGGCCCGGCTGCTCGACCTGCTGCAGGAAACCGCGCAACGCCACGATGCGATGCGTCGGATTGTCCGTGCTCCGCGCGATCGCGATCAGCGCGGCCATCGCGCTCGCGTCCGGCCAGCCGGCCAGCGCGCCAATCGCCGCGCCCCGCACGGTCGCCTCGCCGTCCTTCGCCGCGGCGCTGACCGCCGCCAGCGCGTGCGCCCCGCCCAATTCGGCCAGCGCACCGAGCAACGCGACCTTCGCCTCCAGTGGCGCGGTTCCCAGCGCCGCAATCAACGGCGTCGTGCGCGCCTCGGCGTCCGGCCGCGCGCGCGCGGCCGCGACGGCCGCCTTCACTGCGGCGTCGCGCTCGGCGCTGTCGGTTGCCTTCCCCAGGCGTTCGAGGATCACCGGCAACTGGTCGGCATCCGCCAGGCTGGCCAGCGCTTCGAGCGCCGCGATCCGCACCGTTTGATCCGGGTCTGCCGTCGCCTTCAGCAACTCCGGCAGCGCGGTCCGGGCCCCGCGCGGCGCCGCCACGCGGATGGCTTCGGCCCGCAGTCCCGCGTTGCTGCCGCGGATGGCTTCGGCGAGTGCGATGTCCATGGCCGTGCCGCGGGCCCGCCGCAACGCTTCGCGTGCGCCCTCGCGCTCCGGGCCCTTGCCGGTCGCCGCCGCCTGCAACAACAGCCTCGCCGAATCCGCCGTGGCCTCGAGCGTGCCGAGCGCCTGCAGCGCGGCCAGACGCACCGCGGCGTTGTCATGCCGCGCGAGCTTCAGCAGGGCGGGGACCAGCGAGGCATCATGTCGGTCCGCCAGCGCCGCAATTAGCGCCGGTAAGACCGGCGTCGGAAGCTGATCCAGCGCACCCACCACCGGGCTCACGCTGTCGCCCGGCAGTTGACGCGCCAGCCCGATCGCCGCCACAGCCAGACCGGGTTCGTCCGACTTGAGCAATTCCAGGATGAAGGGCGCCGCCTCCGCGGGCGCAATCACGGTCAGCCCCCGCAACGCTGCCAGCCGGGCCGCTTTCGGCAGCCGCTCGGCCTGGCCAACCCGCGCATAAATCTGCCCCGCCAGCCCCGGGTCGCCGTCCCGCGCGAACCCCTCGGCGCATTGCAGCACCGCATTCGCCAGGCCGGTCACGCTCAGCTTCGCCTTGACCGCCTCCGTCAGCTTCACTTCGTTCCGCAGACCGCCGTCCGCGGCCGAAGGTTCGTAATTACTGGCCACCGCGCGCAAGGCGTCCAGCGCGTCGGAACCGCCGATCTTGCCCAGCGCGGCGATCACGGCGTCCACGACCGCGGGATCTCCATTCTCCAGCAGGGGCACGAGCGCCGGCACGCTGTCGGCTTCCCGCCGTTCGCCCACCGAATTGACCACCCCGACCAAGGCGCCGCCGGTCACGGTCTTCAGCGCGGCCCGCATCGCCTCGCCGGCCGTGGCGGCCGGAATGGCCTGCAGCGCGTAGCGGGCAATCGAGGAAAGCCGCTCGTTGCCGAGCAATTTCGCCAAAGCGGGCACCGACTGGGTGGTCCCGATGATGCGGAGCTGGCGGCAGGCGAAATCCTTTGCTTCGGGCGCAGCGCTTCCGTCCAGAACGGCGTCGAGTCTGGCCTCAATGGCGCGGGCGGTGGCCGGATCGGCCAGCGCGGCGCGCACGGCGTTCTCGACCGCGGTCAGCTTCGCGGAGTTCTGGCCGGAGGTGTAGGAACTGAGCGCACCAACCGGATCGTCGGCCGCAAGCGACGTGGCACCGGCAAGGAGCAGCAGGGTCAGGCAGAACCGAAGGCGAAGGCGATTGGTGTTCATTGAATCCAGCGCGATCCGACCGGTTTGCCCGCGCCCGGCGCGGACAGGATCGGTTCAGGTGTCGCGCCCCGATTGTAAAACCTCCTCCGCCCGGCTTGGCAATGGTTTTCCCCGCTCAGCGCCGCCACACGTCCCAGCCGAACCGCACGATGAGCGCCACCGCCACGACCAGGAAGAAACTGCGGACAAACCGGTTGCCCTTGAGGATCGCCAGCCGCGCCCCGGCCAGCCCGCCCAACGCGTTTGCTGCGGCCATCGGCAGCGCGAACCGGTAGAAAATTTGACCGTTCGCCGCGAAACACACCACCGCCGCGAGGTTCGTGGCCAGGTTGATTACCTTGGCGCTGGCGGAAGCCGCGATGAAATCGAATCCGAACGCGCCCACGAAAATGAAAATCAGGAAGCTGCCGGTCCCCGGCCCGAAAAAACCGTCGTAAAAACCGATCCCCGCCCCGACGACCACGCTCCACCACCGCTCCTGGCCCGCCGTCATCCGCGGCGCGTGCCGCTCGCCCACATCCCGCCGGAGAAACGTGTAGAGCGCGACCGCCACCAGCAATCCCAACACCACCGGTCGCAACAACGTGGGCCGGAGAAACATCACCGAGAGAGCGCCAAGGAACGAAAACCCGAACGCGGTGACGGCGGCCGGGGCGAGCCATGACCATTCGAGCGGCACCCGACGCCCGTAGTGAGCCGCGGCCAGACCCGTGCCGCAAATCGAGGAGAGCTTGTTGGTGCCCAGCACGGCGGCGACGACGGCGGCGTCGGCCGGGGGCAGGAAAAGAAACAGCGCCGGCAACTGGATCAAGCCGCCGCCGCCGGCCACGGCGTCCACCACCCCAGCAACTCCCGCCGCCAGGACCAGGCCCGCGCCGTTGCCAAGTTCCGTGATCGCCATCACGCGGCGCAGCGTAGCCGAACCGCCGGACGCTGTCGCCTCTTTGCCGCGTTCGGGAAGCGCAGGCGAACATTGCGAAACGGGCACTGTTGCGTCGGCACCCCATTTGTCGTTGCGCGCCGAACACGCAAGGCTCAGTCGCGGCCCGGCGGTCCACGACCCACCAATGAGCCTGCGAGCTGGCTGCCCGATTCCCAAAGTCTTCGGCGGGACGCCGAAGACGGCGGCCGAGGACGGCCGCGCTCCCCCGATTCCCGCCGTGAGCCGACATGGTGGGTCGCGCTTGCCGGACGCAAGATCGCCGCCACGTTCTGGGGCAAGGCCTGGTGCGACAATCTCGAGGCCTACAGCGATTACGCCAACCGCCTGCCCCGCGGGCGCAGCTACGTCCGCAACGGATCGGTCGTGGACCTGCAGATCAGCGAAGGCAAGGTCACCGCGCTGGTCAGCGGCTCGGAACTCTACCGGATCGAAATCAAGATCAAACCCTTGGCGCGCGACCTTTGGGAGAAAGTCCAAACCGAATGCGCCGGCAAGATTGATTCCCTGATTGAACTGCTGCAGGGCCGGCTCTCGGCGAGTGTGATGCAAATCGTCACCCGGCCCGAACGCGGACTCTTTCCCACCCCGAAAGAGATCGGTCTGGATTGCTCCTGCCCGGACTGGGCGGACATGTGCAAACACGTGGCCGCCGCCCTGTATGGAGTCGGCGCGCGACTGGACGAGAAACCGGAACTGTTGTTCCGCCTCCGGGGCATTGACCCCGCGGATTTGATTGGCAAGGTTTCAGCCACGGAGGCCATCCGCCAATCCACCGCGGCCACGGGCGCGGCCACCCTGAGCGAAGCCGAGCTGGCCGACGTTTTTGGCATCGAATTGGAATCGCGTCCGGCCATGCCCGCGGCTCCGCCTCCCGTTGGCGTCGCGGCGCCAATTGCGCCCAAGGCGGTGCCCAAGCCCACGACGCCACCGCGAAAGAGAGCGGCCCAACGGCCGAGTTCCACCGCCCGAGCCAGGATGACGGCCGCCGCCAGGGCCAGATGGGCGAAAATCAAGGAGCCGGAACGGCCCGCCACGCCGGCGCTTCAGCGGAGAATGAGGACGACCGCCAAAGCCAGGCCATCGGCCGCGATGAAAACAAAGCCGGCGGCGAAGAAAGCCACCGCGAGCCGGTGAGATGCCTGGGTTTGGCTGGTTTTCAATTCAGCGCCGAATTATTTTGTCGCCACGGCGCGATCCTGCGGACATCGGCCTGGGCGAGCGTGGCGCGCTCGACTGTTTCCACGGAAGCGGGCAGCGCAAATTGCCCCCGCGGATCCATGCCCGAGTGTGGAAATGGCTCCAGAGAGAGGGCTCGAACCTCTAACCCGCCGGTTAATCCCGACGGGTCGGGACTCTGCCATTGAGCAAATGGGCTCGAATCCAGCGGGCTGATTTCATCGCCTTAATTGCGCGTTCGCGGGCCATGGCCGAAGGCCGCGTCGGGTGT
>JBEKGJ010000011.1:0-96979 GCA_050012855.1 Verrucomicrobiota bacterium | reverse complement strand
GTGCCGCTGGCCGCTCCCGCTGCCGTGCCGCTGGCCGCTCTCGCTGCCGCGCCGGTGGTCGCTCCCGCTGCCGCGCCGGTGGCCGCTCCCGCTGCCGCGCCGGTGGCCGCTCCCGCTGCCGCGCCGGTGGCCGCTCCCGCTGCCGCGCCGGTGGCCGCTCCTGCTGCCGCGCCGGTGGCCGCTCCTGCTGCCGCGCCGGTGGCCGCTCCCGCTGCCGCACCGGTGGCCGCTCCCGCTGCCGCACCGGTGGCCGCTCCCGCTGCCACGCCAGTGGTCGCTCCGCAATAACCTGTTGATCTTATGCGTTTGCACAATTTGAAACCCCGCCCCGGCGCCAAGCGTCGGACCAAGCTGCTGGGCCGGGGCGAGTCGAGCGGTCACGGCCGCCAGAGCGGTCGAGGTGGCAAGGGCCAGTCCGCGCGCTCGGGCAGTTCCATTCGCATCGGTTTCGAGGGCGGACAGATGCCGCTGATCCGGCGCATGCCGAAGCGCGGCTTCAACAACGCCCGGCACACGACGCGCTACCTCGCGGTGAACCTGACCGCGTTGAATCAGTTCGCCGAGGGCTCGCGGGTGGACGAAGCCACCCTGCGTCAGGCCGGCCTGGCCAACGGGCCGGGCGATGGCGTCAAGATTCTCGGCGATGGCAAGCTGGAGCGGAAGCTCACGGTGGTCGCCCATGCGTTCAGTGCGAAGGCGAAGCAGGCCATTGAGGCGGCCGGCGGCGCCTGTGAAATCGTGGTGCGGGTGGTGAAGACGGCCAAACCGGCGGCACCCAAGACGGCAGCGGCAAAAACAACCTGATCCCGGCGGGACCCTATGTTCAAAGCCATCTTCGCCACGTTTGCCAACTGCTTCAAGATCCCCGAACTCAAGTCGCGGATCATCTTCACCATTCTGGTGTTGGCAATCTGCCGTTTGGTGGCGTTGATCACGATTCCCGGCCTTGATGGCGCGGCGCTGGCCCAGTATTTCGAGCAAAATGCCAACAAAACCGGCGGCCTGCTCGGGATGTACAGCCTCTTCACCGGTGGCGGCATGGAGCGTTGCGCCGTGGGTTCGCTGGGCATCATGCCGTACATCAGCGCCACCATCATCATCCAGTTGCTCAGCGCGGTGGTGCCGCGATTGTCGAAGATGATCCGCGAGGAAGGCGGCCGCACGAAGATCATTCAGTACGGTCGTTACCTCACCGTGCTGCTGTGCCTGGGGCAGGGCTTTTTCATGGCCTTGAGCTGGGAAAATCCGGAACGCGTTTTCGGCGGCAATTTCCCGGGCGGCCTGGTGCTCATCCAGAACATCTGGTTATACCGCATTCAAACCGTGCTGATGCTGACCACCGGCACGCTTCTCCTGATGTGGCTGGGTGAACAAATCACGGATCGCGGCATCGGCAACGGTGTGTCCCTGGTCATCACCATCGGCATTCTTGCCCGTCTCCCGCAGGCGTTGCAGGGCGCCTGGCTCATGTTCTTCCCGCCGAAGGGCGCGGGCGCGACCACCAGTTTCAACCCGTTCTTCGCCATCGGACTGTTATTGCTGCTCTTCGCGGTGGTGGCGGCGGTCATCGCGGTGACCCAGGCCCAGCGCAAGGTGCCCGTGCAATACGCCCAGCGCGCGGTCGGCCGGAAGGTCTATGCTGGCGGCACGTCCTTCATGCCCCTGCGCGTGAGCTATGCCGGCGTCATGCCGATCATCTTCGCCCAGGCGATCCTGATGTTCCCGCAGCAGATTTTCATGCAGGCGGCGGCGGTCACCGAGAAGAGCATGGCGGGGCTGTCGAAAATCTGCAGCGCCATCGCCGTTACCTTGCATCAGGGTTCGCTGACCTACATCACGATCGAGGTGCTGATGATCATTTTCTTCACGTATTTTTGGGTGGCGACGCAGTTCAACGAAATCCAGATTGCCGACGACCTGAAGAAATACGGCGGATACATTCCCGGGGTGCGGCCGGGCCAGGCGACGAGCGACTTCCTGCATCGCGGCATGAGCCGGATCACGCTGGCCGGAGCGGTTTTTCTGGCGGCGATCGCGGTGGTGCCGACCCTCATGTATGACTGGTGGGGCGTTCCGTTTGCCGTGAGCCAGTTTTTCGGCGGCACCAGCCTGCTCATTACGGTGGGGGTGCTGCTGGACACGATGCGCCAGATGGAATCCCACCTGCTGATGCGGCATTACGACGGTTTCCTGAAGAAAGGGCGTCTCAAGGGCCGGTTTTGACCCGGCGGGCGCCACCGCAGTTGCGGCGGGCGTCGGAACGGGCGGTTTTGATCTTTTACATTCACACACGCGTAGAAGCGCGCCGCGCATGATCATCCTGAAAAACGAACGGGAGCAGGCGGCGATGCGGGTCGCGGGAGCGATGACGGCAGCGGTGCTGGATGCCGTGTGCCGGTTCATCCGGCCGGGACTCACGACGAAGGAAGTCGAGTTGTTCACGGCCGAACAGATCCGGGCACAGGGCGGGCGCAGCGCCTTTTTGGGCTACCGCGGCTACCCCTGCCAGCTCTGCATCTCGGTGAACGAAGAGGTTGTGCACGGGATGGCCGGTTCACGGCGGCTGCAGTTTGGCGACCTGGTCAGCCTGGACGTTGGTGTCAGCTACCACGGTTTCATCGGCGATACCGCCCGGACGGTGGCGGTGGGAGGGTGCAGTCCGCTGGCGCAGAAGCTGATGGATGTGACCGAGCGGGCCCTCGAGGAAGGCATCGCGCGCGCGGTGCCGGGCAACCGGGTGGTGGACATTTCGCGCGCCATCCAGCAGTATGTCGAACGCAACGGCTTTAGCGTCGTGAGAGAGTTCGTCGGACATGGCGTTGGCCGGACGATGCACGAGGAACCGCAGGTGCCGAATTTTGTGGACGGCAAAAAGTCGCCGCCGCTGCGGCCGGGCATGACGATCGCCATCGAGCCCATGGTGAACGCCGGCGGGCCCGCCGTGCAGGTTCTGGCCGATGGCTGGACCGTGGTGACGCAAGACGGACTGCCGTCGGCGCACTTTGAGCATTCGGTGTTGATCACCGAGCATGGACCGGAGATCCTGACATGCCGCGAGCAGACCGTTACGCCGCGGAGGGTGTGATCGTGGCGGTGCTGCCGGACGCGAAGTTCCGGGTTGAACTGGCCAACGGCCACCGGTTCCTCGGGTTTGGACCGCGGCGGCTGCGGGCGGCCTTGGGCCGGCTGCGGGTCGGCGACCGTGTGGGTGTGGAAATGTCGCCCTGCGACTTGTCGAAGGGCCGGATCGTTTTGGAAGAAAGTTAGAAACAACATGAAAGTTCGCGCATCAGTCAAGAAGCTCTGCGAGCACTGCAAGATCGTGCGTCGCAAGGGCGTCATCCGCGTGATTTGCTCCAACGCCCGCCACAAGCAACGGCAGGGCTGAACGAAGAAGTATCTATGGCACGAATCCTTGGTGTGGACATTCCGGGCGACAAGCGCATTGAGGTGGCGCTGCGCTACATCTACGGCATCGGTCCCTCGAACTCGAAGGCGATTCTCGTCCGGGCGCAGATTGATCCGGGCATTCGCGCAAAGAGCCTCAATGAGCAGCAGCTTTCCCAGATCGCGCACGCGATCCAGGAAGGCAAATATGTGATTGAGGGCGATCTGCGCCGCGAAATCGGCATGAACCTGAAGCGTCTGCAGACGATCAAATGCTATCGGGGCATTCGCCATCTCCGCGGTCTGCCAGTGCGCGGGCAACGAACGCAAACCAACGCGCGTACCCGCAAAGGACCGCGCAAGACCGTCGGTGTCGTTCGCAATCCGAACGCCAAGACCGGCATCCACTAAAGATCTTCCCCTGCTATGGCTGACGAAATCAAATCTCCGAAACCTGCGACCCCCAAGGAGTCCAAGCCGGGCGGTCCGGCGGCGGAAAAACCCGCCAAGGCTCCGAAGAAGCCGACGACCCCGCCGGCCGACGGCGCCGCCGCCGCCAAACCCGCCGCCCCGGAAGCTGGCGCTCCGGCCGCTCCCGCCGCCGCCGCCAAGCCCGGCGAACCGGCCGCCCCGACGGGTCCGGCCGCCGGCACTGCGCCCACCGCGGCGGAATTGCTGGCGGACGATCTGGCCACCAAGAAGATCGTCAAGGCCAAGGGTTCCAAGAATATTGCCGCCGGCGTGGCGCACGTCCTGGCCACGTTCAACAACACCCAGGTGACCATCACCGACATGCAGGGCAACCTGATTGGCTGGTCCAGTGCCGGCAAGGTCGGTTTCAAGGGTTCGCGCAAGAGCACCGCCTTTGCCGCCCAGCAGGTCGCCCAAGATGCCGCCCGACAGGCGATGTCGCACGGCATGCGTGAAGTCGAGGTCCAAGTCAAGGGCCCCGGCTCCGGCCGTGAATCCGCCATTCGCGCCCTGCAGGCCATCGGGCTCGAAATCAGCGTCATCAAGGACGTGACCCCCATCCCGCACAACGGCTGCCGGCCGCGCAAGAAGCGCCGCGTGTAACCCCGCAAGTTTCAACCACCAACCTTACCTACCCTCAAGCAATGGCTCGTTATACTGGACCACGCGTTCGCATCAGCCGCCGCTTCGGCCTGCCGATTTTCGGTCCCACGAAATACCTCGAACGACGCAATTACGGCCCGGGCGTGCATGGCCCCAAGAGCCGCCGCAAGACGACGGAGTATGGCCTGGGTCTCATCGAGAAGCAGAAGTTGCGCTATTATTACGGCCTGCTCGAGCGCCAGTTCCGCGGCGTCTATGAGCGCGCGCTGCGCAAACGCGGTGTGACCGGCGAAACGATGCTCCAGATCCTCGAGACGCGGCTGGACAATGTGGCCTACCAACTGGGCTTTGGCCCCACGCGGGCGGCTGCCCGGCAAATGGTGACGCACGGCCATATCAAGGTGAACGGCCGCAAAGTGAGCGCGCCTTCCTATGCCTTGAAGGTGAATGACACCGTCGAGGTCCGCGACGCCAGCGTTTCGCGACAGATGGCGAGCAAGAACATGGAGTCCACCACCAGCCGCGCGGTGCCGGACTGGCTGTCCTTGAACAAGGAGACGTTTAAAGGCGTCGTGGTGCGGATGCCGACGCGCGATGACATCCAGCCGATCGCCAACGAGCAGGCGGTCGTCGAGTTTTATTCCCGCTAACCAATAACCCGCCCCCGGGTGGGGGCAAACGCAATTATACGGGCCGACGCCCCGGCGGGAATACCAGGGCGGCGGCCAGATTGAAATTGCCAGGAGTCCAACTATGCCAGTTCGTTTGGGTCGTTTTGAAATGCCGAAGCGGTTGACCAAGGATGAGTCTTCCGCCACGGCCACCTTCGCCAAGTTTGTCGCCGAGCCGTTTGAAACCGGGTACGGTCACACCATCGGCAACTCCCTCCGCCGCGTGCTCCTCTCCTCGCTGGAAGGCGCCGGCATCACGTCCGTCAAGATTGACGGCGCGATGCACGAGTTCACCACGGTCGAGGGCGTGGTGGAGGATGTCACCGACATCGTGCTCAACCTGAAAAAGATCAAGTTCAAGCACGTCGGCAACACCCGCGAATTTCCCCCGCTCATCCTCTCCGTCAACCGGGAAGGGTCGGTGACGGCCGGGGACATCCAGTTGTGCCAGAATCTCGAACTGGTCAACCCGGAGCAGGTGATTTGCACCCTCGACAAAAAGAAGAAGTTCGAGATGGAACTCGAAATCAAGGTCGGCCGCGGATTCTGCCCGGGTGACGAGAACAAGCGCCCCGACCAGGCCATCGGCGTCATCGCCATCGACACGCTGTTCTCGCCGGTGACCCGGGTCCGCTATACCGTCGAGGCGGCGCGCGTCGGCCAGAAGACCGATTACGACAAGTTGAACCTCGAAATCTGGACCGACGGACGCATCTTACCGGACGATGCGCTGGTCCAGGCGTCGGCCATCCTTCAGCGGCATCTCGACGTTTTTGTCGGCTACGACAAGAACGCCATCGAGTTCGAGGAAGTGGTGGACACGCAGGATGAAGAGCGGCTGAAAATGAAGAAGCTCCTCAATATGAGCGTCAACGAAATCGAGCTGAGCGTCCGGGCCGCCAACTGCCTGAACAACGCCAACATCACCACCGTCGGTCAGTTGGCCATGAAGACCGAACAGGAGATGCTCAAGTATCGGAATTTCGGCAAGAAATCGCTCAACGAAATCAAGGAGAAGCTGGCCGCCCTGGGTCTTTCCCTCGGCATGAACATCGACACCTCCCTCCTCGAGGCGCCGAAGGAAGAGCCCAAGCCGCAGGCCTGACCGCCATTTCTGTCTTATGCGCCATCTTAAACGCACCGCCAAACTCGGTCGTACCGGCGAGCATCGCAATGCCATGCTCGCCAACCTGGTTTGCAGCCTGATCAAACACCGCCGCGTCAAAACCACCTTCGCCAAGGCCAAGGCCGCCCGGTCCGTGGCGGAAAAGCTCCTGACCCTGGCCAAGCGTGGGACGCTGCACGACCGACGGCTCGTCTCGGCCCGGTTGCGCCAGGACGAAGACGCCGTGCGCACCCTCTTCCAGGACATCGCCCCGGCCCACCAGGCCCGGCGTGGCGGTTACACGCGCATCGTGAAACTGGGATGCCGCCAGGGCGATGCCGCCCTCGAGGCCATCATTGAGTGGGTGGACACGGTTGCGCCCGTCGTGGAAGCAACGGCCGCGCCGACCGCGGAAGCCAAGACCACACCGTCGGCGGAACCGGCGCCGGAAACGAAGGCAGCGCCGGAAACTCCGGCGGCGACGGAAACCAAGGGGGAAAGTTCTCCCGCGCCGGCGACCAAGTAAGCGCGCTTGTGTCTTTGTAAATCAACGGCCCGCTCGCGAGAGCGGGCGGTTCTTTACCAAAGTTATAGCGTGTGACCGGCCGTCGCCCCCAGACTGCACGTCGGGGCGGTTCCGGTGGGGTTGATCGAATAGGCGCCGCCGGCCGGGCAAACCGGCACCACGCCGTGCTTGAGCAGGCGCGCCAGTTCCGCCGGGGGCGCGACCGTGCCGGCCGGTTTCTGCGTCTCCTTCGCCCACCGATCCTTGGCGGCGCTGATCTGGCGGAGCTGTTCGACACAGGCCTCGCGCTGCACCCGGCGGCGTTCCTGGAAATAGTTGGGCACCGCCAGGGTGACCAGCAGCACGACGATGGCCAGCAGCACCACCACCTCCACGAGGGTGAATCCGGATTTTCGCGAAGGCTGAATCAACATGACGTGAATTCGTTCAGGCCGCGGTTGGCGGCGGACTCGTTCTAGCAGGACACCTGCCTGAGTCAATCGGAATGCCGGAATCCGCCGAGGGTACTCGTCAATTTCATTCGCTGGTCTGCGCGACCTGGACCAAATCGAACCACCCGCGTCCCAACGCCACCTCGGAAAGCAACATCATTCCGTTGCCCGGGGCGATGACGCCGGCGAGGCAGCGCAGCAACGTGGTTTTGCCGGCCCTGTTTTCGCCCAGCACCGCGACAATCTGTCCGGGGGCGATTTCCAACGACACCCGGTCCAGCACTCTCCGGCCGTCGTAGGATTTGCCCAGCTCTTGCAGTTCGATTCTCATGGGTTCAACGTCCCGCGACTTTGACCAGTTCGCCGCCGCGCGTCACGCGATAACGCTCGCCCCGCCAATCCACCGTGTCCCCGAGGAATGACAGCGCCCAAAGCAGCGCCTGCAAAAGATCCTTCACCACCGCCAGCCAGCACCACGGCAGGTGGGCCAGCAAACCGGTCAACCGCCACTGGCTGTCAGCCGCCGTCAGCACACGCAGGGCAATGGCCGCCAGCGCCGTCAGCGTTGCGGTCGCGGTCGGGCAGGACAGCCACCACAGCGCGGTCCAGAGCGTCACGTTCGTCGTCAGGCTGAACGCGTAGGGCAGAGGCTGGCACACGCGAATCGTGCGCGCCCAGCGCAACTGGTGTCGCCAGACCGCCGCCCAGCCCTGCGGCGCCTCGCGGCACTCCGCGACGACCGGACAGAGCGCAATGCGCGCGCCGGTGGCGGCGATGCGCCGGCCCAACTCGTAGTCGTCCGCCAGATGATTGGCCAGCGCGGCGAAACCGCGGATCCGCTGCAGTCGGTCGCGCCGGACGGCCATCGCGGCGCCCAAGGCGAACTGCATTGGTCCCAGCCGGCGCGATTGGAGTACGCTCGTCCAGAAATCGGCGTTGATCGCCAGCGCCTCCCAACGCATGGCGACAGTGGCGGGGTTCGCCAGCATGTAAAACGGGTTGACCAGGCCGATGCTGGCGTCCCGCAACGGGGCCACGAGACTGGCCAGAAAATCCGGCGGCACGCGCACGTCGGCGTCGCTGATCACGATGATGTCGTGCCGGGCGTGCGGCTCAAGTTGGGCGAGCTTGGCGGCTTTGGCGTTGGCGCCACCCGTTGCCGAACACACCAGGAGTTCGGCATCGGCCTGGGGAAATTCCCGGAGCAGTTCCCGCACGATGCCGCAGGCCGGGTCCTCGGCCGAGGCGACGCCGAAGAGAACCTGCACCGGGCCGCGATAATCCTGCGTCAACCAGCTTCGCAGGCACGCGGCGGTTTCCGCGTCGGCGCCCTTGAGGGGTTTCAACAGCGTTACGTTCGGCGTGAAGGAAGTGTCCGCCTCGCGCCGGTGCAACGGAAACAGCCGGCCTTCGAGCCATTGCCAGAGCGCGAGGATGAGGCTGAGCAGGGCGAGGCCGGCCAACAGGGCATTGATCAACATGGTGAGCGTGGAGCAGCCGGCGGGCGGAGAAACGGGGACCCGGGGGGGAAACGGAGAAACGGGGACCCGGGGAAACGGAGACGGACTGTGGCGGTCGCCGTCGTCCTCCCTGCTACGGCACCGGCAAGAGCAGTCATGCTGTCGGATCGTCGGTTCGTGGTCGGATCAACCATTTGTCCACCTCGTCAATCATGCGCACCAGTTGGCCGATGATGCCGTCGTAAGCCTGGTCGAGTTGCGCATGGTTTTCATGAGCCAGATAGCCATGTCGGAGAGCGAATTCCAACCAAACTTGAGTTTCGGCTGCTTCACTCTCGGCATCGTTAAGTTTCGCAATAAACGCCGCACGGTAACGGCGTTTGCGCCACGCTTCTGCGATATTGGCGCAAACCGATCGCGACGAACGCCGGATTTGATCCGTCAACGCGTATCGCTCCTCCGCTGGGAAGCGCCGGGTCAAGTCGAAGATGTCCAACGCCGACACCATCGCCGCCTGGAACACGCGTAGTTCGCGATAATTGTTGATCCGCTCTGCCATCTCCGCTTTCCCCGTTCTCCGGTTCCCCCGCCTCCCGCCCTAGAACGCGTCCGCCGCCAGCACGCGCAGGATTTCCTCCATCGTGGTTTGGCCACGCAAAACGCGGCGCAGACCGTTTTGCCAGAGGTTCGACATGCCCTGCTGGACGGCGATGTCTTGGAGCGAGCGGGTGGGGAGCTTCTGGAGGATGGCGTCGCGCAGGACCTCGTCCACAACGAGCAACTCCGTCAGGGCCGTGCGTCCGCTGTAACCGGTTTCAAGGCAGTGACGACAGCCGGTGCCCCGGCGGAGAGTGGCGGTGGCCAGGGCCTCGGCCGGCAGGTATTTCAACATGGAAGGTTCCGCTTCGATGGGCTGCGAGCAGTGCGGGCAGTTGGTGCGGATGAGGCGGAGTCCGAGCACGCCGGTGATGGCGGAGGACAGCAGGAACGGCTCGATGTCCATGTGGATCAACCGGGCGAAAATGCCGGCGGTGCTGCCGGCGTGAATCGTGCTGATGATCAGGTGGCCGGTCAGACCCGCCTGAACCGCGATCCCGGCGGTTTCGGCGTCGCGGATCTCGCCGATCATGATCACCTGCGGGTCCTGCCGCATGAGCGAGCGGAGCGCGCGCGGGTAGGTGAACTCCTTGGCCGGGTTGATCTGGGCCTGGCTGATCATTTGCAGGTGGAACTCGACCGGGTCCTCGACGGTGCTCAGGCTGACGGACGGCCCGGAGCGGTTGATGATGTACGTCAGGGCCGCGTAGATCGCCGTCGTCTTGCCCGATCCGGTCGGCCCGGTGAGCAGGATCAGGCCGTTGGGGCGCGACAGCAGCCGCACCAGGCCGCGCAACGTCTCGTCCTCGAAGCCCAGCCCGGCCAGGTCGAAGCTGCGGTTGCGCGGATCGAAAATCCGGATGACAATCTTCTCGCCGCGCACGGTCGGAAAAAACGACACGCGCAGTTCGACGTTGCCGAATTCGGGACTCGCCGGCACGTGGCCCTCCTGTGGCAGGTCCATCTGGTAGGAAACCAGATTTGCCATCACCTTGATGCGGGCGGAAACCTTCTCGCTCACGTCGAGCGGCAAATGAACCAGTTCCTGCAGCACGCCGGAAAGGCGGACACGCACGGCGATCGTGCTCTCCCACGGCTCGATGTGAATGTCGCTGGCATCGGCGGTCACCGCATCGAGAATCAGGCAGTTGACCAGGTGGGCAATCTCGATCGCACCGCCTTCCGGCACGGACTGGAGATAACGCGTTGTTTCGTTCGTTTCGTTCATGAGCGTGACTTGGGGTTCAGACAAAACGGGAAAACAGCCGTTCGCGGAAGCCGGCGACAAAACAGCGTTTGCCACGCGTCTCGAGCCGGTGGCCCTCGGTTTCGAGCAACGGCCGCACGGTTTCGATGCCGCCGGGATATTTCGAATTCAACTCCCCGCCCGCCTTGAGTGTGCGCCAGTAAGGGGTGACCCTTTTGCGCCCGGCCGCCGCGGCCTCCGCCGCGGCATGGGCGGCGATCCAGGCGAAAATGCCCGTCGTCAACGGACACGCAAAGTCCGCGTGGTGCCGGCTGGCCAGCGCCGCGCACAGTTCATGGATGGTCGTCACGCGCCCGCGGGGCACCTGCTTCATCAGGGCATCCACCTCGCGGGGCGCCGGGATCACCATGGTGCCGGTTCCCCATCGCCGGCTCAAACCGCCTGTCACCCGCTGGACCCGGGGCAGCCCCTTGTCGTCGGCGAGCTTTTCGGCCCAGGACTTGCGGGTTTTCATCGCCTTCCCCATCACGCGGCTGGCTGCACCTGGACCGCCGTGCCGTAGCAGAGGACCTCGGTGACGCCCGGCGTGATTTCGTTCGCGTCGTAGCGGACGCCAATGACCGCGTTGGCCCCGAGTTCGGCGGCGTGTTCGAGCATCTGGCGAAAGGCGTCCTCGCGCGTCTGCTCACACAGACTCGTGTAGAGCGAGATGTTGCCGCCGAAAAAGCTCTGGATGCTGGCGCCGAGGTTCCCGATGACGGAGCGCGAGCGGACAATGATGCCGCGCACGACGCCGAATCCGCGCACGAGGCGATAGCCGGGCAGGTCAAACGCCGTGGTGGTCAAAGGATGGGTCTGGCTCATAGCGTGTTTTCCAGAGATTCAACACCCGGAACGGGCAAAACCAAAGGCAAATCAGCGTCACAGCACCGTGACCGGCCGGTCACCCCGGTCGAGCGAACCGCGGGTCACTCCGAGCTGGTGGCAGAGGCGCAGTTCCCGCCAAAGTTCGGCGCCGGTGATTTCGCCGCGCAGCAACTGCCGGTAGTGCCCGATGGTGCGCGTCACCTCCGCGGGCGACTCCGCCAGGAATTCGAGGCGGAAGTGCCGCCCGCCGAGGACGAGCAGCCGCGCCACATACTCCGCGCCGGTCTGGGCCAGCGCGTTGAACACCGTGTTGCGGCAACCGGCATCCGCCTTCACCGGATGCTCCGCGCCCACGCGGTCGCGCAGGCGCACATCGTGCCGGTCGCACGGCCGGCCGCAGTTGGTGTAGTCCGTGCCGGACGACAGGAAGGCGCAAAACACGCAGTGCTCCATGTGAAACATCGGCATGTGCTGGTGGATCGTGATCTCGAACCACGCCGGCGGCGCGCTCCGCAACAGCGCCTCGAGTTGCGCGTTGTTCAGGTCGTAGGACACGGTCAACCGCTCCAGCCCGAACCGCGCGCGGAAATATTCCGCCGTCAGCGGATTCGCCACGTTCAAGGAGTAATCCCCGACCCGGCGGTCCGGCGCAAAAAAATCGAGGTGGTCGAAATTCCTTACGAGATAGCCGTCGGCGTCGCAGGAGCGAACCTGCTTCAGAATCCACTCCTCGCCCGGCTTGGTGATCCGCGGCGGAGCGACCCAGATTGTGGGTTGAGGGTTGAGGGTTGAGGGTTGAGGGCGGCTGCCAACCACGGCGCGAAACCGCGCCACGGCCTCGCGATACTTTTTCGGGTCTTCCAGCTCGCAGTAGATCGTGCGCACGTCACACTGCAACGCCGCGTCAAGCTGGGCGAGATCCCGCACCAGGACGATCAATTCCGGCTCGGTGGGGCAGGGCGATGGATTCCCGCCGGCCACGGGGGGCGCGATTTCGTTCAGCGTCCAGCCCCGCGGCCGGGTCCGGAGTTCCTCCAACACCGCCACGACTTCGCGCCGCAACCGGTTCAACTCGCTAATCGGCAGGATTACCGCCCCTTCGAGCTGGTTGTCGAGCCGGCCCAGCCGGAACGGGGTGCCGCCGAGCCGGCCCAGTTGCTCGCGCAGGCGTTCGGTCGTGAACGGCCGGTTCGTTGCGGCGGCCAGCGGCATAGCGGATTCCACCTTCGCCGCGTTGCCCGGTTCATCCCGCGCGATCAGCGTGAGCGGCGTTCCGGCCGCGCCGTGAATTGCCATTTCGATCGCGCGCGCAAATCGCGGCGCTTCGCCGGCAAAACTCTGTCGCAGCCGGCGCTCGAGTTCGGGGTCGCTCGTCTTCCACAGCTTGTCGCCGACCTGCACCCGGCTGAAATCGACGTCCCCGCGGCCAAAGGCGAGTTCCGCCTCGGGCGGACCGCTCTGATCGGCCCGCAGGTCGCGGACTTCATAGACCCGACCACCTTGCTCGGCCTCATCAGGGCGGCCGGCGTCAAACACCACGCCGTCGCCGGGCTTGAGCGGACCTGCGAGGCGCAGCCGGACGCGTTCGCCGGCGACCCGGATGATCTCGCCGAGAAACACGCCGCGCTTCTTGCCGAAGCGGCCATGGACCAGCGCCTGGTTGTTGGTGCCGCGGAACCAGCCCGCCGACAAGCCGCGCGAAAAGGCCATCTGCATTTCGTACGGCGGATTACCAACGACGAATTTCGGGTTTTCCTGCCTGGACTGGGTGGCCGAGACAATGCCGGTCGCCGTTTGTCCCGCGCATTGGTCCAATGCCTGTCGGTAAATCTGTGTAATGCTGGCGACGTATTCCGGCGACTTCAGCCGGCCTTCGATTTTCAGGGAGGCGACGTTGGCGCGGACCAGCTCCGGCAGCAGTTCCAGGCCCGCCAGGTCCTGCGGGCTGAGCAGATAGCGCCGGTCCCCCAGCGGGACGGGTTGGCCGTCGGCGATGAGTTCATAGGGCAGGCGACAGGCCTGCGCGCACTCGCCGCGGTTGGCCGAACGGCCGCCGAGGGACTCGCTCGTGAGACACTGACCCGAGTAAGCGACGCACAGCGCGCCGTGGATGAACACCTCCAGCGGAAGGGGAGAATTGAGTGCTGAAGGTGGAGAGGCCGGATGGCGTTGCGCCGATTGGATTTGCTCGACGTCCTTGAGCGAGCATTCGCGGGCCAGCACGACGAGCTGGCAGCCCAGCTCGCGGGCGAATTCCACGCCGGCGGCGCTGGTGACGGTCATTTGCGTCGAAGCATGGATCGGAAAATCGGGCGAAAGCCGCCGGATGAGCCGGCAGATGCCGACATCCTGGACGATCGCGGCGTCCACGCCGGCGGCGATGCACATCCGGAGGAAGCGCTCCGCCTCGGGCAACTCGTCGGCGAAGACGAGGGTGTTGAAGGTGAGATAGCCCTTCAGGCCGCGACGGTGCAGGAATTCCATCAGCCGCGGGAGATCGGCCTCGGTGAAATTGGCCGCCCGCATCCGGGCGTTGAACCGGTCGAGCCCGAAGTAGATCGCGTCGGCGCCGTTCTCGACGGCGGCCCGGACACAATCCCAGTCGCCGGCCGGCGCGAGCAACTCCGGCAGTGGCCTGCGTGCTTCACTCACGCCGCCAGCTTAACGCTCCTGGCGGGTTCTCGCACCTGCAATCACCGGCCGAGAATGATGGGCCCCGACCGCCGGGCCATGACGGTGGCGGGCGGCGGGTCTGCGGCCGAAGACTGCACCCGCCGGCGGCGTTCGCCTGAGGGCGTGTTTTGCATCGGCCCGCACGCTGCTTCGGCAGTTGCCGGGCGAGGGCCTTTCCCGCTATGGTTGGGCGGCCCGGTGCAAACCCGGCCGTTCATGAAACACGTCCTCCGTTTGCTCGTGCTGGTGGCGGGCCTGGCCGCCTTCGGCTGGTTCGTCCATCGCGCCGGCGCGGCGGAAATCTGGCGGACCGTGTCGCGCCTGGGCTGGTGGGCGCCGCTGGTCCTGGTTCCGTTTACATGCACGCAGGCGGCCGACGCGCTGGGCTGGTTCTTCGCCTTTGGCAATCGCGACCGCCACGGCGTGTCGTATGGGAGCTTTTGCCGCGTGCGCTGGTCGGGCGAGGCGGTCAACAACGTGATTCCCTCCGCCACCGTGGCCGGGGAAGCGGTCAAGGTCTATCTCCTGCACAAACGCGGCATTTCCGGCCAGGAGGCGACGGCGAGCGTGATCGTCGGCCGGACCATCCAGACGCTGATGCAGGTGTCGTTCATCGCGTTGGGGGCGGCGGCGTTTCTCCACATCGCGGGCGAAAAGGCCGGTGTGCGACCGGCGATGATCGCGATCCTGGTATTCAGCGTCGCGCTGCTGGGCGCCATGATCTGGCTGCAATCGCGCGGCATTTTCGCGTTGTTGTTGAAACTGGCCAACCAGTTTGGCGCCGGCCACACCGCCTGGCACACGCGCGTGGCCAAACTGGTGAACATTGACCGGCAGGTGCTCGACTTCTACCGGCATGACCGTCGCCATTTCCTGCTCAGCGCCGGCGGCTATGCGTGCGCCTGGATGATCTTTGACACGGCGGACATTTTCCTGGTGTCCTGGTTGCTGGGGATGCCAGTGGACTGGTTCCACGCCGTGGCGATCGAGTCATTCATCGGCGTGTCACGGCTGATCGGTTTCCTTGTTCCAGGCTCGATCGGGGTTCAGGAGACGGGCATCACGCTGATCTGCAGCCTGGCGGGACTGCCCGGAGCATTCGGGCCGGCTTACGCGATCATCCGGCGCGGGCGCGACCTGGCGTTTGTCGGCATCGGCTGGCTGATGCTCTATGCCGAGGAGGCCAACCTCAGAGGCTTCACCCAGCGCGTCACGGCGGAGGCGGAAGGGGAGTTCTGACGGCGGGCGATCGGAACGTGCCTCTCGCCCGGCCTGGTTGGACCGCATTCTCGCATTCTCGTTGACCCTTCGCGTCGGTGCCCGGACGATGCGCGCATGATGTTGGTCATCACGCGCGTGACGCCGAGTGCGATTCATGGGCTTGGTTTGTTCGCGGCCCAGTTGATTCCGCGCGGCACCCCCGTCTGGCGCTTCGTGGCGGGATTCGACCGCGAGTTTTCGCCGGATGAAGTGGCGTCGCTGCCCGCGCCCGCGCGGGCGCATGTGCGGTGGTTCGGGTTCGTCAGCCGCAAGACCGGTCGCGTCACGCTCGACGGCGACCATGCCTGTTTCATGAACCATTCCTCCGACCCGAACACGGGTGCGCCCGACGCGGTGCGACCGGTCACGACCGTGGCGTGGCGGGAAATTGCCGCCGGGGAGGAGATCACCTGCGACTACTTCGCGTTCGACGCCGACGCGGCGAGGAAATTGGGTTTGGCCGGCTGAACGTCAGGTTGGGGCGGCCTTGGGGTCTTGGGCTTCTCGGGGAATCGGGGAATCGGGGAATCGGGGAATCGGGGTTGAAGTCCGGTCCACCTTTGCGCTAGGCTGGGCCCGTTCCAGTAATGATCACGACCTGTCAATCCATGAAACCCCAACGCATGTTTCACCAACTTACCGCCATCCTGCTCGTGCTCCTCGCCTTTGCGCCCGTGGCCACGATGGCCGAGACCGCCGCCGAGCGCGACGCGCGCATGGCCTGGTTCCGCGATGCCCGCTTCGGTTTGTTCATCCATTGGGGCGTCTATTCCGTGCCCGCGGGCGAATGGCAGGGCAAAACCAACTACGCAGAGTGGTTTCTTGAGGAAACCCACATGCCGGTGTCGCAATACGAGAAATACGCGCAGCAGTTCAACCCGGTGAAGTTCGACGCCGGGGCGTGGGTCGCCATGGCAAAGAACGCCGGCATGAAGTACATCGTCATCACCAGCAAGCATCACGATGGCTTCGGCATGTTCCGCAGCGATCTCACCGACTGGTGTATCAAGTCCACGCCATTTCAGCGCGATCCGTTGAAGGAACTCGCCGCCGCGTGCAAGGACGCCGGCCTCAAGCTCTGCTTCTATCACTCAATCATGGACTGGCACCATCCAGATTGGGGCGTTCGTCGGGCCTGGAATGACAAGGCGCCCAGCACGCCGCCGGACATGGACCGCTACACCGCCTACATGAAGGGCGAGCTCAAGGAACTGCTCACCCGCTACGGTCCCATCGGCATCCTGTGGTTCGATGGCCAGTGGGAAAAACCCTGGACCGCGGAGCGCGGCCTGGACCTTTACGACTACGTCCGCGGTCTTCAGCCGAAGATCATCATCAACAACCGCGTGGGCAAGCCGGTGGATTCACCCAGCAACGTCGGCTTCCGCGAAGTGGGCAGGATCGGCGACTACGGCACGCCGGAACAGGAAATCCCGCCGACCGGGTTCGGGCCGGGCGTGGACTGGGAATCCTGCATGACGATGAACGATCACTGGGGGTTCAACAAGAACGACCAGCACTGGAAGTCCACAACCGCGCTGGTTCGCAACCTGATTGACTGCGCCAGCAAGGGCGGTAATTACCTGCTCAACATCGGGCCCACCAGCGAGGGGCTTTTCCCCGCCGCGAGCGTCCAGCGCCTGGCGGAGATCGGCGCGTGGATGAAGACCAATCACGAGGCGGTCTATGGCTCCACCGCCAGTCCCTTCAAGAAGCTCGCCTGGGGCCGTGCCACGCAGAAACCGGGCAAGATTTACCTGCTCGTCTTCGACTGGCCTGCCGACGGCAAACTTGCGGTTCCGCTGACCAGCCCCGTGATGAAAGCGTATCTGCTTGCGGGCAGGAAGCGGCTGACCGTCGAATCCAGGACAGAAGGAACCGTAGTTCGGCTACCGCCCGCCTCGCCGACGCCCCACGCGGGCGTGGTCGTGCTGGAAATCAAGGGCGCGCCGCAGGTGCTTTGAGGCACGGTTCGCGGTCGCTTTAGCAGATACGCGGCAGTTGCTCGCCGCTGAGCAGATCCAGGATGCGCTCCGCGCCAATGCGGCTGCGCATCGTGACCAGGCCCGGCGAATCGGCGCGGACGGTGCCGATGCGGCTGGCATTGGCGCAAACCGGATGGCCGCGCAGAATCTCCACCGCCCGGTCGGCATCCGCGACCGCGACAAACGCCACGAAGCGGCCCTCGTTTGCCACCGACAGCGGGTCGAGCCCGAGGATTTCGCAGGCCCCCCGCACGGGTTCAATGATCGGCACGGCGGCTTCCTCGATGTGAACCTGCACGCGGCCGGCGGTGGCGATTTCGTTTAACGCCGCGCAGAGGCCGCCGCGGGTCAGGTCGCGCAGGCAATGCACCCCGATGTCGGCGTCGAGCAATGCCCGCACCGGCGCAGCCAGCGGCGCGCAATCGCTCTCGATCGCGCCCTCGAACTCCAACCCTTCCCGCACGGACATGATTGCCATGCCGTGCCGGCCGACGTCGCCGCTCAACAACACGGCGTCGCCGGGACGCACCTGCCCGGGGCCGATGGTGGCGGCGTGTTCGCGCACGCCAATGCCGGCCGTGTTGATGAACAGACCATCGCCTTTGCCCTTGTCCACGACCTTGGTGTCGCCCGTCACGATCTGGACTCCCGCGGCGTCGGCGGCGCGCCGCATGGATTGCGCGACGCGCTGGAGCGTTTCCATCGGCAGGCCTTCCTCGATGATGAAACCCGCGCTCAGCCAGCGCGGGCGGGCACCGCACATCGCCAGGTCGTTCACCGTGCCGTTGACCGCGAGCGTGCCGATGTCGCCGCCGGGAAAAAACAGCGGCTGGACAACATAGGAATCGGTGGTGAACGCGAGCCGCGCGCCGACGGTCTCGAACACCGCGCCGTCGTGTCGCTGGGCGAGCAACGGGTTGTCGAACGTGGCGACGAAGATGGTCTCGATGAGCTGCTGCATCAGCCGGCCACCACCGCCATGAGCCATGAGAACCTGCGGGTAATCTGTCAGCGGCAGCGGGCAGGAGGCGTTGAAATCAGGCGTCATGGCGATCGCGGTGAGGGGTAACTGGCTTCATCGGTCATCGGCTGCGGCGGTATCGGTAATAGGCGGCGCAGGCGCCCTCGCTCGAGACCATGGGCGCGCCGAGCGGCCGTTCGGGCGTGCAGTTCACGCCGAAGGCCGGGCATTCATGCGGCTTTTTCACGCCTTGCAGAACGAGTCCGGCCAGGCACTCCGCGGATTCCACGGCGCCCTGGCCGGTGACCCCGAAGCGCGCCTCGGCGTTGAAGTCCGCGAATGCCTCGCGCAGGCCAAGGCCGCTGGCGGGGATCACGCCGAGACCGCGCCACCGGCGGGGGATGACGCGGAAGACCGCGCGAACCGTTTGTTGCGCCGGCGCGTTGCCGTCCGGGCGCACGACCCGGGCGTACTGGTTCACCACGGCGGCCCGTCCGGCTTCGAGTTCTTCGACGCACAGCAGCACGCCTTGCAGAATGTCGAGCGGCTCGAAGCCGGTCACGACAACCGGCACACGGTACTTGGCGGCCAGCGGCTCGTAATCACGCCAGCCGGTCACCGCGCAGACGTGACCGGCGGCGAGGAACCCCTGCACGCGGTTCTCGGGTGACCCGAGGATCGCCTCAATCGCCGGCGGCACCAGGACATGGGCCACCAGCAGGGAGAAGTTGCGGAGGCCGGCGCGTCGGGCCTGGACCACGGCCATCGCGTTGGCCGGCGCGGTCGTCTCGAAGCCGACCGCGAAGAACACGACCTCGCGGTCCGGAAGTTCGACGGCGAGCTTCACCGCGTCGAGCGGCGAATAAACGATGCGCACGTCGCCGCCGCGGGCCTTCACGGAAAGGAGGTCCGTCCGGCTGCCGGGAACGCGGAGCATGTCGCCGAAGGAGCAGAACACGACGCCGGGCTGGGAGGCGATGGCGATGGCCTCGTCAATGAGTTCGAGCGGCGTGACGCAGACAGGGCAGCCGGGTCCATGAACCAAGGTGACTTGCGGCGGCAGCAACTGGTCCAGGCCGAACTTAACGATGGCGTGGGTTTGGCCGCCGCAGATTTCCATGATGGTCCACGGCCGCGTGACGGCGCGACCAATGGCCGCCGCCAACTCTCGCGCCGGCGCGGCCTCGCGGTATTCGTCCACAAACTTCATGGAATGCGGGTCAACCGTCGCGAAGCCGCGGCAGGCCGTCAAGCGGGACGTTCCACCGGAGAATTTCGAGTGACGAGTTTCGAGTGACGAGTTTCGAGGGGCGAATTGCGAGGGGCGAATTGCGAGGGGCGAATTGCGAGGGGCGAATCCGACTTTGGGCTTTGCACCACGGCGCGTCGCATTAACCTCGCACCGTGACGGTCCTCGAAGTCATCCAGCGGAGCACGGACTATCTGGCGAAGAAGGGCGTGGAATCGCCCCGTCTCCAGATCGAGCTGTTGCTGGCGCACGTGCTCGGCCTGCCGCGGTTGCAGCTCTACCTCAATTTCGAGCGGCCATTGACCGGGCCGGAGCTGGCCACGCTGCGTGAATTGGTCCGCCGCCGCGGCGACCGCGAGCCGCTGCAACACCTGACTGGCTCGGCGTCGTTTTGTGGCTTTGAAATCGCCGTCAATCGTGATGTGTTGATCCCGCGCCCGGAAACCGAACTGCTGGCCGAGCGGGCCTGGCAGCTTCTCGCCATGCTCAACCCGCAACCCGCGACGGTTCTGGACTTCGGCACCGGGAGCGGCTGCCTGGCGATTGCGGTGGCGGCGAAGTGTCCGGCCGCGGTTGTCCATGCGCTCGATGTCTCGCCGGCGGCGCTGGCAGTTGCCCGGGCGAACGCGGCGCGCCACGGGTTGGACGGGCGGGTGCATTTTTTCCAGGGTGACGGGTTCGGCGCGTTGCCGGCGGGAGTGCGGTTCGATCTGACGGTGGCCAATCCGCCCTACATCCCAACGGCGGAAATTGCGACGCTGCAACCCGAAGTGCGGGACTTCGATCCGCGGCTGGCGCTGGATGGCGGACCGGACGGGCTGGACTGTGTCCGGCGGCTGGCGGCGGAAGGAGGCGCGTTCCTGCAGCCGGCCGGCCGGCTGATGATGGAGTTTGGCGACGGACAGGGCAGGGCGGTGGAAGCCGTGTTCGCCGCGCGCGGCTGGGGCACGGAACCGCTGGTGGCGGACCTGTCCGGGCGGGATCGGTTCCTGATTGCACGTCCGCCAGCGACGTGAAAAAGTCCACGCGGTTGCGATTTGAGCGATCATGACGAATTGCCGACATGTATAGCCTGGTGGTCCAAGGTGGAGTGCCCCTGCACGGGGAAGTGCAGATCAGCGGCGCGAAGAACGCGGTTTTGCCGATCCTGGCGGCGACGCTGTTGACCCGCGAACCCTGCGTCGTCCGGGGGGTTCCGAATCTGAGTGACGTGGCCTTCATGGGACGCATCCTGTCGTCCACGGGGGCGAAGGTGCGGGCGCACGGGGACACCGTGACGGTGGAGGCGGGTCGGATCAAAGGGTTCGGCGATTACGACCTGGTCCGCAAAATGCGCGGTTCGGTGTGCATCCTCGGTCCGTTGCTGGGGCGGTTGCACGAGGCGAAGGTTTCCCTGCCCGGCGGGTGTGTGATCGGCTCGCGGCCGATTGACCTGCACCTGAAAGGAATGAGGGCGCTCGGCGCGAAGGTGACCGTGGACGGCGGTTATGTCTGCGCCCAAGCCCGGCGGTTGGTCGGCGCGGACATGTTCCTGGGCGGCCGGGCCGGCCCGACGGTGCTGGGCACGGCGAACGTGATGATGGCGGCAACGCTGGCGGAGGGCGTGACGGTCATCCAGAGCGCGGCTTGCGAGCCGGAAGTGGTGGACCTGGCTGACTTCCTCAACGCGATGGGAGCCAGGATTGTCGGGGCCGGCAGCCCGACGGTGACGATCACCGGCGTACACGAATTGCACGGGGCGGAGCACCGGGTCATCCCGGACCGGATCGAAGCGGCCACGTTCGCGATCAGCGCGGCTGCGACCCGGGGCGAGGTGACGTTGCGCGGGGCCCGGCCGGATCACTTTCACGCGGTGCTGGACAAGCTGCGGGAGGCGGGGGTGCGGGTGGAGCAGACCGCCGGAGCGCTGGCCATCCGCGGTGTTCGCAGCCTGCGGCCGGTGGATGTGACGACCCAGCCCTATGCGGGCTTCCCGACGGACGCGCAGGCGCAGATGATGGTGCTGATGACCCAGGCGCGCGGCATCAGCATCATCACCGAGCGCATTTTCGAGTCGCGGTTCATGCACGTGAACGAGCTGACGCGGCTGGGGGCGGAGATTACGATCGAGGGCCCGAGCGCAGTGGTGAAGGGAGTGACGCGGCTGAGCGGGGCTCCCGTCATGGCGAGCGACCTGCGGGCCTCGGCGGCGCTGGTGATCGCCGGGCTGGTGGCGACAGGGGAGACGCGCGTGAAACGCATCTACCATCTTGACCGAGGATATGAGAAGCTGGATGAGAAACTGCGCCGGCTCGGAGCCCGGGTCCAGCGCGTCGTTGAAGCATGAAAGCCGTCATTTCCATCATCATCATCGCCGTCGTCGTGGTGCTTGGGCTGAAGTTTCGTGATTATGCCCGGCATGCGATGGCGGAGAAGAGCACCACCGACAGCCCGCCGCGGTATGCGCCGGGCAAATTGCGTGGGCTGCCGTTCGAACTGGAAGCCTCCTTCGAGGAGGCTAAACGGGGTGGCGCCGACGGTCTGCACGACTGGCTGCGGAAGCACCGGGCGGAGGTGGAGGAGCCGCGGCTGACCGACATCGAGCTGGACTACGTGCTGCTGGCGGGGCGGGAGAGCCCGGCGGAGGCGCGGCGGGTGCTCAACACGATCAAGCAGCGAATTCCGACCAACTCGCCGGTGTTCAAGCGCTTTCAGCAACTGGACCATGCCTATCCCTGAGGCGGGCCGGGCGGGGAAGCGCCGGGCTGGTCAGGCATGTCGCACGACTAATTATCATCGGCAGTCAAGCTAATACTTGATCCGCCCGATTGACGCGGCGGCGGGCCGTCCCTTTACTAGCGCTTCTTGATTGCATGAAGGATGTGAATTTGAACGGTGGAAACCCGGCGCGGCTGGACGTGGCGCGGCGGGCGGCATTGAACGCATGAAACTTCTTGGTCGTTTGTTCCGGTCGTCGCTGGGCCGGAAGTACCTCATGGCGGTCACCGGTGTCGGCCTGTTCCTGTTTGTCGCCGGACACATGGTGGGCAACCTGCAGATCTTTCTCGGCCCCGAGGCCATCAACCGCTACGCGCACTTTCTACAGGGCCTGGGCGATCTCCTCTGGGTCGCCCGGCTGGGATTGCTGGCGCTCCTGGCCCTGCACATCTGGTCGGCGGTGACGCTGACGCTGGCGAACCGGTCGGCCCGGCCGGTCGGCTACCAGCAGGCGCAATTCCCGGCGGCGAGCTATGCGTCACGGACGATGATCTGGAGCGGGCTGGTCATCGCGGCCTTCGTGGTGTTCCACCTGCTGCACTACACGGTGCAGGCTCCGGGGGTGAACCTGACCGGCCAGGATTTCCACACGTTTGAAACCACGTTGAAGAACGGCACCGTCTGCCACGACGTGTTCAAGATGATGGTCGTGGGCTTTGCCAACCCGGTGGTGGCGGGGTTCTACCTCGTGGCGGTTTCCTTGCTTTGTCTGCACCTCGGGCACGGCGTGGGGGCGATGTTCCAGTCGCTCGGTCTCAAGAACGAGGTGTGGGGGCCGCGCCTTGACCGTTTTGCCACGGCCGCCGCGTGGGTGTTGGTGGCCGGCTACGCCTCGATTCCGGTCGCGATTCTCCTGGGTTACGGAAAGGAGGCGTTGAAGTAGCATGAAATTGGATGCCCAAATTCCCGCCGGTCCCATCGCCCAGAAGTGGGACAAGCACAAATTCGAGATCAAGCTGGTCAACCCGGCGAACAAGCGCCGGTTTGACGTGCTGGTGGTGGGGTCCGGCCTGGCTGGCGCCTCGGCGGCCGCCTCGCTGGCGGAGCTGGGTTACAACGTCAAGTGTTTCTGCTACCAGGACAGCCCGCGCCGCGCCCACAGCATCGCCGCGCAGGGCGGCATCAATGCCGCCAAGAACTACCGCAACGACGGTGACAGTGTTTACCGGCTGTTCTACGACACCATCAAGGGCGGCGACTTCCGGTCGCGCGAGGCGAATGTTCACCGGCTGGCGCAGGTGAGCGTGAACATCATTGACCAGTGCGTGGCGCAGGGCGTGCCGTTCGCCCGTGAATACGGCGGTTTGCTCGACAATCGCTCGTTCGGCGGGGCGCAGGTTTCGCGCACGTTCTACGCCCGCGGCCAGACCGGCCAGCAGTTGCTGCTGGGAGCCTATCAGGCGCTAAGCCGGCAGATCGGCCTGGGGACCGTGAAGATGCATCCGCGGACGGAGATGCTCGACCTGGTGGTCATTGACGGCCAGGCCAAGGGCATCGTGGTGCGGGATTTGGTGACCGGTGAGATTGCGTCGTTTGCCGGTGATGCGGTGGTTTTGGCGACCGGCGGCTACGTCAACGTGTTCTTCCTCTCGACGAACGCGAAGGGCTGCAACGCCACTGCGATCTGGCGCGCCTACAAACGCGGCGCGGCCTTTGCCAATCCGTGTTACACGCAGATCCACCCGACCTGCATCCCGGTGAGCGGCGACCACCAGTCCAAACTGACGTTGATGTCGGAGTCCCTGCGCAACGACGGTCGCATCTGGGTGCCGAAGCGGAAGGAGGACGGCGACAAGGATCCAAATTCGGTTGCGGAGGCGGACCGCGACTACTACCTGGAGCGGAAGTATCCGAGCTTTGGCAACCTGGCTCCTCGCGACATTTCCAGCCGGGCGGCGAAGGAAGTCTGCGATGAGGGCCGCGGGGTGGGGCCGACCAAACTGGGCGTTTACCTCGATTTCAGCGATTCCATCAAGCGTGTGGGCGAGGACACGATCCGCGAGCGCTACGGCAATTTGTTCGAGATGTACGAGCGCATCACCGGCGAGAACGCCTACCGGACGCCGATGCGTATCTTCCCGGCGGCCCATTATGCGATGGGCGGGCTCTGGGTGGATTACAACCTGATGAGCACCATCCCGGGCTTGTTCGTGCTCGGCGAGGCCAACTTCTCGGACCACGGCGCGAACCGCCTGGGTGCGAGCGCGCTCATGCAGGGCCTGGCGGACGGGTATTTCGTCCTGCCTTACACGATCGGCCATTACTTCGTGTCAACCAAGCCGGCGAAGCAGCCGGCCAGCCATCCGGAGTTCAAGCGCGTGGAGGCGGAAGTGGCGGCGCGGACGCAGCGGCTGCTGGCCAGCAAAGGCAAGCGCACGGTGCTGTCCCTGCACCGCGAGTTGGGCCGGCTGCTCTGGGAAAAGTGCGGCATGGCGCGCAACGAAGCCGGGTTGAAGGAGGCGCTGAAGCGCATTCCGGAACTGCGCGAAGAATTCTGGAAGAACGTGAACGTTACGGGCGAAGTGGGCGGGGTGAACCAGGCGCTCGAGTACGCCGGGCGCGTCGGCGATTTCATGGAACTGGCCGAACTGCTCTGCACCGATGCCCTGATGCGGCGGGAGTCGTGCGGCGGACATTTCCGCACCGAGTTCCAGACGGAGGACGGCGAGGCCAGGCGCGACGATGAGAACTTCGCCTTCGTTGGGGCCTGGGAATACAAGGGCGCCGACCAGCCGCCGGTTCTGCACAAGGAACCGCTCGTTTACGACGAAGTCCACATGAGCACGAGGAGTTACAAGTAATGAACCTGACCCTCAAAGTCTGGCGTCAGAAAGACGCGAACTCGCCGGGCCGTTTCGAGACTTACCCGGCGCGGGACATCCTTGCCGACATGTCGTTTCTGGAGATGCTCGATGTTGTGAACGAGGAACTGATCGCCTCCGGCCGGGAGCCGATCATGTTCGACTCCGATTGTCGGGAGGGCATTTGCGGCGCCTGCTCGCTCGTCATCAATGGCGTGCCGCACGGCGGTCATCGCGGCACGACGGTCTGCCAGCTCCACCTGCGGCACTTCACGGACGGGCAGACCATCACCATCGAACCCTGGCGGGCGCGGCCGTTCCCGGTGATCCGCGACCTGATCGTGGACCGCACCGCGTTCGACCGGATCATTCAGGCGGGCGGTTTCATCTCGGTGAACACGGGCGGCACTCCGGACGGCAATGCCATCCCGATTTCCAAGCGGGACTCGGACAAGGCGATGGATGCCGCGGCCTGCATCGGGTGCGGCGCCTGTGTGGCCGCCTGCAAGAACGCGTCCGCCATGCTCTTCGTTTCGGCGAAGGTTTCCCACCTGAATCTGCTGCCGCAGGGCAAGGTCGAGAAGGACCGGCGTGCGGCCCGCATGGTGTCGGCCATGGACGAAGCCGGTTTTGGCAACTGCACGGTCACCGGATCCTGCGCGGCGGTCTGCCCGAAGGAGATTCCGTTGTCCTTTATCGCCAAGATGAACCGCGACTACGCGGTGGCGATCCTCAAGGGCGAGTAGTTTCGCGTGTCGGGCGATTCCGGCTGGCGTCCGTTGCGGGCTGCCGGCCGTTCGTTTTGCCCAGGCGCAACTACCGGGCCGTGACGTCCTCAGCACCCAGCGTGGAGAGGAGATCCTTCTCCGCCAGCACCCAGTCTTCGACGCTCAGGCTGCCGTGCTCCAGCTTGTCGCGGAACAGCTTGAACGCGTGCTGGCGAACCTGGTCGTGTGTGAGGCCCGGCGTGAATGGTTGCGGCTGAGCCACGGGGTGTTTTTTCTCGGCTTTCATGGCAGTTCCTTTCGCTCCACGACCACGCTACACCCGCGCGGCGGGAATGCAACCGGTGGGGGTAATGCCCCAATTTGGCTTGCCGGTGGGGAGCCTGCCTGTGCCTGCCTGTGCGGGTCGGTACGCAAACAGGCCGCGGCAGACAGGTCCTCGCGAGCCGGTTCGTCAGAGCCTCGCCTCACCAAATCAGGATACTGCCCGGTGGGGGCGGCGATCAGAGGCCAAACCAGGATTTCAGCCCGCCGGTGGTGGCTGGCACCGGGTGGCGGCCCATCAAATGGCTGACCAGGAACTGGCTGCGGGCCGCCTCCAGCACCATGCGAAATTCGTCGTAGCTTTGAAAGCGGTCGGCCGGGTTCTTCGCCATCGCACGGACGATGGCGTCGCTGGTCGGTTGCGTGATTTCGGGCACGACCCGGTTCGGCGGCGTGAGCGGGGTGTGGACGTGGGCGGCGACGACCTCCTCGATGGTCGGCGCTTCGAAAGGGACATGGCGCGTGATGGCGTGGTAGAGCGTTCCGGCCAGGCTGTACATGTCCGAGAGAAAATCCTCGCGCTCGCGGCGGATCTTCTCCGGCGCGATGTAGTAGGGCGTTCCCCAGACGGTGCCGTCGTGTTCGTCCTCCGCGTCCGTCCGGCGGGCCAGGCCGAAGTCCACCAGTTTCGGCTCGTCGTCCGCGTTGAACAGGATGTTTCCAGGCTTGATGTCGCGGTGGAGCAGGCCGTGCTTGAGGGCGGTGTCGAGCGCCGAGGCCACCTTGATTCCGATGTCCAGCACCATCAACTCGCTCACCTGGCCTTTCTCGATGCGGGTGTCGAGGCTGCCGCGGTCGGCCAGTTCCATGACGAGGTAGATCTGTCCGTCCAATTCGTCGAACGTGTAGATGTGGATGATGTTCGTGTGGTTGAGTTGCGCACAGGCCCGGGCTTCACGGGCGAAGTTCCCGACCGCCTGGGGGTCGGCCATCAGCTCCTTCTTGATCAGTTTGACGGCGACCTCGCGTTCCAGCGTGGTGTCGTAAGCCCGATACACGGTGCCCATGCCGCCGGAGGCGATGGGGGAACGCAACTCGAACTGCCGCAACCGCATCGGCATCATCACTGGCGCATTGCATTTGGTGCAGGGGACCGTGCTCAGCGGCGCAAGGTCGCCGGGGATAAATAACGTCGCGCCGCAGGCCGGGCACGGCACCATGCGGAGCGGCGTCCGGGACTCGTTGTTGCTGGAGTCACTGTCCACGGCTCAATTGTTAGCATTAACTGTTCCTGCTTCAAGGTTGGAAAGTCGCGGTGTGCCCCGCGCACGCCGCCACTCGTAACGCCACTCGCGGGCCGGCACGCTGAAACGCCGCCCGTTCAACTCCACCGCGACCGGGGCATCGTTGAAATTCTCCACCACCCAACTGCCGTCGCGGAACCAATATAACCCCACCCGGTTGGGAGCTTTGACCGTCAGTTTCCACGGCCGCAACAGGAACCCGCGCAGGTCATCGAGTGCCGCCTGGTCTAGCTCCAGCAACGACTTGGGATTGCGGTTGACCGCCAGTATCCGGACGTTTGGCCGGTCCAGGTTCACCCGCCCGGCGAGCCGCGCCACCAGGCCGTCCGTGACCAGGACGGGCCGGCCACGGGCAATGAACGCCGCCAGTTTTGTCGCCAACGCAGGGTCCTTCAAGGCGTGGATCGAGAAGAACGCCGCCGACGCATTCGTGGGGAACTCGTGGCCGGGCACCAGCGGTACCCCCATCATGCCGACGAAATCAAAGACCCGTGGTTCGACTTCCGGATGGCTGTTGCCGGGCTTGTAGGCGGCCACGCCGGCGATGGGGTGGCTCGCGACCGCCCGGGCCGCGGCGAACAACTCCGGAATGTTTGCCCGCAAGGCCGCGACGTCCTTTGGCCCGGTGTCGCCCTGAAGCCCGCCGTAACAAAACAGGAAGGACTCGCGCGCCCCGGCCAGGATCGTCTGCCGCGCCTGCTCTAGGTAGGTGCGCTCGGTCGTCCCGAGCCAGTCGAACCAGCCACCCCCGCACTTGGGACCGCCAATGCCGCCCAGCCAGCGCATGATGAAATAGCCTTCGTATGGCACCGTGCCGCCCCAGCGGGAGTCGGCGTAGTCGCGCACCTCCGTCCCGACCCAGATCCGGTCGAACGCCGCGGTCTCCAGCAGCACATCGTAGCCACGCTCATGGAACCGGTCGTACCACTGGGGATACTTGATGATGATCCGGACCCGCGGATTGATGTGCTTGGCCGGGCCCAGGATGCGGTCCTGCGAGAGCCGGAGCATCAGCTCCCCGCGATAGTCCTCCCAACTGTCGCCCGGCACGGAATAGGTCCGGGCGCCGACCGTCACCGTGCGCGCCTGCCGGGCGGCTGTGCAGGCGGGACAGGTGCAGTCGGTGAACCAGAAATCGTCAATCATCACCTCGTCAAACAGGCCGGCGGCATACTCGAAAATGGATTGCAGTTGTTCCTGGGTGGGAGCATCCGTGTAGCAGGCAATCTCATTCCACGCGTTGGATTTCTTGTGCAGGCCAGTGGTGGTGACGCAACCGGCGACGTCAAAACCAGCCTGGCGGAAGCGGTCGCGCGCGTGCTCGAGCGCCGCCCGTTCCGCCTGATAGCCGTCGCGGAAAACCTCCACATAGACCTTCGTTATGGCGGTGCGCCCGCACCAGTCCATGGCCCGGTCAATGCCGTCGTCCGTGCTCAGATGCCGGCGCACGTCCTGGGCGGTGAAAAGAGTGGAGAACCGGTGGACGCCCTGTTCCCTCCGGGCCAGTTGCCCAAGGTCTGTGCTGTCCGCGCGCCCAACTGGCCCCACCAAGGCGATCACCCCGGAAAGGAGCAGCAAGGCGCAGGTATAGAGTCTCATGCCCGCAGGATAACCACGTTCAGGGTCGGGTCGCCAGCCCCAATCGAGTCGAGCCAGGCGGTCGCCAAAAAAGAACGCGCCGGCCTGGTGGGCCGGCGCGTGCCACGGACTTCGGTGATGACCTACTCGCCGTTGTCCTTCAACACAACCATCCGGCTCACTCCTTCGCGCACAAAGTCCACCAGCACACCCTTGTTCACATCGGCGTCCTTCACCGCGCTCCGGTAATCTTTGAGCGTGCTGACCGGGTGCTGGTTGATGCCGGTGATGACATCGCCGGCCTGCAGGCCCTTGCGCGCCGCGAGGCTGTCGGCCTGAACCTCGGTGATGACTAGACCGTTGGTGGCCTCGATGCCGTTCTCCTTGGCGAGTTCCTTGGTGAGCGGCTTGACCGTCACCCCCAGATCCGCCGACTCGGCGGACCCGCCGGAATTGTTGCCGGCCTTGTTGGCCGCGGGCGTGGCGTCATCCGGCCACTCCTCGGGACGCACCTTGACCTTCACGTTCTCACCGTTGCGGACCACGTTCAGAGTCACGCTCGAACCGATTTCGCGCGATCGGATCTCCTGGCGCAACTCCTGGGCCGTCGCCACCTTGTGGCCGTCCACGGTGGTGATCACGTCACCGAGCTTGAGGTCGGACTTGGCGCCCGGACCGTCCCGCACGATGCCGCGCACCACCACGCCGTCCTCGACCCCTTTGACCATGTCGCGGTATTCCTTGTCCTCGCGCAGGCCGCGAATCTCGATGCCCAGCCAGGCCCGCGTAAACTTCCCGTCGGCGATGAGCTTGTCCGCGACCTCCTTCGCGAGATTGCTGGGAATGGCGAAACCGATGCCGGTGTGCAGGCCGCGGATGAGCGTGTTGATGCCGATGATTTCGCCGTCCAGGTTGACCAGCGGGCCGCCGCTGTTGCCCGGGTTGATGCTGGCGTCCGTCTGGATGAAGTCCTGGTCCATGCTCGGATCCGGAATGATCCGGTTGCGGCCTTTCGCGCTCACGTGCCCGAAGGTGACACTGTAATCGAGCTCGAACGGCGCGCCGATGGCGATCGCGAATTCGCCCACTTTCACCTTGTCCGAGTCGGCGAACTTCGCCGCCGGCAGGTCTTTCGCCTTGATCTTGACCACGGCGATGTCCGACTGGGTGTCCACGCCCCGAACCTCCGCGTCGTATTCCTTGCCGTCCTTGAAGCGGACCAGGATGCGGTCAGCCCCCTCCACCACATGGCCGTTGGTGATGATGTAACCGTCCTCGCGGATGACGATGCCGGAACCCTCGCCGTCAAAGACGGGTTTCTGGTTGCGGCGCCGGGGCTCTGCCTTGGAGTCATCCCGGAAACGTTGCTCGAACTGCTTGCGCAATTGCGGCGGCAGCATTTCCAGGAACGGGTTGCCGTTCTCGTTCGCGGCGCTGAACTCCGGTTTGTGCGCCACGCGAATGACCACGACCGAGGGGGATGCGGCGTCCGCCACCTCGATAAAGGCCTGGTTCAACTCGCGGGCGAGGTTCAAGGCCCGCGAAGTCTCCTTGGCGGTGGCCGGGCCGGACCCGACCGCGAAGGCGGCGAGCAACGCCGCCAGCAGGACGATCTGTTTCGTTGTTTTCATGTGCACTACTCCGTAAATCAATTTGCTGGGTTAGATTGGCTGGGGCGGCAAACGTTCAAAAACGGCGGCGTTGCGTTCAACCTTGATCCGAGGTGGTCCGACGACTAAAAGAACGGCATGGGTGCGCAATGGAAACAGGCCGGTCGCGAGGCGGCGGCGCTGAAGAAGGGCCAGGTCTTCGGCAAACTGGTCCGGGAAATCGTGGTGGCCGCCAAGCTGGGCGGAGCGGATCCCGATCTCAACCCGCGGCTGGCGGCGGCCATTGAGAAGGCGCGCAAGGCCTCGATGACGCGCGATACGCTCGAACGCGCCATCAAGAAGGGCTCGGGCCAGACCGACGAGGCGGTGAATTTCGAGTTGATGATCTACGAGGGTTTTGGCCCGCACAAGGTTCCCGTGGTGGTGGAGTGTCTGACCGACAACCGGAACCGCACTGCACCGGAGATCCGGCATTTGTTCAAGGATGGTTCGCTGGGCCAGCCGGGCAGCATGGCTTTCTTCTTCGACCGCCTCGGCGTCGTCGAAGGCACCCACACCGACAAGACCCGCGATGCCGAAGGCGATGCCATCGAGGCCGGCGCCCAGAACGTCGAACCGCTGGAGGCGGAGGAGATTCCGGAGGGCAGCGTGGGGGCGAGGTTCCTAACGGACACGAAGGATCTCGCCACGGTCAGTGCGTGGCTGGCGAAGGCCGGTTGGAAAATCAGCACGAGCGAACTCCGCTATGTGGCCAAGAATCCGGTCGAGTTGGACGCAGCCCGGCACGCGCAGGTCGCGAGTTTTCTCAACGCGATTGACGACCACGAGGACGTTCACCGCGTTTACGCCGCCTTAAAATAGGGAGTCCCGGGCGCGCGTGGCCGCCCGCCATTACCTGGGCGACCGGCCGTTCTCGAGTTTCGCCAGCGTGATGCCCTCCCGGCGCTGCAGGACGGCGTCAATCTTCGGCACATACATCTGCGTCTCCGCCGGCAGGTGGGTGGCCACCTGGTCAAACGTCTGCGCGCGGTATCGCTCGAGGAGCTTCTGCAGCCGGCCTTCGCCGACGTTGTAGGCGGCGAGCGCGAGCGGCCAGTCGTTGAATTTCCCGTGAAGATACTTGAGGTAGCGGGCCGCCGCGCTGGCACTCTTCGCGGGATCCAGGCGTTCGTCCGGTCGCGACGCGAGGCCCAGATTCTTCGCCGTCGGCGGCATCAGTTGAAACAGGCCGGCGGCGCCGACCGGGCTGCGGGCGTTGGGATTGAACGACGATTCGACCTCGGCGAGCCAGACCAGTTCCGGTGGCACGCCTTGCGCCGAGAACACGGGTTTCAATTGCGTCGCGAGCGCGGCCGCGCCGGTGGGGGCAGGGCGTTTTTCCAGTTTCTTCTGCCAGACCTTGCGCTCGATTTCCGGCGCCGGGTTGGGGATGGGCGGCGGGGGCTGTCCCGGTTCGGCCTTGGGCGGCGGGATGGTCAGGCGGAACTCATCGGCCACGTCGAGATAATCCATGCGGGCGCGCAGCCAGTCGGCGTAGGGGCGGGTTTCCTCGTGGGCCTCCAGCAGCGGGAGGACGGCGGCGGCCGTCTGACGGAGCTGCGCCAGGTCCACCACGTAATCGCCCTGGAACCGTTCCTCGATGTCGCGGAGGAACTGCTGCACCCTGGCCTGGTCCACCTGCTGCAACGCGCGCAGCACGTTGTCATCCGCGTTCTCCTGCAACCATTGCTGTCCCTGCTGCACGAGATCGTCGAGCGTCACGGTGTTGTTCTGGGCCACTGCCATTAGCGGCGTAACCAGAACGAGAGCAAACCGGCCTCGGGCGTTCATGGGCCGGAACATAGCACTGCGGCCACCGCTTGCCCCGAGGAAAATGTGCTCGCCGCGCCTGGCCCGCAGCCTCACACGAAAAGGTAAACGTAGATGGCGAACAGGATCGCCACCAACCCGGCAGCGGCGGCGAGCGACCAGAGCAGGCTGCGTCGGCTCGTGGCCAGGGCGAACGTGGAGACGATCACGGCTGCTTGGGCCGCCAACATGCCAAAGAAGAAGCGCTGGCTGCGTCGGTGATGGCGCTCGGCGGTGAGGTTGCTCTTGCGGACCTGTAGTTCCAGCAGATTGGCGATGCGCTGGTTGAGCCGCGCCTCCGCGTCATAGCGTCGGATGAGGTAACGCAGCCGCAGAACGGTGATGTCCCGACGGAGGCTGGTATTGGCGGCGTTGAACGGCAGTTGGGCGGCAAGTTGGAGGAGCAGGTCGCTGAACTCGTTGGCCGGTTTGATGGCCGCGTCGAAACTCTGGGCCCGTTCCTGCGCGGCCAGCAACGTGGTATTCAGAACCGCCACGGGGAGGGGGGCAAGGAGTGGCGCGATCGCACTTTCGGGTTGCGAGTTCTCGACGGCGGCCAGTGCCGTTTTGAGTCCGGCGTCCAGCGCCGCTTCGGCGGAAACGTCAGGCAGCGGTCCGGTCAGCAGGGTGGGGCCGGCGGACGCATCGAGGCGGGCGAGGAGGTTGGTTCGCAGCGGCGCCGCGGTGTCGGGCAGTTGCGGCGCGGCCTGCCGCAAGGAGGCGTCATCCAGCGGATGCAGTTCCGTCGTGCCTTGCAGCAGTTCGAGGGTGTTTTCCTGGAGGGCGCTGCGCAGGCGCTTGGCTTGAAAGAAACTCCACTGGTCGCCCGCCTTGGACTGTTGCTGGGCGCCGAGCGAACGGTCGTATTGGGCGCGGGTCATTTCGCTCGACGCGAGCCCGGCCAGCAGCGTGGCCACCACGGTCATGACGACGGGGGTGGAGCTGAGCACCTTGCCCCACTGGTTTTTGGGCACGTCGTTCTTGAGTTGGTCCGGCAGGGTGATTTTCACGGGCTCTTGGTTGCTGGTACCGGCGACATTCAGGCGAGAGCTTACTTTAGCGCCTCACTTTTGCCAAGTCGGCCACTCACCGCCCGGGATGGGAGGGCGTTCGGGCCGTTAATTCTGAGAATCACGCATTCCGTGTTCCAAGCGACCCGCGGCAAGCGCGGCGGAAAACCAGACGAACTAGGCCGCTGCTTCTCGCGGTTCGGGCTCGACCCACTTCCCGTGCTCCTTGATGAGGTCCACGAGCCGGTCCACGGCCTCGGCCTCGGGGATGTTGAACTTGATGGGGGTCTTGCCGACGTAGAGGTTGATCTTGCCGGGCGCACCGCCCACGTAACCGAAATCCGCGTCCGCCATTTCGCCCGGGCCGTTCACGATGCAGCCCATAATGGCGATTTTCACGCCCTTGAGATGCTCGGTGCGGGACTTGATGCGCGCGGTCACCGTTTGCAGGTTGAAGAGCGTGCGGCCGCAGCTCGGGCAGGCCACGTAATCGGTCTTGAACGAGCGACACCCCGCCGCTTGCAGGAGGTTGTAGGCCAGCCGCAGGGACAGGCCGGCGCCCGTTTCGCTGCGTACGAGGATCGCGTCGCCAAGGCCGTCGGCCAGCAGCGAGCCGATGTTCACCGCGGCGCGCAGCAGTGCGATCTCGGGCGGGTAAGGCGTTGGCGGAAAACCGAGGCAGTCCTTCAGCAGGATCGGATTCTTCCGGCCCAAACGACGCAACTGCAGGGCGAGCAGGCGGAACGCCACGATCGGCGGCAGCGGTGTGCCGTCCTTGACGGTCACGAGCTGTGTGTCGCAGTTGATCGCGTTGCTGTCGAGATCGCCGGTCGGGTCCAACTCCAGCAGGTTGAGATTTTCGTAAACGGCCTCGGGTTTCACGTCCGTCTTGGGCCCGATTTTCGGCGCCAGCTTTTCCCACGCGGCGAGGGTGACGACGACGCGGACGGTCTGCTGGCCGCCGGCGATGACGCCGGGCGCGAGCTCAATTTCCGGGGTGGCGCGGCGCTCGAAGCAGAAGGGGTCGAACGGCGGCGCCACCTTGCCGAAGCGCTCCAGGGTTGAATCGCCGGGTCCCGGCGCGCCGTCGCTGGAACCGGGAGCGGCCACGGTAAGCGAAGGCAGCAGGGCCAGCAGATCCCGACAGACCGGGATTTCGTGCGGCGAATCCTCGGTGAGCGAGACCCGGATGGTGTCGCCCAGGCCGTCGCCGAGCAGGGAACCAACGCCAATGGCGCTTTTGATCCGGCCGTCTTCGCCTTCACCGGCCTCGGTGACGCCGAGGTGGATCGGGTAGTTCCAATCCGGGCCGAGTTCGTCGAGGCGGGCGACCAGCAGCCGGTAGCACTCGATCATCACCTTGGGGTTCGAGGACTTCATCGAGAAGATGAAGTTGTGAAAATCGTGCCGGCGGCAGATGCGGGCGAATTCGAGGGCGCTTTCGACCATGCCAAGCGGCGAGTCGCCGTAGCGGTTCATGATGCGGTCGGACAGCGAGCCGTGGTTCGTGCCAATGCGCACGGCGCGCCCCAGCTCCTTGCAGAGGCGGACCAGCGGGGTGAACCGCTCCTCGATGCGGGCCAGCTCGGCGGTGTATTGCGCGTCAGTGTATTCCTTGATCGCAAATTTTTTCGAGTCCGCGAAGTTGCCGGGGTTGACGCGAACCTTCTCGACCCACCGGGCCGCCTCCAGTGCGGCTTCCGGCTTGAAATGGATGTCGGCGACGAGGGGCACGAAGCAGTCGCGGGCGCGCAACTCGGCGACGATGGGCTGCAGGTTCGCCGCGTCCTTCACGGTCGGTGCGGTGATGCGGACGAGCTGGCAGCCGACCGCGACGAGGGCGAGCGTTTCGCGCACGCACGCGGCGGTGTCCATCGTGTCACAGGTGATCATGGACTGGACCACCACCGGGTGGCTGCTGCCGATGATGACCCCGCCGCGGGCGGGATCGCCGACCACTACTTCGCGCGTTGGCCGTCGGCCGTACTTGAGGAACGAATGACCGTAGCGCATGGGATCAGCGGACCGGCGTTGGCGCCGGACTCTCCGCGGGGGCCGGCTTGCTCACTTCTTCAATCTGCGAACCATGTTGGAGCAGGCTCTTAAAGAGTGGCAACCGGCGGAAGTCAAAGAAGGTGACGTAAAGCATGAATGAAATCAGCAGCACGGCGAAGCCGGTATAGGCATATTCCACGAACTTGGTGTTCAGCGGCCGTCGGCGGATTTTTTCGATGATGGCCATCAGGATGTGGCCGCCGTCGAGGACCGGCAAGGGCAGCAGGTTCAGAATCGCGAGGTTGATGTTGAGGAGCACCAGGAAGTTCAGCGCGAGCCGGTAGTCCGTTTTCACCTGCACCGCCATGTTCGAGAGGATTCCCACCGGGCCGGAGAGATCCTTCGCGCCAATGCCGGTTTCCTTGTGGTGGAACAGCGCGCTGAACGTATTGACCATCATGTCCAGCGTTCCGGAGACGTTCTCCCACGGCGTCGGGCCCGGCTTCTGCAACTGGTACACCACCGTGCTGCTCGGCGTCAGCAGCACGCCCAGCAGGCCGTTTTGGGTGGCCGGATCGAACTTGGGGGTCACCGTAAACTTGAGCCGTTGTCCGTGCCGCTGAACCAGAATCTCGCTGGTCTGCCCGGCGCTCTTGCGGATGAGGCCGACCAGTTGTTGTTGAGCGACGACGGGCACGCCGGCGAACGAAAACACCTGGTCCTCCGGCTTCAACCCCGCCTGGTCCGCCGCGCTGCCATGCACGACCTCGACAATGACCGGATGGTCCCACGGATCAAGGTTGAGCAGCTTGCCCCCCACCAGGTCGTTCGCCTTCGTGGTCAGGTTGTAGAGGTTGGTGACGCCACCACGTTCGATGGCGACCGCAATGACATTCGTGCGCGCGAACACGGTGCGCTTCATCACGTCCTGCCAGGAGCTTACCGCCTTGCCGTCCACCGCCACGATGCGGTCGCCCTGCCGGATGCCCAGTTTCGCTTCCGGCGAATCCGCCTCCACGTCGCCGATGATGGAAGGCGTCACCTGAACGGGGAGCCCGACGAAGTAGATGACGGTGGCGACGAGGAAGGCAAAAATGACATTCATCGCCGGACCGGCGAAGGCGACCAGGATTTTGGAACCGGGCGGGGCGGGGGGCACCTCTTCGTTCTTGGCAGTGCCTTCCAGGGTTTCCGACGTGAACATTTGCGGCAGCCGCACAAAGCCGCCGGCGGGAATCCAGCGGAACGAGTATTCGACGCCGTTGCGGACCTGGCTCCAGATCTTCGGTCCCAGGCCGATGGCGAAGGCCTCCACTCTCATCAGCCGCCAGAGCGCCATGAGGAAATGGCCCAGTTCATGCACGAAAATCGAGGCGCCGAACATGAGCACCACGGCAACGACCACCAGAATGTAGGTTAATATCAGTTCCATTTGAACCTTGTTTGAGTCACCGACAGGCAGGGCACTCTAATGTTCAAATTCAAGCTGCGCAACCCTGGAGAGGCGCTGGCAGGTGTCCTGATTTCCACCAACGAACGGAGTTTCGAGTTCCGGCTTCAGCCGGCCATGGCCGCTTAAAGGCGGAACTCCAAGCGAAATGAACATCGAATGCACCCCACCGGGAGGTTGAATTTGGACACCCCCGAGGCGCCGGGATGGCCGGGCGGAGAAACCGTGGCCGATGCTTCAGGCGTCGGTGGCACGGTCGCGATGGCGCTGCTGGCGCAACACGCGTTTCGCTTTGACACGCCGGACAGCAGGTCGGTCCGCGGGCGCCAGCCACGGGCGCAGAAACGGCGGCGGGTGGGCGCGCCCGCACCGCTGATCGTCGCGGTGCAGCGCCTCCGCCACCCGGCCGACGTCCACGGCCTGCACCCGCGTCAGGAAGCGGAACACCAGCTCCGCCAGCACGGGCAAGGCGATGGCATGTTGGCGGCCGGTCTGGGCGAACAGCCAGTCGCTCAGGTCGAGGAAGCGGGCGAACGGGGATCCGCCCTCGGCCCACAACAGAGCCACGGTTTCGACAAAGTTGCCGCTGTTGCCGAGCAGGTCCCAGAAGCGGGCGAAGCGTCGCAACCGCTGCATGGTCGGGAAAGCGATCAGTTTGTTCCGGAGGATTTCATAGGGCGGCGTCGGCGCATAGACCATCTCCCATTCGGCGGTGTGCCGGCTGATGGGCGTGCCGCGGAGCCGCTTGAGGAGGCCAACCTGGATTTCCTGCGGGCGTAGCGCGATCAGGCGATCGAAACCCGCCGCGAAGCTGGCCACGCTTTCGCCGGGCAGGCCCACGATCAGGTCCGCGTGGATGTGGACGCCGGTGTGTTCGCGGAGGAAACGGAAATTGTCCTCGAGGCGTGCATTGTTCTGTCGCCGGCTGATGCGGGCGGCGACATCGGGATTGAAAGTCTGGACGCCGATCTCGAACTGCAACGTGCCGGCGGGAAATCGCGCAATGAGGGAGCGCAACTCATCCGGCAGGCGGTCGGGGATCATCTCGAAGTGGAGGAAGAGATCCGGGCAGAGGCGGGCCAGAAAGAATTCGAGAAGACGACGACTGACGGCGAGGTCCAGGTTAAACGTGCGGTCCACGAACTTGAACTGGCGGACGCCGCGCGCAAGCAGGCGGTCGAGAGCGCCGAACAGGGGTTCGAGCGGAAAGGGCCGCACTGGGATTTCCAGCGACGACAGGCAGAATTCGCAGGAAAAGGGACAGCCGCGCGAGGCTTCGACGTAGATGATCCGGTGCGCGACGTCGAGGTCCGTGTATTCGTCATACGGCAGCTTGACGTGGGCGGGGTCCGGCGGTTCGGCGGTGATGATCTTCCGGTCAGAGCGCTGGCCGGCCAGCAGCGCCGCGCAGAGCCGGCCGAATTCCAGGTCGGCCTCGCCGGTGATGACGTGGTCCGCGAGGCGGACGATTTCCTGCGATTCGGTTTCGTAACTGACCTCCGGACCGCCGAGGACGACGAGCACGTCCGGGCGCAGGCACTTGAGCAGGGCCACGACCTCGGTGGCGGGAGCGATGTTCCAAATGTAAACGCCGAGGCCGAGAATCCGCGGCGAGCGGGCCAGTAATTTCTCCACGATTTCCAGCGGGCGCTGATTGATGTCGAACTCGGCCAGTTCGCTGCGGTCGCGGAGCTCACCCAGATTCGCCCGCAGGTAACGCAGACCGAACGCGGCGTGGCTGAACTTCGCGTTGAGCGTGGCGAGGACAATGTCCGGCATCGCCTGAACGTAGCCTGGGGCTACGTGCGCGCCAAGCCGAACCGCGTGCCCGATGTTGGTGGGGAAGCCCCGCGAGCCGGGACACGAATTTCCCGAGCCCACACAAATTCGCCCCTCGCAACTCGCTGGTGGGGGTCCCCGCGAGCCGGTTCGTCGGCAACTCGCGGAGCGACGCTTGGGAGGGGGCGCAGGACCAAAAAAGGGGTTCAGCCGTCACTCCGCGACGTTTCCCGTCTCCTCCTCCAGACCGTGGGTTGAAACCCACGGCTACCCACGGTCGTCACTCTGCGACGACTTCCCGCGCCAGCGGGTCAGCACTTGTGCCGCCAGCGGAAGCGGAGCCGGCGCCGCAGGCGCGCGAACGCGCCAGGCTCCGCCGTTTCGGCCGGCAGTTCCTCGAGGGGATAAACTTCCTCGCCCGCCGGCAGGAACTCTTCGATCCGGTCAATGTCGTCGGTATGCACGACAAACACGCCGGTGAGGTTCGACAGGGTGGGCCAGCCGCGCTTGCGGCGCCAGAGGTGGAGGTGAAAGTTGAAGAGTGACGGCAGGATGCGGACCTGGAGGATGTGGCGGTGCAGGACCTCGTTAAGCGTCAGTTGATCGTCAATGTCCGCGCGGAACCGGGTCCGGCCGCGCTCGAGAATCTGCTGGCGCAGCGGACGGGAGGCGGCGACGTCCCAGAAGGTGACGCCGGCGTTGAAATACGTGCTCGTATAGCTTGGCCCCAGACGACGACTGCCCAGGTGCTCGACCACCGCGCCAGCAACCGACCCACGCAGCAATTCTTCCGCTGGTGGCAGGGCGCGCACGCAGAACGTGTCGCCGCCGTCCACCACCACGGCAAAGTCGAACTCGGCGATCACCTCCCACCGGCGGTAATTGACCTCGCGGTATTGCGGACCGAAACCGCCGCCCCAGGGGACGGTGTGGTAGGTGATGCGAGGGTCGGGGTTTTGCGGCCGAGTGTCGCCAAAGACGAACGCGTGCAGTTCGTAACCGACGCACCGGGTAAAACTCCCCAGCGTGCGCGGCAGAAGGTCCACGTGCTTGCCAAAGACGGCGGTGACAATGGCGCGGCGCGGCATGACGCGGTTAGCGGGGGCGGGCTGGCGAAGAGGTGTTCACTGGGTTTCGCCCCGGGTGACGCGAAGAAAGACTTCCTCGAGTCCAATTTCATCCTCTCGCAGGCCGATGAGCCGGGCGCCGCCCTTGACCAGGGTTTCGGCGACGATGCTGTGATCGGCGTCGGCGGTGGCCAGCGTCACTTTGAGCTGGCCATCGGTCGGGACGACCTCGCTGATTTCGGGGCGGGCCTTGAGGAGTTGCACGGCCTGCTCGGCGTCGCCGGCGACCTTGACCCAGACGACGCGACCGCTGGACATTTGATCGCGGACGCCCTGCACTGGCCCGGTGTAGATGAGTTTGCCTTTTTCGATGATCGCGACGCGGTTACACAGGGTCTCGAGCTCGCTGAGGATGTGCGAGGAAATGATGATGGTTTTGCCCAGGCGCTGAAGTTCCTGGAGGATCGCCATCACCTCGATGCGCGCCCGCGGATCCAGACCGCTGGCCGGTTCGTCCAGCAGCAACACCTGCGGGTCGTGAATCAACACGCGGGCCAGGCCGAGGCGCTGCTGCATGCCACGGCTCAAGGCCCCAATCAAGGCGCCTTTCTTCTCGGTCAGCCCGACCAGTTCGAGCACGTCGCTGACGACCTTGTCCCGCTGGGTGGAGGGAATTTTGTAGCAGGCCCCGAAGAAATCCAGATACTCGGTCACCTCCATGTCCTTATAGACGCCAAAGAAATCCGGCATGTAACCGATCACGTGGCGCACGGCGTCGGCGTCCTTCACGACGTCATGGCCGGCGACCTGGGCGGTGCCGCCCGAGGGGGCAAGGAAGGTGGCGAGGATGCGGAGGGTGGTCGTTTTGCCGGCGCCGTTGGAGCCGATGAAGCCGAAAAGATCGCCCCGGTTAACCGTGAGATTGAGGTTGTTCAACGCCACCGTGTCGCCGTAAAGGCGGGTGAGGTTGAAGGTCTGGACGGCGGGGGTCGCTTCCATAGGCTATTGGGGCAGGCCGACCGGCACCGCCAGTCGGAACAAGGTGTTCTGGCTGGTGCGCGGCGGATTGAAACGGCGGAGCGGACTGCTCGTGGCGGTGTGGCCCGCATCCCACGCGAGGAACACGGCATCGCCGCGGGCGACCAGCGGGCTCAGTTCCATCCCGGCGGGGAACACGAAACTCCGCACCTGGCCCTGATAGGCGCCGAGGCTGGCGATGAATGAGGCGGCGATCGCGTTGGCCGGCGAGAGTTCGATTCGCGCCGCCTGGGCGTTGCCAAAAACCTGCCGCCGGTTGGCCGCCACTTCCTGGAATCGCAGGCCGGTGTTGCGGACAAAATCCAGCAGCGCCTGACCGGAAGCGGGCCCCACGGTGAAGCGCTTGCTTTCTCCGCCCGCGAGCGTTCCCAGGCTGTGCAGACGTCCCTGCAGGGCGAGCCGGACATCGGTCAATGGCCGGTCCAGCCGGTTCTGCACCTGGACTTCCCACTGGCCGCCGCGCGCCGACACCTTCGCCGTTACCGGCGCGGGCACGGTCTCCTGCCAATCGCTGACGTAAAGAAGGTTCATCCAGACTGGTACGGCCACGTCGGCGGCGAAACCGCGGGGCCGCAGTTCGGAGTCCGTCCGGCTGCTCTCCTGGCCGCCGCCGGCCGGCCCGGTGAATTCACCCCGCAGCGTGGCAAAGCGCTGTTCGCTCGCCAGTTGGTAACGGGCGTTGACTGAGGAATACAGCGTGGCAAAGGTGCGCCCACGGAGGTCGGCCTGCTCGGCGCGCGGCAGGACATCCACCAACTGAAACTCGTTCCACTCGGTTTCGCCGGCGCGCAGCCGGTAGCCGATCCAATAGATCAACAGCGAAAACAGTACCACGTAAGCGGGGAACGTCAGCCAGGTGAGCATCTCCCGGTTGAGCTTCTTGAGCACCCAGCGGTCCAGCGGCCCGATGACGATCAGATAGACCAGCAGCAGCGCGAGCAGCCACTCGACCGGCAATTTGCGCACCTGGCGCGTATCAATCATTGCTCCGAAGACGGAATCGAGGCTCCAGCCGCCGTAAAGACTTTGATTCTGCTGCACAAAAACATGGCCGGGCACGTTCAGGAGGCGCGCCCAAAACCAGCCCTTGTTCTTCCACGATCGAAACGGTTCGCGCTCCGGATTGAACGCCAATGCGGTGACCCGCCCGCGCCCACGCTCCGCCGTCCACGCCAACGGTTGGCCGCCCGCGGAGAACAAGACCTCGCCGTCGCGGTCCGTGCCGGTGAAGGTCAGGAACGGGACGCCGTCAAACGCCGGGTCCGTCGCCAAAGTCGGGTAAGGATTGGGTCCGGCGGAGGATGTCGCCGCCGGGAACCGGATGGCGGAGGACTCCGCCGTCGTCGCCGCCGGGCCGCTTTGCAGCCAGGCAAGAATACCGCTCTGGGTCTGATTCGTGGTCGCGTCTCCGAGTTCGACGGGCATCAACCGGTTGAGCCAGGGCGAACTGCTGATGTCCTGAACTTGTTCCGGGGCGACGATGACGTGGCCGCCGGCGCGCACCCAGGCGAGCAGCGCCTCCACCTGGTTCGTGTTGAGTCCGAGCGCCTTCTCCGAATTCAAATACAGGGCGTTCAGTCCTTCCAACGCAATCGGGTTGTCCGGGAATAGCTCGGTCGTCATCCGCGCGACCTGGGGCTGCTGGTCCGGGCGGCTGGATTTGGGCGTTGGAAAGGCGGGCAGGCCGCCGAAGGACCGCGCCACGGCGCCCAGCAGGACCGTCTCCCAGGCGAGGTCGCGACTGCGGATGTCGGTGTGCTCGGCGCGGAGCTTGCCCTTGGAGTCGAAGAGCCGGGCGTGCCAGCTTGCAAACCGGTTCGCGCCGGCGAACACGGGAAAGACAAAGCGCTTCCGCGTGTTGGTGGGCAGTTCGACCTTGAGGCGCCGCCGCTGATCTCCGCTGAACTGCTGCGAGGTCAGTTCGAAGACGGCATCGAAGCCGGGACCGTCGTTGAAGACTTCGCAGGCCACCGGAAACCAGTTGGCCTCCCGCACGAAGCCGTCGTTGCCACCCCCGCTGCCATAGCCGAGGAAGACGTCGAACTGGAGTTCCGCCCGCGCGACGCCCGGGGCAACCGCCGTCAGCCAAGCCAGCAGGAATGCCCGCACGAGCCACCCTGCCAGGCGCGCAGCGACTTGTCTCCCCGGACCACGATGCTTTTGGGGCAATGCCAGTTTCACGCTTTGGAGCGGTTGCCGAGGGTTATAGTCGGACTGGTCGCGGAAGCAACCCCCAACTCGCGCCAAAGCCCTTTGCCAAGCGGCTCCGCCCCGCCTAGCCTCGCAGCCATGCGCTGGACCTTATGGTGTCTGGGTTTGCTGCTCATCGGTAGGAACGACCTCACGCTCCGGTCGGAACCGGTCCCTTCCCGGCCGCGGGCCGCCGTCTGGTCGGCCGACGTGCCCGGAGGCGACCCTGCCTTCGCCCGTGACCTCGCCGGGGTCATTGAGGCGGCAGGTTACCGCATTGAGTTCTTGGACAGCACCACCCTCACCAACGTCACGCGGTTGAACACGAATTCCTTCGACCTGCTCGTGCTGCCGGATGCACGCATTCTGCCGGTCGAATCGGTTGGCGCCGTGCAGGGTTTTCTGCGCGACGGCGGCAACCTGCTGGCGCTCGGCCTGACGGCGTGGGCGACGCCAACGTTTCGATTGGCCGGCCAATGGTGGTCGCAGGCAGGCTACGATGCCGCGCTGGCGGCCTGCAAACCGGAGCGGAGCCTGGTGGATTTCGCGGGGGAGGATGTGACGCGGTGGATGCACCACGCCTTCAACCCGGCTTTGTCCGCCACGCATGAGGTCGTGCGGGAGGACGGAGGGGCGGCGTTGCATGTGCGCCTGCAAGGACTCGATGGCTGGGACACGCTGGAACCGCCGGCGCGGCCCTGGGTGTTCGCGCCCGGTCAGACACTGACGTGCTTTCGTGCGAAGGGCACCGCGGCCACGCGGCAACTCGCCGTCGAATGGGTCGAGCACGACGGTTCGCGCTGGATCGCGACGGTGGACCTGGCGCCCGAGTGGCGGGGCTTTGTGCTGCCGCCGGCGGCCTTCCATTCCTGGCAACCACCGGCCGGTCGCGGCGGGGCGGCCGACCAGTTGAACGTGACCAACGTGGCCAGGTTCACCGTAGGACTGGCCGTGTCCCATACGGCAGTTGGCGCCGGATCGCAGGAGTACTGGTTCGCCAACCTCAGCACGGCCGCGAGCCCTTTTGGTAATGCGATCCCGCCGGTAAATTCGCCGGCCGCGCGACTCGAATCGTTGTCGCCGGCGTACCAGTGTTATCCGATCACGACGCCCGTTTCCGTCCGCCCGCGCCAGTGGCAGAGGTGGATCCACGACGGCAGCTCGACCAACCGCGAACCAACGGCGACGAACGACGTCGTCCAAGCCGGACCCGGTCTGCTCGCGTTGCATCCGCGACCGCAGGCCGCCGGTTTCAACCAGGAACGCGGGTGGCGCTGGCAGCCTTTGCTTTCGGTCCGTGACGTGGCCACCGCCGATTACCGGGGCGCCGTGGGTGCGCTCGTGGCCCATTTCGAGCCGCCCGGTCACGGGGGCATCTGGGCGTTGTTCACGCCCGCGGACGCGGCGTTTTATCGGCAGGAGCAGGTGAAAGGCTGGCTCAGGCAGGTGGTGCGCCGGATGCGGGACGGTGTCATGCTCGTGGAGGGTGGCAGCGAGTATTTCACCGTGTTCGAGCACCAGCCGGTACGCCTCGGTGCGCGGGTCGTCAACCTCGGCCATGCGAGTGTGACGAACCTGACGGTCCTGCTGACGGTGGTCGAACAGCAGCACAGTGCCGCCGTTGATCGCCACCGGCAGGAGGTGGTGCTCCCGCCCGGCGGCCAGACCGTCGTCGAAGCTGTTTGGAATCCCACGAACTGGCCGGCCGGTGGCTGCACGGTGGCGGCGCAGTTGCTCGCCGGCGGACGGGTGGTGGACGAGCTGTTCCACGAGTTGAATTGCTGGCGACCGCCGCCGACGCCCGCGTTCGTGGAGGCCCGCGACAGCGGGCTGTGGCAGGCCGGCCAGCCGTGGAAGGCGCATGGAGTGAATTACATGCCATCTTCGGGCATCGGCGTGACCAGCGAAGCCTTCGAGTACTGGCTCGGTCGCGGGCCCTACGACCCGGAGGTGGTGGAGCGCGATCTCCGGCGGGTGAAGGCGATGGGGCTGAACGCGGTCAGCGCCTTCGTCTATCATCGCGATCTTGGCGCCCAGCACCTGCTGGACTTTCTGTTTCGTTGCGAACGGCTCGAATTGAAAGTGAATCTCTCCCTGCGGCCCGGCACGCCGATGGAATTCCGCGGGGAAGAAATGAAGGAACTCATCGAGCACTATCGTCTGGCCCAAAACGACACCGTCATGGCTTATGATCTGGCCTGGGAGCCGAGCCACTTCGATCACGCTTATCAGGAACAGCACTATGCCCGGGCCTGGCCGGACTGGTTGTTGCGGCGTTATGGTTCGCTGGAGGCGGCGGGCCGGGCGTGGCAGGGTGCGGCGGCCGGGTTCGTTCTTCCGGCGGGGCAGTTGGCTGCGATTCCGCCCATGTCGCAACTCCTGGCCGACGGCCCCTGGCGCCGGCAGATTGCCGATTACCGCTCCTTTCTCGATGATTTGTTGCGCGAGCGGTACGCCGAAGCCCGGCGCCTGGTGCGATCGCTTGATCCGCATCATCCGGTGAGCTTTCGGATGCAACTGGCCGGGGACCCGACCTATCAATCCGAGACCCTGTTGCCTTATGACTTATGGGGCCTGGCCAAGGCCGTGGACCTTTGGGAACCGGAGGCCTATGGCCGCCTCGGCGACTGGGAGCGGGTGAAGGCCGGCGAATTCACCGCGGCTTATGCGCGGTTGTGCGATCCGAACAAACCGCTCGTGTGGGCGGAAATGGGTTGCAACGTCTGGGACTTGAGCGCGGGCGGGCCGGCGCCGGCCAAGGTCGAATTCGCCGCGCAGTTTTACCGGGATTTCTATCGGCTGCTGCGGGAGTCCGGCGCCGACGGCATCTTCTTCTGGTGGTACCCCGGCGGCTTTCGCGTGAACGAGCAAAGCGATTTTGGAATCCTCAACCCGGACGGAACCGACCGCGCCGTCACGCGGGTCATCCGCGAGGAAGGCGCCCGGTTCCTGGCCGCGCCGAAGCCCCCCGCGCCCACCCGCGGGTTGCGCGTGAACCGCGACCGTGATGCGCGCGGCCTCTTCGGCATTTATGAAGCGGTGAAGGGGGACTACTGGCGCGCACGCGAAGCCGGCGAGAACGTGGGGTTAATCTGGCAGAGCGTGCCCGGCGCCAAACCCGAATGATCCATTCGCTTACTTCGCTCCGGGCAAAAACAGGAAGTACATCCGGCCCACACTGAGCCGTGGGATGTCCAGGCCGACGTCCACCTTCACCGTGTGCACGTCCGTCTTGCCGAACAGCCGGAACAAGTTCACGAGGTTGAAAGGGATTTGGTATTGGATGAGGTTGGCGTCGCTCACGCCGGCAAGTTTCTTCGCCCGTTCCACGGACTTCTTGAAGTTCCCCAATTCATCCACGAAACCCAGGTCGGCCGCCTGCCGGCCCGAGAGCACCCGCCCGTCGGCGTAATCGGCCCAGTTCGTGGCCAACGCGTGTCCCTTGCCGTGGTTCGCTTCGGCTGCGGTGCGGCGGCCGTCGGCGACGACCTGCTTGAATCGCTCGTAGGTTTCATTGATCAGCTTCTGCAGCATTTCGGTTTCTTCGGGCGTGATCTCCGATTCCGCCTTGTCGCCGCGCATCATGTCCTTGAAACGGCCGCTCTTGAACACTTCGGGACGGACCCCGACCTTGTCGAGCAACCCACGGTAGTTGTAGCCGTGCATGATGACGCCGATGCTGCCGGTGATCGTCAGTTCGTTGGCGACGATCCATCGGCACGGCACCGCGACATAGTAGCCGCCCGAGGCGGCCAGTCCGCCCATGGAGGCGATGACCGGCTTGCCGGATTCCTCCTGGAACTCGCGGATGGCCCGCGCGATCTCGTCGGACGCGAGCACTTCGCCGCCGGGCGAGTCAATGCGCAGGATGACCGCCCGCACCTCGCTGTCGTCCTTCGCCCACTCCAACTGGCCGGCGATCAATTCGACCAGGCTCATGTCCCCGGCCGCGAGGTAACCGCCGCTGATGATCCCGTCAATGTCGAGCACCGCGATCTTCGACCGCGCGCGGTTCTCCTCGATGACCGTCTCCTGGAATTGAGGGCCGGCGCGGTGCGTCCGCGCGCCGGCGAGCGAGAAGAGACCGCCCAGCAGGTGGCGGACGTTGGCCAGGACGCTCAAGAGCAGCAGCACGAGCAGCACGACCGCCAGTACTTTCCAACCGACGCTGGTGCGGCGGGGAGGGCGCGGCGGCGGGGGCGGCACCAGCGGTGGCGGCGTCACCGGGGTCCGCGGCGGTGGCGGAATGATCGGCGGTGGCGCGACCGGTTCGGCAATGGCCGGAGCCGGTTGCGTAACGAGAGCGGCGGTTTGCGGACCTGAGTTGTCCATAGCGGCGGCAGACTAGTGCACGTCGGGTAGGCGGGCAAGTTGGTTCGCCGCCGTGCGTAGCGGCGGCTCGCTGAATTTCGAGGTGCGAATTGCGAATTGCGAGTTGGGATGTCAGCGGCCGTAGCGGCGCGTCGGCAGAGCGCCGTCATCTGGAAAGGCCGGAAGAGTGCGGCGGTCTGCCGACGCGCCGCTACAGCGCGTCCCGGATCAGCCGCTTCAATGGGGCGCCCCGCTCTTCCGAAGCACTTCGGCCAGCGAACTGGCGCCGCTGCGTTGAATCTGCTGGCTGTCAATGACCACCAGGTCCGATTCCAGTGCCACCGGCTGTCCGTTCTTGTCCGCTGGCCGCTTGATCATCGAGCCCGTGACGGAGACGTATTTCTGCTGGCTCTTCGATTTCGTGACCTTCTGGGAGGCCGGGCACGGGGCTGGCTTCTGTTTGGCCTTTTTCTTGGCCGTTTCCGCCAAGGAGGATCCGCTGGCCAGCAGACCGATGGCCAGCCCGACGCCCAGCAAGGCAAACCACCGCGGACGTTGCAGCGCGAAACCTGGTGCCGGGCTCTCTAACGTCAGACTGGACTTCATGACACAAACTATGAACGTATCTGCCCTAAAACGCAAGCGTCTCCGCCTTGAGGTAGTGTCCCAATTTGAATGGAGCGCGGCTGTGTCGGAAACCAGCCGCAGCGTTTTCGGCCGGCTGCGGCTGAAACTTTGCGCCCAGCCGCACTCCAGGAAACGGCAAATCAGGATACTGCCCGCCTTGAGCCTCCGGCGAAAAGAAACTGGCGGCCCTTGCGGACCGCCAGGCGATTGTTCATGTGGAGCAGGACACCGAAACTCAGTCCCGGCGTGTCCAAGTAGGATGAAGTGGATGGTTTGTGGCCACCCTGACGGCGACCACGGGGGGCAACACCAGATTTCCATCGCTGAAATCCTGTATTGTTCTCATACGCCTACCAACAAGCACGAGGAATGCCAACCCGCTCGCAGACTGCGAAGAAGTTTAAAACCGGCGATCCATGATGGCTTGAAATGGACAGGCTGCCCGCTTTTGCGCATTCGTGGGCGGGCGGTGCGCAGTCGTTGCGCACTTGGCACTCGACCCGCGTCGGCGCCGCCGCTAGCTTGACCGTGTTTATGAACGATGTCCGTTACCCCAAACTGGCCCGGTTGCTCGTGGAGTATTCCGCCGCCGTCAAACGCGGCGACCATGTTCTGCTGGACCTGACCGACACGCCGGACGAGTTTGGCGTTGTCCTCATGCGCGCCGTGCGCGCCGCCGGTGGCGTGCCGGTCGTCGAGCTCCGGCACACACGGATCGCCCGCGAAATCACATTGGACACCAATGCCAGGCACGCCGGCCTGATGCGTGACCTCGAACTGTTCCGCATGAAGAAAATGCAGGCGTACATCGCCGTCCGGGGGACGCACAACGCCAACGAGGCCGCCGACGTGCCCAGCGACCGACTCCAGCTTTACAGCAAGACGCTGCGGCCGGTGCTGGATCGTCGCGTCAACAAGACCCGCTGGGTGGTCTTGCGCTGGCCTACGCCGAGCATGGCCCAGGCCGCCAACCTCAGCACCGAGGCCTTCGAGAATTTCTACTTCGATGTCTGCACGATGGACTATCGCAAGATGGCCCGCGCCGCCACGCCGCTCGAGCGCCGACTCAAACGCGCGGACCGGGTCCACCTCAAAGGCCCCGGCACCGACCTCACCTTCAGCATCAAAGGCATCGGCTCCGAGCCGTGCAATGGTTTGCGCAACATCCCCGACGGCGAGTGTTATTCCTGCCCGACGCTCAAGTCGGCCACCGGCATCATCCAGTTCAACACCCCGTCGCTCTACGCCGGCACCAAGTTCGAGAACATCCGGCTCGAACTGAAGGATGGCCGGGTCGTCAAGGCGACCGGTTCCAACGAGAAACGGCTCAACGAGATTCTCGACACCGATCCCGGTGCCCGCTCCATCGGAGAATTCAGCCTCGGCTACAATCCGTACATCCAGAATCCGATGTGCGATATTTTGTTTGACGAGAAGATCGCCGGGTCGCTGCACTTCACGCCCGGCCAGGCGTACGAAACTTGCGGCAACGGCAACAAATCCGCGGTGCACTGGGACATGGTGCTCATCCAACGGCCCGAGTGGGGCGGGGGCGAGGTCTGGTTCGACGGCGAACTCATCCGCAAGGATGGTCTGTTCCTGCCGAAGGATCTCAAGCCGCTCAACCCGGCAAACCTGAAATAGCGCTTTGAGAAGAATCCGCTGCGGCTCTGCGTGACTTCCGCTATCGGTGGTGGCTGGCCAACTTGACGGCGCTTCCACCACGATCCGTGCGACGTGAGCCCGCAACCACCAATTGATTCGATGAACGTCCTCGAGGAAATGAAATGGCGCGGCCTGTGGGCCGATTGCACCGATGAAGCGGAGCTGACCCGGCGGCTGGCCGCGGGCCCCGTGACGCTCTATTGCGGCTTCGATCCCACGGCTGACAGTCTCCACGTAGGCAGTCTGGTGCCGCTGATCGCCCTGCGGCGGTTCCAGCTCGCTGGCCACCGGCCAATTGCGGTCGCGGGCGGCGCCACCGGCAGCATCGGTGATCCAAGTGGCAAGTCGGCTGAACGCCAGCTCCAGACGCCCGAGACCATCGCCGCCAACCTCGCCGGCATCCGCCCCCAGCTCGCCCGCCTGCTGGATTTCGAGGCGCCCGCCAATCCCGCCCGGCTGGTGGACAACGCGGATTGGACCGCGCGCGTCAGCTTCCTCGAATTCCTGCGCGACATCGGCAAGCATTTTTCCGTCAACCAGATGGTCGCCAAGGAGAGCGTCCGCGCCCGCATGGAGGACCGCGAAACCGGTATCAGCTACACCGAGTTCAGTTATATGCTCTTGCAGGCTTTCGACTTCTACCACTTGAGCCGCGAGTTCAACTGCGATCTGCAGATCGGCGGCAGCGACCAGTGGGGCAACATCACCGCGGGCATTGACCTCATCCGCAAGAAACTGGGGCGCCCCGCCTTCGGCTTCACCCTGCCGCTCATCATGAAGGCCGACGGTACCAAGTTCGGGAAGTCCGAAGGCGATTCGGTGTGGCTCGATGCCAAACGCACCAGCGTCTATCGCTTCTACCAGTTTTGGATCAACACGGACGATCGCGATGTGATCCGCTATCTCAAATTCTTCACCTTCCTTGGCCGCGAGGAGATCGAAGCGCTCGAAGCGCAGCACGCGGCGAATCCCGGCGCGCGTCCGGCCCACCGCGCCCTTGCCTGGGCGGCGACCGATCTGATCCACGGGGAGGCCGCCACGCAGGAGGCGATCAAGGCGAGCCAGATCCTGTTCGGCGGCGACCTCGCCGGCATCTCCGAAGCCAATTTCAACGATGTCGCGGGCGAAGTGCCGACCCGGGAAATCGAAGCCGTGAAATTCGACGGCACCGGCCTTCCCTTGGTTGAACTGCTGGTCCATGCCGGGCTCTGCCCGTCAAAGGGCCAAGCGCGGAAGGATCTCGAAGGGGGCGGCATTTACTTGAACAACGTCCGCGAGGGGAACGCGCAACGTGCCGTCACGCGCGCGGACCTGCTGTTTGGACGGCACGTCCTGCTACGCAAGGGCAAGAAGAATTACGTGGTGGTGACGGCAAAGTGAAGCCATTGACCCGGCACGGACACGCGGCGGGTTCGTATTGGATTTGGCGAGTGGCGGGTCGTGGATCGCACGGTGGCGGTTTGAAAATGGGGAGCGCGCCCGTCTCGGGCGCAGCCGTCGGCGTCCCGCCGACGGCCGATTGCGGCGGGCCACCCACGCGAAGTGCGAATGGCGAAGTGTGAATGGTGGGTCGTGGAGCGCTGCGCCGTTTACGCCCATTTCCGCCGCTGGACGGCTTTCTGTCCGTCGGGCGCGGGCGTGAACATGTCGGCCTTCGTCAACCCCAGTGCTTTGGCGGTGGCGATGCTGTAATCCAGCTTGCCCATGTTCGGGTAACGGCCGTTCGAGCCGAAGCTGAACTTCACGCCGGCCGCCTTGGCTATTTTGAGGAACGGGAGTTTGGGCAGCTTGTAGCTGGCGCTGATTTCGAGGGCGACGCCGTATTTCACCGCCGCCTCGGCCACCTTGCGCACCCGCGCCTCCGTCCAGAGCCGGTCGTAGTCGTCGGCGAGCGCCGCCGGCAGCCAGGACGTGTTGGCCATGATGTCGAACGGTTCTTTGGCCATGATCTCCACATGCCAGTCCACGAAGCGGTCCATGAACTTCTCGTGATCGCTCATGTCCACACGTTGCGGGGCGTTGGCCTCCCAGAGCTTGACGCGCTGGCCGTCCTTGCCGGGGAAGGTCATGGCGTCGGTGAGGACGTAATCCAGTTGCGCGAGCGCCGCCGGCGAGAAACCGCTCATCCAGTCGGTCCACTCCGCCTGGACGCCGCGAAACACGGGCTTGCCTTCGAGCATCGCGAGCTGACGCTTCAGCTCGGCATCGTTGCTGAGCACGGTGGGATAGACGTTCTCCTTGGTGCCGGCGTGCTCGACGATGCCGAACTTGATGCCGCGCGCCTGGGGCAGGGCCAGCACCTTGTCAATCGTGCTGTTGTCGAGGTGGACGTGCAGGTCCTGGAGCGGAAAGTCCAGGCCGCCATTGTCGGGAACGGCGTCTTCCGCGTGAAGCCGCGTTGTGGCGGCGGGCAGGAACATCAGGGTGCCGGCGGCGGCAGCACCGCCAACGAAGCGACGCCGCGAAATCAAGTTGGTCATGGCCCCAGCCTGCCAGTCTGGCCCCGGTTTTCAACTTCATTTCGCCCGGGCAGGGTTGTCTTGGCGGGGCCAAACTCCAGACCTACTGCTGAAGCCGGGGGCGGTGGTCGAAGAAGCGGGCATCGTGCCTGGCCGGCGGCTCGACCAGTTCGGCCAGAGGCCGCACGAGGCAACGAGAGTGAAAACTGCCCGCCCAGCGGTCGGGCCGCCACCCACTCCGGCTGGCGATAGGGAATCGAGCCGAGCGAGATTGCCGTCGGCGGGGTGACGGGCCGCGGCCGGCCTCAGAACTTCCAGTTCACGATCGGCAGGACGCTCAGACCTTCCTTCGAGCTGATCTGGTTCCACAGGCCGATCTGCAAACCGTTCATGCGCTCGGTCAGGTTGACCAGCCCGAGCTGGATTCCATGCACTTCGCCGGCTTTGTTGACCAACCCGAGTTGCAGCCCGGAAGCCTTGCCGTCGGTCTGGTTCCACAGCGCGTTGCCCTGGAAACCCTGAAAATCCTTTTCGACGTAGCCCACGAGGCCCTGCTCGAACCCCTCAAAACTGCCGAACTCGTGGTGCACCAGCGAGAACGTCCAACCCGAGGCGTCGCTGCCGGTTTCGGCATAGCCGGCCACGCTCCATTGGACGCCACTCATCGCCCCTTGGGTGAGATTGGCGAGCCCGATGCCGAGGCCGTGGAACTCCCCGGTGGACTCGTTGACCAAGCCGAGGTCAAGCCCGCGCATGTCCTGGTTCCGACCATAAATGAAGTCGAAGCGCACGCCGCGAATGGACTGGTCTTCCGCGACGATCTGCGTTTCCGGCGGCAGGAGGGCGAGCTGAAAGGGTTTGTCCGCCCGGGCGGCGGCTGGCGTGAGCAACAAGGCCGAGGCACTGGCGACGAAGAGACTGCGCGTATTCATGGCTTAACGATGATTCTGGCTTTCAAGTAATCCGCCCGGCGGTTCCCGCGTGGGCCACCTTGGGCAACGCGCGCATTCTGGACGACCGCATCCGCGAAGCAAGCGTGATCTCGCGGCGGCAGTGTCCACGTTTGACTGTGCCGGTGGGGCGTCCTCGCGAGCCGGCGGGAAAGTTGAGAGGGTGGTGAGTTGAGAGTTGAGACCGGTGGGGCATCTCCGCGAGTCGCTCGGGTCGAGGGCTTCCTCCGGCTCAAATCTCCACTACCTGGCCGGGCACGGGCACCAGCACGTCGGCCTTGGGCTGTAACCCGCGCAGCGTTTCGGCAAACGGCAGCGACTGCTCCTCCTCGCCGTGGATGACGAAGATGCGCTGCAGGTTGCCATTCAACCGCTGGACATAGCGGACCAGTTCCTCCTTGTCGGCGTGGCCGGAGAGCGCGTCCACCGACGCCACCCGCGCGCGGACGCGATTCGGTTCGCCGAAGATGTTGACCGTGTCCCTGCCGGCGAGGATTTGGGCCCCCAGCGTGTGCTCGGCGCAGAAACCGACGAACAGCACGAGGTTGTTCGGGTCGCCGATGTTGTTCCGCAGGTGATGCAGCACGCGGCCGGATTCCGCCATGCCCGACGCGCTAATGATGACCATCGGTCCGGCCAGGTCGTTGAGCTTCTTGGATTGCTCGACGTCGCGGATGTAAGTGAGGTTGCCCATCTCGAACGGATTCGCCACGGTGCGGAGGAACTCATAGATGTCCTGGTTGAAGCATTCCGGGTGCAACCGGTGAACCTCGGTGGCGTTCACCGCGAGCGGACTGTCCACGAACGTCGGCACCGCGGGAAAGTGATGGTCGCGGATCGCCCGGTTAAGCGCGTACACAACCTGCTGCGTGCGGCCGACCGCGAACGACGGAATGATCACCTTGCCGCCGTGCTGCAACGTTTCGAGCACCACCTTCTCCGCGGCTTGCGTGCCCGCGCGCCGGTCCGCGTGCGACCGGTTGCCGTAGGTGCTTTCGATCTGGAGAAAATCCGCACCGTCCACCGTGTCGGGGTCGCGCAGGATCGGGTCACCGCCGCGGCCGACGTCGCCGCTGAACAGGTAGCGGAATTGCCGGCTGCCTTCGCGCACGTCGAGGATCACCTGGGCCGAGCCAAGGATGTGGCCGACGTCGCGGAACGTCACCGTCAGACCGTCGCTCACCAGCATGGGCCGGTCATAGCCCACGGCGATGAACTGGCGCGTCACCATTTCGGCGTCGGTGATGCTGTAGAGCGGTTCCACCGGCGGCTGGCCCTTCTTCGCCCGGAGCTTGTTCACGAACAGCGTGTCGGCCTGCTGGATGTGCGCGGAGTCCTGCAACATGATGTTCGCCAGGTCGCGCGTGGCGAACGTGCAGAAGATGTTTCCGGTGAAACCCTGCCGGTAGAGGTTCGGGAAATTGCCGCAGTGGTCAATGTGCGCGTGGCTCAGGATCGCGGCGTCGAGCGTCTTCGGGTCGAACGGGAAGTGCAGGTTGCGCTCGACGGAGTCGTCGCGCCGGCCCTGGTAAAGGCCGCATTCGAGCAACACGCGCCGGCCGTTGAGCTCCAGCAGGTACATCGAACCGGTGGTCGTTCGCGTCGCGCCGAGAAACTGGACTTTCATGGGGCGTAACTTCTACCGGCCCTGGCCGCGGAAGTCGAGCGCCGAAGGGCGGGCCGGGACACGAATTCCACGAACTCTCACGAATTCGACCTTCGCAAGTCGAACCTCGCAATTCTCTGGTGGGGCGTCCACGCGAGCCGAGACACGAATTGCACGAATCCACACCAATTCGACACTCGGAGCTCGAACCTCGCCATTCCCTGTTGGCCCGTTTCCGCTTTTAGGCGACCAGGCTCCAGTCGTAGGGCTTGCGCATCTCGCGACGGAGCCATTGGTTGGCCTCGGCATCGCCGACGAACTGCGCCTGCGCCGGGTCCCATTTCAGCGGCCGGCCCAGCCGCAGCGAAATGTTGCCGATGTGCGCCACCGAGATCGAGCGGTAGCCAATCTCGACGTCGCAGATCGGGTCCTTCCGGCTCCGAACGCACTCGAAGAAGTTGGCCATGTGGTTGTCGCTCTTGTAAAGGCGGACCGCGCTGGCGGGCAAGGGAGTGTCGAGCAGTTCCTGCTTGCTTGCGCGGATTTCGCTGCGGCTGACGTAAATCCAGCCCTCCGTGCCGATGAACTGGACGCCATTGGGCGTGCTCTTGCCTTCGCCGACGACGTTGTGTTCGGTGACGGTGCTCTCATCCACGACACTCATGGCGACACCGTTGGCGTAGCGGTATTCGGCGCGATAGCGGGAAGCGGTTTCATAGCCGTCGGGGATCATGGCCACCAGCGTTTTGGCGTCCACGCTGACAGGGCCGCTGCGCTCGGTGCCGTTGCCCCACTGGGCGATGTCGTTGTGGTGGGCACCCCAGTCGGTCATCTGGCCGCCGGAGAACGCCCACCACCAGCGGAAGTTGCCGTGGCAGTTGTTGATGCGATAGTCGCACATCGGCGCCTGGCCGACGTAGAAATCCCAGTTCAGCTCCGGCGGCACCGGCTTCGGCGGAAACGGGCCTTCGCGCGGGCCGGTGGGCAGGCCGACGACGATGCGCTGCAGTTTGCCGAGGCGCTGGTTGCGGACCAGTTCGCAGGCCAGACGGAACCGGGTGTCGCTGCGCTGCTGGCTGCCCACCTGGAGCACGCGCTGGTTCTTGCGGATTTCCTGCACCAGCCGTTTACCTTCATCAATGGTGAGCGTGAGCGGTTTCTCGGAGTAAATGTCCTTGCCGGCGCGGGCGGCGGCGACGTTGACGAGCGTGTGCCAGTGGTCCGGCGTGCCGGTGATGACCACGTGAATGTCGTCGCGCTCGAGGAGCTTCCGGAAATCGTTGAACTTGTGTTCGGCCTTGAACCGCGTCTTCGCCGCCTCGGCGTGTTTGTCGTCCACGTCGGCGACGGCGATCACGTTGCCGAAGTTCCGTGCCCACTCGCAATCGCCGCTGCCCTGGCCGCCGCAGCCGATGAGCCCGATGCCGGGTTTGTCGTTCGGCGAGAGTGGGCGGGTGGTGGCGGCGTAACTGAGGTTCTCCTCGGCGAACCACGCTGGCAGGCCGGCCAGGCCGGCCGTCGCGGCCGCCGATTTCAGGAAGTGACGACGATTGAGGTGGAAATTGGCATGGTGCATGGCGCCAATCTCCACCTTTCCGGCGGATTCCGTCAACCCACAACACACCCATGCCCGAGCACCTCGCGGCACCCGGGCACTTGCGTTTGATCCGTTAGGACCTTATTCCGCCTTCGGCAGTTTGCCGTCCTTGTAACTGTCCAGCGTCGCCCGCATCTGCTTTTTGAGGTCGTCGTTGTCGGCGAGGTCCACCGCCTTTCGCTGGAGTTCCACCGCCTTGTCTTTCTCGCCCTTGAGGAAGGTGGTCCGGGCGAGGGTGTCGAGGATGGCCGGGTCCTTGCCGCCGGAAACCTCGTTTGCCTTGGTGGCGATCTTGCAGGCGGCGTCGAGGAGCTTGCCTTTGAGGTTTTCCTGCGCGGCGAGCTGCCAGGCCAGTTGATTCAGGCCCTGGGCGTTGTCCTTGGCTTTCTCGCTGATTTTTTCAACGAGGGCGACGGCGCCGTCGGTATCGCCCTTGCCCAGCAGGATCGGCAGCCGGGCGAAGCCTACGGACTCCTGCTGGGCTTCCGGCAGCGCCTTGCCGATCTCGGTGAGCGTGGCGTCGGCCTCGTCCCATTTCTTTTCCTGCATCTGCTGGCCAAATTGGCGGGACAGCTTGGCGAGCTTTCCTTCCGACTCCTTCTGCTTCAGGTAGTCCGCCTTCGCCTTGGCGAGGTCGAACTTGCCGTCGAGCACCTGTTGGATCGTGGATTCCTGCATCGCCATCGGGTGGCCGATCCAGGCGATTTTGCCCTGTTTGTCCACGAGGAAGGCGGTGGGAATGCCATTCTGGTCGGCGGCCTTCATCCACGTCGTGGCCATCGCCCCTTCCTTCAGGTCGGACTTGTCGTCGAGGGCGACCCGGTAGGTCATCTTGTCGCGCATGGTTTCGACAAACGGCTTGACCTTGGATTCGTCCTGCTCCCAGGCGTCCTGGCCGATCACCACGAGGTCCTTGTCCTTGAACTTCTGCCAGATCTCGTTCAGGTGGGGAATGGAGACGCGGCAGGGCCCGCACCAGGTGGCCCAGAACTCGACGATGTAGGCCTTGTCCCGGGCAAACTCGGTGACCGGTTCACCCTGCACCCATTTGCCGACCTTCAGCTTGGGCGCGGGATCGCCGACGGCGAGCGGGTTGTCCGCAGCCGTGGCAGTCCAGACACCGGCAAGCAAGGCTAATGCAATCGCGAGAAGATTCTTGGGTTTGTTCATAAGATTGTCTTAAAACGTGGTTTGACGACGCAGCTTGACCGATACGTCCAAACCGGCGGTTCCACAAGCGGAATCGGTCCGGAACCAGCGCGTGGTGCTGGCGCGGGCCCGCGTCCTTTGGCGCCGCGGGCATTACGGGTTTGGCGTTGCGAATGGAGCCGGCCAAACGCGGCTTGACCGGCCTCGCAGGATCACGCCATCCATTGGCCATGATTTCCACCGTCTTCCGCCGCGTTGGCGTGGTGCGCGAAACCGCGGCTGGCCGGACCTTTCAACGCGGAAGCGGTTGGGCGCGTTAGCGGTTCGACGTGTCAGGCGTGGAGCCTGCCGAAGCATTCCTTCGTGACGGTACCGCGAGCCCGCGGAGTGCCGCGGCCACCCGCTCCCGGAGCGCCTGGGTCCACCATTCGTCCAGCACGGGACCCAGAACCGCCAGGCCCGGCGTGGCCGGGTTTGCCCGCAGGGCGCTCACGGCCTGGCGCAAGGCGTCGGCGTCCGCCGGCGGGAGCAGGCCGGCCAGGGAGTCAACCTCCGCATCATTCAGGTCACGCAAGGCGGCGACGAGATTGCGCAGGCACTCGTTCACCATGCCGCTGCCTTCAAGCAGGGTGGCGCAATCGCGGCGAAAATCCTCGCGGGTCAGCAGGGTCATGCCTTTGGTTGCGAAAAACCGCGCCGGCTGGGGGTTCAGATTGCGGCCGATGAGCCAGCACGCGATGGGGCCGAGTTCGGGCGAGGCATAGAGGCTCTGCCAGGCGCGGCCGGCCAGTTCGGCTTTGCTGGCCAGCGTGAGGACCTGCGCGCGCAGCAACCCGGCCGGCCACGAATCGCGCGGCAACAGTTCGTCGCCGTTGCCCAGCACGATGGCCGCCACGCTCTCGATCGGGTTGTAAGCCGAAGCGGGACCGCTGCCCGCGGCGTCGGGCGGGATGAGGATGGATTGGTCCTCCGGTCCCGCGTTCGTCGGGCTGAAAAGGGCCTCGAAGGGGGCGAAGGCGCGGGCACTGAGGAGTTTCTCCAGCGCCGGCCCGGCGGCGGCCGCTCGCTCGGGGGAAAGCGGAAAGCCGGCGAACGCGCGGACTGCCGGAATGCGCAGAACTTCCTCGATGAGAAAACTGAGACTTGAATTGAGTGCCCGCCCGCGGTCATAGCGGTTCTTGAAACCGGCCGTGTCCGCGAGCAGCGCCTGCTCCGCGCGGGCCAGCGCGTTCGTTTCGAAGCGCTGCGTCAATGTCAGCCGGCCGTTCACTTCGAAGGGGAGGATGTCCGCGTCGACTTCCAGGCGCCATTCGATCAACCGTCCCGTCGCTTCCTCCACGCGCAACACCCCATTCGTGCTCGATCCAGTGAGCACGGCGCCGTCGGAGCGCCAGGTCATGCCCGGCTCCTGCGCGAATTTGGCCGCCGTTGCCGCCGTCACCTGCAGCTTCACGTCGAACGGCGGACCGGACGTTTCGGTTTTGAATCCCGCGCCAAGCGAAAAGTTGAAGTGGCCCTCTTCGTTTAGCTGGACGTTCGCCAGCAGAGCCAACTGGCCGGCGAAGTTGGTACTGACCAGGCATTGCTGGCGGATGCCGTCGAACAACCCCAGCATGTTGCGTCGTGCGAGAAAGGCCCATTGGGGGGTCGGCCTTCCCGCCGCCCCATCGGGCTGGTCGGCGCGGAAGAACAGGCCGCCCGACGGGGACACGATGCAGGCGGTGGCCGCGCCGGACTGGCCGCCCGCGCCCTGCCGCTCCACCCGGAGCACCATGTCCTCCGATCTCGAGGGCCAGCCAAGCAGCCACTCGCGAAACCGCAGCAGCGTTTGGGTTTCCCGGGAGAGTTCCTCCGACAGCGGCGGCGCATCCGCGGATTCCTGCACCGTCACGCGCAGCTTCACCCGGCCGGCCGCATCCGGTGGTCCCGGTTCCAGCCGGTGTTGCACAAAGCGGACGGACTCGTCCAATTGCTGCGATTTCACCAGCAGGAAATCGCGGGTGAGTTTTTGTCCGGGCGCCAGCTCCAACCACCGCAGGAGTTCGTCGCGGGTGTTCTTCTTGACCCCGTCCACTTCGATTTCGCCGAGGACACACGACGGCCCTTCGTCGAGCGATTCCACGAGCAGGTCCGCGACGCGCCCCTCGGCCCGCGCGCGCAGAAAGCCGGCTTCATCGTCCGCCACCAGGTTGGTGGATTGGAGCGCCTGCGGTTCGGAGGCGGTGAGGGGTTCGGCGGGACGGCGGGGGAAACTGAGCTGAACGCGGGGCGAAAAGTGGCCCAGCGCGGCGAAGGCATTGGTCACCGCCTCGGCGAGCGACCGGCGGGCGCCATCATCGAGGGTGGCCGGCGAACCGGTCTTCCAGAGCCCGAGCGGAATGTCCGGCACCTGGGCGCGGTTGGTGATTTCGGTTAACACGCCTGGCGGAGACGACAGAATATGCAAAACCTGTTCCGACGTGGGGACGGGAGGTGAGCTCAGGGTTTCGAGCGACGACGCCGGACGGTTGGTGGTCGCCCCGGGACCGGAGCCCTGGACAATGAGGGCGGCGAGGTTGGTGGGCGACAGGCTCTTCAGGCCGGTCACGCGCACGCTCCCGCAGTAAAGCCGCGGACCTTCCTTGACGCGAACGACGATGCGACCGGTGTCCGGCGAAATGGCCGCTGCCACCGTGGCGTCCGCAAAGCCGGCGTGCTGGTAGCCGGCGCGGACCAGCCGCTCGAGGAGGCGCAGGCAGTCGTTGAGCGGCGCCTGCGGTTGCGCCGCCAGCAGGAAATCGAGATTGAACTTCAAGCTGCGTCGCAACGCGGCCTCGCTGAACGTCTCCTGGCCCGTGAAGGTGATCCGCGCCAACTCGCCGCGATTGCCAACAAGGGCGTCATTCGGGGTGGTTGGCTGGACTTCCGCGGCCAGCAGAATGCCGGACGCCACAAGCAGTGCCAGCGTTGCCATCGAGCATGGGTTGATGATCCGGATTTTCATGGGTTGAAGGTTGGTTTTCGGTGCCAGGCCGTCTCGGAATCGCTGACGCATGCAGCATACACGTTCCGTTGGCAAGAGTTGGTTAAGAAGTTCGCCCCGAGGCATCGCCGCTCAAGACCTTTCGGCCGCTGCACAGAACGGGCGTTTCCCGCCGTTGTCCGGGCAGGGCGCAAAGGGAATGAGGACCGCCGTTGGGTTCCGGGCAGGCTCCGGCTACCGCGTGGTGCTGGCGGCGGCCACCAAGTCGGAGAGACCGACGTTGGGAATGGGGAAAGCCTGGGCGGCGGCTTCCTGATTGACGCGGGCGGCGAGGGATTCGCTGAGGCGGAACCCGACGACGGCGACGGCGGCGATCGTGATGACGAGGAGGGTGACGCGGATGGACGCGCTGGGCGGGGCAGTTCGGTTGGTTTTCATGGCGCCACGTTACGGCGCCCGTGGCCGGGGGTGTTAATTGAAAGAATCAGAGCCAGTATTGACTCAGACAATTGCGCGCTTCGCGCTTTCCAAGCTGGCACCGGGGAGGAAACTTGGGAGACAACGCGGCCTGCTGCTCTGGGGCACGACCTTTTCGATCCGTCCAGCGAGCGTTGGGAAGACGTTCGTTATGTTGTCCCTAATCCCCGCTGAGCTGCGCTTCGCGGCCGCAGGGTGAATCGAGACAGCACAAGTGGCGAGTCACCCGCCCGCCGGCTCCTCTTGATTGACGGCCGGAATGATTTATCCCTGCCGGTTCTTCTGCTGGTGAAGGGCAGTTGACTTCAACTCGGGAACACCTGCGGGCGCCATCGGGTGGTCATGCCGGCGAACATTCTGGAGGACCGTTTGCTCAGGACTCTTTCCGCGGATCGAACGTGGATTGGGTTGCCAACTGCTTCCACAAACGCTCGTCCTCTTTGCCGATGTGGGGCGGGACTTGGATTGAAACGGTGACGTAAAGATCGCCTCGCCTGGCCGCGCCGGCAGGCAATCCTTTGCCGCGAACACGCAATTGCTGTCCCTGTTGAGTGCCGGCCGGGACTTTGACCGAAACGGTGCCTTCCAGCGTGCGCACCGGAACCGTCGCCCCCAAGACGGCTTCCCACGGCGCCAGCTCCAGATGGCCCACGAGGTCGGTGCCGCGCGCGTGCCAGTCAGGGTGCTGGGCATAGCGGACCCGCAGGTAGATGTCGCCGGCGCTGCCTCCCCTCCAGCCCTCGCCACCTTTGCCCGGCACCCGAATGGACTGGCCAGCCTGGACTCCCGCCGGAATTCGCACCGAGCAGGTTTCCGTCTCCTCCTGGCCCGTGCGGGCATTGGTTCGCCGCACCGAAATGGCGCGCATCGCCCCCTTGAGCACTTCATCGAGCGTGATGAGAATGTCCCCGTGAATATCCTGACCACGCAGTGCGGCGGCGGCTTGCTCCTCGGGTGCCTCGGCGGCATCGGCAGCTCCGTGATGGACGAACGGGGAAGCCCCGCGGGATCGGCCGGCGCGTCCGCCAAAGAACTGTTCAAAGAAATCACTGAAACCCGTGCCCTCGAATTGGAACTCATATTCGTCGCCACCCGCTCCCGGTCGGGCGGATCGGCCGGCGGCCCGGCCCGGGGGCGGACCCGACGCCGCGCCCGTTTTCCAGTCGGCGCCTAATTGGTCGTACTGCTTGCGACTCTCCGGGTTGCTCAAGACCTCATGCGCCTCGTTGAGTTCCTTGAATTTGTCTTCCGCCGTTCTTTTGTCTTTGGCGACATCCGGATGATACTTGCGGGCCAGCGTGCGGAAGGCCTTCTTGATTTCCTCGTCCGTCGCCTTCGGAGACACTCCGAGGACCTTGTAGTAATCTTTGAATTCGGGACCAGGCACTGGGGGCAACAAAACAGAAGGCGATTGTTTGTCAAGCGCACAATCCCGTTGGAATGTTATCGCTGGCGGCCAGGCTTAAAGACGTTGGGCATGGAAGATGTGTGCCGCCGGCGCACGCCTACTTGCGCATCACGGCGTTGAGCCCAGCACCAACCGGCAAATGGTCACGGCGGCGATCATGCCGGCGAGATCGGCCAGCAGTCCGACCGCCACCGCGTGCCGGGTCCGCTTGATGCCCACCGCGCCGAAATACACGGTCAGCACGTAGAACGTTGTTTCCGTGCTGCCGAACAGCGTGCCGCCCATGCGCGTCACCAGGCTGTCCGGGCCGTGGCTCTTCGCGAGGTCGGCGAAGAGGCCGATGGTGGCGCTACCGCTCAAGGGCCGGGTGAGCGCCATCGGCAGCAGGTCCGTCGGAAAGCTGATGAGATTCAGCACGGGCTGCAGCGCCCGCGCCAGCAGCTCCACGCCGCCGGCCGCACGGAACATGCCCATCGCCACCAGCATCGCCACCAGGAACGGGATGATGCGCAGGGCGACCTGAAAGCCTTCCTTCGCGCCCTCGACGAATTCCTCATAAACCTTCACGCCGCGCAGCACGGCGTAGAGCGGAAAGAAGGCCAGCAGGAAGGGGATGGCGAGCAACGAAACCGCGTTCACGGCGCGCAGGAAAAGCGACGGACCGGCCTCGCCGGTTTGCATCAGCCGGGTGAAAAAGAAACCAAAGAGCGCCAACAGCAGCAGCAGCACGGGCCAACCCCAGACCGGAATTGGTTTGGCCCTCGGCTCGTCAGGTTCGGCGGCGGTGTTTTCCGTGACGGCGGGCTTTGATGACGTCGTGGTCGGCACGCGGAAGAACGATAGTTTTTCGAGCGTTTTGGCGGCGGTGAGGCCGACGGTTACCGCGCAGGCGCTGGCGAGCAGGGTGGTGCCGACGATGGCGGTGGGGTTCCTGCCGCCGGCGGCCGCCATGATGCCGATGGCCGTGGCGGGCAGGAGTTGAATGGAGGCGGTGTTGATGGCGAGGAACGTGCACATCGCGTTCGTCGCGGTGCCGGGATGCGGGTTGAGTTGTTCGAGGTCGTTCATGGCCCGCAGGCCAAGGGGCGTGGCGGCGTTGGCAAGGCCGAGCATGTTCGCCGCCATGTTCATCAGCATGGAACCCATCGCCGGATGGTCCGCCGGCACGTCGGGAAACAGTCGGCGCATGACCGATCGCAGGAGCCGGGCCAGCGAACGCACCATGCCGGCGCGCTCGGCCAGGCGCATCACGCCCAGCCACAGCGCCATGATGCCGGCCAGCGGCAGCGCGGTGGTCATCACGGCGCTTTTTGCCGAGTCGAACGCAGCGTCGGTCAGTTCCTTGAACCGGCCGTCGAGTCCGCCGAGAATGACGGCGAGCAGGACCAGCGTGAGCCAGACGTAGTTGAGCATGGCGCGGGAGTTATCGCCCGTCGGGCGGCGTTGGGGAAGGCGGTTTTTGGGCGAGCACCTGATATTGGCCGCCGAGCGGCAGGCGGCTCAACGCCGGCTCCAGCGGCCGGAACCAGCGCAACCAGCGCGGAAAGACAAACCGGAAATCAGTCCGCAACACGTCAAACCCCGCGACGCGGAGGAGGCGCCGGGCGACGGCCGGCCAGAGCAAAACGGCGTCGTGGTCAAAGGGCACTCGACGCATGATCAGGCGGGTGCCGGGATTCCACGGGTTGTTCTCCCACAGCGCGAACAATCCGCCGGGCCGGAGTGCCGAGTGGATCAGCGCCAGCGTGGCAGGGCAATCGGCCGACGGCACGTGATGGAACACGCCGTTGCTGAAAACGAGATCGAACGAGGCGTCGGGCTTCAGCGCGGCCACGGGCAGAAAGCGAATGCGGTCGGTCGCGTGATTTCGCTGTGCCAGTTCGAGACTCGCTGTCGAGGTGTCCACACCGATGATGGTCGCATCCGCTTCGAGCCGCCGGAGCAACGGGGTGGCCGCGCCATCGCCACAACCGAAATCGAGCACCTTGCTGATGGCAGGGGCCGGTTGCGGGAGACAGCGGGCCAGCCAGGCGACCCGGCCCCGCGCGAAGAACTCGCGAGTCTCGCCAGCGAGTTGCAGGCCGCGACCGAGGGCGGCCTCGTAGTCGGCCGCGACGTGGTCGAACGCGGCGGGCTCGGGCGGAGGTTTCATCGGCGGCGCATGCCCAGCAGGCTGGCGAAGAAGCTGAACAGCACGGTCTGGAAGCCGAGCGTTGCCAGCGTCGCGGCGGGAACGGCAAGTTGCAGCGCGCCTTCGGGTCGGGTGGGTGGCTGCCCCGCCGCCAGACCAAGTCCGGCCAGGCCCAGGGCCAGGGCCACGGCACCTGCGACCAGGCCGCGTTCCAGCGTCATCACGCGGAAAAACGCGGCCATCCGGCGGTTCATCGGCAGCAAGCCTTCGTTGATCGCGAACGCCTTCGTCAGAAAGGCAAACAGGACGGACTGGTAGCCGCAGAGCAACAGCAGGCTGGCGACCACCAGGCCGAGGTTGCCGGCGTGGGCGGTGGCGGTCAACGCGTAACCGGCCACGCCCAGCAACATCAGGCCGAGACCGGGCACCAGGAACAGCCAGCGCGGACAGAACAACAGGTAAAAGCGAAGCGTCCGCCAGCCGTCGCGGAACGTGCGCAGGTGCGGCCGGTGAGCCTTGCGACCGTCAGGATGCAGCGTGATGGGAACCTCGGTGATGCGCGCCCGGGCGAGGCTGGCCTTGATCAGCATTTCGTTGGCGAACTCCATGCCGGTGCAGCGCTGATCGAGTCGTCGGTAAAGCTCCTTGGTGAACGCCCGGAGGCCGCAGTTGGTGTCGTGGACCGGGCTGCCGAACCACCAGCGCGCGAGCAGCGTGAAAAGCGGATTTCCGACCCACCGATGGAGCCAGGGCATGGCGCCGGGCGCCACCCACCCGCCGCCCGCCGGCAGGCGACAACCCTGCACCAGTTCCCAGCCCTCGCGGAGCCGCGCGAGAAACGGTTCGATGGCGCCGAAGTCGTAGCTGGCGTCGGCGTCCCCCATGAGAATGAACCGCCCCCGAGCGGCCTCGATCCCGCTCATCAGGGCGTTGCCGTAACCGCGCGCTGGCACTGACACGACGCGAGCGCCCGCCGCCGCGGCCAGCGCCGCCGAATCGTCGGTGCTGCCGTTGTCGGCAACGATCACCTCGCCTTCGACTCCCGCGACCGCGAGACTGTGGAGCGCCCTTGCCACGCACGACGCGATCGTGTCCGCCTCGTTCAGGCAGGGCATGACGATGGACAGTTCCATGAGCGATACAGCGTTGGCGGCTGTGATGCCTTCAAATGGTAGAAGACGCCTGGTCCTTCCGCAACGGCGAAGGCGGGGGAAGTGACGCTGGTGGCGCCGCATGATCGAGCAGTCGGACCTGGCGCCATCGGCGGACCGAGTTGATGAGGAAGACTCGCGTGGCGGTGCGAAGCTCGTCAGGGCGGATGATCCGCTCGCGAATTCTTCCTTCACGGAGTAACGTCTCACGGAAGGTCCCGGCCAGCAGACCACATGACACCGGCGGCGTGAAGCGCTCGTCGTTGATCTCGACCACCAAATTGGAGCTGCTTGCCTCGGTCAGTTCGCCCCGTTCGTTCCAGAGCAACACGTCGTCCGCGTCCGGCTGTTGTTGCCGGGCCTGCGCATAGACAGACCGGTGCGTGGTCTTGTGGTAAAGGAAGACGTCGTTGGTCGCCACCGGCGCGGTGGCCAGACAGACGCGGAGAGGCGCGTCGGCATGTGGGGGTTCGATGGGCGCCGCTTCGCAGGCGAAGGTGCCGTCGGCGGCCAGCAGGGCGCGGACCTTGTGCGGTTGTGGAGCGAGTGTTTGGGCAAAGGCCTGCAGACGACGGCGGATTCCATCCGGGTCGGCGGGGAAGGAAAAATACCCGGCGGAAGCGATTAGTCGCTCAAGGTGCAACTCGAGCAGGAAGAAGCCGTCCCCCGGTGTCCAGAGCAGGGATTCCAGCAGGGAGAAGGCGGGCTGTCGCTGGATCAGGATCGCGGCCTTGGCCTGACATTCGGCATATTCCTCCGCCGGCTGCGAATCCCAGACGATGCCCCCGCCGACGCCGTACTCGATGCGGCCCCGGGCGGCATCCACCAGCGCCGTGCGGATGGCGACATTGAACTGGGCATCGCCGTTGGGGCGCACAAACCCGATCGTGCCGGTGTAGATGCGGCGCGGCGTGTCTTCCAGTTCGGCAATGATCTGCGTGGTGTGCGGTTTGGGCGCGCCGGTGATCGAGGCGGCCGGAAAGAGGGCCGCGAACACTCCCGGCAGAGTCGCCGTTGCCTCGGCGATGACGGTCGAGGTCATCTGCCAGACGGTCGGGTATTGCTCGAGCGCGAAAAGCTCGCGGGTGACGACAGTCCCGGGCGTCGCGATGCGGCCGAGGTCGTTGCGGACCATGTCCACGATCATGACGTTCTCCGCCCGGTTCTTGGCCGAGGTTTGCAGCCAGTCCTGTTGCCTGCGGTCTTGCTCATGGGACAGACCGCGCGCGGCGGTGCCTTTCATCGGTCGGCAGGTCAGTTGCCCGCCGACGCGGGAAAAGAACAGCTCGGGCGAGGCGCAGCAGATGGTCCAGCGTTCGGTGCGGATGAACGCGCCATGCAGTCCGGCCTGGGCCGGGACCATGCGCAGGAAGAACGGCCAGGGATCGTCCAGGAAGGGCGCGATCAGCCGGAAGCTGAAGTTGACCTGATAAGTATGGCCGAGACGGATGTAGTGCTTGATCTGCCGGATCGCCGCGCGGTAACGGGCTTCGGAAATGGTGGCCTCCCAGCTCAGGGCTGCTGGCGCCAAACCGTCGTCGGGCGGCAGCGCAACCGGTTCGGCTCGCGCATAAAGACCGAACCAGGCCAGGGGAAAATCGTCACCGATCCTGGTGGCGAACGCCGGATCAAACGCCGGCGCGGCTTCGTAACTGAGGAAACCCGCGGCGTGCAGACCGTTGGCGCGGGTGCGTTGTTCGACGCGGGCGAGCAAGGGAACGACATCGGCGAGGCAGTCCGCCACCAGAATCTCGACCGGATCGGACAGGTGCAGCCAGCACCGTCGCGTCGCGTCATGGATGACGGCTGCGTTGGCGGCGGGCGCGGCCATGGTTGGGAGCCCGGCGGGGTCCATCGTTGGCGGAGACTACACCAAAGCGCGGCGGCGTGTTGGCTTTTTTGCGCGGGGGATTATCCTGAGCAGAGACACAAGCATGAACGGGAATGACGATGGATCGTTGCCGGGTGGACCGGTGGAACTGCCGATTGACGGCACGCTGGACCTGCACGCCTTCCCGCCGTCGGCGGTGAAGGAACTGGTGAACGACTACCTCGCCGCGTGCCGGGACCGCGGCATTGGCGAGGTGCGGATCATCCACGGCAAGGGCATTGGCGCGTTGAAGCGGACTGTCCACGCGCTGCTGGCGCGGCATCCGGAGGTGATCGAATTCCACCTCGACAGCGAGTTGTTCAGCGGATCGGGCGCGACGATTGTGCGGTTGCGCCGGCGCGCAGCGTGAGGCGAGGCTCAGTCGCGGGCGGGGCCGCCCGGCGTCTTGAGCGCGGCGAGTTGGTTTTCCAGCGCGGCAAGGCGCTTCAGCAACTCCGGGAGACGCGCTTCCGCCACGTAGATTCGCTTCATTTCGCGTTCCGGGCGCGCGGGGGTGCCGAACCACTTGGCGCCGTCGGGAATGTCGTTCATCACGCCCGATTGCGCGGCGAGGCTGACGCCATGGCCAATCTTCAGGTGGCCGGCCACGCCCACCTGGCCGGCCATGGTCACGTTGTTGCCCACCTTCGTGCTGCCGGCGATGCCCACCTGGGCGACGATCAGGCAATCCTCGCCGATCATGACGTTGTGGGCGATATGGACCAGGTTGTCTATCTTGGTGCCGCGGCCGATCACCGTCGGCCCGAGCGCCCCGCGGTCCACCGTCACGTTGGCGCCAAGCTCGACGTCGTCGCCGATGAGCACATGACCAAGCTGCGGGACCTTGCGGTGACGCCCTTCATCCAGCACGTAGCCGTAACCGTCGGCCCCGATCACCGTGCCGGCGTGGATTCGCACCCGCGCGCCAATCCGGCTGCGCGGATAGACCGTCACGTTCGGGAACAGGTGCGTCGCCTCGCCGAGTTGCGCGTCGGTGCCAAGGTGGTCGCCGCCCTCGAGCACCACGCCCGCGCCGAGGCGCACACGGTCGCCGACCACGCAATGCGGGCCGATGTGCGCCGTGGGATCCACCTGGGCCGTGGGAGCGACCACGGCGGTGGGATGGATGCCGGGGGCAAAGACTGGATCGGGAAAGAACAGCGGCAGCACCCGGGCGAACGCGATGCGCGCGTTCGCGACGCGGATGAGGACCTTGTTGGCCGTGGTGAACCGCTGGTCCACCAGGACCGCGCTGGCGGCGCTCTGGCAGGCCAGAGCAAAGTATTCCTGGTTTTCGGCGAAAGTGAGGTCGCCGGCCTGGGCCTGGGCGGCCGGGGCAAAACCGGCCAGCGGGGTGGCGGGGTCGCCCACGACCTCGCCTTCGACATGGCGGGCGATTTCAGCAGCAGTAAAGGGCATGGGCGGGAGCCGGGTGGGTTGGCCCGAAGGGGTGGGTGATGGCGGGCGGTTGGACTAAAGACCCCGTTCGCTGAGAATGGTGTTGCGCTCGCCGAGGACCAGCACGCGGGGATGCCAGTTGGCGGCGGCGGTTGGGTCCACGAGGGCGAAGCTCATAATGGTCAGGCGGTCGCCGATCTTGCCGAGGTGGGCCACGGCGCCGTTGAGCACGATGGCGCCGGAACCGCGTTCACCGGGAATGGCATAGGTTTCGAAGCGTTCGCCGTTGGCCATGTTGCTGCCCAGGATGCGTTCATAGGGCTGGAAGCCGGCCTTCTCCATCAGGTCGGCAGCAATGGTCAGGCTGCCCTCATAGTTTAGATTGGCGGCGGTGACCTGGGCGCGATGAATCTTCGATTTCAACAGGTGAATCTGCATAAACGGCCAGCCTGCATCGCTGGCAGGGAAGCACTATAGGTTTGCGAAGGGGCGATTCAACTTTTACTTTGGCACAGGTCCGGCCGGCCCCGGTGGCTGGTGTGCGGGACCTCCGGCGAGTCGTGACCGGCACGGCGGAAGTCGTGGTCTGGCGTGACTGGCTTCATCTGGCCAGAGGTCCCGCGCCAACCATTCTGTTCGACTCCAGACCTGTTGACTTGGACGCACCGGGGAGGGGCCTGTGTTCAAAATAGAATGCCGCTCCGGCGGTTGCCGGAGGAGGGCCAAGCAGGGATGCTTCCAATGGCTTGACCATGAATAGATCGAATGCCGCATGAATTCTTGTTTTCAGTTGCTGTTGACGTCAGCGGCCAGTCCGTTAGAGTAAACAGCGTTTGGGTCATCTTGATTCAGCGGACGGACCGAAGAGATCGGTCCGTTTTTGTTTAGACGAGCCATTGGAAAGCGAGAAATGCTGTGAAACCGGTTTTATTCAACAACACGGTGCTGCGGGACGGCCACCAGTCGCTGGCCGCGACCCGCATGACCACCGCGCAAATGCTCCCGGCCGCGTCGGAACTCGACCGGTTGGGGTTTGCCGGCCTGGAGACGTGGGGCGGGGCGACGATTGACAGTTGCCTGCGGTTCCTGAACGAGCATCCGTTCGAGCGGCTGCGGACTCTGAAAAAGGCCGCGCCGGTCACGCCCCACATCATGCTGTTGCGCGGCCAGAACCTCGTCCAGTACACCAGTTTCCCCGACGACGTGGTCGAGGCCTTCGTCCACTGCAGCGCCAGGGCCGGCGTGGATGTTTTCCGCATCTTCGACGCCCTCAACGACGTGCGGAACCTCGAGACGGCGGTCAACGCCGTGTTGAAGGCCGGCAAGCACGCCCGCGGCGAGATCTGTTACACGACCAGCCCGGTGCACACGATGGATGCCTTCGTCAACCTGGGCGTCGAGCTGGAGAAAATGGGCTGCCACTCCATCGGCATCAAGGACATGGCGGGCCTGATCAAACCCTACATCGCCGCCACCCTGGTCCGCGAACTCAAGCAGCGGGTCAAGCTGCCGATCACGCTGCACACCCACGACACGGCTGGCCTGGGCGCCGCCGCCTACATGGCGACGACCGAGGCGGGCATTGACACCGTCGAGGTTTCCATCGTTCCCTTCGCCAACGGCACTGGTCAGCCGGACACCGTCCGCATGCTGGCCATCCTCGAGGGCCATCCGCGCTGCCCGAAGTACGACCTCGAGGCGCTCTACAAGCTCCAGACCTATTTTACCGAGGTTTACAAGAAACTTAGCAAGTTCACCAGTCCGGCCAACGAACGCGTGGATGCCGACATCCTGATTTACCAGGTGCCGGGGGGCATGCTCAGCAGTTTCCGCACCCAGCTCAAGGAACTCGGCATGGCGGAGAAGTACGACGAGGTCCTGAAGGAAATCCCCTACGTCCGCGGCTGCCTGGGCTACATCCCGCTGGTTACACCGACCTCCCAGATCGTTGGCACGCAGGCCATGCTCAACGTCAAATTCGGCCGCTGGAAGAACATCTCCCAGCAGGCGATGGACGTCGCGCTCGGCAAGTACGGCAAGACGCCGGGGTCAATTGACCCCGAAGTGCTGGGCATCATCGAGAAAAGGACCGGCCAGAAGCCCGTCACCCAACGACCCGCGGATCTTCTGCCGCCCGGGCTGCCCAAGCTCCGCGAGCAGCTTCGCGCCAAGGGTTTGCCGGACAACGACGAAACCGCCGTGCTCTTCGCCATGTTCCCGCAACAGGTCGAGGCGCTGTACAAGCCCAAGCCGGCGGCGCCCGCGCCCGCACCGGTGGCCGTCGCACCAACGCCCGCCCCGGCTCCGGCTCCGGCCCCCGCTGCCGCGCCTGCTCCCGCCGCGCCCGAGCCAGCCCCGACCCACGTTGGCGCCAACGGCGTGAAACGGCATTTCGCGATCACGGTCAACGGCGTCCGCCGGGCGGTTACGGTCCAGGAAGTGTAGTTTCAACCTGCCTGATCTATGTCCAACACCACAACCTCCATGCCCGCCGCGAAACCGGCCCCGCTGAAGTTGCAGGCCGATTTTCCGCCGCCCACCTACGCCGACTGGCGTCAGGTCGTCGAGGCGGAACTCAAGGGCGTGCCGTTCGAGAAGAAGCTGGTGACGCGCACCTACGAAGGCATCACGCTGCAGCCGATTTACCGGCGCGAGGACATTGCCGAACTGCCGCACGTCCATTCGATGCCTGGTTTCGCCCCGTTCGTGCGCGGTCGCAAGGCGTCGGGTTACCTCACCGAGTCGTGGGAGGTTTCCCAGGAAGTCTTTAATTCCAGCCCGGCCGAGTTCAACACCGCCGCGCGCGCCTATCTGGGCCGCGGACTCACCGGTTTGAACATCGTGCTCGACCTGGCCACGCGTAACGGGCAGGACCCCGACACGGCCGCGGCCGGCGAGGTCGGTGCCGGCGGGTTGTCGGTGGCGACGGTGGCCGATCTGGCCCGGGCACTGGACGGAATTGATCTGAACAAGGTTTCGCTGCTGGTGCGGTCCGGCGCCTCGGCGCTGCCGTTCGCGGCGCTGCTCGTGGCGCTTCGCCGGCAACAAAAGCAGCCGGTGGAAACGCTGCGCGGTTGCATTGAGATGGACCCGCTGGGCGTGCTGGCCCATGCCGGCCGGTTGCCGCAATCGCTCGAGGGTGCCTATCGCGAGATGGCCGAGCTGGTCCGTTGGGCCGCCAAAAACGCGCCACAGCTCCAGACGGTGTGCGTGCACAGCCGTTCCTGGCACGAAGGCGGCGGCAGCGCGGTTCAGGAACTCGCCTTCGCCCTCGCCACGGGCATCGAGTATCTCCGGGCCCTGAACGCGCGCGGCATCGGTGTCAACGTCGCCGCGCCGCGGGTCCGCTTCGCGCTGACGGTCGGTTCGAATTTCTTCATGGAAATCGCCAAGCTCCGCGCCGCGCGCATGCTGTGGGCGACCGCGGTGGCGGCGCTGGGCGGCAACGCCGAGGCCCAGAAGCTCACGCTGCACGTCCGCACGTCGCTGTGGAACAAGACGGTGCTCGATCCGCACATCAACGTGCTCCGCGGTACGGTCGAGGCCTTCGCCGGCGCGATGGGTGGCTGCGACAGCCTGCAGGTCGGGGCTTTCGACGAGGTGGTGCGCCCGCCGGACGATTTCTCGCAGCGCCTCGCCCGCAACACGCAGATCATCCTGCAGAAGGAGTGCGACCTCGACCGCGTGATTGATCCGACCGGTGGCGCGTGGTTTGTCGAGCGGCTCACCGACGAAGTGGCGCGCGCGGCCTGGGCGCTGTTCCAATCGGTCGAAAAACGCGGCGGCATGGCTGCGGCTCTGAAGGCCGGCTTCCCGCAGGCGGAAGTCGCGAAGATGGCGGCTGAGAAACTGAAAAACGTCGCCCGGCGGCGGGATGTGATCATTGGCACCAACCAGTTCGCCAATCTCAAGGAGACGCCGCTGCCCAGGCCGGTCGTGGACGCTGCCGCCTTCCAGCGGCAGCGGGCTGAGCAGGTGAAGGCTTGCCGCACCTCGGCCGATGAGGGGGAAAGCGCGGTCGTGATCGCCAAGCTCGCGAAAATCGTCGAGGCCGGCAAAACCGGTTTGTTTGAGACCTGCGTCGCGGCGTTCGCCGCCGGGGCGACCTTGGGCGAGGCCACCCGCGCGTTGCGGGCGAAGGATCAGCCCGACGCCCCGATCACGCCGGTGAAGCTCCAGCGCGCCGCACAGGACTTCGAGCGGCTCCGCGCCGCGGTCGAGTGTTTCGCCGCGGGCCAGGGCGCGCGGCCCAAGGTCTTCCTCGCGAACATGGGGCCACCGGCGCAATACAAGGCCCGGGCCGATTTCAGCCGCGGATTCTTCTCCGTGGGCGGGTTCGACGTGGTGTATCCGCCCGGGTTTGCCAACGTCGAGGCCGCCGCCGCCAAGGCCATCGAGTCCGGCGCGCCGGTCGTTGTCATCTGCTCGACCGACGAAACCTATCCCGGGCTGGTGCCGGGCCTGGTCAAGGCGATCAAGGCCGGGGACGCCAGCCGCGTCGTCGTGCTGGCCGGCCATCCGGCCGAGCAGATCGAGACGTATAAGCAGGCGGGCGTGGACGACTTCGTTCACCTCCACGTCAACGCGGTCGAGTTTCTGACGAACATTCTGAAGAAAATGGGAGTTGCCCTGTGAAGACGTTTCCTGATTTCACCCAGCTTGCCTACCAACCGCCGGTCGCGAAGAAGTCCTTCGCCAGTTGGAAGGCGCAGGTCGAGCGCGAGACCGGCCGGCCGCTCGACGAATGGATCTGGCACACGATGGAGCAGATTGCCGTCCGGCCGCTCTACACGGAGAAGGATCTGAAGGGGCTCGAACACCTCGATTACCTGCCGGGCCTGCCGCCCTTCCTGCGCGGTCCCTACGCCACGATGTATGTCAGCAAGCCCTGGACGGTGCGGCAGTACGCGGGCTTCTCGACGGCCGAGGAGAGCAACGCCTTCTACCGCCGCAACATCGCCGCCGGCCAGCAGGGGCTCTCGGTCGCCTTCGACCTGCCAACCCACCGCGGCTATGACTCCGACCACCCGCGCGCCCTCGCGGACGTGGGCAAGGCCGGCGTGGCGGTGAACTCGATCCTCGATGCGAAGATCCTGTTCGACGCCATCCCGCTGGACAAAATCTCCGTGTCCATGACGATGAACGGCGCGGTGCTGCCGATCCTGGCATTCTACATCGTCGCCGCCGAGGAGCAGGGGGTGCCGATGGCGCAGCTCTCCGGCACGATCCAGAACGACATCCTCAAGGAATACCTCGTCCGCAACACCTACATCTATCCGCCGGAGCCCTCGATCCGGATCATCGCGGATATCTTCTCCTTCACGTCGCAGAAGATGCCGAAGTTCAACAGCATCTCGATCTCCGGCTATCACATGCAGGAGGCGGGCGCCACGGTGGACCTCGAACTGGCCTACACGCTGGCTGACGGCGTCGAGTATGTGCGCACCGGCCTGAAGGCGGGCATTCCCATTGACGCGTTCGCGCCGCGACTCTCGTTTTTCTGGGCGCAGGGCAAGAACTTCTTCATGGAAGTCGCCAAGATGCGCGCCGCCCGCGTGCTCTGGGCCAGGCTCATCAAACAGTTCAACCCGAGGAATCCCAAGTCCATGGCGCTGCGCACGCACTCGCAGACCTCGGGTTGGAGCCTCACGGAGCAGGATCCCTACAACAACGTCGTCCGCACCTGCGTCGAGGCCATGGCCGCCGCGCTGGGGCACACCCAGTCGCTGCACACGAACTCGCTGGACGAGGCGATCGCGCTCCCGACGGATTTCTCCGCCCGCATCGCCCGTAACACGCAACTTTTCCTCCAGAACGAAACCGGCATCTGCAACGTGATTGACCCGTGGGGCGGCTCGTTTTACGTCGAGGCGCTGACCGACGCGCTGATGAAGCGCGCCTGGGCCCACCTCCAGGAAGTGGAGGCCCTTGGTGGCATGGCCAAGGCCATCGAGACGGGCCTGCCGAAACTTCGCATCGAGGAGGCTTCGGCCCGGCGCCAGGCCCGCATTGACTCGGGCAAGGAAGCGATCGTGGGCGTCAATTTGTACCGCCTCGACAAGGATGAAGCCATCGAAGCGCTGGTCGTGGACAACGACGCGGTGCGCGAGTCGCAAATCAAACGGCTCGCCAAACTGCGCCGCGAGCGGGATCATGCCGGCGCTCAGGCTGCGCTCGAGGCCCTCACGAAATGCGCTGAAACCGGCCAGGGCAACTTGTTGGAACTCGCCATCGAGGCCGTCCGCCGGCGGGCGTCGCTGGGTGAGATTTCGTTCGCACTTGAGAAGACCTTTGGCCGCCACAAGGCGGCCATCAAATCCGTTTCCGGGGTGTACAACGCTGAATTCGGAAAACCGGACGCGCTGAGCGCCATCCGCCAGCGGGTCGAGACCTTCCAGGCCCGCGAAGGCCGCCGGCCGCGCATCCTCGTCGCCAAAATGGGCCAGGACGGCCATGACCGCGGCGCCAAGGTCGTCGCCACCGCCTATGCCGACATGGGCTTCGATGTGGACATCGGTCCGCTCTTCCAGTCGCCCGAGGAAACCGCGCGCATGGCGGTCGAAAACGACGTCCATGTCGTCGGCATCAGCTCGCTCGCCGGCGGCCACAAAACCCTCATGGCGGAACTCGTCGCCGAGTTGAAGAAGCTCAACCGCGAGGACATCATGGTCATCGTCGGCGGCGTCGTGCCGGCCCAGGACTACCCGTTCCTGCGCGAGCACGGCGCGGCCGCGATCTTCGGCCCGGGCACCGTTATCACCGAGGCTGCGAAGGAGATTCTTGACCAGCTTGAGAAACGTCTCGCCGCCAAATGAGGGACGTATGACCGGTTTGCCGCCAGCCCCGGAGTGCTCCTGTGCGGGCGCCGGTGCGGAGTCGGATCCGCCCGGCCCGGCGCAGAGTTTTCTCTCCGTGCTGCCGGCCGGGGCGGCCCCGTCCGTGGCGCCCGCGCCCGGCCGGCCGCCCGCGCGCCTGTCCGTGAACGATTATGTCAACGGGGTTCGCGGCGGCGACCGGGGGATTCTCGCGCGCGCCATCACGCTCATCGAAAGCAGTTCGCCCGAGCACCAGGTTCGCGCGCAGAAGGTGCTCCAGAAACTCCTGCCGTTCACCGGCCGGTCGCGCCGCCTCGGCATTACCGGCGTGCCCGGCGTCGGCAAGAGCATGTTGATCGAAGCGCTGGGTTGCGCCCTGTGCGGCCAGGGTTTGCGGGTGGCCGTGCTGGCGGTGGACCCCACCAGCACCCGCAGCGGCGGCAGCATCCTCGGCGACAAGACGCGCATGGAGCAGTTGTGCCGCCAGCCGAACGCCTTCATCCGGCCGTCGCCGTCCGGTCGCACGCTCGGTGGCGTGGCCCGGAAAACCCGGGAAACCATGCTGTTGTGCGAGGCGGCCGGGTTCGATGTCCTCATCATCGAGACCGTCGGCGTCGGTCAGAGCGAGGTGACGGTGCGCTCGATGGTGGATTTTTTTCTGTTGCTGATCCTGCCGGGCGCGGGCGACGAGCTGCAGGGCATCAAGAAGGGCATCGTCGAGCAGGCGGACGCCCTGCTGATCACGAAGGCGGATGGCGAGAACCGGCTGCGCGCCGAGCAGGCCAGGCAGGAGTACGCGATGGCGCTGCATTACCTGCCGGCGAACACCCCCGGCTGGACCACGCCGGTGTCGCTTTCCTCGGCGGTGACGGGCGAGGGCATCCCGGAATTCTGGCAGACCGTCCTGCGTTTTTACGGGGAATTCGAGCCCAACGGCCGGATCGCGGCCCGGCGCAGCGAGCAGGCCATCCAATGGCTCCATGACCTGGTGCGCGAGACGCTGACCACGCGCTTTTACGGTCATCCGCAGGTGCGGAAGACGCAGCCGGAGATCGAGGCGGCGCTGTTGCGCGGCGAATTGACCGCCCCGCAGGCCGCCCGGGCCCTGCTCGAGCTGGCCGGCCACGATCCGAAGGCCCCGGCGGGCGCAGCCCCGGCGCGTTGATTCTTCGGCGGCACGGTTTAATCGAACTGCAAGCAACCTATGATAACGAGAATTGACCATTTGGGCATCGCGGTGAAATCGCTCGACGAAGTGGCGGCCTACTACGAAAAGGCGCTCGGCCTGAAATGCGAGCACCGCGAAGAAGTGCCGTCGCAGAAGGTCCGCACCGCCTTCTTCAGCGTGGGCGGGGTGCACCTCGAACTGCTGGAGCCCACCGACCCGGAAAGCCCGATCGCGAAGTTCCTCGAGAAGAACCCGAACGGCGGGATTCACCACGTGGCGTTCGCGAGCGATGACATCACCGGGCAGTTGCGGCAGGCCGCCGCCGCCGGCTGTCGGCTCATCAACGAGCATCCCTTCGAGGGCGCGGGCAACAAGCTCGTCGCCTTTCTCCACCCCAAGTCCACCTACGGCGTGCTGACCGAAATCTGCATGCCCAAGCCTGGCACCATCGGTCACTGACCGCGCAAGCCGAATCCACTTCCCCGACACCATCCACCATCCTATCATCCGCATACGCTATGGCCATTGACCCGAAACTGCTGAAGGACCTCAAGGACCGCCGCGACATCGCGCGCGCTGCCGGCGGGATGGACAAACTTGCCGCCCGCCGCGAAAAGGGCCTGATGACCGCTCGTGACCGTCTCAATGGTTTGTATCAGGCCGGCTCATTCCAGGAAATGGGCCTGCACGCCCAGCACGAATGCCACAACTTCGGCTTGGCCGACAAACCGTTGCCCACCGACGGCGTCATTACCGGCGTCGGCCTCGTGGACGGCCGGCCGGTGGCCACGTTTAGCCAGGACTTCACCGTGGGCGGCGGTGCGCTCGGCCGTGTGCACGCCCGAAAGATCGCCCAGATGATGGACTACGCCCTCAAGGCGGGCATGCCGATCGTTGGCTTCAACGACTCCGGCGGGGCGCGCATCCAGGAAGGGGTGGAGTCCCTCTCCGGCTACGGCCAGGTGTTCTTCCGCAACGTGCTCGTCTCGGGGGTCATTCCGCAGATCGCGGTCATCGCCGGACCCTGCGCCGGCGGCGCCGCGTATTCGCCGGCCTTGATGGATTTTCTCATCATGGTCCGCAATTCGGCGAACATGTTCATCTGCGGACCGGAGGTCATCAAGTCCGCCACCGGCCAGAAGTGCACGCTGGAAGAGGTCGGCAGCGCCGACGTCCACGCGTCGGTCAGCGGTAACATCCACTTCGTCGCGGAAAACGACCGGGACGCCATCGCCATCGCGCGCAAGCTCCTCTCCTTCCTGCCGTCGAACAACGTCATGGACCCGCCGCACCATCCCACGCCGCAAGTGGACATGACGCCGGACCCGGAGATGAACAACCTCGTGCCGCCGAGCGCCAAACAGGCCTTGAACGCCCACGCGGTCATTGGCCGGCTGGTGGACAACGCCGATTTTCTCGAAGTCATGAAGGAGTTCGCGAAGAACCTCGTCATCGGCTTTGCGCGCATCCAGGGCATCGTCTGCGGCCTCGTCGCCAACGAACCGTCGTTCAAGGCCGGGACGCTCGACATTGACGCCGCCGACAAGGCCTCGCGCTTCATCCGGTTCTGCAACGTCTTCAACATCCCGATCGTCACGCTGGTGGACGTGCCCGGCTTCCTGCCCGGCCTGCAGCAGGAGCGCGGCGGCATCATCCGCCACGGCGCAAAAATGCTCTTCGCCTACGCCGCCTCCACCGTGCCGAAGATCACCGTCATCATGCGCAAGGCTTATGGTGGCGCTTACCTGGCCATGTGCAGCCAGGACATGGGCGCGGACATGGTGTTCGCCTGGCCGACCGCCGAGATCGCCGTCATGGGCGCCGAGGGCGCGGTGAAGATCCTTTATCGCAAGGAAATCACGGCTGCCAAGGACCCGAAGGCCCGGGAGGCCGAACTGGTGACCGAATACCGCGACAAGTTCTGTTCGCCTTACGAGGCGGCCGCCCGCAACATGATCACCGATGTGATTGACCCGTCCGAAACCCGCGGCGTGGTCGCCATGGCCCTCCGCAACACACTCTCCAAACGCGAGACCCGGCCGCCTAAGAAGCACGGCACCATCCCGCTCTAAACCGTCACCGCGCGCCTCCCGGCGGCCCAACCCTGATCTTGTGAGCGTATGCAATTGAGCTGCGAATCCTGTCTCTGGTGGGAACCAGAACCCGATGCCGCCGACCTCGGCCGCTGTCATCGTTTCCCGCCCTCGGCCACCGGCTTCCCCGCCGTGCCGGCGGCGACCTACTGCGGCGAGTTCACCGCCCGTTCCTACGCGGCGGCCGCCCGCCGGGCCGTCGGCGCCTCCGCTCCCGGCGTGGACAGCGATGTGGCTGCCACGATCGCCGCGGCCGTCGCCATGACCCTGCCGGAAGCGCATCGGATCCTCGCGGTCCAACCGGTGGCGGGTTCGTCACCGCCCACCTGGCCGTTCGCCGCCCCCCTCAACACCTGGGCGCTCGGGGGCCGCGTCCAACTCTTCTCCTCCCACAAAGTCCGTTGATTCGCCAACCCCCTTTAATCCATGACCAAGCGACTTTTGATCACTGTTGATGGCCGGCAATACGACGTGTTGGTGGAGGTGCTGGAGTCGCCGGCGATGGCGCCCGCTGCGCCCGCACCCGCAGCGATCGCGGCCCCCGCCCCGGTTCCCGCCGCACCGCCCGTCCCGGCTCCCGCTCCTGCTGCCGCCCCGGCTGCGTCCGCCAAGGCCACCGGTCCGGGCGATGTCCCCGCCCCGCTGGCCGGACGCGTCGTCGAAGTCCTCGTCAAGCCCGGCCAGGCGGTGAAGGAAAACGAACACGTGATTACGCTCGAGGCGATGAAGATGAACACCAACATCCTCGCCGCCCGCGCCGGCACCGTTACCGAGGTCAAGGTGGCCGTCGGCGATGCCGTCGAGGAAAACCAGGTGCTGGTCATGATCGGCTGACCGCGCGCTGGTGGCGGTGGGCCGGCCCGACGGTGGCGACGTGCAATGGAACGGAACGAATCCACGCCGGAATCGGCTGGCTCCCGGCTCGGACGGGCGTTCGGCTGGGTGCTCCACGAACACAGGGTCGTGCCGTCCACCAACGACGTCGCCGCGTCGCTCCCCGCGTGGCACGCGGTCCGTGCCGCCTCGCAAACCGCCGGCCGCGGCCGCTGGCGGCGACCCTGGGTGTCCGATCATGGCGGCCTCTGGCTCTCCGTCGTCCTGCCCACACCGGGCGAAGCCGCGCGCTGGCGCGCGTTGCCTCTCGCGGTCGGCCTCGCCGTGGCGCAGACCATCACCGCCTTTGGCGTCGCGGAAGCCCGCTTGCGCTGGCCCAACGACGTGCTGGTGGGCAACGGCAAGCTCGCCGGGCTGCTGCTCGACTGTTTCCAGCCGGGCCTGACCGTGGCCGGCATCGGCGTCAACGTCACCAACATCCCCGAAACCGCCGACGATTCCCTGCGCGGCATGACCACGCGCCTGGCCGACTTGGTGGCGCCCGTGCCTGACCTCGACGCGCTTACGAACCGGCTGCTGGACGCGCTGCGATCCGTGCACGGGGCGATGGAGCAGGGCGGGTTCGCCGCGCTGCTGCCCGCCGTGAACACCTTCTGGCGCCTGCCCCGGCGGGTTGAACTCGAACTCGATCACCGGCGCGTGGCGGGTTGGTTTCAGGGCGTGGATGCGGCGGGCCGCATGGCGCTGGGCGAAGCCGACCGGCTGGACTGGTTCGATCCGGCCGAGGTCGTGCAGGTGCGCGAAGTTGCGGCTTAGGCGGTGTGCGCAGGCGTCGCGGCTGCCCGCTCTCCGTCCGCGAGGGCGCTACTACTGCCAGGAGAATGAGAGTGCCAAAATGCACAAAGTGCGCACTTTAGAGGCATGGCAACTCTGACCGAATTGCACCGCGAAACCAAGAAGGTGGTCCGCCAGGCGATGATCGAGGGTTCAGTGAGCATCACCGAGCATGGCAGCGTGGTGGCTAGGATCGAACCGGATTGGCCACGGTCGTTTTGGAGCCCGATGAGTTCTGGAGCCTTGAAATGAGCGGCGAGGCGATCGCCGCGGCGGTGAACCGGGCCCGGGAGGAACGGGATGCGAGCCTATCTTGATACCACGGCCTTAATTTTCACCCGGCGCCTGAAGGTGGCTCCACCGGCGGTGACACGTCCCCATTCGATCGCGGAGTTTTTCAGCGCCGTCACCCGTGGCGGGTTGACCGTGATCAAGGACGGGGTGCCGATCCGGGCGGTGATGTCGCGGCAGAGGGCGATAGAGGAGATCGGACGGGTGTTCGCCCAGGTCAAGTTCTTCGAATTGACCGGCCAACAGACGCTGGCCAGCCTCCCCGGGGCGGTGAAGTCCAACGTGCAGGGACCCACCATCCGCGACTGGATGCACGCGGAGGCCGCCAAACTGGCCAGGTGCCGGGCGATCGTCACCAGCAATCAGAACGACTTCAAGGCGATCACTCAAATTCCTTTGATCTCGCCGGAAGATTACTTCAAGCGAGCCAAGGCTTAATGATGTCGCTAACCTCCCCGCCCTGGCGCCGCCAGGCGCTGAAACGACCTGCTGGGGAATTGGGTTTTGAGGTGCGGTTGGTGCATTGACGCTGCGCGGGTGATTCATCACGAGTGTCAATACTGAGGATTGACACTTGCCCGGAAGCCTGCGGGAGCTATCACCCTGAGCCAAGCGAAGGGTCTCCATGCCTTACTTCGAGCGGAGGCGGTAGAACCGGGCCGGGTAATTCGTCCACTGGGGATCGCAGAAATAAGACAAACCGTCGTTCAACGTGTTCGTTCCGACCGGCAACCACGCGGGATTGACCAGGTCCGGTGCGGCCTCGATCACGACAGTCAAGTTCGTGGCACCGGTGATGGTGAACCCAAACCGGTTCGCCCGGACGCCGAAGCTCGTGTCGCTGATCGGCACCTGCGGGTTCCACAGCACTGTTGGAAGACCACCCAAAGTCGAGTCCCAGCCCGTCGTTCCCGGCAGGTAATAGACCGTCGCATTGTCGTCAAAAAGAAATGAACTCGTATCAACGCTGGGGGCGTTACCTTGGAAACAGACTCCCGTCAGGCTGAAGCAAGCACGGAACGCAGATTCCCCGATGCTGGTGACGCTGTTGCCGATCGTTACGCCGGTCAGGCTGCTGCAGCTCCAGAACGCCCATTGCCCGATACTGGTGACGCTGTTGGGGATCGTGACGTTGGTCAGGCTGTTGCAGTACTGGAACGTATAGTCGCCGATGGTGGTGACACTGTCGGGGATCGTGACGCTGGTCAGGCTGGTGCAGCCAGAGAACGCTATGTCCCCAATGCTGGTGACACTGCTGGGGATGGTGACGCTGGTCAGGCTGGTGCATTCATAGAACGCACTCCTTCCGATGTTGGTCACATTGGTGCCAATCGTGATGCTAGTCAGGTTGGGGCAGTAACCGAACGCCCCGTCCCCGATGCTGGTGACGCTGTCGCCAATCGTGACGCCGGTCAGGCGGCCGCAGCCACCGAACGCATCGCCCCCGATGGTAGTGACGCTGTTGGGGATCGTGACGCTGGTCAGGCTGGTGCATTCATAGAACGCACTGTTTCCGATGTTGGTGACGTTGGTGCCAATCGTGACGTTGGTCAGACCAGAGCAGCCAGAGAAAGCATTGGCGCCGATGGTGGTGACTCGCAGGCTATTGATCGTGTCTGGGATGGTCACCGCAGTGCCGGAACCGATATACTTGGTGATGGTGATCGTGCCATTGGTAATCAGATAAAAGCATGGCACTTGGGGACTCCACAGCGAGGTCTGAATACCGCCAAACGTCGGGCCCCAGCCCGTGCTCCCCAACAAATAATACGCAGACGCATTGTTGTCACCGTGGAACACGTTCGTACCACCAAGGCTGGGGGCATTGTTGCCTTGGAAACAGACCGATGACAGCTCGGTGCAAGATCCGAACGCAAAGTCCCCGATGCTGGTGAGGTTGGTGCCAATCGTGACGCTGGTCAGGCCGGTGCAGCCAGAGAACGCAGAGTCCCCAATGCTGGTGACGCTGCTGGGGATCGCGATACTGGTCAGGCTGGTGCAGCCAGAGAACGCAGAGTCCCCAATGCTGGTGACGCTGTTGGGGATCGCGATACTGGTCAGGCTGGTGCAGCCATGGAACGCATTGGTGCCGATGGTGGTGACTGGCAGGCCATTGAGCGTGTCTGGGATGGTCACCGCACCGACGTAACCGTTGTATCCGGCGATGGTAATTGCACCGTTATTGATCGTCCAGCAATAGGGCATCGAAGTGAAATTGATGGCCCATTGATTTCCAGAAGTGACTGAATTGTTCTTGGACTGGCCAGTCCTGACGATCTGGTTCGTGAAGGAATAGCCGGTGATGCTCATGCTCAAAGCATAGGTGGAAGAAGAAGGAATTTTCGCCAGGGCATAGATTCCCTGCGGATTACTTGTCGCCGTGTACGTCCCTCCGCCGGTACGCGTGGCTGTCACCACAACACCCGTGATGGGCTTACCTCCCTGATCCGTGATGCGCCCGCTGATGATCTCACCCGTTCCATTGGTCCAAACGTTGTACACGCAGTCGGAAACCAAATTGAACGCGTTAATGTCCGGCAGATTATACCAAAGGTTCCAATCGCCCGACCAGCCGAAATTCAGATGGTGGTATAGTGTGGACGATTGGTAGCCGTAACCATCACATACGATGGAATGGCCGTAGTCTCCGTTTTCTGAGATGCCAAACAACACAGGACAGCCGGCATCCAAGTTGGGATTCACCATGCCGTTCAGTCCGGCCCCAATATTATTATTGGCATCATCATTATGTCCACCATAAACGGCATTGGCATATCCAAAAGTATTAACAAGGGCAGACGTCGCGTCCGACTCATCCGCGCCGGATGCATCCGATGCGTATTGCATGTGGACTGAAACGCCGGCATCGGCGCACAGCGCCCCGATCGCTTGGCGCTGCGCGAGCGTGCTCGGAGTGGTCGTCACCATATTGATCCAGTCATACGGACCCCCAGCGCCATCGCCTCCGCGGAGGTTTCGGTTCGTGGAAACACCATCCACCATGATCGTGTAGTTGCTCGTGCCAACGCCGAGGACAGGGTATTGCCAGAATCTCATGAGTTGCGCCATGGCCGTTGCGACACATCCGCAATAATAGTTTGCGGCAGTCCCTTCAGCATATGGCGGGGTGTAGTAATTGTAGCATGCGTTGGCGGACGAATTCGTAAGCTGGTCCCACGTGGTCTGTGTCAATGGCGCGACCCGGACATCCGAAACGTCGTCTAAGCCGAAGGGAAAACCCCCGCTTGGACCAGCCGGATCCATGCTATTGAGCCGATCCCACTTGCTCCTGGCTGCCAGGGGCAAGCCCTGAGCTGTGGCCGCCTTAATGCCTTCCACTCTCGCGTGACGGCCGGGCAGGTCACGACTGACCAACGCACCGAGAGGGTTTTTGGTTGAAGGATCGAATTGACCGCGCGGCGCGAATGCGATGATCGGCTCGATCAGGTCATCCGCCGCCACGATCACGAAACCTTCCGGATCCAGATGGATCACATGGTAAAGAGTTGTCCCGTTGCCATCATTAAACGTCTCCACCCTTTTTATGTTTTGTCCGACGGTCGTTTGGAGGGGAGCTTGGTCGGCTTTAAGCCAGCCTCTGACCGCTGCCTTAGCCCGCTCCGCACTCACGGGATCGCCGGACGCATTCTGGAGAGGCGCGAACAGGAGGATCAAGACGAGGAGCGGGGTGAGGTACAGCCCAGGAGTAGTATTTACATCTTCGCGGTTCGTTTCCATTGATCCCATCATGGATTCTTCTTGCCGCATGCGGGCCAAGGGTGACGCGAGGGCGTCGCCGGTTGGCCAAGCCGAAATTTGTATGCTCATATGGCTGACGGGGTCGGTCCAGTCGCTGTCGCCGGCCGAGCCGCCGACAGCGCGGACAATGGTGTTCGCCGGTCGTTTGATAGGGAATTGCTTTTTGAAGCGCGGCCGGTTCATTGACGCGGCGCGGGTGAGGGAAAATTGGTCTTCGCTCGCACTCACTTTGGAGTGACATGGTGCCAGACTGGGACGAGGCGTCAAGCGACAAGTTTCGGTGTTTTGACGGTTGACGGTTTTGGCCCATCGCGTGCGTGCTGGCGTGGGGTTTTGGCTCAAGGCGGTCCGGCGGTTGGACGTTGGGCGGCAGCGCAGGCGTTTCTGCGCTGGCCGAGCCGCGAACAGGCCGCCGCGGGGCAAAAAGACTGCCTTGGTGCCTTTGAGGCCGTCGTTCTCAATCCGTGAGCATGTTTTCGCAGTCGGGCATCGGGTCCACGTCGTCACAGGGTTCGTAGGCATAGGGCTCTGGGGCGCCGGGCGGAGGCAGCCCGGCGGGCCTGCCTGGGCCGAGGCTTCGGCAGGCAGGCGGGTCGTGCCAGGCGCCGAGGTTTCGCAGAATCCATTTCCAACGGATAGGGAATTGCTTTTTGAGGTGCGGCCGGTTCATTGACGCGGCGCGGGTGATTCTTGCACCCTCCCTCCGCACCCCTTCGCAGGCAGGCTCCGCCCTTGCTGTTCTGCTCATGGCTGACCTGGGGGCAGGACGGAACGGAACCCCACGTCGCGGTCCCAGAACGTCGGGTAGTCGGCGTAGCGGCGGGCCGCCCGGCAGCCGAACGCGTAGCCGTCCCAACAGCCGCCCCGATTCACACGGCGCGAGCCTGAAGAAGCGCCACGCGGATCACTTTGGGAGCCGCTCGAATAGCTTCCATACCAATCCCAGCACCACCCCCACACATTCCCAGCCATGTCATGCAACCCATACCCGTTCGGGGCAAAATACCCAACCGGACTGGTGTAGGGCATAACCCCGTCGTTGAAAGCTGGATCGGAGCCACTGGTTGGATTGATGTCGTAAGAATAATCAACAGGGTCTGCGAAATAGTTCGCATGGCTCCAGTCAATCGTGTTCCCCCACGGAAACCGATCCCCACTCAACCCGCCACGCGCCGCCTTCTCCCACTCCGCCTCCGTTGGCAGCCGGTAGCCCGCGCTGCAGTTCACACAGGCACTGCTGAGGTCTATGGCCCCGGAGCGATAAACCACCGTCTGGCTGGCACCGGTGTAGTAAGCCGGCGTACGCCCCTCCATCTCGCTCCGCGCATTGCACCACTTCACACAGTCATACCAGTTAATGTGCTGCACCGGATGGTTGGCCGCCTTGCCCGAGCCGGCAAAGTCAAAACTGTAGCCGTGGCTCGTCGCCCATTGATAAACCTGCTGCCAGAGCGCGTAACTCACCAGGTTCGTGTCCATGTAAAACGCACTCACATAAACTGAGTGCAGGGGGAGAGCATCCGTTTCGCCATCGAGAGAGTCGCCCATCTGGAACAAGCCGGCCGGAATCAAGACCATGTTCGCCGGGACGGTGTTCGTCGGAGCACCGGCCCCACGCACGCGGTAGAACATCGGCACGCTTACCTGAATCATGCCGTTCGAGCCCGCTGTCACCGCGTCTAGCCCTGCCCAGTTGGTATTCCACGGCCCAGACAAAGACGACGCCCATTCGACTGTCGCTACGCTGCCGGCCATCAGGTTGCTGCAAACCAGCACCCCGTTCTGACTGAACGAAGTGATGACGGGCGCCTGTGCGAAGGTGGTCACGCACGCCCCAATTGCCAATGCGCACAAACCGATTTGCAGGATGTTTTTCATATCTGTAGGTGATTCTTCCAGGTCCACTTTTTGTGTGAACGCGATCGAACTGATAGGAAATTGCTTTTTGAGGCGCGGCCGGTTCATTGACGCGGCGCGGGTGATTGCAGGGTTACAGAACCGAGGCACCCGCGGGTTGGAAGTTGCGGATTCTTTCATCCTTCCGGCCTCAACCTGCAACCGGTCGTTTTGCGAGCGGCGGCTCATCCGGGTCTTTTGCATAAACCTATGTCCCGATTTACTGCAAAGCAATCACATAGAAACGCTGAGACGAGTTGGCGGAACTGTCGGTAACAGTCACCGGGTCCAATCCAAACGTCCCGCTCGCCACGACCGTCCACTGGCTCAACGGCATCCTCAGGTCCTGACTGGCGAGCAAGTTGTAATTCGTTCCGGAGGGACCTGTGAACTTGATCTGCGCGTTTCCGGAAACCATGGAGATCCCGGTGAAGCTCGGTGGTGGCAGGAAAATGCTGGCGGTCAACCCGACCGGCTGCGCCAGCGTGTAATTGTTCGCATCCGTGCCGGTGACAGCGTATCCCGTCACAGTGACGGGCTTGTTCGCGCCTATGTTCGGGTCCGCGAAGGAAGCAGTCACGTTGCTCGTCACCAGGCTCACATCGTCACCGCTGACCGCGCCGAGCAAAACAGCCGTGCCGTTCAAGGTTGCAACCGTTGTCCCATCATAAGGCTTGTCGGCCGCTGTCACGCCGCCGCCGGTCAGTCCGGCGAGGGTGATGTTCCCCGTCACGTCCGTCGGTTCAATCACCGCATAATTGGTCGCGGCATCGCCGCCCAATGCCAGGCCGCTCACCGTGACCGGCTTGTTCGTGCCCACGTTCTTGTCGGCGAAATATCCGACGGCATTGCTGCTGACCAGCGTCACGCTGTCACCGTTCAATATGCCAACCAGCCCGGCGTTGCTCGCATCCAACGGAGCGTTGGTCGTCCCGTCATATACCTTGTCCGGCGCCAACAGATTGGTGACCGTCAAATTCACCGCACTCACGGTCAACGCCATCGCGTTCCCCGCGGCCTGCGCGAACTGGTAATTACCTTTGTTGGCCGCCAGGCCGGAACCATTGATCGGGTAGCTGCCGGCGCCGCTCGACGAAGTCGCCGTCGTCGTGAACAGCAAGGTCCCGGTCGTTGCGCCGGCCGGCGTTTCGCCTCCAACAAATCCGCCGACCGTCCCGCTCAAGCTCGGCACCGCCGAACCGTAAGTCATGCTGGCTGCATTTGCGGTGTAGCTCAGCGTCGGCGGAGAGATCGTCCCGTTCGCAGCGGGGACAAAGGCGTAGCTGTAATTATTGCCGCCGTTGCCGTCGAGGACGCTGCCCGACGGAGTCAGCGTCTTGCCGGTGCCAACGTTCGAGGTGTCGTAGGTCTCGGTGAAATTGGCCGTGTCGCCGGTCTGCACGCTGCCGGATGTGATGACCGGTGGGGCGGCGCTGGTCATGGCGTCATAGGGCTTGGAAGCGGCTGCCGCCGTCACGGTAATGTTTGTAGTGGCGATCGTGCCAATGGCTCCGGAGGCCGAAGGACTCGATAAAATGTAATTTCCAGCGGATAGCCCCGAAATCGCCAATCCCGTCACACTCACCGTTTTGCCGCTGCCCACGTTGCGGGTGTCGTAGCTTCCGCTGGCCGGATTATTCAGCGTCACGGTGTCGCCGGCAACCACGCCGGATAGTGTGTAGTTCCGCGCCGCCAGACTGGCTGCCAGCGTTCCATCGTAGTTCTTGCTCACCGTCCCGGTGAGTCCGGCGGTGACCGTCACCTGGCTCACGGATTGCGACAGCGCGGGTGAGGTGGTGCTGCCGGCGTAATTGGAGTCGCCACCGTATATGGCGGTGACCGAGTGGGTGCCGGCAGCGAATTGAGCGGCACCGGTCGTATAAGCCGCCTGGCCGCTTCCGTTCAATGCGCCCGCGCCCAACGAAGCATTGCCGTCATAGAAGGCGACCGTTTCTCCACCGGTGTTCCCAACCGGAATCCCGTTGGTCCGGATCGTGGCGGTAAAAGTCACCGGGTTGCCGTAGGTTGAAGGGTTGCCGTCCGAGGTCAGACCGAGGGTTGTCGCCAATAGTAACGGCGCGGGCGTGAAGGTAAAGACCGACACGGACCCGGGCGGGAATGAGTTGGTGAAAACACCGCTGACCGCAGCCGAATCGGTTGAGATATCCTGCGCCGCGGCGGGGCCGTTGGTGCGTGTGGCCTCGTCCTGAAGGAGGCTGTACGACCGGACTGTGGCGGTGCCCGAGGGAACGAAGTTCGAAATGGCGATTTGGGCGTTAAAATTCATGGTCACATCCTTGTTGATGACCAGCAAGGCCAAACTGCCGTCGGCCTTGAGGGCGGCGTACGCACTCAGCAGCAGATAATCGCTGGTGGCGTTGAGGACGGTGTCGCCCGGCCGCACGAAGAACTGCAGGATCTTTTCCGCGTAAAAGGTGGGATACTTGTCGGAGGCACCATCGAGCATGCCTTCATCGCCGTAGGTTCTCCAGCCGTAGATTGTGGGGTCAAAGGTCCCGGTGCTGTTGTGTCCGTTCCTCAGGTCCCACCAGAGATAGGAATTAAACTCGGTCTTCATGATCTGGCAGGCGCTGTCCACCAGGTACAGCCCGTTGACGATGCTCGTCAATTGTCTGCCGAAGGCGGAGGACGAATCGCTGTTGTTCTCGGTGACGCACAGTTCGATGTTGGTGCCTCCCGTGCCGATGTAATCGCTGATCTGTTGCCGCAGGTCGGCGGCATCCTTCGCCCAGTTCACCGTCGATTGAAGCAAAAGTGGGTCGCTGTCCGCGACAGGCGGGGGACTGCCGGACGGCGTGTATTCCGGGTAAACATGATGGATCAAAAAATCAGGTGTGACTCCCAGGCTCTTGAACGTGGCGAGCATCACCGGGGTCCAGCCGTTGTGGGTCCTGCCGGTGCGCGGGTTCACCACCGGATGCAAGGTGTTGTTCGCGTTACTGTCCTCGCCCGGAGCGGCCACCACGCCGATCCTGATCGTCGGATCGGCGGCTTTCATCATTGCGATATACCCGACGGAGCGGACGGCGTAGGTGTAAGGGTCATGCGCCACGGTGTTGCTGTCGTTTTCCCAGGTGCCGTAGCATTCGTTGCCGATTTCCCAGTATTTGAAGGCGTAGTGGTTGGTGACGTTGACGGATTCGACCCAGGCGGCGGCCTCGTTGCTGGTGCCGGTGCCGTAGTTGACGCTGATGAAGACGTTGGCGCCGAGGTTCGTGGCGAGCTGGTTGAACGTATTGTTGTTGGCTGGGTCGTTGTACCAATGGTAGGCGTCTGCGGTCGAACCGCCTGGCCAGCGCAGGGTGGTGAAGCCGGCCTGTCGCATGAGGGGAAGTATTTGAGAATTGTTAAGGTAGCCATCCCAGGTGGCGATATTGACGCCGAACCAGCGCGAGTCGGCCAGCCGCAACGTCTTCGAAGCATTCACGCTCAAGTGAACCAGCGCAGGCGCGGGCGCGGCGTTCAACTGGATGTCATCCACGTAAAAGACCGGCTGTGCCCCGCCGCTGGTGTCCTGGATATAAATGCCGGAGAAATTCGTGACGTTTGCCACGCCGAGGCTCGACAGAGGAATGGTGATCTGCTGCCACTTGTTCGTGGGGAGTCGTGGCAACGTGTAGGCGGTCACGCCGACATTCAGGCGCGTGCCATAGGCCTGCAGCCGTTGTCCGCCGGTCGAGCCGCCGTTGATCCAAAACGACAGGCTCGCATAAGGCGCCGTGTTGAACCCGGCTTGGTACTGCAGGGAAAGCGCGGCGCCACTGTTGGTGATGATGACGCTGATGGATTGGGTGCCAAAATGAACCGGCGAGGTGTTGGCAAAGTTTCGCGTGCAATTCCAACTCCAATCCTGAAACGCATTCACCAGGTTGTCGGTGTACAGGGGCAGGTTTGCCTGCGCCATGCCGTTTTGGACAGCCAGAATGGAACCGGCGGAGAGTGCCAGGAGGCGGAGGGGTCGGATGGGCATAAGCAAAAAACAGCTAAAGGATTTCAAAACCGATTCGTTCTATGTGTTCAGCGGCACAAACCAAGATTCAGGCGGAACTTATGGTTAGCATCAAAAACAACATTCACCAACCCCATTATATCGCAGAATGGCGCCCAGACTGATAGGAATTTGCTTTTTGAGGCGCGGCCGGTTCATTGACGCGGCACGGGTGAGGGAAAATTGGTCTTCGCTCGCACTCACTTTGGAGGACATGGTGCCAGACTGGGGCGAGGCGTCAAGCGACAAGTTTCGGTGTTTTTTGACGGCGGTTTTGGCCCATCGCGTGCGTGCTGGCGTGGGGTTTTGGCTCAAGGCGGTCCGGCGGTTGGACGTTGGGCGGCAGCGCAGGCGTTTCTGCGCTGGCCGAGCCGCGAACAGGCCGCCGCGGGGCAAAAGGACCGCCTTGGTGCCTTTGAGGCCGCCGTTCTCAATCCGTGAGCACGTTTTCGTAGTCTGGCATCGGGTCCACGTCGTCACAGGGTTCGTAGGTATAGGGCCCTGGGGCGCCGGGCGGAGGCAGCCCGGCGGGCCTGCCTGGGCCGAGGCTTCGGCAGGCAGGCGGGTCGTGCCAGGCGCCGAGGTTTCGCAGAATCCATTCCCAACGAATAGGGGATTGCTTTTTGAGGTGCGGCCGGTTCATTGACGCGGCGCGGGTGAACGAATTCCTCCCAGTTCATCACGTGATACATCGCGCCGGGAAACTCGATGCGCAGCTTGCGCGCCATGCGCCGAACCCTGCCAGCCGAGGAGTGAATTGTCATTACTATGGACTGACCCCGCACACGCCGGGGTCAAACAAAAGTGGTCCAGACCATGGTTCGACCCTCTTTCTTGACGCGGCCCAGCCATGGGAATAGACTCCGCGCCATGAACATGGTGCGAGAACGAATTATCTCCACCCCGCATCATGTCAAAAAGCAAATCAACTGCCTCAAAAGCATGAAAACACAAATCCTGGCAGCCATCATCGCTGCAACGGTGCCGACGGCGGGCGCTTGGGCGCAAGAGGTCGTCATCACCGGTTTTCAGAACGGGCACCTGACCTTCACCAACTCGGCGCCCGCCACGCAACGATTCCTTTACTCGGTGGACTGGCGCCCGAACTTGGACGCCAGCAGCTCCTGGACCAACTCCTGGGCCGGACTCAAGGAGTTTTCCGCGACCAACAACGTGGTCACAGTGGACGTGCCGATGTTCTTCCAGGTGGCCGCCTACGGCGACAACCTCACCACCAATGCCAGCAATTGGGTGCTGATGTATTCCAACGCCATGGTGGACGCCTCCATCGCCTTGCCCAACAAGGTGTGCGACCAGCTCACGCCCGTCGTGCTGTCGAATACCAACCTGGCCTGGCGCACCAACAGCGACGGCACCTTCCAGGTCAAGGTGGTCTCCTTCATGCCCTACAGCACGGCCACGAATTACTACGGGCTGGGCCAACACCAGTTAAGCTATAGCGATCAGTGGGTGACCATGTTCCCTGAATTGAAGAACTTCTGCCACGACTTCCAGGGACTGGACCAGGTGCTGCGCATCAAGCAAATCCTCGGGATGCCGCCCACCGCGGCGAACGACACCCTCGTCGAGTTTTGGGTGAATCCGGACTATCTGTTCCGCCCGACGCCGGAGCCGGGCATCGCCAGCACTTCGGCGGGAGTCCTTTCCTCCACGAATGCGCCGCTGCTCTCCCCCAACAGCCGCCTCCCCTCGTTCTGGCCGACCTGGTACAACAACACCTATTGGTCGCGCAACTACGGCATGACCAACGGCGTTTACAACAACGCCTATCCCTGGACCCGGCTGGGCTACACCTACGATTGGGCTTCGACCCGGCCCAATCACGTCGGTCTGAGCGAGTTTGTGATCCCCAGCGGCACGCTTTGGAGTGTGCAAACCAACGCCGTGCCCATCGAGGTCGAAGCCGTGCTTCCCGCCGTGACTTACGGGAAGCTGGACTGAGTTGCAAAAGTTCCGGCCAACTGACAGGGAATTGCTTTTTGAGGCGCGGCCGGTTGATTGACGCTGCGCGGGTGATTCATCGCGTGATACATGGCACCCGGACATTGGATGTCTTGTGCCATTCTTTGCACGGTCCCGGGAGATTGATGATGGCTTGGGGCAACATTGCGACGCGGTCTTCCACCCCGTGTTTCGGACCACTTCCTGCTGGTGCCACCGACACAAACGTGGTCGAATGCCGCGCGTCGTCCGGTCACCGCGTCGCGCATGGCGCCACCGACGGCGGCAGCATTATGGGGCACCAGGAATCGTATTATCGCCACAACGAGGCCTACGCGGATTTCCTAGCGGCCTGGGACGAGGGCTTCTACGCCAAGTACGCGGACACCCTCGCACCGTCCCGGCCGGGCGCGCGGGTGCTCGACGTGGGCTGTGGCGTGGGCCAGGTGGTCCGCCGGCTGAAGGACGCCGGGTTCGCCGCGCACGGGGTCGAGGTTTCCGAACCCAACGTCGTCAAGGCCCGCCAGCTTGGCCTGGAGTGCCAGACCTACGACGGCCGAAGCCTGCCGTTCGCCGACCGGCATTTCGCCAATGTCGGCGCGTTGAACGTGCTCGAACACGTCGAGGAACCCGAAGCCTTCATCGCAGAACTGATGCGGGTTACCGAGCCCGGTGGCCGGGTGGTGATCTCGAGCCCGAACTTCTTCCGCGCACTCGGCTGGCGCGATTACCATCCGCGAATGCGCGGGTTCGCCAACAAATGGCGCAACTGGCGCCGGGTCGCCGCCAAACGCCGCCAGATGCGCGCCGCTCCGGATCAGGTCCGCTTCGACCGCATGACGCCGATCGTGAAGGAACCGTTTACGCCCGACGATGATGCCATCGTGGCGACCAATCCCCTGGAGATCGCGTTTTTCCTTCGCCGCAGCGGATGCTCCGTCGAGCGCATCGAATGCACCGACCGCTACGTCGCCCGGCCGGTGGATTTCCTGCTGAACCTCACGCCGCTGCGGTTCTTGATGTTCAACGCGTTCGTGGTGGCCCGCCGGAACACGTAGCAAGGGATTGTCTATCCGATCGTGGCTGCGGTTTGGGCGCAGTTTCGGCTTTGGTGGGCCGGCCGGTCGCGCTAAGCTCCCGCCATGCCTGCTCCCGTCAGGGTCGCCGTGCTGGGCACCGGATCGCTCGGCAAGGAACACGCCCGCATTTACGCCGAACTGGCCGCCGCCGGCGCGGTCGAATTCGCCGGCGTTTTCGATGTCAACGCCGAGGCAGCCCGCAAACAGGCGGAGAAACACCGCGTCCGGGCGTTCGCGTCGCTGGCCGAAGTGGCCGCCGCAAGCGACGCCTTGAGCGTGGTCACGCCCACCACGACCCATTTCGAAATCGCCCGCGGGTTGCTCGCGCAGGGCAAGCATTTGTTGGTCGAAAAGCCAATGACCGATGATGCCGGCCAGGCGGCCGAACTGGTGAAGCTCGCCCGCGACCGCGGCTGCGTGCTGCAGGTGGGTCACGTCGAACGCTTCAATCCGGTCTTCCGTTACCTCCAGACGGTCGCCACCGCGCCGCGCTTCATCGAAGTCCACCGCCTCTCACCCTATCCCAGCCGCAGCACCGATGTCGGCGTGGTGCTGGACCTGATGATTCACGACCTCGACGTGGTGCTGGCGTTTGTGCAATCGCCGGTGACTGCCGTGGATGCGGTGGGCGTTCCCGTGCTGAGCGCGAGCGAGGACATTGCCAACGCGCGGCTGCGCTTTGCCAACGGCTGCGTGGCCAATCTCACCGCCAGCCGCGTAAGCCCGGAGCGGATGCGCAAAATCCGCGTCTTCAGCGGCGGTGCCGCGCCGGCCTACATCTCGCTGGATTACCGCGCGCAGGAGGGTTTCATCTACCGGCTTGCCCGCGACGGAGAACCGGAGAGTTCCCTGCTGAAAAAGGTGCTGACGGCGAAGTTCGGCGTCGGCAGGGACGCCGCGATCGTGAGCGAGTTTGCCGGCCGGCGGATCGTGCGGGAACCGGTGCCGATCGAGAAAGCCGAGCCGCTCAAGCTCGAGTTGCAGAGCTTCGTCGAGTGCGTCCGGGAACACCACGCACCGGTGGTCAGCGGCGAGGCCGCCCGGCGCGCACTCGATGTGGCCTTCGAAATCACGCGGCAGATCAACGCCGTCAGCGCGATGACGCCGCTGCCGGGTGGAGCCGGTTGATCGTGCAGACACCCGCGTTCATGCTGATGGCCGGGGAGCCGAGCGGCGACCTCCTCGCCGCCGAGTTGGTTGCGGCGTTGCGTGCCACCCCGGCGATCCAGACCGCCGAGTTCGCTCCGCAGTTCTTCGGTGCGGGAGGACCGCGCATGGCGGCAGCGGGCGTGGGCATGGAACTCGATCTCACCGCCCACGCGGTTGTTGGTTTTACCGACGTGCTCACGAACCTGGTCAGATTTCACCGGCTGATGAACCGGCTGGTGGACCTCGCGTTTGCGCGCCGGCCCGACGTCATTATTTGCGTCGATTTTTCCGGGTTTAACCGCCGCTTTGCGCGCGCGGTGCGGAACCGGTTGCGCACCGAGCAGGGAGCCTTCCACAATTGGAACCCAAAACTCGCGCAGTTTGTGTCGCCGCAGGTCTGGGCGTCGCGACCGCGCCGGGCCGACGCCATGGCGCGCGATTTCGACCTCCTGCTCTGCCTGTTCCCCTTCGAGAAGAGCTGGTACGCCCGGCGCCGGCCGGACTTTCGTGTCGAATTCGTCGGCCACCCGATCATCGAGCGGCATGCGCAGGCGGTGTCGGGTTCGGCTGACCCCCCGGCCAGTTCGCCCGGCAAACTGGCGCTGGTGGTGTTGCTTCCGGGCAGCCGCGTCGGCGAGTTGAAGCGCCACGTGCCGGTCATGCTCGAAGCCGCCCGGCGGATCGCCGCCCGGCATCCGGCGCGGTTCGTCATGGTGCTGCCGGACGACCGGCTCGCCGCGCTGGCGCGGGGATTGGGCGCTGACGGCAACCGCGCCGAACTTCAAGTGGGTGGACTGACGACGGTGCTCGCCAACGCCACACTCGCGCTCGCCTGCACCGGCACCGTCACCCTCGAATGCGCCCTGGCCCGCGTGCCCACGATCGCCATTTACCGGACCTCCGCGTTGACTTACCAGATCGCCCGGCGCCTGGTGACGGTGCAATACCTCGCGATGCCCAACCTGCTTGCCAGCGAACCGATTTTCCCGGAATTCATCCAGGGCGACGCGACCCCGCAAAAGCTGGCCGCAGCGGCGCTCGCCCTCCTCGAGCAACCCGAGCGCCGGCGGGCGGTGCGGGCCAAACTGGCGGGCGTGGTGGCCCAACTCGGCGAACCCGGCGCGGCGGCGCGGGCCGCGTCGGCGATCGTGTCGCTGCTGAAACCGGCGACGGCAAACCAGCCAAAGGCGACGACATGAGAATCGTTGGCTGGCTGCGACAGAACTGGATTCCGTGGACGCTGTTCATCGGGTTTTGGACAGTTATCGGCCTGTCGTTTGCCAGCCAGTTCTTTCTGGCCAGCGCACTCTTCGGCTACTCGACGGTCACGTGGGGACAAGCGGTCAGCCTGACGCTGGGAGATTGGTATGTCTGGGCGGTGCTGTCGCTGCCGGTGATCTGGTTTGCGCGGCGCTTTCCGTTGCACCGGCGGAACTGGGCCAAACTTCTGGTGATCCACACCGCGGCCAGCCTCGTCGTCTGCATCGCCTACGTGTTCGCCCGCGCCGCCGTCGGCCAGCTCCAGAATCCGTTGCTGGGAATGACCACCACGTTTTGGGGCACGGTGGAGATTCTCTTCCTGAAAAACACCTTCCTCAACATCCTGATCTACTGGATCATCGTCAGTGACAGCCTCGCGTTCGATTATTACCGCAAGTTCCGCGATCGCGAACTCCGCGCCGCCGCGCTCGAACGCCGGCTGGCCGAGGCCCGGTTGATGGCCCTGCAAATGCAGCTCAACCCGCACTTCCTCTTCAACGCCCTGCACACCATCTCCGCGCTGATGCACATTGACGTGGAAAAGGCCGACCGCACCCTCGCCCGGCTGAGCGAACTTCTCCGGTTCGCGCTCGAACACACGGACGCCAACGAAGTCCGGTTGCGCGACGAACTCGAGTTCCTCCGGCGCTACCTGGAAATTGAGCAAACCCGCTTTGGCGAACGACTGGGCGTGCGCCTGGACATCCCCGCGGACACGCTGGACGCGCTTGTGCCAAATCTGATCCTCCAACCGCTGGTCGAAAACGCCATCCGCCACGGCATCGAACCGCACCGGAAAACCGGCCTCGTCGAGATCCGCGCCCGCCGCGACGGCAGCCGGCTGCATCTCGAGGTGCGCGACAATGGCGGCGGGTTGCCGACGGACCAGGCCTGGTCGGAAGGCATCGGCCTGGCGAACACCCGGGCGCGACTCGAACATCTCTACGGTCACGGTCAGACCTTCGCGCTGACGCCGGCGCCGGAAGGCGGACTCGTGGCCGGGATGACGATCCCCTTCCGCGAAACGCCGGCCGTTTCCGCCGCGGTTTCTTCCGGCATCGTGGCTGTCCGACCGTAAGCGGTAAAGCAGGGTCCTCCTGTTCCGGCGGGACGGGCGTGATAGGATGGAGGGTTGGCTGGACGCTGAAGCAGATTCAGGCCGCCTGCGGGAGCTGCGAGGGACGAGCCGCCTTCCAGTTG
>JBEKGJ010000010.1:0-98989 GCA_050012855.1 Verrucomicrobiota bacterium | reverse complement strand
CGTCCAGGTGGTGCTGAAGAACTCCTGAACCACCCGCTTTCCCGGCCATGACGCTCATCCTCACGGTCATCGTGGTGGCGTTGATTTTCGAGTACATCAACGGCTTTCACGACACGGCCAACTCCATCGCCACGGTCGTTTCGACCAAGGTGCTCACGCCGCGGCAGGCGGTCGTGATGGCGGCCATCACCAACCTGGCGGGCGCGATGTGGGGAACCGCGGTGGCGCAGACGATCGCGGCGGGGCTGGTGGACACCAAAGTCATCACGTCGGAGGTGCTGATTTGCGCGCTGTTCGGCGCCATCGTTTGGAACCTGATCACCTGGCGGTTCGGAATGCCGTCCAGTTCGTCGCACGCGCTGGTGGGGGGCCTGTGCGGCGGCGCGTTGGCGGCGGCGCAGAACCGCTGGGACGTCATCGTGTGGTCGGTGCCGGCGGGCGGGCACTGGTGGCTGGGCAAGGGCGTGCTGTGGAAGGTCATCGTGCCGATGGTCACGTCGCCCGCGTGCGGATTGGTTCTCGGTTTTGTTTCGATGAGTCTGCTGTACTATTTGCTCCGCAACTGGCGGCCTCAAACCGTCAACCGGGTGTTCGGCAAGATGCAACTCCTCAGCGCGGCCTCGATGGGCTTCATGCATGGCACGAATGACGCGCAGAAGACGATGGGCATCATTGCGCTGGCCTTGCTCACGGCGAGCCAGGCCGGAACGTTCGACCATTTGCCCGGCCTGCTTGGCTTTCTCCATGTCCCCACGCCGCCCCCCGGGCAGCCGCTGGCAATCGCCACTTGGATCAAGGTGGTTTGCGCGCTCACGATGGCTTCGGGCACGGCGGTCGGTGGCTGGCGGATCATCAAGACGCTGGGCCACCGGATGGTCCGGCTGCAACCCGTTCATGGTTTCGCCGCGAACGCCACGTCCACGGTGGTTATCTGGGCGGCGACGAGTCTGGGGATCCCGGTGTCCACGACGCACAATGTGTCGGCGGCAATCATGGGGGTGGGCGCAGTGAAGCGGTTCAGCGCCATCAAGTGGACCGTGGTTGAACAGATGGTGTGGGCGTGGATTTTCACCATTCCGGCGGCCGGGCTGTTCGCCTACGGCGCCGTCCGTGCGCTGATGGCGCTGGGCTGGATTGGCTGAACGCCCGCGCGGCGTCACTGCACCTTGAGTTCGGACTTGATGCCGAACTTGTCCATGCGCTTGCGCAACGTGGCGCGGGTGATGCCGAGCAGTCGGGCCGCCTGGACCTGGTTGCCGCGCGTCTCCTGCAGGGCATTGACCACCAACTCCCGTTCCACTGCGGGGAGGATCTTAAGTTTCGGATTCTGCCGGGCCCACTGGAAGAGTTGGGCGGCCAGCGCGGAGACATCGCCCGACGGTCCGTCGGCCGGTGGGGCGGGCGTGCCGCCGACGGGGCCGGGGGTGGGCGGCGAGGGTGTTGCGGGGGCGGGGCGCCGGCCCTGGACTTCCGGGGGCAGATCGGCCGGCAGGATGGCCTCGCCCTTGGCCATCACGGTGGCGCGATGGATGGCGTTTTCGAGTTCGCGGACGTTGCCGGGCCAGCGGAAGGCCTCCAGCAGGACCAGGGCGTCGGACGAGATGGACTTGGGCGGCTGCCGTTGCGCCGCGCCCATCTTCTTCAGGAAATAATTCACCAGCAGCGGAATGTCGGTCGAGCGTTCGCGCAGAGGCGGCAGGTGGATGCGGACCACATTCAGGCGGTAGAAGAGATCCTCGCGGAAGGTGCGGTCGGCAACCGCCTTTTCGAGCGGCTGGTTGGTGGCGGCGATGACGCGGACATCCACCTTGATCGTCTCGTTGCCGCCGACGCGTTCGAAGGTTCCCGACTGGAGCACGCGGAGGATCTTCGTTTGTGTGGCGAGCGCCATGTCGCCGATTTCGTCGAGAAAAATGGTGCCGCGGTGACACTGCTCGAACTTGCCGATGCGCTGGACCGTGGCGCCGGTGAAGGCGCCCTTCTCGTGGCCGAACAGCTCGCTCTCGAGCAGATTCTCCGGGATGGCCGCGCAGTTGATGGCGATGAACGGCTGCTGGCTGCGCGGGCTGTGATGATAGATGGCGCGGGCGACGAGTTCCTTGCCGGTGCCGCTTTCGCCAGTGACCAGGGCCGTGACGTCGGAGGCGGCAAGCTGGCCGATGAGCTTGAACACGGCCTGCATCGGTTCGCTGCGGCCGACGATGCCGAGTTCGTAGTCCTCGGACTGCAACAGCGGCTCATAGGAAACGACCCGCCGCATGTCCCGGGCGGCCTGCAGCGCGGTGCTGACGAGTTGCTTGAGCTTGGGCACCTCGAAGGGCTTCAACAGGTAGTCGTACGCCCCCAGCTTCATGGCTTCGATCGCTTTCTGCGTGGTGCCGTGCGCCGTCATCAGGATCACCGGCAGCTTGGGGTCGAGCTGGCGGATGCGGCGGAGCGTTTCCAGGCCGTCCATGCCGGCCATGCGGATGTCGCTAATGACGAGGTCGGGCTTGTTGCGCGCGATGAGGCGCAAGCCCTCCTCGCCGCTGGAGGCGGCGATCACCTGCATCTCCGGCGAGCCGAAGATGCGGCGGAACGAGTATTGCATGTCCGCCTCGTCATCAATGAGCAGCAGCTTGTCCATAGAACGTCAGCGCCGTAAGCCAGCGGTCACAGCCTAGCCGGTTGTCCGGGCATTGCAGCGAGAATCGGCCGGCCGGCCCGGGTGTCAACCCAGGCTCCGGATGGCGGTTTTCAACCGCGTCGCGATTTGTCTTTGGCGGGCGGCCGATTCGATTTTCGCGGGCGGCAGCTCCCGCACGTAGAAGGTGTCGATGGCGGCGCCCTTCTCGGTGCAGATTTTCGCCACGGTGATGTCCACGCCCAGTTCGGCCAGCGTCCGCGAGATGGCAAACAGGAGGCCCACGCGATCCTCGGTTTCGATCTCGAGCACGGTGCCCAGCTCGGAGGCGGTGTTGTCGAATCGCACCTCGGTGGGCAGTCGCTCGGCACCCGGCAGCGGCGGCAGGGGGGCCGATTTCTCTTGGAAGACGGCGCGGGCCAGCGCCTCTTCGTCGCGGAGCCCCTCGGCCACGCGCTTGCTGAAAAGCTGCTGCTGCCGTTCGTTCGCCGGCGAGCCCGTGGCGGCATCCGTCACCAGGAAGGTGTCCAGTACGATGTCGTCCGTGCGGGTGAAGACCTCGGCGCTGAGGATGTTCAGCCGGGCGGCGGTGAGGGCGCCGGCGATTTTGCCGAACAACCCCCGGCGATCCCAGGTGCAGAGGCTCAGCCGCGAGTACCCGCGGTCCTGATCGTGGACCCATTCGGTAACCGGCTCCAGGGGCGACTCGTGATCGGCGTGGAGGCGGAGGAGAAAGGCGTGCGCGAGGTTGAGGTCGGCCAGGATTTCGCGGCCGGTGCGCAACTGGAAGTATCGGGCGGGCAGGGTCGCGAAATGGGCCGGCAGCTCATCCTCGCCGATGACCGCCAGGGCCGCCTGCCGGACCTCAGCGGCCAGGGCTTCACGCTGGCGGGCGTCCTCCTCCGAGGGGCGGCCGCGGCCGGCGAGGAACTCATGCGTTCGGTGGTGCAGGAGCCACAGCAGCGCATCCTTGTGGCCGGTCCAGAGCTGGTCACTCGTGCCCATCGAGTCGGCGAACGTCAGCACCGTCAGGAGGTTCAGGTTTTCGAGGTTTTGAACGATGCCCGCGAAGCGGCGGATTTCGCCGGGATCATCCAGATTGCGACGCTGCGAAACCTGGACCATGGTCAAGTGCTGGCAGACCAGAAAATGCAGCGTGTGGGTGGCGGCGGGGTCGAGGGCCAGGCGCCGGGCCACGCTGAGCGCGATGCGCCCGCCGTCGGCGGAATGGTCCCGGCCGCCGCTGGCCTTGCCGGTGTCGTGCAGCAGCACGGCGAGGTAGAGAATGAACGGGCGCTCGAGGGCCTGGAACAGCGGCGCATAAGCGACGAAGGGCCGTTCGGTCGCACCGCGGACCTGGTCGAGTTTCTCGAGGCAGACGAGCACGTGTTCGTCCACGGCGTACTGATGGAAGAACTCGTGCTGGACACGGTTGGTGAGTTTCTCGAAGGGCGGCAGGTAGCGGCCGAGCAGGCCGACTTCATGCATGGCGCGCAGCGCGGACGCCACTTCACCGCGCTGGTTGAGAATCTCGAGGAAGGTTTCGCGGACGCGCGGGTCGCGCCGGAAGGCCGCGTCCACCAGGTGCAGTTGGTTGCGGATGCGCTGGACGATGTCCGGGCTGAGCGTGAGGCGGCGCTGCTGGGCATAGCGGAAGACCCGCATCAGGCGGCGCGGATCTTCGCGGAAGACGCGCTCGGCGTCGGCGTGGACCTGGCCGTCCACGAACTTGAAGCCATCCACGGCGTAGGCGGCGTTGTGGCGGCGCTGGCGCAGGAACTGGCGGAGCGAGGGCAGGCGGCGCGGTTGCGGCAGCAAGGCCAGCCGTTGCTCCAGGGTCCGGGTGATCAGGTAAATCCGGCGCGAGTGGGTGTAGTAATCGCGCATGAACTTCTCCTGCCGCACCGCCAGCGAACGGTCGGTGTAGCCCAGATGGTACGCCACCGCGGGCTGGTAGTTGCGGGTGAGCGCGTCCACGGCGCGTTCGGCGAGGTAATGCAGTTCATTCCGCACCCGGAGGAGAAAATCATAGCCGGCCTCGAGCTGGGTCGCCTCCTCCTCGGTGATGAGGTCCTCCTTCCGCAAATCCGCCAGCGTCCGGCTCCGGTACTTGAAGAACGCCATCCAGAGCAGGTTTTGGAAATCGCGCAGGCCGCCGCAGCCGTTCTTGATGTTGGGCTCCTGCATGGCGGGGGAATTGCCGTGCTTCGCCCGGCGCGCGGCCTGGTCGGCCACCCGCGCCTCGATGTATTCGTCCTCGTGCCGGCGCACACAACGGGCCACCACCGCCTGCTGCATCGCCGCAAACAGCTCCGCGTCGCCGCAGATCAGGCGCGCCTCGATCAGCGACGTCTTGGATTGCATGTCCTGGTTGGCCACCTCCACGCAATCCTCCACCGTCCGCACCGAGTGCCCCACCTTGAGGCCGATGTCGAAAATGAACCCGCCGGTGAACAGATCGAGGGTGGCGGGCAATTCCTTGCGCGCCCGCTTTTCGCCGCCGAGCAGGAGCATGACGTCAATGTCGCTGCAGGGGTTCAATTCGCCGCGGCCATACCCGCCGATGGCCACCAGCGCGCAGGTCCGGCGGCCCGCCGGTTCGGGGGTGGCGGGTTGGAGGCCCGCGACCGCGTGGCAGAGCACGGCGTCCACCACAGCGGCGCAGGCACGGCAGATGACGCGTCCGCCACCGCCGCTGCGGTGGAGCATGCGCAGGCGCTGGGTTTCGAACCGCAGGAACTTGCGGTAGCGCGCGACCTCCTGGGACGGCTGGGTCCCGGGCGGCAGGGCCAGGCGCTTGGCAGCGTCGGCGGGGATGCTGGCGAGCAAGTCTTGCACCGCCGCGGAAACTAGGCAGCGCCCGGCAGGGGTGCAAGCGTGGAACGCGGGCGTGGAACGCGGGCGGAGTTGTTTCCGTGACAAGCCGGCCGGAGTTTTGGCATAACCCGGCGTCATGCACGATTTCCGTTATGTGCGGGGGCGGCTGCACTGCGGGCAACTCGCCCTCGAGTCGCTGGCGGCGCGGTTCGGCACGCCGCTCTATGTCTATTCCCAGACGACGCTCGCCGATCATTTCCAGAAGCTGGCGGCCGCGCTGGCGCCGCTGGACCACCGGGTCTGTTACGCGCTCAAGGCGAATTCGAACCTTGCCGTGCTCCGCACGTTCGCCGGGCTCGGCGCCGGCTTCGATCTCGTCAGCGGCGGCGAACTGCGTCGCGTCATGGCGGCCGGCGGTGATCCCACCCGGTGCGTCTTCGCCGGGGTCGGCAAGACCGAGGCCGAGATCGAGTTCGCGCTCGAATCGGGCATTTACTGCTTCAACGTGGAGAGCGAGCCCGAGCTGGTCCGGATCAACCGCGTGGCGGCGCGGCGGAAGCGACGGGCGCCCGTGGCGGTGCGCGTGAATCCCAATGTGGATGCGGACACCCATCACAAGATCACGACGGGCACGTATGAGAACAAGTTCGGCCTCGCCTTCGAGGAGGTGGAGGGCGTCTATGCCCGCGCCGCGCGCCTGGGTCACCTCCAGTTGCGTGGCATCCAGATGCACATCGGCTCGCAGTTGACGGCGGTGAAGCCATTCCGCGAGGCGGTGGAACGCGTGGCCCCGCTGGCACGGCGACTGGCGGAGCGGCACGGCATTGAGTTCTTCAGCATCGGCGGCGGCCTGGGGATTGTTTATGAGCCGGCGCTGGCGAGCGGCTCCGCGCGTTGGTGGCGGTCCCCCGCCGCCCAAGGCATTCTCACCCCGGCAGCCTACGCCGCCGCACTGGTTCCCCTCTTGCAGCCGCTGGGCCTGAAGATCCTGGCCGAACCCGGCCGGTTCCTGGTGGGCAACGCCGGGATCCTGCTGACGCGGGTGGAGTATGTGAAGCGCACCGGCCACAAGCACTTTGTCATCGTGGACGCCGCCATGAACGACCTGATCCGGCCGGCCTTCTACGACGCCTATCACGAGATCGTGCCGGTCCGGCGCAAGCGGGGTGCGCTGGTGGTCTCGGATGTGGTCGGGCCAATCTGCGAATCCGGCGACTTCTTCGCCCGGGAGCGGCCGCTGCCGCGCGTGGGCGAGGGCGAGCTGCTGGCCCTGCTGAGTGCCGGGGCCTATGGTTCGGTGATGGGTTCGAATTACAACAGCCGGCCCTTGCCGGCCGAGGTGCTGGTGGATGGCGGCCGGGTGGCCTTGGTGCGGGCGCGCCAGGCGGTGGAGGCCATCTGGGCCGGCGAACGGCTGGCACCGTGGCAACGTCGCCGATGAAGAACATCGTCTATTTCGACCTGGAAACCCAGAAATCCGCCGACGACGTGGGCGGCTGGGACCACATCCGCGACATGCGGATGAGTGTCGGCGTCACGTTCAGCACCGCGCGCGGCACTTATGAAGTCTATGAGGAGGCGCGGATCAACGAGTTGATCGAGGAACTCCGCCGCGCCGACCTGGTGGTGGGGTTCAACAGCCTGCGTTTCGATTACGAAGTGCTCACCGGTCACAACCCGTTTTTCGACCCTCAGCAGGTGCGGACGCTGGACATGCTGGTGGCATTGCAGAATACGCTGACGCACCGGCTCTCGCTGGACGCCATCGCCGCCGCCACCCTTGGCGTGCAAAAGACCAGCGAGGGCTTGCAGGCGATCCGGTGGTTCCGCGAAGGGAAGCTGGCGGAGATCGCCGAATACTGTTGTTTCGACGTGAAGATCACGCGCCTGGTGCATGAGTATGGCCGTACGCACCGGCAGCTTCATTACGTGAACCGCTTCGGCAAGCGGCTTACGGTGCCGGTGGCCTGGTAGCCACGGCGCGACCGGTCGGCTCAGGGACGCGCCGCTTGGCTGGCGGATGTCACCGTGATCGTGGGCGCTTCGATTTCCCAGCCCCCGCCCAGGGACTTGTAAACCGCCACCAGGGCGGTCGCGGTGTGGGTTTCGCTCTGGGCAAGCTGGTCCTGGATTGACAACTGCGTCCGCTGCGTGTCCAGCACCGTGAGGAACTCGTCAATGCCGCTCCGGTAACGCCGGTTCGCGAGCGCCACGGCTTCCCCGGCGGCTTGGGCTGAGGTGATCAGGTAGTCACGCCGGGCCTGCGCCCGGTCGAATTCAACCAGCGCGTCCTCGGTTTCCTCCAGCGCAGTGAGCACCGTTTTTTCGTAGGCCGCAAGCTGCGCGTCGGCCTCCGCGTGGGCCGCCTTCATCCGCGCGCGCACCCGGCCCAGGTCGAGGGCGGCCCAAGTGATCTGCGGGCCGAAGGAGTAGGTGTCGGCGCCCGACTTGAACAGCCCGGAGATCTCATTGGCGGACAGGCCGAGGTTGCCCTGAAACGTGACCCGCGGGAACAGGTCGGCCGTTTGCACGCCGATGCGCGCCGTTGCGGCGGCGAGCGAGCGCTCGGCGGCGCGGATGTCCGGCCGGCGACGGAGCAGTTCCGCCGGGCGGCCGAGGTTGACAAGCGCTGGCAGCGCGGGCATGGGTGCGGGCAAGGCGAGTTCCGGCTCCAGCGCCGCCGGTTGCCCGCCGGTGAGAACGCCGAGGCGGTAGATGGTTTGCTTGATGCCAGCCTCCAGCGGCGGGATGAGCGCCAGCGTGGCATTCAGTTGGGAACGGGCGCGGGCGCCGTCGAGTTCGGTGGCGCGGCCGGCCTTGAGTTTTGCCAGCGTGATGTCAAGGGTGTCCTGCTGGTTCGTCGCGTTGCGCCAGGCGATCTCCAGCTCGTTTTGCCGGCCGCGCAACTCGAAATAATTGCGCGCCACCTCGGCGATGAGGCTGACGAGCACGTCCTGGCGCGCGGCCTCGGTCGCGGCCACCTCGGCCGTGCTGGCCTCGACCGCCCGGCGAACGTGGCCAAAGAGGTCCAGCTCCCACGTGGCGTCGAAGCCGGCGTTGTAGAGCTGCAACTCGCGCTGCTGGCGCGTGAGCGGGAACGGCTCGGAGTCCTTGCTCGTGAGCGATTTGTTGTAGCCGGCATCGGCCGTGACGGTCGGCGCCAGGCCGAACGCCGCCTGGGTGCGCAGCGCCCGCGCCTCCCGGACCCGGGCGGTGGCGATGCGGAGGTCGTGGTTCGTTGCCACGGCCCGGTCCACCAAACGATCCAGGGTGGCGTCGTTGAAGCCACGCCACCAGGTGATGGCGATGGGCGCCGCGGCAAAGTTGGTCGGACTGCCACCGGCGAAGGCGGCGCTCACCTCGGTCCGCGGCGCGTGATAGTTTGGCCCGGCCGCGCAGCCGCCCAGCAGCAGCGCCGACGTGGCCGCGAGCAAACCCAGGGAGGTCACGGCGCCGGCGATTTTGCCACCGGGGAGCTTCGCGCCCGCGGACTGCTTCCGCCGTTCCACCACGCGGCGGATGACGACGTAGAAGACCGGCGTGAAGAAAATGCCGAACAAGGTGACGCCCAACATGCCGAAGAAGACCGCGGTGCCAATGGCAACGCGCATTTCCGCGCCGGCGCCGTGCGAGAGCATCAACGGGATCACGCCGAAGGTCAGCGCGAACGATGTCATCAAGATCGGCCGCAGCCGCAGGCGCGAGGCCTCGATGGCTGCCTCGACGCGGTCCTTGCCGGCATCCTGCAGTTGCCGGGCAAACTCGACGATGAGGATGGCGTTTTTGCAGGCCAGACCCATGAGCACCACCAGCCCGATCTGGGTGAAGAGGTTGTTATCGATGCGGCGCAGCCAGACGCCACCGATGGCAAAAAGCAGGCAGAGCGGCACGATGAGGATGATGGCCAGCGGGAGCGACCAGCTTTCGTATTGCGCCGCGAGCACCAGGAACATCATCAGCACGCATAACGGGAAGATGTACATCGCGGTGTTGCCGGCGAGGATTTGCAGCAGGTTCAGATCGGTCCACTCGATCGTTATGCCGCGCGGCAGGACTTGCTGCGCCAGGTCGTCCATGGCCCGGATCGCTTCGCCGGTGCTGATGCCGGGCGGGGTTGCGCCGGTGATTTCCGCCGTCGGGAACATGTTGTAGTGACCCACCAGCACCGGGGCGTTGATGTCACGCACCTGGACCAGGGTCCCCAGCGGAACCATGTCGCCCCGGTCATTGCGGACCTTGAGGTTCTTGACGTCGTCCGCCTTCGTGCGGAACGGGGCATCGGCTTGCGCCACGACGTGGTAGGGCCGGCCGTAGATCGTGAAATCGTTCACATACAGCGAGCCGAGATAGACCGACAACGTGTCCCAAACGTCGCTCAGCCGCACGCCGAGCGATTCCGCCTTGGCACGGTCCACGTCCAAAAACACCTGCGGCACGCCGGCGCGGAAGGTGGAGAGCGCGCCGGCGATCCGGTGTTGCGGGTCCCGGCTGGCGGCGGCCGCCAGGTCGGAGGTGGCCGTCTGCAAGGCGGTGAAGCCGTTGTTCCCGCGGTCCTCCACCTGGAGTTTGAAACCACCGACGATGCCCAGGCCATCCACCGCCGGCGCGCCGAAGAAGCGGATGACGGCGTCTTGGATGTTCGCGGCCGCGAGCTTGGCGTTCAGTTGGGCGACGATCACGTCCGCGATGAGACCCGTCTTGGCGCGCTCGTCAAAGGGCTTCAGTCGGACGAACATGCTGGACGCATTGGCGCTGTTGCCCAGCGAAACCAACGAGAGACCGGCAAATTCGGAAACCGCCTCGATGCCGGGCGTTTCCTTGATGAGCTGGTAAACCCGGCGGCTTACGGCTTCCGTCCGCTGGAGCGAGGCGCCGTCCGGCAGTTGCATGTAGCAGAAGATCGCGCCCTTGTCCTGCGTCGGAATAAACCCGGTGGGCACCTTCGCGAAGCCAAACCAGGTCAGCGCCAGCAGGCCGGCGTACAGGACCAGGCCGACGCCGCAGTGACGCAACACCCGGCGCAACCCGGCGACGTAGCCCAGGCGGCCCGACTCGAACGCGCGGTTGAAACCGGCGAACAGCCAGCCCACCGAGCCGTGAATGATGCGGCCGATGCGGTCCTTGGGCGCATGATGCGGCTCGAGCAGCAACGCGCAGAGCGCCGGGCTGAGGGTCAGCGAGTTGAACGCCGAGATGAGGGTCGAAATGGCGATGGTCAGCGCGAACTGCTGGTAAAACTTCCCGGTGATGCCGGCGATGAAGGCCGTCGGGACGAACACCGCGCTGAGCACCAGCGCGATTGCGATCACGGCGCCACTGACCTCGTCCATCGCCTTCCGCGAGGCGTCCGCGGGCGCCATGCCTTCTGCGATGTGCCGCTCGACGTTTTCCACGACGACGATGGCGTCATCCACCACGATGCCAATGGCCAGCACCAGGCCGAAGAGGGTGAGGTTGTTCAACGAGAACCCGAAGGCCGACATGGCGGCGAACGTGCCGATCAGCGACACCGGCACGGCGACGAGCGGGATGAGCGAGGCGCGCCAGTTCTGGAGGAACAGCACGACGACGAAGACCACGAGCAGCATCGCCTCGACCAACGTGTGGAGCACCGCGCGGATGGACTCGCGAATGAAGGCCGAGGTGTCGAAGGCGATGCGGTAGTCCAGGCCATCCGGGAAATCCTTCTTCAACTGTTTCATCGCCGCCTCGATGGCATTGGCCGTCTGGATGGCGTTCGAGCCGGGCTGTTGGAACAAGGCGATGGCGCCGGCGGACAGGCCATCCAGCTTGCCGTCAATGCTGTAGTCGTTCGCCCCCAGCTCAACCCGCGCCACGTCGCGCAACCGCGTCATCTGGCCGTCGGCGTCGGCTTTGAGCACGATGTCGCCGAATTCCTCAGGCGTGTTCAGCCGGCCCTTGGTGCGGACGGCGAGCTGGAAGAGGTTGCCGGGTGGTTGGGGCGCCTGGCCGAACAAACCGGCCGCGACCTCGACGTTTTGCCGGCGGATGGCGGCGACGACGTCGCTGGCGGTGAGGTTGCGCGTGGAAACTCGGTTCGGATCGAGCCAAATCCGCATGGAGTAGTCGCGTGCGCCGAAGATCACCGAGTCGCCCACGCCCGGCAGCCGGGCCAGCACGTCGCGTACGTGGAGGTAGGCGTAGTTGCTCAGATAGATCGGATCGTATTTGCCACTGGGCGAGATCAGGCTGACGATCATCGCAATGGTCGGCGACCGCTTGCGCGTGGTGACGCCGAGGGTGCGCACCTCCTCCGGCAGCCGGGGCATGGCCGAATCCACGCGGTTTTGCACGAGCACCTGCGCGGTGTTCGGATCCGTGCCGACCTTGAAGGTGACCGAAAGCCGCATGGACCCGTCGCTGCTGCACTGCGCCGACATGTAGAGCATGTTTTCCACGCCGTTGATCTGCTCCTCCAGCGGCATGGCCACGGTGTCGGCGACGGTTTCGGCGCTGGCGCCGGGAAAGGTGGCCTGGACGAAAATGGTGGGCGGCGTGATCTCGGGATACTGGGCGACCGGCAGCGTGAACAGCGCCACCAGCCCCAGCACCACGATGAAAATCGAAAGCACGGCGGCAAAGACCGGCCGCCGGATGAAGAAGTGGGAGAATTTCATAGTTGGGCCCGATGAGGCAGGAGTGATTTTCTCCTAGTGTCCGACGGGTGGCCGGGCGGTGGCTTCGCCGGCCGGCTCGGGCGCCGGGACAGCCGGAACGGTTTGCGCCTCCACCTTGGCGCCGGGGCGCAACATCATCACTGTCATCAGCCCGTTGACCACGACCCGGTCCTCCACGGACAACCCCTTGAGCACGGCGCGCCAGTCGCCATAGGCCCCGCCGGCGGTGATGGGCCGGTTCTCGATCAGGTTGTCCCGGGTGACGAGGTAAACGTACTTGTAACCCTGGTCCGAGCCGATGGCGACGGCCGGGATCAGCATTGTTTCCTGTGGCGGTCCGGCCATCACGCGGAGGTTGGCGAACATGCCTGGCACCAGGGTGCGGTCGGCGTTGTCGAACACGGCGCGGAGGCGGATTGTGGCGGTCTGCGGGTTCACCTGGTTGTCGAAGAAGTCCAGCCGGCCCGGATGCGGGAAGCCGTTCTCGTTGGCCAGCGCGACTTCGCACCGAACGGCTCCCGGGCGATCGCCCGCGCCCGCGGCGGCCTGATAAGCGCGGTAGCGGGCCAGCGTCGCCTCCTCGACGTCGAAGTAACAGTAGATCGGGTCCTGGGAAACGAGGGTGGCCAGGACCGTCGGGCTGCTGCCGCCCTGCACCAGGTTGCCAAGGGTGACGAGACGCCGTCCGATCTTGCCGCCGATGGGCGCCGTGATGCGCGTGTAGTCCAGGTTCAGTTTCACGGCCGCTTCGGCGGCCTGCGCCGCGGCGAGCGCGGCCTCGGCTTCGCGGGCGGCGTTGCTGCGGCTGTCGAGTTCCTCGTCCGAAATGGCCTTGGTGCCGCGCAACTCCTCGGCGCGCTTGAGGTCGTTCTGCGTCAGTTCGAGGTGCGTCGCGGCCTGACGCCGTTGCGCCTGGGCGCGATCGAGGTCAGCCTGATACGGCTTCGGGTCAATCACGAACAGCAGGTCGCCCGTCTTCACCTCCGCGCCGTCCACAAAATGGATGGACTCCAGGTAGCCCGAAACCCGCGCCCGGAGTTCCACCGACTCGATGGCTTCCAGGTGGCCGGGATACCCATCCCAGTTCGTGACGGTCATCATCCGCGGTGGGGCGACGGTGACCTTCGGGGGCGGCGGGGCCGGCGGTTTGGGGCGGCTGCACGAGGTCGCCGCCAGGACGGCGGCAAGGAGGATGAGATCCAGTGGGCGGGGCAGTTTCATCGGCGAGGCAGACTTGGGGTTCATGGGAGTTTGCTAAAGGAACGCGGCAGGCGTTGGCAGGTAAACGATGACGAACAGTTCAGAATCAGGTCAAATGATCAAGCGCGCCCCGTCTTGCGGGCGGTGGCGGTCCGGCGCGCCGCCAGCCGCTGGCGGGAAACCGGCGCGGCCTTGAGCCCGGCTCCGAAGAAACGGATCATTTGTTGGAACACGGTTTCCGTGTCGGCCGGGTTGCAGACGCCGGCCGTCACCATTTCGATCTTGGCGGGGTTGCACAGGATGAATCCCAGGGCGCCCCAGATGAATTCCATCCGCCAGACCAGGTCGGGCATGGGCAGGTCCGGCAGGGAGAGTTGCAGGGCTTGGAGGTAGGCGGTTCGCATGACGCTGTGGGGGCGGACCAGCAGTTGCTGGATCTGCGGATTCGGCTCGGTCACGACCCGGCCGATCAGCCGTTTGACCGCCTCCTGCCGGACGGAGCCGGTCCCCACCAGACGGAGCGTGGGCATTAAGAGCGTTTCCAGGATCGCCTCCACGGCCAGGGGCTGGCCGGCCGCAGCCTGCTCCAGGGCATCCAAGCCGGACAGTTGCTCCTCGCGCAGGGGGCGAAACCGCCGGTCCATCACCGCCAGCATCAGTCCCTCCTTGGACTCGAAATAGTAATAGACGGTGGCGAGATTGACGCCGGCCTCCCGGACAATCCGCCGGAGCGAAGCCCCCTCGAACCCGGCGTCGGCGAAGGCCGTCTCCGCCGCATCGAGGATGGCGGTTTTCCGGTCCGGTTCCGGGCTGGTCGTCATGGCGCGCACGTTGGTTTTGAACGAACGTTTGATAAATACCGTGGCTCTCCCGCCGTGTCAACCGAAAGACAAGGCCGCCGCGGCGTGAGCGGGGAGCGGGGAGCGCGGAGCAGTCGTTCCGTCATCTAGCAATCCGGCGTGTCGCCAAGGGACGTTGGGGTCCGAATCCAGGATCGACCGGCCACAAGAAGGTACAGAAGGCGCAATGGATTTCAGGCGACGAGTGGCAGTGGGCACTGACCGCGAGAGGCCGGTTGCTGCGCTTGGCAGGCCGGGCGCCGCCGTTCAGCACGGGACACAGGCCGCTAAAATGAGCCCCTCCGGGCTGGCGTGGCCTGTCCGTGAACACCGCCGGCCGATGGCAACCTGCCAAAATCAAGCGCTCAGTCGCAAAAAGCACGATACTACGGACCCCTTCATTACAGAAGCGGCTTTCAACCGCGCCGGGTTTCTGTCATGAATCCGGCATGGCGACGCAAAAAAGAGAGCGCGCCGAAGGTGGCGCGCGCGCAACAGCTCATCGCGGACGAATTGCAGCGGCGAAGGTGACACGAAGCGGAGCTCAGAACCAGGCGCAACGGGCATCCGGTCAATGTTGCCCTGGCGGCAGGCTTGCGTGCGGAGACGACGGTAACGGTGGAGTAAATCGCGGCGTGCCTCGCCGTGGCAACATGCGGTCATCTCAACCACCGGTTGTCTCGCCGGAGAGGGTCGGGCGAGAAGTGTCCATTATCAAGAACGGCCCCGTTTACATTCCTGACTGCGCCTTCAAAGGAGCGCTTTGATGCGAGTTTTCAAAGACATTTATACAAAACGCGATCAAGAAGCTGGCTGGAGTGTTGTGCAAGCCGCAACATTGCTTTCGGAAGGCAAGAAGCGCCAACGTTGTTCGCTCTTGATCTACGCCGCGCTTGAACTGAGGTTGGCAATCGAACAGTTAGTGTTTACCATTATTGCAGTTGGTAAAGATTGCAAACTCGACCATAAGACACTTGTCGAGTATCGCAAGAAAGATGCGCTTTTTAGAGCTTTGGATGAGGTATCACCAAAGTACTCGTTGCGATGTAAATTCTCTAATGCACTTGCGTCGTTTTATCCAGGACTTCCCCAAGTAGCAGAGTGGGACGTTCGGTCCTTGCGACGTTACTACACAGATTTATCGGATTTCTGCCACTCCCAATTACTGGTTCTGGATGTGGTTGATGATCCCGCAACATGGAACGCCCGAACGGCCTTGCTGGAGGAAGTGTACCAGTTTTTCGAGGCGCGAATGCGAATTGGGACAGGCGTTTTGGATGTCAAGAAGGCCAATCCGGTGGTTCAAGACCTTTGGGAACGATATTCGAGTGGCGCTATTAACCTCGCTGAGGTCAAGAGCAGCTTTGCCCTTATAAAGCCGGTGTTGGATTCTCGTCGAATATGGCGGCTATGAACTTATCTCGATTCAGAACGACAAGACTGTGCCGGATGGTGGCGGAACTGGACGTGAAGGGGTCGTGAAGGGGTCGGTTCTTATAATCGACAATCATGGGCTACTTCGATCGGGCTTGCTGCGATGAAATCTTCAGCCTTGTCCGCTTCGCCTTGGCCTACAACGACGCCAACGAACTCTTGACCGGGAGTTACAGCGGGGGGATTGAAGCGGTTGTCCATGAACAAGACGCACACCAGCTACCGTCAGCGATAAACCGTGCAAGTGTCAGTCCTCACTTTTGACACTTATGAGAGGCCCGGGAGCTTGCGGCGGCTCCTGGCAACGTCCAGATCGAACCCCGCGCCCCCGCGCTTCCTTCGTCCGTCCGCCGGCAGGGGGCGCGCCAGCCTCCACCCGATAGGGCGAGCGGGGTTCCGCTGCCCGGAATGGGGACACGCGTAGCGCGTCCGTACCAGCTTCGACGCGTGGTGGCTCGCGGACCGCCGGGCCGCGAGAAGCATTCTGAAGGGACGCGAGAATCCAGCCGTGTGTCGAGCCCAGCGATACCCCTGGACCACGGACCCTAGAGCATTCGCACCCTGAAAGCGACGCAAGCAACGCACATCGCCCGATAGGCGGACCGCTCTGGCACACCTTTCAGGGTGCATGACAAAGGGGATCGTCCAGCCTGGGGTATCGTCGCGTTGCTCCTCAACCCCAGGCTGGAATCTGGAACGCCTACAGCGTTCTCGTAGTGCGCCAACTCCCCGGGTGCCTCGCGGATCGCCGCCGTTCGGCACGGGCACGGGCGCTGAAATGGAATCCTCTGAGCTGGTCTGACCTGTCCGCGAACGCAGCCCGGTCGCTGGCAACATGCCAAAACCAAAAACTCAGGCGTATAAAAGCACGATACTATGGGCGACCCCTTTCCTTTCAGAGAAGATGGGGACGCGACGCAGCACGTCCCGGTTGATTGTGGGGTGACTGCGGCGGCAGCAAACAGTTGTCGGGGCGGCAGCAAACAGTTTGACAGCGGCGGATGGCGTCTGGCCAACTTGGCCGGCTGATCAACCGGTTGCCCATGAACGCTCCGCCGCCACCTGCGCCTGCCCGCGCTCCGCGCGCCCGGCGCGCGGTCGCGCCCGGCTGGCCGCGCGGGCTGGCCTGGCTGCTGCTGGCGTCGTTGATGGTCGTTCCCGGCCTGCACGCCCTGGAATGGGAGGCGGGCAATGGCTTTCGCCGCGCCAAACTCACACCGGCCCAACCCGGTCGCACCGGCTTCATTCCGGTGCCGGCGACGCTGACCGGCATCACCTTCACCAACACGCTGTCCGCGTCCCGCTACCTCACCAACCAGATTTACCTCAACGGCTCCGGCCTCGCCGCCGGGGATGTGGACGGGGACGGTCTGTGTGATTTGTTCATTTGCGGCATCGAGCGGCCGTGCGCGCTCTACCGCAACCTGGGCGGCTGGCGGTTCGAGGACATCACCGCGCAGGCCGGCGTCGGTCTCACCAACCTCTCCGCCACGGGCGCCGTGTTCGCCGACCTCGACGGTGACGGGCATCTTGACCTGATCGTGAACACGCTGGGGAACGGCACGTTCGTTTTTCTCAACGATGGCAAGGGTCATTTCACGGACGCCTTTCCCGGCGCGCCGTTGAACTACCTGCGCGCCGGCATGACCGCGGCGCTGGCAGACGTGGATGGCAACGGCACGCTCGACCTCTACGTGGCCAATTACCGGCGAACCACCTACCGGGACATGAGCCAGGCCGTCTATACCCTGGGCAACGACGGCACCAACATCGTGGTCAAAGCGGTCGGCGGCCGGCCCACGACCGAACCGGACCTGGTCGGACGGTTCACGGCCACCGCCGACCATCGCATCGTCGAGAATGGCGAGCCCGATGTGCTTTATTTGAATGACGGCCACGGTCATTTCACGGTGGTGCCGTTCACCGGCGGCGCATTTCTTGACGAGGATGGCCGGCCGCTGGCGGCGCCGCCTTATGATTGGGGATTGACCGCGACATTCCGGGACATCAACGACGATGGGGCGCCGGATATTTACGTCTGCAACGATTTCGAGTCGCCGGACCGCATCTGGATCAATGACGGGCACGGCCATTTCCGGGCGTTGCCGCGGCTGGCGATGCGCCAGACCAGTCTGTTCTCGATGGGCGTGGATTTCGCCGACCTCAACCGCGACGGTCATCCGGATTTCTTCGTCTCCGACATGCTGAGCCGGCAGCACGAGCGGCGGATGCTGGAATTGGGCGAGATCCAGCCGACCTACCTGCCGATCGGCGCCATCGAGAACCGCCCCCAGTATTCGCATAACACGCTGTTCGTGAACCGGGGCGACAGCACGTTCGCCGAGATCTCCCAGTTTGCCGGCGTGCAGGCCTCCGAGTGGACCTGGTCGCCGAACTTTCTCGACGTTGACCTGGACGGCTACGAGGACCTGTTGATCACCACCGGGCACCAGTTGCAGATGATGAACGCCGACGTGATCAACCAGGCCCAGGTCATGAAATCCCAGAAGGCCATGACGAAGGAGGAATGGCAGCAGTTGCGCGCCCTGTTTCCCCATTACCGCCTGCCCAAGGTCGCGTTTCGCAACCGCGGCGATCTGACCTTCGAGGAAGTCGGCGAGCAATGGGGGTTTGCCACGCCCGGCGTCGGCAACGCGATGGTCATGGCCGATCTCGACAACGACGGCGCCCTGGATGTGGTGGTCAACAACCTCAACGGTCCGGTCGAAGTGCTGCGCAACCAGACCGGCGCGCCGCGCTTGGCGGTCCGCTTGAAGGGGCGGTCACCCAACACGCAAGGCATCGGTGCGAAGATCACCGTTTTCGGCGGCGCCGTGCCGATGCAGAGCCAGGAGGTCATCTGTGGCGGGCATTACTTGTCCGGGAGCGATCCGCTGCGGGTGTTCGCGGCCGGCAGTCCGACCAATCGGATGCGCCTCGAAGTGCGCTGGCGCGACGGCCGGCGCAGTGTCGTCGAAGGCGTGGAACCGAACTACCTTTATGAACTGGACGAAGCGGCGGCCCAACCGCTGCCGGAGACTCCCCCGGCCCGGCCGGCACCGTGGTTCGAAGATGTGAGTCACCTGCTCGGCCACCACCACCATGAGGACCCGTTCGACGATTTCGCCCGGCAATCTCTGCTGCCCAACCGGCTGAGCCAGTTAGGACCGGGGGTGGCGTGGTCGGACGTGGATGGCGATGGCTGGGACGATCTCTTTATCGCCAGCGGGCGGGGCGGTCAGTTCGCCGGCTTCCGCAATCGCGGTGACGGCACGTTTGAGCCGATGACCGGTCCGCTGTTCAGCCGGGTTGTGGCCCGTGACCAAACCACCGTGCTGGGACTGGGCCCGACCCTGATCGTGGGCTCGAGCAATTACGAGGATGGCCAGACCAACGGCGGCAGCGTCCGCATCTACGACCTTGCGCGCCAGGCCGGCGGGGAGAGCGTCATGGGACCCATTGCCAGCACCGGCCCGCTTGCGTTTGGCGACATTGATGGCAGCGGCGATCTGGCGCTGTTCGTCGGCGGGCGCGTCGTCCCGGGTCGGTATCCGGAGCCGGCGACCTCTTTGCTGCTGCGCCGGCAGGCGGGGCGGTTGGTGCCCGCCCAACGGTTCGAGAACGTGGGCCTGGTGACGGGGGCGGTGTTCAGTGATCTGGATGGTGACGGTCTGCCGGAACTGATTCTTGCCTGCGAATGGGGACCCGTGCGCATTTACCGGAACCAAGACGGCAAGTTCACCGAATGGAACGCGCCGATCACCTGGCGGGATGCGTCCGCCGCCAGCCCGCGACCCGCCACGCTCAGCCAGATGACGGGTTGGTGGACTGGGGTGGCGACCGGCGACCTGGATGGCGACGGACGGTTGGACATCGTCGTGGCGAACTGGGGTTTGAACAGCCGTTACCGGCCGACGCCGGAGCGGCCGATCCGGATTCATTACGGCGATTTCGACGGGAGTGGCGGCGTGGACATCATTGAGAGCTATTTCAATCCGGCCTCGGGCAAGGAAGTGCCAACCCGCGGCCTGCGGTCCGTGCAGCCCGCCCTGCCGTTCATCCAGGAACGCATCACTTCCTACGAGGCTTATGGCAAGGCGACCCTGGCCGAGATTTACGGCGACCGCCTCCAATCCGGCCGGGTGGTCGAGGCCAACACTCTCGCCTCCATGATCCTGTTCAATCGCGGCGACCACTTTGAGGCCGTGCCGCTGCCGGCGGAGGCCCAATGGGCGCCGGCCTTTGGCGTCTGCATTGGCGACGCCGACGGCGATGGGGCGGAGGACATTTTCCTGAGCCAGAACTTTTTTGACGTGAACCCGGACGACTGGCGCCACGATGCGGGACGCGGCCTTTGGCTGCGTGGCGACGGGCGCGGCCAGTTCACGCCGGTGGCCGGGCAGGTGAGCGGCGTGATGGCTTATGGGGAGCAACGCGGCTGTGCGCTCGGCGACTACGACCGCGACGGGCGTCTGGACCTGGTCGTGACCCAGAACGGCGCGAAAACGAAGCTCTACCACAACCTCCGTGCCAAACCCGGGCTGCGCGTGCGCCTGGACGGTGGCGCGGGCAACCCGACGGCGGTGGGCGCGTGGCTGCGCCTCGAATTCGGTGGCCACGCCGGTCCGGCCCACGAAATCCAGGCCGGCTCGGGCTATTGGTCGCAGAACAGTCCGGTGGCGGTGCTGGCCACGCCGGAGGCGCCGACGGCGTTGCGGGTCCGCTGGCCGGGCGGAAAAACCACCACCAACGCCGTGCCGGACGGAGCCCGGGAGATTCTCGTTGGCCGGGATGGATCGGTGAAGCTGGTGAAGTGAGCTTCTCGGCCGGATTCAGACCGACGGGAGCTGAGCGCGATATTGGGTTGGCGAGAGACCGGTGACTTTTTTGAACACGCGATTGAAGTGGGTGAGCGACTGGAAGCCCACTTCGAACGCAATTTCGCTGATCCGCAGATTCGGATTCAACGCCAGGTTCTTGGCCTTTTCAATCCGGATGCGCGAGACGTAGTCGGTGAAATTGATGCCGGTGGTCTTTTTGAAAACCTTGCAAAAGTAGAACGTGCTGGTGTTCACCGCCTTGGCCACCTGGCTCAGTGTGAGGTCTTCGGTCTGGTGCGCGTTGATGTACTCCTTGGCCTTCATGATCATGGCCGGCACCGGATGTTCCTGCTGCACGATCACCTGGTTGCTGACCAGGGCGAGGTGGTGGGCGAAGATCGCCAGCATCTTGACCACCGCTTCATGCTGTTTCGGCAGCAGGATGCGCGTCTGAAAAAAGGCCCGGCGAAGCTGGTCCGGCGCGACTTGCAGTCCCCATTCCTCCGCCAGCCTGGCTGCGCGCTCGAAATGCGCCGCGGTCGGCGGCTTCCGGAAAACCTGGCCGGTCTGAAGCAGCCCGATCACCTGTTCGCCCAGCCGCACCGGAACCGCCGTTTCGCTCAACCCAGACCGGCACGTGATGGTTCGCGGCTCACGGGTCGCGACCTCGGACAATCGCTGCTGGACCTGCAGGCAGGCGGCGCACGAACTGCTGCGGGAGGCCATGAGAGCGCAGTAGGCGTTTTCGTTGTGCCGCCCGTGGTAGGGCAGCTTCCACGAGGCCACCGGACGGAGCGCCAGCGGCAGCCCGGTCAGGTTGTTGAAGGCGCGACAGTAATCAACAAACACCTTCGAGCCGCTGATCGCTTCGATCAAACCTTTGCCGTTGGAGTTCATGCGGTCCCGGGCGCGCGCCCGGCGCGGCCGTGATGGAAGGCGGCGCGGCCGGGTAGGTGGCACTTCGCTGGAATTGTTAGCACATGGGCAAATTATGGCGAGCAGATGCCCCTGTCAACTTCTGTTGTCCTTCCGCCCGCCGCCCCACCCATTCCTACCGCGGTGGAAACTCCGTCACATCGGTGGCCGGTTGCAGGCGGGCGATGACGGCCATAAGTTCGTCCGCCACCTGCTGGTAGATGGTTTTGAGCCGCGCCCGGGAGCAGGTCTTCGCCTCGGCGCGCAACGCGGCAAAATCCATGGCCGGGGCAAACTTCACCGCCACCCGCCGCGGCGCGGGGAACCGCCGGTGCCGGCCAAAAGCCCCGAATGTGCCAAAGACCCGGAGGGGCACGACCGGGGCGCTGGACTTGATGACCGTGAGACCGACGCCGGCGCGGGCGGGCTGCAGCCGACCGTCCGTGGTGCGCGTGCCTTCCGGAAACAGGATGATCCCGGCCCCGGCGTTCAGGCGGTCCAGGATCGCCTTCAATCCCGCGCCGCTGCCGCCGTCGCGGTCCACGGGCACGACATTCCACGACCGCAGCACGGCGGCGACCAGCGGGTTGCGGAACAGCGAGGCGCGGGCCAGGTAGTAAATGTCGCGGCGCACCGAGGCGCCAATCAGGTGCGGATCCATGAAACTGGCGTGGTTGGCCGCCAGGATCACCGGGCCGGTGGCCGGCACCCGCTCCGGATGATAGACGCGCCAGCCAAAATAAGTGGCGAGGGTGGCGCGGGTCACCCAATAGGTGACGAAGTAGCTGGGGTTCATGCGGTCGAACCCGGCGCCGGTTGCGTGCGTCGGCGGGGCCTCGAGTGGCCTCGATGGTCCGGGTGTCGGTTCATGGGCGCCGGTTCGCTTCCGGCAAACGCCGGCGGATGGAATCCAGGATGAAGGCGCTGGTTTCGGCCGGCGTCTGGCCCGAGTTGTTGACCACCAAGGCGCCGAGCGGAATCATCAGCGGCGCCGCGGCGCGCTGACTGTCCCGCTGGTCGCGCTTCGCCAGATCCTCCTGCACGCCGTCGGCCACCCGCCGGCGCGTGCGTTCGGCCAGCGCGGCGTCGAGGTAGAATTTGAAATCCGTTTCCGGGAAGACGTTCGTACCGATGTCGCGGCCTTCCATCACCAGACTGCCAAACTGAATGCAGGCACGCTGGGTTTTCTTCATCCAGTCGCGCACCTTCGGCACCGCCGCGACCTGGGGGACGGCGGCGCTGGTTTCGGCGGTGCGGATTTCCTTCTCCGGGAAATAACCGTCCACCAGCAGGCGCACCTGGCCCTCCACGCAGGCCAGCCGCGTTTTCCAGCGCCGGCAGGCCGCGGCGACCGCTTTCGGGTCGTGGACGTCCACCCGCTGCTTCAAACAATACCAGGCCAGCGTGCGGTACATCGCGCCGGTGTCCACGTAAACGTAATCGAGTGCCGCGGCGACCAGCTTCGCGTTGGTGCTCTTGCCGCTGGCGCTGGTGCCGTCAATGGCGATGACAATGCTTTTCACTCGCTAACTCGTTGAAGCGTTAAACCGTTGAAGCGTTAAACCGTTGAAGCGGAGCCGAGGTAACGGGCTTGCGGTTCAACGATGCAACGCCGATCATTCCGCAAACAATTCCTCCAATCCCAGCCGCCGGCCAGTGCGGCCGTCGCGAATCTCCGCGCCCAGGCCGGCGGGCGGCGACGCGGCGAGTTTCTGGAAGAAGTTCGGGAACGTTTTTTTCACGCAGGCAGGATTCTTGATTCTCACCCCGGGCACTTTCAATCCCAGAATCGCAAAACACATCGCCATGCGATGGTCGTTGTAGGTTTCAATCTCCGCGCGGTGGAGCTGGGACGGATACACTGTCAGCGTGTCGCCTTCCTCAACCACCGTCGCGCCGCACTTGGTGAGTTCCGTCCGCAACGCGACGACGCGCTCGCATTCCTGGACGCGCAGCCGGCCCAGGTCGGTAAACCTGGCGGGCAGCAACGCGAAAGGCGAAAGCACAATCGCGGTCATCATGCTGTCGCCCAGGTCGCGGTTTCGTGAAATCACCGCGGGCAGGGGCAGGAACCGCGGGAAACGGGCGTCCACCTGCCAGTCGGATTCCGGCCACCGGGCCACGCGCACGCCGGGCGTCCCCGCCCGGGCGGGCCAGGTCGCGTTGACGGCCCAAAAATAACTTCCGCTGGAAGCATCCGGCTCGATTTGAAAAGTCCCACCGCTTTTCGGAAACGCTTCGATCAGTTTCAAAGTCATCGCGACATAGGGCGATTCCTCCGCGTTCTCGCCGACGACTTCAACCTCCCAGTCGCCGCTCCGGGCGCAAAGCATGAGCGCCGAGGCAAATTGCGAACTCTCGACGATGCTGACACGGCATGGCTTCAATGCCAACTGACGAGTTCCAAAGGACGAGTTCCCGTGAATGACGGCCGGCAACTTGTCGTTTGGCGAGTCCACCCGGCAGCCCAGTTCGCGCAAGACGGCGAAGAGCGGCGCCTGCGGTCGTTCGTGCATCCGCGGCACGCCGCTCAAGCGATAAACGCCATCGCCCAGACAGACCAACACCGACAAAAACCGCGCCGCCGTGCCGGCGTTGCCAACGAAAAGTTCCAGCGGCTGACCGGGCGTGCCGGCGTTCGGGATGACTCCGCCGAGGCCGCGGACGGTGATGGTCCGGTTGCAGAACTCCTCCGGGTCGTTCTCGATTTTGATTTCAAAGCCGAGTTTCTGGAGCGCCTCGGTCATCACCTGCGTGTCCTCGCTCCAGAGCGCGCCGCGCAGCGTCGTCTCGCCCTTCGCCAGCGCGGCGAGGATCAATGCGCGGTTCGTGATGCTCTTCGAGCCGGGCACGGTGATTTCCGCGTGGACCGGCGCGGTGAGCGGGACAACTTCGATGATCGCGGGCAGGGGCATGGGTACGGGCCTACTCCGGCGCGTTGTTGCGCGGCTGGCGGAGCCAGTCATCGCGCCGGCGCCTGGCAGTTTCGAGGAAGGCCGTGACGGCGGCGGCATCGCCCCTTTCGATCGCGGCGCGAAACTCCGCCAGGCAGTCGGAGAACTGCGCCAGGGCCTGCGTCAGCGGTCCCCGGTTGGCGAGGGCGATGTCCCGCCACATCTCGGGCGAGCCCGAGGCGATGCGGGTGGAATCGCGGAATCCGCCGGCGCAAAGTGCCGCCAGCGCGGCTTCGCCCGGTTCGTCCAGCACGAAATTGACGAGCGTCGCGGCCAGTGCCTGGGGCAGGTGACTGGTGCGGGCGACGAATTCATCGTGGGTCCCGGGCGGGAGCCGCAGCAGCCGGCCGCCGACCTGTTGCCACAGGTCCTCCACCAGGCGCAACGCGCCCTGATCGGTCTGCGCGGTTGGGGTGACCACGCACACCGCGCCCTCGAACAGGTCCGCGCGGGCGTTGGCGACCCCGGTGGTTTCGGCTCCGGCCATCGGATGGCTGCCGATGAAATGGGCGCCAGCCGCGGCCACGCAGGGTTCGAGTTCGCCGACCACACTGCCCTTGACGCTGCCCACGTCCGTGACGACGGCTCCCGGCGCCAGGCTCGGCCGCATGGCTTCGGCCAGTGCGCGCATCTGGCCGACCGGGGTGCAGAGCACGACCAGGTCCGCGCCGGTCACGGCCGCCGCCAGGTCCGTCGTGGCGTGGTCCACGGCGCCGGCGCGCTCACATTCGGCGAGGCTGGCGCTGCGGCGGACATAGCCCTCGACCTGGCCCGCGAGCCGGCGCCGGCGCACGGCCAGACCCAGCGAGCCTCCGAGCAGGCCGACGCCGATAAGCGTGAATTTTCGACAAAGCACGGCGCAGTCTTGGAATTGCGGCCGCGGCTGGCAAGCGGCAACTGCGGCAGCGCGCTCAGGCTTTCGGTGGGGTCTCTTGGGCGCCGAAGAGGGTTTCGTAGGCGGTGAGGTTGGCGGCCACCCCCACCGGCACCGAGAGGAGCAGACCGACGCCAAGCAGAAGAACGCCTGCCAGACTCACGCCGAACGCGGTGAGCATCAGCAGCATCACCTTCAGCCAGTGGCGGGTCACGACCTTGCGGCTCAGTTCAAGCGCCGGCCAGAAATCCAGACCTTTATCAATCACCAGCACCCGGGCGAACCACCATGAGACGAAAAAATACACGGCCGGGAAGATCAGCGCCGCCAGCAGTTCATAAAGAAACCGCAAGTCCTCGGCACTGGCCCCGGCGAAAAGCCGGTGGGCGTTGCGGAGCAACCAGATGGCAAATTCGCGGGGGAAATCAGCGATGGCACCGGCCAGCATCACGGGCACAAACAGCGGACTCAACGCCACGCGCAAATCCCTGAGACGAGGTTTGTGTCCTCGCAGGCCGCGCAGCAAAAACCAATGGAACCCGCCGATCACGGCGCCGGTCAGGCCGAGCGACACGAAGGCGCCATAGTAGGGAGCCAAATTAGCGACGGTCCCGATCAGGATGGTCAGACCGGTGCTCGTCATGCAGACGCCCGGATTGCCTCGCACCAGCCGCCATCCCCGGCGCAAACAGGCGCTGATCTTGAGGTCCACCACGCGAGCGAGGAGCAACCGCTCGAGCTGCTTGGGATCGCCGCCGGCCTGGGCCGCGGCCGCCCCGAACGGGACAGCATCGGTGTCGCCGCTTTCCTCCACCACGTTGAAGACTTCGACGAATTCGGGCAGCGGCTTCGCGGGCGTCGTCGTGACGGGCGCGCAGCGCAACCTGAGAATGGGGCGGATTTGCACATAGACCTCGCGGCTGATGCAAATGCCACCAGGCTGAGCCATCGTTTGAATCCGCTGGGCGATGTTCACGCCGTTCCCGTAAAGGTCGTTGTCCTCCTCGACCACATCGCCGACATGCACACCGATGCGAACCTGCACGGGTTCGCCGGTGTCGAGCTGGAGGTTGAGCGCACGCATCCCCTTCTGAATTGCCAACGCGCAGCTTACCGCCTCGACCGCACTGTAAAACTCCAGCATGACGGCGTCGCCGATCGTTTTGATCACGCGCCCGCCGTGGGTGAGCGCGGCACCCTTGACCAACTGCTCGACCTGGCGGCGGCATTCCAAACCGGCGGATTCGTCCTCGCTCACCTGCCGGCTGAAGCCAGCGATGTCGGCAAACACGATCGCGGCCAGTTTGCGTTGGGTGGCCATAAGCGGTTCAGGCACCGGCGTGCCGCTTGATCGCCTTCCCAATGCGCGCGCTCCACCGGGCCAGCGCCGCCTCGTCGCGGCCCTCGATCAACAGGCGCGCCTGGGGTTCGGTGCCGGAGTAGCGGAGGAAGACCCGGCCCCCGCCCGGCTTGACCTCGGCCTCGGCCTGTTCCACCAGTGCCAGTACGCCGTCCATTTGCTCGAAGGGGCGTCTTTCCCGGACCCGGATGCTCGTGAGCTTTTGCGGGAACCGGGTCCAGCAGAGCGAGAGCTGGGACAGCCGCGCATTCTTGGTTTTCATGATGCGCAGCATCTGGAGCGCGGCGACCAGGCCGTCGCCCGTGGTGGCAAAGTCACGGAAAATGATGTGGCCGCTTTGCTCGCCGCCGACGCGGTAGCCGTGGCGCAGCATTTCATCAATCACGTGTTTGTCACCGACATCGGTGCGCACGACGCGCCCGCCGGCCTCCTTGATGGCGGCGTCGAGTCCGGCGTTGCTCATCACGGTGGCTACGATCGTCTTTTCGGCCAGCCGGCTCTCGGCCAGCATTTCGAGGCCGGTGATGGCCATGATGTCGTCGCCGTCCACCAGCTTGCCATGTTCGTCGCACAGCAGCACGCGGTCGGCGTCGCCGTCATGGGCAATCCCCAGTTGGGCGCGGTGCTCGAGGACTTTCTGGCAGAGGTTGTCGGGGTGGATCGAGCCGCACTCTTGATTGATGTTGGTGCCATTCGGCTGGTTGCCATAGACGATGACCTCGGCGCCGAGTTCGCGCAGGACGCTGGGCGTGGACTTGTAGGCGGCGCCGTTGGCGCAATCCACCACGATGCGGATACCGTCGAGCGTCATACCCTTCGGGAACGAAGCCTTGGCATATTCGATGTAACGGCCCAGCGCGTCATCAATGCGGATGGCCTTGCCGACCTCGCTGGCGACCGGGCGGATGCTCTCAATGGCGCCGCTGAAGACCAGGTCTTCGATCTCGGCCTCGATACCCTCTTCCAGCTTGTAGCCGTCCGCCCGGAAGAACTTGATGCCATTGTCGGCGTAGGGATTGTGGGAAGCGGTGATGACGATGCCGGCGTCGGCCCGCAGGCTGCGGGTGACGTAGGCGACGCCCGGCGTGGGCAGCGGCCCGATGAACAGCACGTCCATGCCCATGGACAGGATGCCGGAGGAGAGGGCGTTTTCGAGCATGTAACCCGAGAGACGGGTGTCCTTGCCAATGACGATCTTGTGCCGGCCGTGGCCGCGGGCATGGCTTTCGAAGGTCTTGAAGACATGGGCGGCGGCGCGGCCGAGTTTGAGCGCGGTTTCCGCGGTGACCGGTTCGATGTTCGCGGTGCCGCGAACTCCGTCGGTGCCGAAGATGCGTTTGGGTGGCTTCATGGTCAACTTCCCCCTGGCGGCGTGGAGTCGGGGTTGTTGGTGGGTGGGTTGAGCGTGAAGACGGTCACTGCCATGGGCGAGACGCGGAGGACGCTCAGCCCGGCCGGCACCGCCACTTCGATGCGCTGGTTGCGCGTCACGGAGTTGGTGATGGCGGTCACGTTGACAAAGACCTCGACGTCGGCGTTGTCCAAGTTGCGCAAGGCCTCGGGCAGGCCGCGCACGGTGACGTCCACGGCCGGCGGATCGAACCGGAACATGCGGTGGTCGGCCGCCACCCCGAGCGCGCGCACGGGGAGGCGCTGGTAGATGGCGGCCGGCAGGCGACCCGTCGTGACCGCGGGCTGGCGGCGGGACGGGAGGTCGGAGTGCAGGGTGGTCCAGGCCAGCATGGCGAGCAGCAGCGCCACCAGTTTCCAGGCGAGGTTGTGGAACAGCAGGTCGCGGAGGTGCATATCAATTCCGTCTGGCCGGGGCGACCGGACCGGCGGTGGCAGCGGGCCGGCGTCCAAACCGGAAGCGGAGCCGTTCGACCAGAGTGGGCGTCCGGGCGCCGCCCACGAGCACGGACGTGAGGAACGCGCGCAGTTCCTCGAGGGTGATGCCGCGGACGAGCTGACCGCGGTGCGCGTACGAAATCGCGCCGGTTTCTTCGGAAACCACCACGACGACCGCGTCGCTCTCCTCGCTCAAGCCGATGGCGGCGCGGTGGCGCGTGCCGAGGGATTTGCTCAGGTCCTGGCGCTGGGTGAGCGGAAAGATGCAGGCCGCATGGGTGATGCGGTTGCCTTTCATGACGACCCCGCCATCGTGAATCGCGTTGTTCGGGAAAAAGATGGTTTCGAGCATCTCCGGCGTGGCTTCGCAATCCACGACGATGCCGGTTTCCACGACGTCCTGGAGCTGGACCGTTTGTTCGATGGCCACGAGCATGCCGATGCGCACATCCGCCAGGCGCTCGACCGTGCGGACGATCACCTCGAGGTTTTCGCGCTGTTCATGCGCGCCGCCGAACAACGGCAGGTTGCCCAGTTCCGCCAGCATCCGCCGCAGCTCGGGCTGAAAAATGACAATCACGGCGATGGCGAAGAAAGTGAAGAAACTGCTGAGAATCAGCCGCAGCACCCGCAAGTCGAGCACGATGGTGACCAGGGTGAGCGCGAGCAGGAGCAGGAGGAAACCCGTGACCACCGGGGCGCCGCGCGTGCCCCGGACAAAGCGAATCACCGAGTAGATCCCCACCGTAAGGATGGCGATCTCCAGCGCCGCCCGCCAGCTTTGTTGGAACCAGTCCATCACGACGAATACGATTGAAGGGCCTCGACCATCCGCACCGCCTGCGTGGTGGCCGCGACATCATGCGTCCGGATGATGCCGACCCCGGCCTGGACGGCCCAGACCGCGCAGGTCAACGATGCCGGCAGGCGGGCCTCCACCGCCGGTCCAAGCAACTTCCCGATGAACGATTTGCGCGAGACGCCCAGCAACAGCGGTCGCCCGTATGATGTATAGAAACGCAGCTTTGCCAGCAATTGCAAATTATGTTCGAGGGTCTTGCCGAACCCGATGCCCACGTCCAGGGCGACCTGTTCCCGCGTCACGCCCGCGGCCTCCAACCGCGCCAGGCGGTCCTCGAAAAAATCGCCCACGTCGCGCACGACGTCGTCGTAATGCGGGGCCTGCTGCATGGTGGCGGGCGTGCCCAACATGTGCATGCAGACATACCCCGCCCCGGCGGCGGCGACCTCCTGCCACATCGCGGTGTCCGTGCGGTTGGCGGCGATGTCGTTGACAATGCTGGCGCCCGCCGCCAGCGCCGCCCGCGCCACCGCCGGTTTGCGGGTGTCGATCGAAAGCGGCACGGTGGCGCGGGTGGCGAGTTGCTCGATCACCGGCAACACCCGGCGCAGTTCCTCGGTCTCGGGCACCGTCGCGGCGCCCGGCCGGGTGGACTCGCCGCCAATGTCGAGAATGTCCGCCCCCTCGGCGACCAGTTCCAGCGCGTGGCGCACGGCGGCGGCGGCATCGAGAAAGCGACCGCCGTCGGTGAACGAATCCGGCGTGACGTTGACGATGCCCATCAGCAGCGTCGGGCGGGGGAACGTGAACGGAAACCGGCCGCACTGCCAGTTCATGGGCTGCCTTTGGCTCGACCGATGAGGCCGGCGGCGCCTTCGACCAGCCGGCGCGCCACCGCCGCCACGAGTTCATCCGGCACGCCGATGCGCGGGTCCGCCGACTGCGCCAGCATGTGGCACTGGTCATTCACGTAGTCAATGAGGACGAACTCGCCGGCGTCGGTCAACGCGATTTCGCTCGAAAAAAACCGCATGCCGGTCAGCGCGGCGACGCGGGCGACGATCGTTCGCAGCGGTGCCAATCCCAAGCTCACCTCGTCCTCCGGCGTCAACGAACGATAATGGTCAGTGAAGCAGTTCCACCAGCAGCACCAGATCGTGCCGAACACGAAGTAAACGCGGAAATAGGCCGGCTCGCCGCCGATCAGGCGCGGCGCAATCCGCCGTTGCAGCAGGTAGGCCTCGTCCGGCCAGGCGGTCACCGACCGCGCCAGGTCCGTCGGTTCCAGGGCATCGAAAATCACGCCCTGCCGGCCGTAGCCGCGGGCCGGCTTGATGACGAACGGGGACCCCAGCCGCTCCCGGTCGCCGTCGCCGAATTGGAAACGGTCCGTCCTGGCGCGCGGCACGATAATCGTGGCGGGCACCGCGAAGCCCGCCGCCGCCAGCCGCGGGTGCATGGCCGCCTTGTCGAACGCCGCCAGGGCGACCTCGGGCGGATCGATCACCTGAGTTCCGCGCTCATGGGCCAGGCGCACCAGCCGGTGATAGATCTCCTGCGGAAGATGGTGCTCGCTGTGCATGTTGAGCAGCACCCGGGACCAGAGGGCGCCCTGCGCGAACCGATCGTAAAACGGCTGCACCCAGGTCGGCTCGATGAGGAAGAAACTCAGTCCGGCTTCGGCGCAATGCTGCTGCACGCGGAGGATGAAAAAATCGTCCGCGTCCAATTTGTGGGTCATTACCAGGTCATACACTCTCGCCACGCGACGGACTATCCGGTTTCGGCGGGCGCACTGTCAATGCGGCTGGGCTGGGGGCAATGTCCGAATTTGAATGGAGCGCGGCTGTGTCGGAGACCAGCCGCAGCGTTTTCGGCCGGCTGCGGCTGACGCTTCGCGCACAGCCGCGCTCCTGAGACACTACGCGATCGGGAATCGCCTCCGTGTTTCAGGGCTGGCCGGCGATCAGGAACTGCGTGGGCCGTTGCATGAGCTCGATTTCGTAACCCTCGGGCGCGTCAATGAAGGCAAACCCGCTGCCGTCGTCCTGCAGGTGCGGGCCGTCGGAATACCGGACGCCGCGCTCCGCGAGGTGGCGGCCGAACTCCTCCAGGCTGTCCACCTCGAACGCCAGGTGGGTCAGGTCCGGCGGCACTTGCACCGGGCCGCCGGCGGGAAAATGGCACAGCTCGATCAATTCCTCGCTCTCCGGCGCTTTGAGAAAAACGAGTTCCGAGCCGCGCGGCGATTTGTGCCGGCGCACCTCGCGCAAGCCGAGGATTTCCTTGTAAAACGTGACGCTACGTTCGAGATCGCTCAGCCGGTAACGCGTGTGCAACAGTTTCCTGACCGTGTTCATGGGACCAAGATAGCGCGGCGCCGTCGGCACACAACCGCCGTTCTGTGGCGACGTGGACATGCCCTGCCGGCGGCGGCGGTGGTTCACGCCCCATGAACCTACCGTTTGGAGTCCCGCGTTTACGCGGCACGGACCGCCTGAAGGCGGAACTCCGAGCCCAACCGCCGACCAGCCTCTCAGGTTCATGCTCCGTGAGCAGGTCCGAAAGGAACAGGAAGCTCCCGCAGTGCAGGCGCGGCGTTTACTTCGCCTTGCCGATCTTCACCAGCACCACGCCGTGGCGCGGCACCGGGGCCGAGAAGGCGTCGGCGAACGTGCCCAAGGTCTGCTGGCGCCAGAGGTCGCGCACCAGTTGCCGGCCCTTGAGTCCGAGGTCGGCCCATTTGGCCGTGGCGGTCGTCCCGGTTTCGCTCCGGTTGAAAAGGCCCACCGCCTTGGTGCCGTCGGCGAGGTCACGGGCCCAGATTTCGATGGAACCCTGGCGGGCCACGCGGCCTGCGGGCCGGCCGAGCGGGTCCTGGTTGACCGCCAGCACCTCGTCGTTGGTAAGCAGGCCCAGCGTGAAGTCATCCAGCTTGGTCATGTCGCAGCCGATGAGCAGGGGCGAGGAAAGCAGGCACCACAGGCTGATGTGCGTGTATTGCTCGTTCGGTTTGAGGTTCGTCGGGCGGACGTTGGCGCTCCAACCCACATAGCCGACCACGAGCATGTCCGGGTCGTTCCAGTGGCCGGGTGTGATGTATTTTTCATGACCATCCTGGGAGAAGCCGATGCCGGCCATGCTGCTCCAGGTGTCAGTGATGTCACCGGTGGTCCGCCAGCAATTGCCGCCGACCTCGGTGCCCCATTGCCACACATCGCCCATGCCATACTGGCAGAGGCTGAAGACGATGTCCCGCGGGACCTGGTTCAGTGCGGCGCGCATGACCTCGTAGGGTTTTTTCATGGCCGGGAGGTCGGGGTTCGGCGCGATCTCGCCGTAGCTGCACCAATCGTATTTGAGGTAATCGAAGCCCCATTCCGCGTACTGCTGGGCGTCCTGCAATTCGTGCTGGTAACTCGCGGTGAAGCCGGCGCAGGTTTTCGGTCCCGGCGAGGAGTAAAGGCCGATCTTCAGGCCGAGGCCGTGGACATAGTCCGCCAGCGCCTTCATGTCGGGAAACTTCGCGTTCGACTGGATGCGGCCCTGGGCGTCACGGCCGGCTTCCCAGCAGTCATCAATGTTGATGTAGGTCCAGCCGTGTTGGGTCAGGCCGCTGGCCACCATGGCGTCGGCGGCAGCCCGCACCTTCTCGGCGGAAACGTCACAAGCGAAGCAATTCCAACTGTTCCACCCCAGCGGCGGCGTGAGGGCAATGGTGTCGCCGCCCACGATGCGCAACGGCTGTTTGGCCGTGCCCCGGGCGTTTTTCGCGCGCAGGGTGACCAGGTGGGAGCCGCGTTCCTTCAGCGTCCCCGTGATCCGGCCGCTGTTGGGGTCGAGTTGCAGCCCTGCCGGCAGGCCAGTGGCGGAGAAGCTCATCGGCCGTTCGCCGGTGGCGGCGATAGTGTAGAGGACGGGCGAGCCCGGCCGGGCGCCAAAGACGCGGGCGCCGTTGATGCGCGGTTCCGGTCCGGACTTTGGCGTCAAAACCATCGCGGTCTCCGGCGGCGGCGCGACCGGCGTGGGTTTGCCCTCCGTCATGACGAACTGCGCTTCAGCCCAGTCGGCATGGTCATAGTTGATGCCGTCCCCGCCGTCCTCGACCAGGAGGAGCAGGGTTTTGACGGCGGTCAGGTCCACCGAAACTTCCTTGGCCGGGTCGCCGCCGCGAAGCACGCCGCTTTCCCACAGCGTCTTGTCGTCGCCCACCAGCTTGAACGCGACACTGCCCTGGCCCTTGCCCACCTCGTCGTCCACGCCCACGCGGGCGGTGAATCGTTCGCCTTTGCGGTCCAGCGCCAGCCGGAGATGGCTGCTGGCGTGGGTGCCGAGGCCGTGCTCGAAGCCCTGGCCGGCGATGCGCAGGGCATGGCCGTCCACTGACTGATTGGCGTGCGGGCTGCCCCAATCCTGTTCGACCGCTTTGAGGTCGAGGTCGGCCAGGGGGACGGTGGTGCTGGCGGCGGCGAGGCCACAGCCCAGAACGAGTGCGGCGACACAGTGCGCCGCACGAAGGCCGGACAATGTCTGCATGAGTGTCGGAATGTAGTTTTTGCTGCTTTCAAGAAACGAAAGCGCGAACCGGTGGCGGATGCAATAGCGTAATTTGCCCGAGGCTGGGCCGCGCTAATTCGCCGCCTGGGCATTGGTGGGCGGGCGCGGGGCCGGCGGCAGGGGCGGCGGGGGGGGTTGGCCAGGGCCAAGACCGGGAGGCATCGGTGGCAGATCGGCCGTGAAGGCCCGCCAGGCGCGGCGCTCCTCCGGCGTCATGGATTCCCAGCGGGCGGCGTTGCGCCAGAATTGTTCACGCTCGGCTGGCGTCATCGTGATGAAGCGGTTCAAGGCGGCGATGCAGCGGGTTCGTTGTTCGGGCGGGAGATGTTCGAAGGCGGCCAGCATGCGCTCGGTCCGCCGCCGTTCCGCGGCGCTCAAAAGCCCCAGCACCTTTTCCCGCTCGGGATCGCCGAGGCTGAAGAAATGGTTGAAATGCCGGGCCAGACGTTCGCGCTGTTCGGTGGTGAGGGATTGCCACCGGGCCAGCTCCGTCTCGAGACGCTGCCGGCGTTCCGGCGTGGCCCGCTCGATCATCGCCCGCCGCTCCGCCTCCGTGGCGGTGCTGAAGACGGAGAACGAGTCGAGGGCCTTCTCGTCCTGGAGCAGTTCCTTTTGCTGCTCGGCTGGCAAACGGTCCCATTCCGCCAGGCGGGTGACGATCAGTGCCCGTTCGCTTGCGGGCACCTGTGCCAGCAAAACCTGCCGTCCCGCCGGCGCAGACTTCATGAGCGGCACGAGATAGTAGCGCAACTGAAGCAGGCGCAGACGCAGTTCCCTCTCCCGCGGCGTCAGGGCATCAAACTCCCGCAACTGGGCGCGCAGATAGGCCTGGGCCTTTTCGGAGCGGCTGGCGAGCCATTGGTCGCGTTCGGCCGGGGTCATGGCCACAAGACGGCGGAACTGCTCCACCGGTGAAGGGGCGGACGGCGGCAGCGGCGGGGGCGGCGCCGGTGGCACTGGCCGGACCGCATGGTTGGTGGCGGTCGCTGCCGTCGGTCCGTCCGCACGCCCGCTAAGCGCAAGCACAATCAATGCCAGCCACTGGATGTTCTGGCGATCATGCATGACCCGCTCATTTCATCGCCGCCGTGAGTTCGTCCAGCGACGGCGGCGGCGTGTTGGGAAGGGCGACGATCTGGGAAAAATCCTTCCACAGTTCGACATCCGAGAGTCCGACTTGGGGGAGGGTGGCGAAGCTGGCCGCGAGTTCGACGCGGGCTTGGACGCGCTGCTGATGCTGCACCGTCAGGACCAGCGCCAGGGCCAGCACCGCGGTGGCCGTCGGCCAGCCGAACCTCAGCGTGGTCGCCCAGGCCCGCCAGCGCAGGAGTCCAACCGGCGCCGGGCGGGTGGCGGCGCGCTCGACTTCCTGGCGCACGCGGGCCGTGAAATTGGAGGACATCGGTGCCGGGGGCAACCGCACGAGCAGCGCCGTCAGGCGGGTTTCTTCCTGCCAATGCTCGCGCTCCTCGGGGTGCGCCGCCAGCCAGGCATCCAGTCGCGCCTGTTCCTCGACGGTCAGCCCCCGGCGGGCGATCACCTCGGCCTGGATCGGGTTTTCTACGTTCTTCATGGCAGCACCATTGCTAAATCACCGAGCCCGCGGAAAAGTTGCGTTCCCGCCCGGGTCCTCCTCCCACGTGCCACTGCGCAAGTAGGGCTTGAGCCGGGCCTTGAGCGTCTCGCGCCCCCGGTGGATCAGCGATTTGGTGGCCGACACCGAACAGCCCAGGATTTCGGCAATGTCCTCGTAAGACAGATCGTCCTGCTGGCAGAGCACGAGGGCGAGGCGCTGGTGTTCGGGCAGGGCGCGGATGGCGGTTTCGACCTTCTCCCGCAATTCGCCGGCGAGCAGGGACTCGGCCGGCCCGCTCGTGTGCGTGTCGCTCGGCCCCGGTCGCGGTTCGCCGCCCTCATCCGATCCGGGCTCGTCCAGGGAAAGGGCCGGATGCCGGTGGCGACGGCGGATTTCGTTGAGGCACAGGTTGCGGGCGATGGTGAAAAGCCAGGTGGAAAACTTCGCCGCGGGCCGGTAGCGGTGGGCGGACTTGAACACCTGGACAAAGACCGCTTGTGCCAGATCCTCGGCTTCGGTGGCATCGGGCAGCGTGCGGTAAAGCAGGCTCATCACCGGATGCCGGTAGCGCTCCACGAGGGTTTCGAAGGCATCGAGGTCGCCGCGCTTGACGCGCAGCATCAGGACGGCATCGGGATCGGGGGTGGCAGCCACGGCGGTGAGTCTAGCAAACCCCGGCGGGGGAACAAGGTTGCGTGGCTGAAATAGCGTTGCAGACGTTCACCGCCGCCCCTAAAGTTGACTTCATGGAAATGATGGTCAGTCGCCGGGCGGCGCTATGAAGCATTACCTCGACTTCGAGAAACCCATCGTCGAGTTGCAGCGAAAGCTTGACGAGTTGAGCAAGGGACCGGGCACGCTGGCGCTGGACCTTGACCTCGAGCAGGAAATCACCAGCATCGAGCAGAAGCTGGCCGAAACCCGACGGGAAATCTTCGCGAACCTCACGCCCTGGCAGCGGGTGCAACTGGCCCGCCACCCCAAGCGGCCTTACGCGCTGGATTACCTGCAGACGACGTTCACGGATTTCCGGGAGGTGCATGGCGACCGTTTGTTCGCGGACGACCGGGCGATGGTCGGCGGTTTCGCCCGGCTGGAGGGCGAACGCGTCCTGGTCATTGGCACTCAGAAGGGTCGCGACACCAAGGAAAACATCCTGCGCAACTTCGGATCGGCCCACCCGGAGGGCTATCGCAAGGCGCTTCGCCTGATGCGGCTGGCGGACCGGTTTGGCCTGCCGATCATCGCCTTGATTGACACGGCGGGGGCGTATCCCGGGGTCGGGGCGGAGGAACGCCACATTGCCGAGGCCATCGCGGTGAACCTGCGGGAGATGATGTTATTTTCGGTGCCGATCATCGCCGTGGTGCTGGGCGAAGGCGGCTCCGGCGGCGCCTTGGGCATCGGGGTGGCCGACCGGGTGTTGATCCTGGAAAACGCCTATTACTCGGTCATCAGCCCGGAGGGTTGCGCGGCGATCTTGTGGAAGGACCGTTCCGCCGCGCCGCAGGCGGCGGCCGCCTTGCGCATCACGGCCCGGGACCTCGCCGAACTGAAGCTCGTGGACGATGTGGTGCCGGAGCCGCTGGGCGGCGCCCACAACGACCTCCCCACCATGGCCGATACCTTGAAAGTCTATCTCCTCCGCCACCTCCAGGAAGTGCAGGCCCTGCCCACAGCCGACCGGTTGCAGAAACGCTACGAGCGGTTCCGCTGCCTCGGGCATTTCACGGAAAAACAGCTTCCACCGGCGGAAACGGCCTGAGCAACCTCCCGCGCCCGGCGCCTCCGCCATGCTCTATCCGCTGCTGTTCACTCCGCTCCTGCAAGAACGCGTCTGGGGCGGGCGCGACCTCGAACGCCTTTACCGGAAGCCGCTTCCCCCGGGTGTGCCGATCGGCGAATCCTGGGAGATCGCCGACCGTCCCGGCGCGAGCACCATGATCGCCAACGGTCCGCTGGCCGGTCGGGACCTGCGCTGGCTCATGGCGAACCATGCCCGGGAATTGATGGGCAAGGCCCCGACCTCGCATGACCGGTTTCCGCTACTGGTAAAAATCCTCGATGCCCGGCAGGGTCTGTCGGTCCAGGTGCACCCGCCGGCCGCGGTGGCGGCTCAACTGGCCGGCGAGCCCAAGACGGAAATGTGGTTCGTGACCCAGGCCGCACCCGGGGCCCAGCTCCTGGCCGGACTGCGGGCCGGAGTGGACCGGGCCACCTTCGCGCGCAAGCTGGCCGACGGCACCGTCGGCGAATGCATCCACGCGATCTCGGTGGCGGCCGGCGACGCGCTGTTCCTGCCCAGCGGCCGCGTTCACGCGCTGGGCGAAGGCCTGGTCGTTTTCGAGATCCAACAGAATTCGGACACGACCTACCGGGTGTTCGACTGGAACCGGCTCGGAACCGACGGCAAGCCGCGCGCCCTCCATGTCCAACCGGCCATGACGAGCATTGATTTTTGCGACTTCGAGCCCGGCCTCGTGAAAGTCCCTTGGCAGCGACGCGGTGGCGGTCGTGTGCGAAACCTGGTGGAAGACCCGCTGTTTTCCGTCCACGAATGGCAGTGGCCGGCGGGATACGGGGAACGGTTGGCCGCGCCGTCCCGCCCGCGGATCATCGGCGTGGCCACCGGGTGCCTGCGGCTGGACCATCTGGCTTCGGGCGTTGCAGTGGTCCTCAGCGCCGGCCAGTTCTGCCTGCTGCCGGCCAGCGTGGATGGCGTGAACCTGGAGGCGCAAGCCGCAACCCGTTGCCTCATCGCGGTGCCGGGCTTGGCGGACTGAATCGGCGACCGTCGCCGGGCTGTGGACCAAAGCGGGTTTTGACCGGATACGGCTGTTCTGGCAGATTAAGCCCATGACTTCGAGCGAGGCGATAGCGCTGTTGGAACAGTTTCGTCGCGGGAAGGCCAGCCGCGAACGGGTGTTGCAGGCCTTTCGGGCCGCTCCGTTCGAGGAGTTGGGTTTTGCCCACGTGGACACGCACCGCGGCCTGCGCCAGGGCTTCCCGGAAGTCATCTTTGGCGCGGGCAAGACGCCCGTTCAGGTGACCGGCATCGCCGGGCAACTGTGGAAACACGATGGCCGGGTGCTGGTGACGCGGGTCACGGAGGCGCATGTTCGGGCGCTCCGCCGCGCGTTTCCGCCGGCCGTGCATCACGCCGTCGCGCGCTGTGTGACGCTCGAAAAGGCTCCCCTGCCCAAGCGCCCCGGCCTGATCGCCGTGCTATGCGCGGGGACCAGCGACCTGCCGGTGGCAGAGGAGGCGGCGGTGACTGCGGATTTCATGGGCAACCGTGTCGAGCGCCTCTTCGACGTCGGGGTGGCCGGGCTGCATCGTCTGCTCGGGCGGCTGGACCTCATTCAGACCGCGCACGTGATCATCGCTGTCGCCGGCATGGAAGGGGCGCTGCCCAGCGTCGTCGCCGGCCTCGTGGCCCGGCCGGTGATCGCAGTGCCGACCAGCATCGGTTACGGGGCCAGCTTCGGCGGAGTGGCGGCGCTGCTGGGCATGCTGAACAGTTGCGGGAGCGGCGTGACCGTGGTGAACATTGACAACGGGTTCGGCGCCGGCTACGCGGCGAGCCAGATCAACGCCCTCGCCGGGGAATCGCTGACCCGCCAAACACACTGCCACCCCACGCCCGGGAAGAAACCCGGGACCCACTGATCGCAACGTTCACGCACTCTCATGCCCACACTTTATCTGGATCTTATCAGCGGCGTCAGCGGCGACATGTTTCTCGGCGCCCTGCTCGATCTGGGCGTCCGCCTGCCCGACATCGAGCGCGCGCTCGCCGGACTCAAGATTGGCGGCTACCACTTGCATGCCGGCTCCGACCAGCGCAACGGCATCACCGGCACGCGGTTCGAGGTCCACCTCGAATCCGACCATGAGCATGGTCGCCACGCGGCGGCGGCCAACGAAACCGTGGGCGAGCATGGCGCCAGTGACCACGCCGGTCATGGCCATGACCACCTTCGTGACCATGGCCATGCGCATCCGCATGAGCCCGCCGCGCACCACCACGAGCCCGCTCGCACGTTCGCCGCCATCCGGGAGTTGATCGGGGCGAGTTCGCTCTCGCCCTGGGTGAGGGAACGGGCGGTGCGCGTGTTCGAGCGGATTGCCGCGGCGGAGGGCAAAATCCACGGCCTGCCGCCCGCGGAGGTCCATTTTCACGAGGTCGGCGCGGTGGATTCGATCGTGGATATTGTCGGGGCATGCGTTGCACTCGAATGCCTCGGCTGCCCGCGGGTGCTGGCGTCGCCGGTGTGCGAGGGGACGGGTTGGGTGGAATGCGCGCACGGCCGTTTTCCCGTGCCGGCGCCGGCAACCCTCGAAATCCTGGGCGCGCGGGGTATCGCGGTCAGCCAGTGCGATGAGCCGCACGAATTGGTGACGCCCACCGGGGCGGCGTTGCTGGCGGAGTTCGTCGAAGAGTTCGCTCTCATGGCGGGGTTGCGGGCGCAGCGGATCGGCTATGGCATCGGCGCCCGCCGGATGCGCACGCGGCCGAATGTCCTGCGGGCCGTGCTGGGCGAGGTGGAGCCGCGAGCGGCAACGACCCACGACTGGGAAACGGACACGGTCGCCGTGCTGGAAACCAATCTCGACGACCTCAGCGCCGAACTGCTTGGTCCGTTCATCGAAGCGGCGCTGCAGGCCGGGGCGCTGGACGCGTTTTACACGCCGGTGCAGATGAAAAAAGGGCGGCCAGGCGTGCTGCTCAGCGTGCTGTGCCACGGCGCGGACGCCGACCGGTTGAGCGAACTCGTGTTGCGGGAGACGAGCGCGTTCGGTGTTCGCCAGACCACCGCCGAACGACGCAAGCTCCGCCGTGAGCTGTGCCCGGTGACGACGCCATTCGGCGAAGTCGCCGTCAAGCTCGGACGGCTGGATGGCCAGGTGGTTCAGGCGGCGCCGGAGTTCGAGGACTGCCGCCGGCTCGCGCTGGCCACCGGCGTGCCCGTGAAGACCGTTTATGCGGCGGCCATCGCCGCCTGGGAATTGGCCGCTTCGCCTGGTTTGGTGGGGCGAGGCTCTGACGAGCCGGCTCGACGTGGGCTTGCCGACGCGGCTCGCGGGGACGCTCGCCCCACCGGGAAGCCGAAGTAGGACGCTGCCACCGCGCGGAAGCAGTTGAGTCCCGCAGGCGCGCGGCGTATCTTCCTGCCATCCACCCGCCGGCTTGGTTCGGTTTCCGGCATCAATCCGAGGGTGGTCAAGGAAAACTATATGACAAACGATTCTTCGCGGGAACCGCTGGCCGCACCGTCCGGCGCGGGTGCCGAAGCGGTGCCGGCCCTCCGCTTCCAGACCATTCTTGTGCCCGTGGATTTTTCCGCCTTTTCCCTCAATTCGCTGGCGTGCGCGGTGGCCTTTGCGCGGCAGTTCGGCTCCCGGCTGCTCGTGCTGCACGTCGTGGAGATTCCGTATCTCGGCGGCGGCTACGGCGAGGTCGAACTGCCCCCGCTGCCGGACGATCTCGCGGCTGGTGCCGCGGAACGGCTCGGCCAGATCGTGCAGGCCAACGTGGGCGATCGCGCGCCGGCGACCGCCGCGATCCGTCTCGGCCAGCCCTGGTTTGAAATCACCGAGGCCGCGCGTGAGGGCGGCGCCGACCTCATCATCCTCGGCACGCACGGCTATACCGGCATGAAGCACATTCTGATGGGCAGCACCGCCGAGCGGGTGGTGCGCCACGCGCCCTGCCCGGTGCTCGTGATGCGTCAACGTGATCGCGAGTCCGCCGCGGTCTCCGCCCCGGTGCTGGCGGCCGGTCCTGTTTCCTGAGAGCGGCCGCCGGGCGGGCGGCTATATCCCGCGACTGCGGGTCCACCGCCGCGGCCACATCAGTTCATCCCGATGTGGCAACCGGTTCACGCGTGTCGGGCGGCCACCGACAATCCGACTGTGCCGGCGGCGGCGCGGACTTTTCCCCCGCCATCTGTTGAATCGTGGGACGCTTGGTCAAGCGGCAGTGCTGGCGGTTAAACCCTTCTCCAGCTTCAAGCCAGCACGGCCACGGCTCCCCCCGCGAGCAAAGCCAACGGCGATGGTTCCGGAATGCCAGGCATGTTAACTGCAGGCGTGGCAACCAGGCTCGATGCCGCAGTTCCGCCACCGCCGGTCGGGTTCCAGAAGCCAACGCCACCCACAAACTGGCCGGCAGCGACGGCGGACGCGATGCTGTCATAATTGCCTGTCCATGCCTTGATGACAATGAAGGCCGCGGAGCCTGGCGCGACGCCGGTAATGGCATAGACGCTGCCAATGGGGTTGGCAAAATGGCCCCCGCCCCCCGCTATCCCTTTGGCCGAACCATTGCTGATGAGCCACGTGCCAACCGGCTGCAAACTGTTCACATCGGCACGGGGATTCGCTTGAAGGCTGAAATTCAGATCCTGGTTCAACAATCCCCACCCAGAAGGCCAGGGCGCGTTGCGCGGATCGCAGAGGCAAACCAACGCCCGCTCTGGGCGTACGGGTAGGAATCGTTGTTGGCGAGGTTGTTGAAGGCGATCATCCCTTGCGCATGGCTCCGGGCGATCGGCCCCAAGGCGATGACAAAACAGGAAAGGAACCTAATCAGGGTATGCCGGGAAACCTCCCAACGATTTCAACTGACACTCGCATTTGTCATAACCAATTCTCACGTCTTGCCATACAGTGGCCTCATTCGACACACATCTACCGTAGATCAGGGAAGGGGCTGAGATCGAAGACGCTGACCTTGTAGCCGGTCATGGCATTCGTCTGGTAGGTGTTGGATACCCAGGTATCCAATGCGGTGATCACGTTATTAACATCGTTGGTGTTTACTCCGACCATAGTGGCGGTATTGCAAGTGCCCCAAGGCCCAACCAGCACGAGCTGGTTGTAGAATAACAGAAAGTTTGGCGAGCCACTGTCGCCATCCGTTACATCGGTCGGGTAGCACGTACAAATCGGCCCGTTCCGATAACACCAGGATCCCCAGTTCGGGAACCACAAAGAGTGCCGGTCGCTAACGGCAGTCTGCCAATCCCAAGCGTCGCTTATGTACGCCTCCTTTTGCTGATTGCAACTCACCAATGGAATCGTTCCCGACGGACAGGTCTGGTCGTAGGAGGTTTCCATCGCCGGGGTGAGCTTATGTGCTACACTTGTCGGAACGACGGGCACAAATCCAACGGTGCCGGTGGGGAGGTCCCGATCAAACACCATGATGCTCAGGTCGGGGATGACTGTTGTCAATGCACTATGCAGGCAGACGACCTCATAGGTTTTGTCAGTCCCCGCGAAGCGCACATGAAGGCCATCAGGGAAAGCCGTGTGGCCGGCCGTGACGGCGTGGCGGGGGGTGATCAAGGTGCCGCCGTATAAATTGTTGGCCACTGTGAAAGTCCCGTTCCACCACGGGGTGTGCCAGGGCGAGAAGGCGGTAAGGCCTTGCACGCCATAAAGCCAGCAACCTGAGTTGTACACGTAATTGGTATTGGCATCGTCGCGCACCGACCAGATGACCTGGTCCGTGCTGGCGTTGTGGCCGCTTACGTGCGCAGTGAGCCGGCCGACCTCATATCCTGGGAGCGTGCTCAGACGGCCAAAGTATTGGTAATCGAGCGAATCGGCCAGGCCGTTGCCATCAGCATCCCCGCTGCCGATGTCCGTCAGGCTGCCCGTAACGGAGGTGCAGGTGTAATTGTTGCTGACGGGCGTTCCGACCGCACAACGCTTGGAGTTGTTGATCACCAGGTTTCCATTATCTTCATAGATGCCGGTCTGGCAGAATTCCAGGCTGGAATTGGCGAGTGTGTGCGTATATTGACCGCAGCCATTGGCATCAAACCTCACCCCCGTTTGAGCCCAGCGGATGCGCAGGCCGCTCAGGGTCAGGTTCGCGTTGATGTAATAGTCCCAAAGGCCCGACGATGCGGCATAGGTGGGGCAACCTAAGCTATTGGGAAGGTTCTCCCCAAAGAGATCATCATTCCAGGCCGTCAGGACGGAGGGGTTGGCGGTGGTCCCGTTGCAGACGATGGCGCCGTAGATCAGCAAGTAGGCGCCGGGGTTGAGCTTGATGATGCAGCCGGGATTGAAGGTGACCGTGGCGCCGAAGTAGGTGGTGCCACTGACGTAGTAGGTATTGGCCCCGCTGTACCCAGCAAAGCTGTAGGGCGAGGAATAGGAACTGGGAACGGTGATGTAGTCCAGCACGCAGGCCCCGGGATGGTAACCGTCCGGAGCGATCTTGATCGCCAAGCCCGGTTGCGACGCCGAGCGAGGGGCGGCTAACTGGTTCAGGCAGGCGAGGCGATTGTCTTGCGCGAACGGAACCGGCGACGTCGCCGGTGCGACCGGTTGCGTAGCTCCGGGCAAGCCCTCGATCTGTGGCTGGATGTCCGGCCAGCGGACCGCTTCGACGAGAACACTCCCCGATGGCGCCGTCAGCCACGTTTTGGCCACAGGGATCAATCCGGGGGTGTCCGCCACATTCAGGACCTGGATCGTCCGGGCCGTGCCCGGGGCGGGAGCGTCTGATCCGTCCGTCCCATAAGCCGCGCCGGTGGGAAACCACAAGTCGCCAAAATCCAGCATCTGATCCGTTAAGTCCGGCTCGAGCATCTGGCCACGCAGTGTGGCGTTCGTCTCGCCGTACAGGAGCCGCGGCGTCAAGCGCGGTGGCGGAAAAGCGGTCTGCGCATGCCAGACTTCCAGACGGGTCGTTTGCGGGTCCCAACCGTCGGGCAGCGTGGGCTGCTGCCGGACCACGACGTCACTTTCAATGGCCGACTTTGTATAGGTCAGCCGCAGGTCCGCGAGGGGGCCAAAGGCCGACTTCCAGACCAGTTGGTTGGGCGGTACGAACTCACCGACGCAATCCTGGACAGGGGCGATCAATTGGGCGTGCCCCGATTGGGCGTCATAGAAGAAAAGGCCCAAGGGTCGCGTTCGGAACACGCGGTTGCTGACCGTGACGATGGTGATGGCCCCAGCGGTGTTCAAATTCGGGTGAGCATAGAGCTTCGCGGGCCCGTGGACCGCAGCGGCGCCGCCGTCAGCGGTTAACTCGATCAGGTCTTGCGATGGCTGGAACTGCCCAGTAGCTGGGTCGAGGTAATTCAGACCAGAGGCAACCTCAACGAAGCGGTGGTGCCTCGTCGCGATGGCCCCGGTGGCGGCGTTGGTGGCCTGTTCGCTGGCGTCCCAAGTGGTGGACAACCCATCGCGAGGGGTGGTTTGCCAAACGAGGGTGCCGGCAGCGTTCGGGTCGGGACTGGGCGCGGGGAGCAGCGATGGGGAATTCTGGGCGAGCGCAAGCGCTACAAGGGCCAGCCAGGTGAACAAGGCAGCCAACGGAGATAATAGAGTCCTCATTTTCACACTGACCTTTTCTCACGAATCTCTGGACGTGAAGATGGTAAGAAAAGTTACCCTCCACGGGGCGCAAATTGGCATTGATAATGCTCCTCACTTGCCCTCCACGCGTTTACAGCCTCCGTGCGATTGCCGGCATGGAATTTGCCGAAAATCTGGTGCGTGACCTTTCTCACCACCGCTTCGCTGAAGCCGAGGCGGGCAGCAACCTCTTTGTAGAGCAGTCCCCGGGCCAGCGCGGCGAGTACCAATTCTTCCCGCTCGTTCAGCGCAGCGTTCCACACCTCAGTGGCCGGAGGGCGGACCAAGGAATTCAAGGACGGCGCGGGAGGTTGCGGAAGTGGCTTCGTGGGTTGCCAGGCAACAAGACGAAGCGTCGCCAGACATTGACTGAATGAAAAGGGTTTCGTCAACCAGCCCGTGATCCCGGCAGCGGAGGCGTGTGGAACAAGAAACAGATCCCGCCGGGAACCAGCGACGACCACATGCACTCCCGGTCGGCACGCCAGGATGTGGCGTGCGATATGAATGCCACACCCGTCCGGCAGCCGCAGTTCCGTCAGGAGCACGTCAACCTCAAGGTCAGGAATGGCTCGGAGCGCGGCTGCCGCTGTGGCGTAGCCGCCGCAGGAGTGGAATTCATCCGAGCGGTGAAAAAGTCGATTCAGGACCGTGGGCATGCCGGGGTTGCCAAACACCGTCGCCACGCCGAAGGACCTTGGCTCGTCCGGCGGCCGAGCACCGCCTGCAGGCTGAAGCGCCGGCCCGATGGCAGCAGCGCCAACGGCGAGATCTGGAACCGGCCCAGCCACGCAGCCACTGCAGTGGCGCGCCTTACAGAATCGGGGGAGCGAAGCCTCGTTCACGCGAAACGTGTCTTGATGCTGGCACATGATGTTCTTCGGGCGGAGGCCCATCCATCCCGGCAATGGACAGGGCCGACCAACGACAAAACAACCCGCCGACCGAGCCATTACTCATTCCCATTTTACGCAGGACTTCTTGTGGACGCTTCACAACTCCCTCATGTTCAAATGGACATCGTTGAGCTAGCAAATTGTGGGAAAGAAATGTCAAGCCTGTTTCGTTTCATTTTCGTCTCCTCCGGGGCGAGGGCGGAGGTTGGGCGGGGTATTGTCCGGTCCCGGTGGCTTTGCGGATGCCCGGCACGACGTTGGCGCTGGGTGAGCCGCCCGGCCAAGCCCGCGAGGTCTTTCTGCCGCGCGGGGCGTCGTCCCGATGGGAGAGGCGACGATGGCCCGGCGCGAGCCGAGGTTCGCGCGGCCAAAAGGTGGCGCGAAATTCCGCGCGTGACAGCGCCCCGGCAGTGTGGCACTTGTCTCGGCCATGAAGAAATTGCTTTGGGGAAGCCTGCTCGCGCTGGCCTTCGGACTGACGGCCGCACAGGCGCAAGCCGACAAAAAGGAAGAAGCCAAGGACACCAAACCCGCGGCCAAGGAAGTCGCCGTGCTCAAGACCGCGGAAGGCGAGCTGGTGATCGAGTTCTGGGCGGACGTTGCGCCCAAGACGGTCGCCAATTTCAAGAAACTCGCCCAATCGGGCTTTTACGACGGCACGGCGTTTCATCGCATCGTGAAGGGTTTCATGATCCAGGGCGGCGACCAGCTAACCAAGGATGAGAAGAACGAGGCGAGGTTCGGCACCGGCGATCCCGGCTACAAGATCAAGGCGGAGTTCAGTGATCGCCACCATGTGCGAGGTGTGATCTCGATGGCCCGCTCGCGGGATCCGGATTCGGCCGGCAGCCAGTTCTTCATCTGCCTGGGTGAGGCCTCGTTCCTGGATGGCAAATACACGGCGTTCGGCAAACTGATCAAAGGTGAGGACGTGCTCCTCAAGTTGGGCGACACCCCCGTTGGTCCGAGCCCGTCGGGCGAAAACAGCAAGCCGCTCAAGCGCGTCGGCCTGGAGAGCGTCAAGATCGTTCCGGCCGATTCCATCAAGTAACCTGCCTTCGCAAAACGCATCCCACCCATGAGTTTCACCCCCAACGAAGTCGCCGTCATCAGCACCACCGCCGGCGACCTGGTCATCGCCTTCTGGTCCGACGTGGCGCCGAAGACGGTCGAGAATTTCAAGAAACTGGCCCGGGAGGGCTTCTACGACGGCACCGCTTTTCACCGGATCATGAGCGGCTTCATGATCCAGGGCGGCGATCCGTTGACGAAGGACGCCCGCGCCGAGAATCGCTGGGGCACCGGCGGTCCGGGGTACCAAATCAAGGCCGAGTTCAATGCGCGGCCGCACGTCCGCGGCGTGATTTCGATGGCGCGCTCGCGGGATCCCGATTCCGCCGGCAGCCAGTTCTTCATCTGCCTGGCCGACGCGCGGTCTCTTGACGGTCAATACACCGCCTTTGGTGAACTGGTCCGCGGTGACGACGTGCTCGAAAAACTCGGCAACACGCCGGTGGCCGCCGGTGGCGGCGGCGAGCGCAGCAAGCCGACGGTGCGCGCCGGCGTCAACAGCGTGAAGATCGTCCCGGCGGAGCCGGCCGCCTGACTTGCCGTCCATGCCCGCCGGGACACCGTCCCTCGATGACTTGGCGCGCTGCTTGGTGTCGCTGGGCTGTCCGGCGGAGAAATCGGCGGCGATGGCGGCGCAACTTGACCGGCGGGCGCGACAGCTCGCCGTCGAAAAGGACCGCACCTATGATCAGGCCCTCGCCCATCTGCTGGGGCTGATGCGGCAGGGCTGGGCGGCGCAGGACCGTGGCGCGTCCTGAATTGCCGGCGTCGGGAAACCGGGACAGAGTCCGCCGTGCTTGAGCAACACTGGAGCGTTTTCCTTGAGTTGATCCGTGCGCCGTTTCAGCGCGAGGCCATGGTGTGGGGCGTGGTGCCGCTTTACTTCGGCTGGATCGTCAACGAACTCACTTCGCCGCGCGCCTCCTACAGCACGGCCACGCAGACCGGCTTCGGCTTCCTCTGGGCCGGGGCGCACTGGACCTGGCAATACCTGCACGACCCTGCTGGCGCCGGCACGACGCGTGCCTTGGGGCCGGGTTTGTTTGCCGTGAACATCCTCGTCACGATGCTGGTGATCGTGGTGGGGTTGGTGACCCTCGTGGCGGGCCTGCGACGGAAGTTCCCGCGGCATTGTGCCTTCCTCGGCCACACGCGTTTCAGCGCCTATTTCATGATCGCCATGTTCCCGATCCAGTCGGGTTACCTGCCATGGACGTGGGAACGGCTGGCGGCCATCGTGACCTTCGCCGTGCCGATCTGGTTGGCGTTTACGTTCGGATTGATGCCGTTTCGGCCGAAGCGCGGCCACCGGTCGTAGGCCCGAAAACTGAATCGAAAAGGGGATCGCGCCCAACGTGACCGGTGGTGGGTCGCTCACCGCCGGGCGGCGACAACCGGTGGCCCGGCGGTCCACCGGCCACCATCGTCAACGCTCTGCTGCCCGGCAGCCGAGCCAGCATTCCCCATCGTTCGGCACGATTTCGTCATTGGACATCCGTCGCGGACCGTTGCAGATTCGCCGCCATGAACATCGCCTTCCGTCTGCTGCTCGCGCTGGCGTCCGCTCTGGCGTTGCGCGCGGCTGAACCGGTTGTCACGGCGCTGACCAATGTCCATGCGCACAATGACTACGAGCACCCCCGGCCGCTGTTCGACGCCCTCGACCAGGGGTTCACCAGTGTCGAGGCGGACATTTACCTCGTGGACGGCAAACTCCTCGTCGCGCACGACCGTCGCGACGTGAAGCTGGAGCGCACGCTGCAGTCGCTTTACCTCGATCCCTTGCGGACCCGCGCGCGGGCCAACGGCGGCCGCGTGTTCCGCGACGCGCCCGAGTTTTTCCTGCTGATTGATTTCAAGACCGCCGCCGGGCCAACTTGGGAGGTCCTGCACGACGTGCTGAAAAGTTATGCGGACCTGCTGACCGAGTTTCGCGGCGACACCGTGGAGCGCAAGGCCGTGACGGCGATCCTCACCGGCAACTCGCCGCGCGAACAACTGGCCGCCGAGCCGGTGCGCCTGGCCGCGCTCGACGGTCGCCTGCCGGACCTGGCAAAGAACCCCAGCGCGCGCCTGGTGCCATGGATCAGCGAGGATTGGTGGAGTCATTTCAAGTGGAACGGGACGGGCGACATGCCGGAAGCGGAGAAAACCAAGTTGCGGGAGATCGTGGCCAAGGCGCACGAACAGGGTCGCAAGGTGCGTTTCTATGGCGGGCCGGACGTTCCGGCGATGTGGCGCGAGCACCAAGCCGCCGGTGTGGACCTGATCAACACCGACAAGCTGGCCGAATTGCGACGTTTCCTGCTCGCGACCAGCACCGCCAAATAGCCCTCACACTGGCGTGGGTCGCGGAACTGCGCACGTGGCCGACGCGCCGTCGGCTATGCGGTCGAACGCTTGTACGGTCCAGCGGTTCGGCGGGTGTTATGGCAGTGAGATGATGACCGACAGCAACGAATTGCTTCGCCGCTATGCGGCCGACCGTTCCGAGCCGGCGTTCACCGAACTGGTCCAGCGGCACATTGACCTTGTTTATTCGGCCGCGCTGCGCCAGGTCAACGGCGACACGTCAGCCGCCGAGGACGTGACGCAGACGGTTTTCACCGACCTCGCGCGCAAGGCCACGCGTCTCACCCGCCACCCATCCCTGACCGGCTGGCTCTACACCAGCACGCACTACTTGGCCGCCAAGGCGCGCCGGGCCGAGTTGCGCCGCCGGGTTCGGGAACAAACCGCCTGCGCGATGAATCAAATCCACGAATCCCCGGATCCCGAGCCCGCCTGGTCGGAGTTGCGTCCGGTGCTGGACGATGTGATGCATGAACTCAACGCTACGGACCGCGAGGCCGTGCTGCTGCGCCTGTTCGAGCACCGGCCGCTGGCGGAGGTCGGCGCCCGGCTCGGCCTGAGCGAGGACGCCGCCCGCCTGCGGGTGGACCGCGCGCTGGACAAGCTCCGTACCGCACTCGCGAAACGCGGCGTGACCTCGACCGCGGCGGCGCTGGCCGCGGCACTGAGCGGACAGGCCGTCGGTGCCGCGCCCGTGGGGTTGGCGTTGCAGGTCGCACATGCCACCCTAGCCGCCGGTGGCGGCCTGGGCGCGAGTCTTGCGAACTTCCTGACCCTCACAAAAGCGAAGTTGATCGGCGTGGGTGCGGTGGGCGTGGTCGCGATCGGCCTTCTTATGCCTGCCTGGTTGAATCATCACGGCCGGGCTGCGACGGCGACAACTGATTCGGTTTCACCAGCACCGGCAAGCGCCGCACCTGCCGCGTCCGCTGAATCGGCCAAGCCGCTGCCGGCTGAAACCGTGGCGTCGAGCAACAAGCTGGTCCTTCATTTTGTGGCGGCCGATAATGGCACTCCCATCCCGAATGTGGGGATGGATTACTGGCTTTGGGGTGGGCCAGACGACGGCCACAAGCAGTTACAATCTACTCGCTTTGGCATTTGCAACGTTCCGGTGCCGCGCGACACGGCGACACAATTGATTCTTGTGAGTCAGGTGGACGGCTTTGCCGAGACCCGGCTGGCATGGCGACCGGATCGCGGCGAGACAATTCCGGCCGAATATACGCTGCGTCTGGCGCGCGCCGTGCCCATCGGCGGCAAAGTCGTGGATGCCGATGACCAGCCCGTTGCTGGCGCGCAGATCGGTTTCGGCAACCAAACCGATCCCGCCCAGGAAACACGTCCTCAAAGCGACAATTTCTCCTGGCCGTTTTGGATCACGACGACCACGGGTGCGGACGGCACTTGGCACATAGACCGGATTGCCAAGGAAGTTATCCGCACGATCACCGGAGCCGCTTCGCATCCGGAACACGTCCGCATGGATGTCAATGTGGCTGGCAATCTTGAAGTCGAAACACAGCTCCTGGCGCGCAGTTACGTTTTCCATCTCGGCCGGGCCGTCACCATCCAAGGTGTCGTTGTGGACCCGGACGGGAACCCCGTGCCAAACGCGACGGTGCTGGTGGGTTTCATGGGCGAAGTGAACTCGCGGAAAACCAAGAGCCTGGCTAACGGCACTTTCTCCGTGGCTGGTTGCAAACCGGGCAAAGGCCCGCTCAATGCGGAGGCTCAAGGCTTCGCGCCTACGATGCAGGAGGTAGAAATCGGAACCAACACGGGTTCATTCCGGCTGACGCTCCAGCGCGGCAAGCTGGCCAGGCTGATCGTCGTGGATAAACGGGGAACTCCCGTGCCCAATGCCACCGTTTCGCTGAACACGGCGATCTCCGGCCCCACCGGCTTGGTGCCCACAGCGCAGATCGAATTCACACGCAATACGGGGGCTGATGGCCGAGTCCAATGGGACGGCGCCCCTGATCGGGAGTTGGCCTTCAACGCCTACGCCGCTGGCTACATGCGGTCGGATGATGTGACCGTGCGGCCGGACGGGCAGCAGCACGAGATCATCCTCTCGCCGGCCCTGACGATTTCCGGCACGGTCCGTGACGCGGCGACCGGCCAGCCGGTTCCCCGCTTCCGCATCATCACCGGTTGGCCCGCGCGGGATCGAATGACCGGCACGACGAATGCGACTTGGAGCCGAATCGATCGTTTCTGGCTCAGCTTCGAGGGCGGCAAGTTCCGTCATGTCTTCGAAGAGCCGGTTGTGTCGGGGATCAAGGATCCGACCTTCGTTTTCAAAGTTGAAGCGGAAGGTTACGCACCGTTCATCACGCGCGTGGTGCTGGCGGATGAGGGCGAGGCGCAATTCGATGTCCGCTTGCGGGCAGCGTCCGCGACCACCGTCACGGTGTTACTGCCGGATGGCCGGCCCGCGGCCAATGCGGACATCGACCTCGTCTCCCCAGGCTCGCGATTGATACTTGTTCCCGGCGGCTTCTCCCATCAACACGCTAGTGGCTCCGTGCTGAGGACAGACGCCAGCGGCCATTTCCTTCTGCCACCCGATGAGACGATCAAACGGGTGATTGCGGCGCACCCGGACGGTTATGTCGAAGCGACGGTTGCCGCGCTGACGGCGGAACCGGTCCTGCGCCTGCAACCTTGGGGCCGGTTGGAAGGCACGGTTTTGGTGAAGGGCCAGCCGGCGGCCGGATGCGAGCTGTCGCTCCAATACGAGCAAGGTGACATCACCACGGTCCTCCTGGATTTTCAGACCTTCCGCGTCAAGGCGAATGACAGCGGCCACTTCCTGTTTCCGCAGGTGCCTCCCGGCAAGCACAAGCTGGTCCGCGTGGTCGAGACCAAAACAGGGGAACAAACTTGGTGGAACCTCAAGCCACTCCAGGAAGTGGAGATTCGTCCGGGCGAAACCACGACCGTGACCGCCGAAGTGCCGACGCCGGTGACACAATGAGCGGTCCCGCTTGGGGATAAGGATCTGGAGGGTCTCGGCAGACCTTTCGCTTCACCACGCCGCTGGCGGATTGGCTGCAACCCCCTTGCCGGTGTGGTGGAGGTCGTGGGTCTCGTAGAGATAGACATCCTTCTCAGCGCTGTTCTTGGCGTGGTCTCACGGCTGGACGTCGGGCTGGCTTGGCTTCCGCCCGAAACAAGGTCGTGCCGTTTCCCCGGCAGGCGGGTAGCATCCGCTAGAAAGTCGCGAACCCATGAAAACGCCGTTCTACGGAATCAAGCTCGCCGTCGCCTTCGGATTGTGCCTGGCCCGGCTCATGATCGTCGCCGGCGCCGACACTATGGACAACGACCGCCTTGGCACGTTGCGCGGAACGATCGTGGACGCCTCCTCCGGGAAACCGGTGCCGTGCAATGTCGCCATCGTGGATGCCACGGGCCACACAGTGACCGCCGACGAATCGTTCCAGCTCGGATTCCGGTGCGATGGGCAGTTCGTCCGCCGTCTGCCGGCGGGAAGAACGCGTGTCCGGATTTGGCGCGGTTTCGAAACCCGCGCCCTCGATCGGGTTCTGGAAATCCCGGCGGGCGGCGAGGTCGGGGCGGAGTTCCGCCTGGAACGGATCGTGGACCTGCGGACGCGCGGCTGGTTCGCAGGCGACAGCCACGTCCACATGATCCACGGCGAAAACACGATTCCGGTGGGTTTCGACGCAGTGGCGCTCGCCGCGCAAGCCGAGAATCTGCAATGCCTGTCGCTGGCCCAAGCCTGGACGCTGCCGAATCCCACGCCGGAAAAACTCGCAGCCGAACTCACCGCCCGGTCACGACCCGACTGCGCGCTCACCTGGAACCTGGAGGCGCCGAAGAATTACTACCGCGGCGACGCCGGTCGCTGCCTCGGCCATTGCTGGATGCTGGGGACACGCGGACGCCTCCCGGGCGGAGAAAATATCATCGAATTGTTGCTCGCGGCGAGCGCCCACGATTATGAGTCGGACAAGCCGAGCTTTGCGAACTTCGAGTCGCACCGGCTCATTCATGACCAGGGAGGCGCGGTTTTTTATACGCATCCGGCCCGCTGGTGGACCGGGTCGTGGGGCGGCCAAGGCGGCTATCCGAAGCGTGACGCCATGCGCATCTCCAACCTGGCCGTCGAGCTGCCGCTCGACACGCTGATCGGTCCCACGTTCGACGGCATGGATGTGATCACGGGCTCCGGCGAGCTCCAGGCCGACGGCGTGGCGTTCGAGGTTTGGCGCCTGCTGCTGAACCACGGCTACCGCGTGGCGGCGACGGCGTCGTCGGACGCCTGCTTCGACCGGCCGGGCGGCGCAACGCCCGGCGTGGCGCGGACGTACACATTCCTCGGCCGGAACTTTTCGTGGCCGGCGGTGACCCGCGCGACGGCGCAGGGCCGCACCTTTGCCACCACCGGACCGCTGCTACTGGCCACGGTCGCCGGCCAGCCGCCCGGATCAGTGTTCGCGGCGGATGGTCGGGCTCGCGAGCTCGAAATCGAAGGCTGGCCGGCGGGCACGGACGGCGCGGGTTTGACCCGGATGGAAGTTCTGCGAAATGGCCAACCGATTCAGACCAAGCTGTTTTCGCCGCCGATTCCGGCTCTGAAAACGGCGTTCCGCGTGGCCGACACGAACTCCGCGTGGTATTGCGTCCGTCTGTTTGGCGGCGACGCGCAACGTCAGCGGGCGATCAGTGGCGCGTTTTTCTTCGATGCCCGACCGCACCAGCCACCGAAACCGGTGGCGGCGCGGATTCACGTTTCGCTGGTGGACGCGCGGACCGGCCAGCCGCTTTCGGGCTCGGTAACGGAAGTGGTCTTCCGGGCGACGCTGCCCCGCGCCGGTGGCAGGCACGCCATTTCCGGCGGCGCGGGTGAAGTCACGGTGCCGGCGCAGGCGCGGCTGCGCGCGGAGGCAAACGGCTACCGGCCGCTCACGCTCAGCCCGTTTTTCGACCACCCTGCGTTGCGCGATTTCATCACGCAACTCGGCGCGGAGGACCTGGCGAAATGGGAGACGTTCGAGCGCGTTCGCGAACTGCTGGCGAATGTCCAGTTGACGTTCCGAATGGAAGCCACGCCACGAGGCAACACTCCTTAGACGGCGGCGGCCTGCTCGCGGTGTCAGCCGCTGCTTCCTCCCGTCCGTCACGCCGTCGGCAAATTGGTTAGTGCGCCCTTGCCGGTGTGGCGGATGTCACGGGCTTCGTAGAGATAGACGACCTGCTCGGCAATGTTCTTGGCGTGGTCGGCAATGCGTTCGAGGCTTTTGGAGATCACCATCAGGTGCAGGGAACGGGTGATGGTGGCGGGGTTCTCCACCATAAAACTCGCCAGCTCGCGGTGGAGCTGCTTGTTGACGCTGTCCACCTCCTTGTCCCGCGGGATGATGGCCCGGGCCTTTTCCGGATTGCGATTCACAAAGGCGTCGAGCGCCTCCTTCAACATGCCCAGCGCCATGGCGGCCATGCGCGGGATGTCCACGTAGGGCTTGAGCTGCGGCTCCTGGCTGAGGTCAATCGAACGGCGCGCGATCTTCGTGGCTTCGTCGCCAACGCGTTCGAGGTTTTGGGAGATCTTCATCGCCACGGTGATCAGCCGGAGGTCGGAGGCGAGCGGCGCCTTGGCCAGCAGCCCGATGCTGGTTTCGTCCACCTCAAGCTCGAAGCGGTCGAGCACCGCGTCATCCTCCTGCACGCGCCGGGCGAGGTCGTCGTCGCGCTCGACCAGCGCCTGAACGGCGCGGGAGGTGGCGGACTCGGCCTGGCTGGCCATGGTGAGGAGCTTCTCCTTGAGCTCGTTCATTTCGTGTTCGAAGACGTGGGTCATGGCGGGTCAAGCGGTAAGGTGTGGACGGGGAAAAAGCAAATCAGCCGAAGCGGCCGGTCACGTAGTCCTCGGTTTGTTTGTTGGCCGGGTTGGTGAAGATGCGGTTGGTGGGGCCGTATTCGATCAGTTCACCGATATAGAAGAACGCGGTGTAATCCGAGATGCGCGCCGCCTGCTGCATGTTATGGGTGACGATGACGATCGTGAACTCCTTCTTCAACTCCTGAATCAGGTCCTCGATCTTGGCGGTCGCGATCGGGTCGAGCGCCGAGGCGGGTTCGTCCATGAGGATGATTTCCGGGCGGATGGCGATGGCGCGGGCGATGCACAGGCGCTGTTGCTGGCCGCCGGAGAGGCCCAGCGCGCTGCTGTGCAGGCGGTCCTTCACCTCGTCCCACAGGGCGGCGCCGTGCAGGCTCTGTTCGACGACCTCGTCCAGTTGCCGGCGGTCGTTCGTGCCGTGGAGGCGCAGGCCATAGGCGATGTTCTCGTAGATGCTCTTGGGAAAGGGATTGGATTTCTGGAACACCATCCCCACGCGCTTGCGCAGTTCGATGACGTCCACCTCCGGCCCGTAGATGTCGTGGCCGCCGATCAGGGTCCGGCCTTCGATGCGGACATTGTCAATCAGGTCGTTCATCCGGTTGAGGCAGCGCAGCAGGGTGGACTTGCCACAGCCCGAAGGACCGATGAACGCCGTGACGAGGCGTTCGGGGATGGTGAGCGCAATGTTTTTCAACGCCTGCGCCGCACCGTAAAACAGGCTCAGGCTGCGGATCTCGATCAACGGGGGCGCACTGGCGTCCGGCGCGGCGCCCTCCCGCAGGCCGGCGGTGACATTGATCCGCGATGGAAGGATGTCGGTCATAAACGCCATCAGCGGGCGGCGCGCATCTGGCGGCGCAGCCGGGCGCGCACCAGGATGGCCACCAGGTTCAGGGAAAACGTCAGCACCAACAGCACCAGCACCGTGCCGTAGAGGATCGGGCGGGTCTTCTCGATGTCGGGCGATTGCGTGGAAAGGACAAAGACGTGGTAGCCCAGGTCCATGAACTGGTCGGTCAGCGCCTTGGGCAGGTCGGCCATGAAATAGGCTGCGCCGGTGAACAGCAGGGGCGCCACCTCGCCGGCGGCGCGGCTCACCGCCAGGATGCCGCCGGTCATGATGCCCGGCAGGGCGTTGGGCACGACGATGCGGACGATGGTCTGCAGTTTCGTCGCACCCAGGGCGAGGCTGGCTTCGCGCAACCCCGGGGGAATGGCCCGCAACGCTTCCTCGGTGGCGACGATCACCACCGGCAGTGTCATCACAGCGAGGGTCATCGAGGCCCATAATATCGCAGGCTTGCCCCAGAGCGGCTCGGCGTTGGCGGGACGGAACAGCGCATCGAGGTTCCCGCCCACGAAGCTGATGAAAAAGCCGAGCCCAAACAGGCCGAACACGATCGAAGGGACGCCGGCGAGGTTGTTCACCGCGCCGCGAATAATGCGGGTCAAGGGCGAGGAGGTGCGGGCATATTCGGTGAGGTAGATCGCGGTGATCACGCCGACGGGGATGACGAAGAGGGTCATCAGGATCACGCGGGCGCTGGTGCCGACGATCATGGGCATGATCCCGGCCTTGTTCACGTCGAACATGTCCGAGTGGGTGCCGCCAGTGACAAAGCGCCAGGAGATCGCCGGCCAGCCGTTGAGGATGACATTGCCGAGGATGACGCCGAGGATGGCGAGGATCAGGAAAGTGGCGAGGCCGGTGAGACCGGTAAAAAAGAACGAGGGAAAATCGAACGCCTGCGCCCGAAAATGGCGCGGCGGTGGCGGGGAAGCGAGGCGCGGCGCAGCGTTCATCGGTTGCCCTCCAGCCGGTTTTTCAGGCGATGAATCACGAGGTCGGCGACGAGGTTGGCCAGGAAGGTCACGGCGAACAGGAGCGCCCCGAGCATGAACAGGAGCCGGTAATGCTGGCCGCCAAACACGGTTTCGGAGAGTTCGGCAGCAATCGTGGCCGTGATCGTGCGGGTCGAGTCAAACAGGCTCCAGCCCATCAGGCTGGCGTTGCCGCTGGCCATGAGGACGATCATGGTCTCGCCGATCGCGCGGCCGAAGCCGAGGACGACGGCAGCGAACACGCCGGGCACGGCGGCCGGCAGGACGATTTGCCAGGCGGCCTGCCAGCGGGACGATCCCAGCGCGAGCGCGGCCTGGGTGTAAGCGTAGGGCACACTCGTCAGGGCGTCCTCGGCGATGGAGAAGATGACCGGGAGGGCGGCCAGGCCGAGCGCCATGCCGGCCACCAGCGTGTTGAGCCGCGAACCAAAGTGGAGCACGCTTTGAAAGAAGCTCGCCATCACGATCAGGGCAAAGAATCCCAGGACCACGGACGGGATGCCGGCGAGCATTTCAATGGTGGGTTTGATCCATTCCTTCAGCCGGGGCGGCGCGAGTTGCGACACATAGATGGCGGCCGCCAGGCCGAACGGGACGGAGAACAGCAGGGCGACCAGGGTGACCTTCAGGCTGCCAATGAGCAGCGGGATGATGTTGAATTTATGAATATCCGAAACGGGCTGCCAGATGTAAACGGGGCGGTCGTAACCACTCCATTGGTAAGGGAAGAGCAGGTAACGCCAGGAGATGGTGTTGATCTGCACGTCCTTGTCGTTGGAGACGTTGGCCGCCGCCTCGGCCTTCACTTCCATAAGGGACTTGCGCGTGTCACGGTCCATCGCCGCGAACTCCCGGGGCGAGAGCCCGAGATACAGGCGCAGTTCCTCCGGCTTGAGGCGGTCCATCTGCTCGACCGGGATGGCGGTCAGGGCGGCGGCGCTGTTCATCCGGCCAAAGAAAATGGGCAGGGCCTCGCGCGTGACGAACAGGAAGATGAGGAAGACCATCAGGATGGCCGTGAGCGAGACGCCGAGGATGCATTTCTCGGCGACCCACTCCAACGGCCGCGCGTGGTGGCCGCGATGCAGCCCCATCCAGCCGATGCTTCGTCTTGATGCTTTTTGGCCCCCGGCCATGGCGTTTAAACTATTCGGGGCGGATACAGTCCGGCAACCCTCAACCTGGGCCCGCTGCACCCGCCCCGGTTTTGATCGAGGAGGAACTGGCGATCAAAAGCGGCTCGTCACTTCTGCCGGTATTGCGGCGGCAACGGATAGTAACCCACGTCCTTGACGATTTTCTGCCCGTCATCGCTGCGGATCCAGTTCAGGTAGGCGGCGATTTCGCCCTTGTCGAGCGCTGGGTTGATATAGACGAACAGGAACCGGGAGATGGGGTAGGTGTTGCTCAACACGTTCTCTTCGTTCGGCTCGATGGCCGGGCCACCTTTGTCCTTGCTGACTTTGAGGATGCGGACGCCTTTGGCGTAAGCGGCGCCCCCGTAACCGATGCCGCGTTTCTCGCCGGCGACGGCCTGGATGACCTGCGCCGTGCCCTGTAGCGTCTGGGCGCCGGCGGAGAAATCCTTGCCCTTGAGGACATGTTCCTTGAAGAACTCATACGTGCCAGAGCTGTTCTCGCGGCTGTAAGCCACAATCGGCGAGTCGCTGCCACCCACCTCCTTCCAGTTCTTGATCTGGCCGCCGAAGATGCCCGCCAAATCCTCCAGGCTGAGTTCGGTCAGCGGATTGTCTTCATTGACGAAGATCGAAAGGCCGTCCATCGCCACCTTGTACTCCGTGGGCCGTTTGCCGAACGCCCGGATGCAGGCCTCGATTTCCTTGGGCTTGATCGGCCGGGACGCGTCCGCCAGGTCGGTCGTCTTGTTCTGGAGGGCGGCAAACCCAACGCCCGAACCGCCGCCCGTCACCTGGATCTTCACGTCCGCATGGCTCTTCATGTAGGTCTCCGCCCACTTTTGCGCGAGGATGACCAGGGTGTCGGAGCCCTTGACAGTAATGTTCCCCGCCAGGGCGGCGGAGGAGGCCAGCACGGTGCCGGCCACGAGGGCGAACTTGATTACGTTTCTCATAAGATAATTGGATTCTGCGAGTTTCACGGTTGAGTGTCGGTAGGGTTACCGAAGGGTTGGAATTCCCACGACACGCCCGGCTGGCGATGATTCGCACCGCCGCCCAGTCCTCTTGAACCCAGGCCACCGGCCGGGGTGGGTCGCTTCGATGCGTTGGTTTTCATGGCTTGATGTCGTCGGCCGGGTCTGCCCGCCGTTGTTCGGCCGCGCGGCGCTGTCGTTTCGTTGGGGCAAGGCTGGCCTCGGCGGATGTCGTTTGCATGACGCAATTGTTACAATTGCGTGACAGCCGCCAGTCCGGTCGCAGGCCGGGGGCGAACGTTATGCTGGGAGGGTCGGCGCGAGCGGTTCCCCGCTGGCGGGGCGCGACGGCTGCTTATGGCTTCGGCGGTGCCGGGTTCGCCGCCGGCTTGGCCTTCGGCTTCTTGGGCGTCTTGGCCGCTTTGGACGGGAACGAAAAGGAGAAAAGGGCGACCCCCTCGGCCCGGCCGGTCTGCCAGTTGCGCACCACGTTCCGGGAGCCGTCGCCGCACTCGCGGGGCGCCAGTGGGCTGACCATCTGCAGGGGTTGGCGGCTGCGGGTCACGTCCGGCACGGCACCGCCGACCTCAACCTTCGGCGCGGTCGCCTTCGCGGGTGCCTGGAGCGCCGGAGCAATCAGCGCCGGTGAATTCGGCTGGGACGGGTTGAGAACTGCCGGCACCGCCGGGGCTGCGGACGGCGCATTGGTTGCGTTCGCCGCCAGCGCCGGTGGCAGGCACCACCCGCATCCGAGGAAGAACATAGTTTTCCACATAAGCCGATCACGGCAACCGCCGATGGGAAAACTCTCCGCCTGTCTTCACGCGTGTCAACCCTTGTCTGCCGGCTTGTATGCCGGCTTTGTCTTGAAAAAAACCTTGTCCGACGTGTCCCGAGGGCGTAGGAAGACGCCCATGAAAGCACCGCAAGACATGAATTTGAATCTCGCAACAACCTCTTTTACCCGTCGCAGCTTCCTGCGCTCGTCGGCCATGGTGGCCGGCGCCGCCGCGTTGTCCTCCCCGTATATCGGCCGCGTGCTCGGCGCCAATGAGCGCATCGCCGTGGGCGTCATCGGCGCCGGCGGCAAGGGCTCCAGCGACACGGACCACACAGCCAACGCCGGGGCCGACATTGTGGCCCTGACCGACGTGGACGGCAACACGCTCAAGAAGCGCGGGCAGAGATATTCCAAGGCGAAGCAATACAAGGATTACCGGAAGATGCTCGAGGAGATGGGCAGTTCCATTGACGCGGTGACCGTTTCGACGCCCGACCATGTCCATGCGCTGGCCGCCTCGATGGCCATCAAGATGGGCAAGCACGCCTACGTGCAGAAGCCGCTGGTCCACTCCGTCTATGAAGCGCGCTACCTGCGCGACCTCGCCCGCAAGCAGAAGGTCATCACCCAGATGGGCAACCAGGGCAGCGCCGAGGACGGGCTGCGCCGCGCGGTGGAAGTCGTTCATTCCGGCCTGATCGGCAAAATTCAGGAAATTCACGTTTGGAGCAACCGCCCGATCTGGCCGCAGGGGATTGACCGGCCGGCGGGCGAGGACCCGGTGCCGGATTATCTGGATTGGGACCTCTGGCTGGGTCCGGCTCCGTTCCGGCCGTACAAGAATGGCGTCTATCACGACTTCAAATGGCGCGGCTGGCTAGATTTCGGCACCGGCGCACTCGGGGACATGGCCTGCCACACCACGAACATGCCGTTCCGCGCGGCCAAGCTCGGTTACCCGACCGTGGTCGAGGTCGAGGACCACAGCGGGATGAACAAGGAGACTTATCCGCTCTCCTCGAAAATCCGCTTCGAGTTTCCGAAGCGCGAAGACCAGCCGGCCACCAAGTTTTGGTGGTACGACGGCAGTCCCGACGACCCGAAGAGCTTCCGGCCCGGCAAGGAGGTCACCAAGGAAATCACCGAAATGACCAGCAAGCTGCCGGGCTCAGGCGCCTTGCTGATCGGCGACAAGGGCAAGGTCTTCTCGCCGGACGATTACGGCGCCAATTTCTACGTCGTGCTCAACGGCGAGACGGAATACAAGAGCAGCGGCAACCACGACGCCGTCAAGGCCATCCCGCAGAGCATCCCGCGCAATCCGGCGAGGGGCGATGGCGACTTCCGCCAGCACGCCGAGTGGATCATGGCGATCAAGGAGAACAAGCCCGAGCTGCCTTACTCGCGGTTCGACATTGCCGCCTATCTCACCGAGATCATCCTCCTCGGCTGCGTGGCCCTGCGCGTCGGCAAGGGTGTGAAGATAGATTGGGACGGCCCGAATATGAAGTCGCCGAACGTCGCCGAAGCCGTCAAGTTTGTGAACTATCCCTTCCGCCAGGGCTGGAAGCTCTGAGCGCGGCGTTCCGGATTCCAAGCGAGGCTGTCCCGCTCCGGTGGGGCAGCCTTTTTGTTCCGCGTCGCCTGCCCGCCACCCCCGCGCCCGGCTCAAACCTGCACGTCTTCGGGCCGCACCTCGAGACACTCGTCTTGGTCTTCCCAGATCACCGTCGGGTAGAGATCGATGAGCTTGTTGACGATCTGGTGCCCGGCGAAGGCCAGCAGCGTCTCCGCCTTCGCCGCCGCCGTCTCGAAGTCTTCATCGTAGTTCGCGTGGCGTTTCTGCTCCTGCTCGTCCAGATGAGCGATGGCGTGGACCGGGGCATATTCCTCCGCCCATCCGCGGATCAGCGGATGCAGGTCCTCCGGGAGTTCGTCAAAGGGGACGGCGGTTTCGTTGCAGTGCAGGCACACCAGCCCGGACTCGGCGACATCGCGCGTGAGGAGGGGCAGCAACGGTGCACGACAGCAAGGCGCCTCGGCGTAGGCCGGCGGGTAATTCGCCAGCTTCTTCAGCCAGACCTGCCGGTCATGCGCCACCCGCCCCGCCAGCCGGTAGGCCGCCACCAGCGGATGAGAGAGCCGCACACCCCGCCCCTGCAACTGGCCCAGGGTTTGCGCCATCCAGCGCGCCAGCGTCTGGTCGTCGAACTCCTGAAAGACCGTCGTGTACTCGGCCCAGAGCGCGTCCAACGGATTGTCCGCTTCGTGCGACATTGGGGCGAGCCTAGGCCCTTCCGGGCCGCTGCAAAGTGAAATCGGCAAACCTCCCTGCAGCCGGGGATCATGGACCGGTCAGCTTGTCGAGATGCGGCTGGTTGTCGTTGTTCCAGCGGCGCAGGGTGGTGTCCCCTTTGTCGAAAAGTTTCGCTTCGACGACACTCTCGACGTGGCCGTCGCAGAAGACGACGTTGAACCGCCCGCTGTGGCGCTGTTGCGTGGCCTGGAGGATGCCGGCCGCGCCCCCGGAACCCGACTCTTCGGAGCGATAGCGCGAGCTGATGTCCAGTCGCGCAAAGCCGCTGTAGCTGCTCTGCCCGGTGATGCCGTAGTACAGGTTCAACACCCCCGGCAACAGCCACATCAGATTGGCGTCACCGAGCGCAATCATGTCCGCCGGGGCGACCACGCCGGCCTCGGTAATGGGCACGGCCGAGTCATAATCGTCCGGCACCGTCAGGTACCCGCCCAGGCCGAACGGACTGAAGGCGAACTGGACGCCGTTGGCATTGTACCCGTAGCTGCCCAACGGGTCGCCGATGTCGTTTCCGGGAAGGGTCAAGCCCTTGTACGACGGGCACCGATAGACGTCATTGGTCCAGCCACTCCGCATGTAGGGAAGCAGCCGGTCGGACCAGAAGCCCAAGGGAATCAACGAGCCGGTTTCGTCGTAGGTGAAAATCGGGTAGGCGTGATTTTCATCCACGTACATCGTCAGCGCCAGCCCGAGCTGGTGAAGATTGCTCTGGCAGCGGGCGGTGCGCCCCGCTTCCTTGGCTCGCGACAACGCCGGCAGCAGCAGCCCTGCCAGGATCGCAATGATCGCGATGACAACCAGCAGCTCAATCAGCGTGAATCCGGCCCGCACCCCCGGCCCCGTCCCGGTGCCGGGACCTCGCCGCGAATCGCCTGGGCGGGGACGACGGGACATGGGTTCAATTCAGCCCCACCACGCGGTAATAACGGACAGGGACGTTGGTTCCGGCGGGCGCGGTATCAATGAAAAAATTGGCCGTGTTGGTCTGGATTGGCAGCCAGTTCATCGGGCTGGACAGATTGGTCGTGTAATCCACGCGATAGGAACTGACGGAAGACAGGGTCGTCCATTGGAGCAACGCGCCGGTCTTGCCCAGCGTGATTTTGAAACCCTGAATGCCGGTCGGCGGCGGCGGGGCGTTGGTGCTGGAGTGGTTGGTCTGGAACATTCGCAGCACGGCCGCAGCGCCTCCGGGCAGGTTGTCGGCCGGCTGTGACCCGTCGGTGGGCGACGTGGAGGTCACCTGCGCAGCAATGCCGTGCCCGGGTGCCAGCCAGTAATAGTTGAGCACATACTGCGTGCCGGCGTTCTGGTAGCCATCGCCCAATCCCAAATCAATGGCGATGTCGTATTCCACCATTTCGTGAACCCGCAGACAATCCAGGAAACCAAGGTTGGGCAGGGTGACGATGCCATAGGCATCCACCTTGTCGGTGGACGTGTAAGTAATCTGCTCCGGGAAATCACCGAGACCGAAAGTCTGGTCCGTGTAGATCGAGTTGAACACGGTCGTTCCCTGCCAGGTGTCGCCGTAATGGATCGCGGCCGGAAAATCCTGCAACACACTTGTGAAGAGCGACTCGGGTTGGGACGGGCTGAACGTAGGATCGTAAAAGCCGTAGTCGAGCCGGCCCTTGGTCGGATCCTGGGTGAAATAGAGCCAGGAGGTGGCGACCACACCCGCCTCGTCCGTCTTCTGTTCGGCAAGCTGGGCGCCGGCGGCGACGAAATCTGCCCCATTGGGAGTGTTCGTCGCGGCCAGATAGTCGAAACGGTAAATCATGTCCAGCAGCCCGCTGCTCGGGTCGGTGGTGCTGAAATCCCACGCCTGGGGCCCGCCGGTGCTGCCCAGCAGCGTCGTGACCGTCACCGTATTCGTGCTGTTATTGGCGTAGGCCCGGTAATACTGGCCCACCTGGTTGAACATGTCCGCGCTGGTGATCGTCACCTGCGCCCGGGCCGCCAGCGCGCCGGCCAGCAGCGCGACACTCGCAAACAGGTTACCAAGGAAGGCAGAACGGTTGATCATAAGAACATTTTCCACTGCGTGTGCCTGGACACGTTAATCCGAAGGCTCCGGGAATTCAATCGCCATGTCCCGGAGCCCGGCAAGGCGGTCCCCACCCCCTTACCTCCGCCCTCGTCGGCGGCTTTCGCGCCGATAGACAGCCGAATTCATGCCAGCTTTTTGGCTGAGGATGACAATCACGGGCCACGGGCAGTGTCCTGAATCGGCTGCTGCGTGCCGCAGGCGTCCTTCCTCGCGTTGGGAGTTCCGCCTTCAGGCGATCTATTCCGGCTGAAGCCGGGACTCCAAACGCCGCTGGACGGCAGAAACCAGGCCACAACCAGTGTTGACTTGGGGACGGTCGTTGTTCTAATAATCTACGATCCGCACAGGAAACCATTATGCCGCCGAAAACCGCCGAAAAATCCGCCAGCCCCGAGAAATCGGTGGCCACTGAAAAGCCCGCCGCCGCTGAAATCGCCCGCCTCCAGGCCGCCCGGCAGCGCGACCTCGAAAGCGCCATCTCGACCATCACCAAGACCTTCGGCGAAGGCAGCATCATGCGCCTGGGCGACGCCCGCGCCCAGGTGAAGATTGACGTGATCCCCACCGGCGCGCTGGGCCTCGACCTCGCGCTGGGCTGCGGTGGCATCCCGCGTGGCCGCGTGGTCGAAATCTTCGGCCCGGAGTCCTCCGGCAAGACCACGCTCATGCTCCACGTCATCGCCAGCGCCCAGAAAGCCGGCGGCCTGGCGGCGTTCATTGACGTCGAGCACGCCCTGGATCCCGGCTACGCCAAGAAACTCGGCGTGAACCTTGACGACCTGCTCGTCTCGCAGCCCGACAGCGGCGAAGAGGCGTTGACGATTTGCGAAACCCTCGCCCGTTCGAATGCGCTCGACGTGATCGTCATTGATTCGGTCGCCGCGCTGGTGCCGAAGGCGGAGCTGGAAGGCGAGATGGGCATGGCCACGATGGGCATGCAGGCGCGGCTGATGAGCCAGGCCCTGCGCAAGCTCACCGCCATCCTCGCCAAGGCCAAGACCGCCTGCATCTTCACCAACCAGATGCGCGAGAAGGTCGGCGTCATGTTCGGCAATCCCGAGACCACGCCGGGCGGCAAGGCGCTCAAGTTCTACGCCAGCGTCCGCCTGGACATCCGCCGCAAGGAAGCCATCAAGGACGCCGCCGGCAACGTGCTCGGCAACCACGTTAAGGTGAAGGTGGTGAAGAACAAGACTGCGCCCCCGTTTGTCGAGGCCGAGTTTGATATCCTCTTCGACCACGGCATCAACAAGGAGGGGAGCATCCTCGATGTCGGCCAGGCGCTGGGCGTGGTCGAGAAGAAGGGCGCGTGGCTCCAGTTCGCCGGCGAATTGATCGGCCAGGGCCGGGACGCCGCCGTCAAGGCGCTCGCCGACAACCCGGCGCTCGCTCAGAAGATTGTCGAGGCGATCCACGCCAAACGCAATGCCGTGCCGGCGGCCGCCGCCTAAGCTCCCGGCGGTGGTTCCGCGCCTGTAATTCTCGGGCCGAATCGGCGGATGCTCGTTGGCGACTCTTGGGCGCTCCCATCGTCCGCGGCCACCGGCACGCGCAGCGTCGAGTGGTGCACCACCCAATAGAGCGCCACGGTCAGCAACCCGAACACCAGCGTCGCCAGCGTCCAGACCCACCCGGCGACCAGCACGGTCCGCCCGCCCCGCCGCCCCCAGCGCCGCGAATCGCGCCAGACCGCCACGGCGAAGAGCACGTGCAACAGGGGAACGCAGACCGCCGCAAGGTAATAGAGCAGCGTGCGGAACCAGTTCAGCAGTTCGAGCAGGACCATGGTGGCGGCAGGTTAATTGCGGACCGGCTCGCTCAGCCCAGCTTGAGCAGTTCCTCGGCAATCTGCACCGCGTTCAGGGCCGCGCCCTTGAGCAGTTGATCGCCGCTGACCCAGAAGCAAAGCCCGTTGTCGAGCGCGCAGTCCCGGCGCAACCGGCCCACCTCGCAGTTGTCCTTGCCGGAGGTGAACAGCGGCATCGGATACTTCTGGTTCGCCGGTTCGTCCACCACGTCAAGCCCCGGCGCCTGCTGGAGAACCGCGCGCGCCGTCTCGACGCTCACCGGCTTGTCGAATTCCGCGCTGACCGCCACCGAATGAGCGCGATACACCGGCACCCGCACGCACGTCACGCTCGCGCGGAACGTCGGGTGGTGCATGATCTTCCGCCCCTCGTTCTCCATCTTCATTTCTTCCTTCGTGTAGCCGTTGGGCAGGAAGACATCCACCTGCGGCAGCACGTTGAAGGCGATCTGATGCGGATAAACCTCGCGCGTCACCGGCTGGCCGTGAACGACCTGGTCCACCTGGCGGCGCAACTCGGCAATCGCCTTGGCGCCGGTGCCGGAGACGGCCTGGTAGCTCGAGGCGAAAATCCGCCGACAGCCGAACGCCCGGTGCAACGGATACAGCGCCATGAGTGTGACGGCGGTGGTGCAATTCGGGTTCGCGATGATGCCCCGGTGCCCCTGGACGTCCTCGGGGTTGATCTCCGGAATGACCAGCGGCACACCGTCGTCCATGCGGAACGCGCTCGAGTTGTCCACCACCACGCAACCCATCTTTGCGGCAACGGGGGCGAACTCCTTCGACACGCTGCCGCCGGCGCTGAACAGCGCAATGTCAATCCCTGCAAACGCGTCCTTGGTCAGTTCCTTCACCGGGATCGCCTGCCCGCGAAATGTCAGCGTTTTCCCGACCGAGCGCGCCGACGCGAGCAACGTCAGTTGCCCCACCGGAAAGTTGCGCCTCGCCAGGGTTTCGATCATCTCGATGCCAACGGCGCCCGTCGCACCGACCACGGCCACATGTGGATTACGGTTCATTGAGCGGCCGACTATAGCCGCTGCGGAGAGGGTGTCAAACGGACGAACTTCGGGTAGTGTCCGAATTTGCCGTTCCCCGGAGCGCGGCTGTGCGCGAAGCGTCAGCCGCAGCCGGCCGAAAACGCTGCGGCTGGTCTCCGACACAGCCGCGCCCCTGTCGCCGTCCGGCGGTCGGCGGGCCACCTTGATCAGTACTTCTTTTCCGTTTGCCCTGCGCCGGTTCGATGCGCATGTTGTGCCCCATGCGCACCGCTGATTCCCTTCCCGTTACCCGTCGTCGCCGCCTCGCCTCGCCGCTGTCATGCTTCACGGGACTGCTCCTGCTCGCTTTCTTTGCCGGCGTCGGGCTGGCCCTGGCGGCCGACCTGACCACCGAGCAGCAGGCGAGCCTTCGCGCCGGCCACCGCCATGACAAGAATGGCTGGGTTTATCTCCATGTCGAAGGCGCACCCCACGCCCGCGGCTTCCAATACGGCTACCTCCTGGCGCGGGAAATCGCCGAGGGCCTGCGCGTGACGCGGGCCATCTGGGCCCACGACAGCGGTCTTGAATGGCCCTGGCTGGTCGCGAAGAGTCGCGAACTCCTCGAACCGCAGGTGGACGCGGAGAGTCTCGCCGAACTCGACGGCATGGCCGAAGGGTTACGCGCCGCGGGCATCCCCAGTTCGCGTTCCGAACTGATCGCCTACAACGCCTGGATCGAACTCGCCGGTTACTGGTGGCCGAAGGCGAAGAAGGCCATGGGCGGCGAGACGCCGCCGCCCGCCAGAGAATCGTGCAGCTCGTTCATCGCCACCGGCAGCATGACGAGGGATCACAACGTTGTCCTGGGCCACAACACCATGAACCGCTATGTCGAGGTGCTGGCGAACGTCGTGCTCGACGTGCTGCCCGAGAAGGGTCACCGCATCCTGATGCAGGCCACACCGGGTTGGATTCACAGCGGCACTGACTTCTTCGTCACCGACGCGGGCCTGGTTGGCTCCGAAACCACCATCGGCGGCTTCGACAGCTACGAAACCAACGGCATTCCCGAGTTCGTCCGCATGCGCCGGGCGACCCAGGACGCCGGGAGCATTGACGACTGGTGCGCAGTCTTGAAGCGCGGCAACAACGGCGGCTACGCCAATGCCTGGCTGCTCGGTGACGTCCGCTCCGGCGAGATCGCCCGCCTCGAACTGGGCCTGAAACAAGTCGCCTTCGAGCGCAAACGCGACGGCGTTTTCCTGGGATCGAACATCGCCGAGGACCGCAAGCTGCTCGTGTTTGAAACCGACGCCAATGAGAACGACATCCGGCTGTCGAGCATCGCGCGGCGCGTGCGCTGGAAGCAGTTGATGGCGCAGTCGCAAGGCCGGATTGACCTCGGCCTGGCCGAGCGGTTTGAGGCCGATCATTACGACAGCTTCTATCGCCGCGTTGCGCCCGGGTCGCGCGCGCTCTGCGCCCACGACGACCTGGAGGCAAACGTGTGGGGCTCATGGCCGAGCGGGCCGTTCTTCCCGTCTGGCACGATTGACGGCAAGGTGGTGGACGCGAAAATGGCGAAGGAAATGGCCTTCGTCGCGCGCTGGGGCGCGGCCTGCGGCACGGCCTTCGACGCGGACCGATTCCTCGCCGCCCATCTGCAGTTCGACTGGATGCAGGGCCTGCTCAAGAGCCGGCCTTCGCAGCCGTGGACCCTTTTCCGCGCCGGTGAGGCGCGCTGACGACCGTGGGCATTTTTTTTGCGTGATTTTGCCGGTGACAGACGTGTTGAGAGTGGATGATTGAGTAAAACACCGAAACGCCCACTCCAGAATGAAAACGCCTCATTTCTCACCCGTCGCCGTCCTCGCGCTCGGCCTCGCCCTAACCTCGCTTCCGGTTGGCCTCAATGCCGAGGATCAATCCCAGCCCGCGGCGCCGCCCAAGCCGGCGGCCGAAGCGGCGCCCCTGCCGCCGGGCTACGCCGCCGCGCCGCACTATGATCTGGAGATCGTCAAAGGGGTGTTGCACTTGAACCCGGCGCTGTCCAAGAAGTATCGCATCGGCGAGGCCGTGCCGGCCACGCTGACCACCGTCGTGGATGTGTTGCGTTTCATGCACGATGGCGCCAACCTCGAAAGTGGCGCCAACATCGTGCTGGCGCCCAGCCTCGCGGAGATCACCATCAGCGACCTGAAGGTCAAAGGGCTGAACCTCGAAGAGGAACTGGAAGCGCTCCGCGTCGCCAGCGGCGACCGATTCCTCTGGACGCGTGGTGCGCCGGAAACCCAGGGCCGGTTCTATTCACTCGTGCCAAATCCCAACGCTGCGCTGGCCTCGGGACGGTCCAACCTCGAAGTGTTCAACCTCGGCTCCTTACACAAGCAGGAGAAGGATGCGAAGGAGGCCATCGCCCAGCTAACCGCGATCATTGAGGACGCCATCAAATTTGCGAACCCGGACCCGTCGGGTTCAGGAGAAGCCGTTCACTTCCAGTTTTACCCGGATGCCCAACTGCTGATTGTCACCGGTGGACCGGACGTGCTCGAGGTGGCGCGGAAAGTCGTGCGCGCCGCGACCGGTGAACCCGTACCCGAGCCGACACCCAGGCGCGGCAACGGTTTCGGCGGCATGGGCATGGGTGGCGGCATGGGCGGCATGGGCGGCATGGGTGGCGGTATGATGGGCGGGGGTGTCGGCGGCGCCGGGTTTGGCAATGGCGCGGTCGGCGGGTCCGGCGGTTATGGTGGTGGCGGCAGCATGAGCGGTGGCATGGGCGGTTTCGGCGGCGGCGGTGGTGGCTCGGTTGGTTCCGCGGGCGCCGCGCCTTCCGGGAGCCCGCCGAAGCCCGCCGAGCCCGCGCCCAAACGTTGACAATTGTGCCGGCGACCACCCTCCATTCCCTTGCCTTGTCCCTCAACGGAAGCCCGACGGCGGCGAAGGTTGCCCTTCGCGATTCGTCTCCATCCGACCTGGCGCGCCTGATGCGCGGCATCGCCGCCGGCGACGAAGCCGCGTTTCGCGAATTTCACGGGCGCTATTTCGACCGGCTGTACCAGTTTTTGCTGATCGTTGCCCGCGGGCAGGAAACCGAGGCCCAGGAAGCCCTGCAGGAAACCCTGCTGCGTGTTGTCCGCCATGCTCGTGCCTTCGACACCGAGGAGGCGCTGTGGGACTGGCTGAAGGTTGTGGCCCGCAGCGCCGCGCGTGACGGCGGCCGGAAACGCCACCGTTATCTCGCCCTGCTCAGCCGGTTCACGCTCGCGCATCCGCCACCGGCTATCGCGCCCGACCGCATGCCGGACGACGGACTGCCCGCGCTGCTCGAAGAATGTCTGGCCGAGCTCGACCCGGACGAGCGCCGCCTGATCGAAGGCAAGTACCTCGACGAAGAACCGGTGAAGGCCCTGTCCGCGCAGACCGGACTGACCGACCGGGCGGTGGAATCCCGGCTGTTGCGGCTGCGCCGGCGGTTGCGCGAACGGCTGCTGCAAAAACTCCGCACCTTATGAACCGTCCCTCGAACGACCGCCTTTTGCGCGAACTCCTGGCCGCGGACGAGGCCCCGGACCTGCGCCGCCTCTCGCTTGAACGCGGCCTGGCGGGCCTGCGCCGTCGCCGGCAACAACGTCACTTCCGGCACGTAATTCTGTGCGTTGGCCTGCCGGTCGCGCTGGTCGCCGGTGTGCTCCTGCAGCACCTGTTCACGTCGGCGCAACCACCGCGGCTCGCCATGGCCCCGGCGACTGTGTCAGCTCCTCCTGAGCAGACCGCGGCACCACCCGTGAAAATCATCACCGAGGCGGAGTTGCTGGCGCTGTTCCCGAACCGCCCCGTGGCGTTGATCGGGAAACCGGGCGAACAACGTCTGCTGGTGTTCTCCAGAGGGGTCAGTCCCTAGTATCATGCTTTTACGCTATCCGCCTTGTGACGCGATAATCCGCCCGGGAAACCTCGATCGAATGTGGGCGCGCCGCCCGCCGAACCGTGGCGGCCGCTGGAAAAGTTATTCATACTATGGACTGACCCCTCCGTTGACCAGCGACTGGAGGTGTCCGGGTGCCGTGGTTCAGCGATGCCAGGCGCTTCCGACGGCCGTTGTTGAACGCGAGGCGCGTCCCACTGCACCCAAGGCGGGCTTGGCTTCGCATCGAAGGGATCTGCCGCCCTTTCAGGGCTCGGGAATTGGCTGACCGACTAACCCAGGGCGTCGCTCGCCGACTCGCTCTGCCCTGATACCGCACAGGGTCGTTGGCGGCTCGCCGACTCCGGCCTCGACTTTGCGGCGCGCGGGCCGGACACTGGCCCACAGGTGCGTTTGCTGGATCGTTATCTCTTGCGCGAGTTGATGATCCCGCTCGGCTATTGCCTGGGCGGCTTCCTCATTTTTTGGACTGCCTTCGATCTGCTCGGCGAGCTGAACGGCTTTCAACAGCATCATCTCCGCCCCGGCGACGTGGCGGCGTATTATCTGGTGAAGACGCCGGAGTTGTTGGTCACGGTGGTCCCGGTCGCGTTGTTGCTGGCGCTGCTCTACGCACTCACCAACCACGCCCGGCATCAGGAACTCACCGCCATGCGGGCGGCGGGCCTGGGGCTCTGGCGGATTTGCCTGCCTTATTTCGTCGTGGGCTGCGCGTTCAGTGTGGCGGTGCTGGCGTTGAACGAGCTGTGGGTGCCCGGCGCCAACGACAAGGCGGAGGCGATCAAGATCCGGCGCGAGCCGGTGGCCGCGTCGGCCCTCGGGCCCGAGTGGCAGCGCAACCTGGTTTTTCGCAACGAACGGGACCGCCGGATCTGGAACATCGGCGCGTTCAACCGCCTGACCGGGGAAATGCTCGCCCCCAACCTCGAATGGCCGCAGGCGGACGGCGGGCGGCGGCGGCTCGCGGCCGAGCGCGGTGTGTTCACCAACGGCGCCTGGGTGTTCTATGGCGTCCGCGAAATGCGCTACCCGGCCGGCACCGCTTACGATCCGCTCAACATCCAACTGATCACCACCAACGAACTTGAGGTGGCCGGGTTGTCCGAAACGCCGGAGCAAATCCGCAGCGAGATCAAGTTCTCCGAACTCAACAACCTCAAGGCGGCGAAACGGCCGCGGCTGTCGCTCGCGGAGATTGCCAACTACGAACGGCTGCATCCGAACCTCGGCGGGCCGGATCGCGCAAAGCTGGCGACGCAGTTCCAGGGGCGGCTGTCCGAGCCGTGGACGTGTCTGGTGGTGGTGCTGGTGGCGGTGCCGTTCGGCGCGCCGTCGGGCCGGCGGAACGTGTTCGTCGGGGTCGCCACCAGCATTTTCATCGTGTTCGCCTATTATGTCCTGCGGCTGCTGGGATTGACGCTGGGGACGGCGGGCAAGCTGGAGCCGTGGCTGGCCGCGTGGCTGCCGAACGCAGTGTTCGCGGCCGCGGGCGTGTGGCTGACGATGCGGGTGCGTTGAGGTGAGGAATCGTGAATGCGGCGGCAGCACTGAAGAATTTGCAGGCGCGCCATGACCGGCTGAATCTGCTCTACCAGGTCAGCGCGGTCATCCATTCCACGCTCGAACCGGAGGAGGCGCTGCAGCTCATCGTGCGCGAGGCGGTGCGGCTGGTCCGGGCTTCGAGCGGCTCGGTGGTGCTGGTGAACCCGACGACCGGCTTCCTGGAAATCCAGGCGGCCGACGGCCTGCCGCCGCAGGCGACCAAGCTGCGGCTGCGGGTGGGCGAGGGCATCACCGGCTGGGTGGCGCGGCACGGTCAGCCGGCGCGCGTGGGTGATGTCACCCGCGACGTGCGCTACATCGGCGTCCGCCCAAACGTGCGTTCCGAGCTGGCGGTGCCGTTGCTCGTGAACGACGACGTGCGCGGCGTGTTGAACGTGGACAGCGAACGCGCGGACGCCTTCACGGCGGATGACCAGCAGTTGCTCGAGGATCTGGCGGCGCAGGTCGCGGGCGTGATCCGAAACACCTGGCTTTACGAACAGGTGCGGCTGAAGGCGCGGCTGCTCGAGTCGCTGGTGAGTGTCGGCCAGACGATCAACTCGGCGTTGAACCTCGACGAGGCGCTGCAGGTGATCACGCGCGAGTCGTGTTCGCTCATGGGCGGCAAGATGTGTTCCTTGCGGCTGCTGGACCCGACGCGCGAATGGCTCGAGCTGCTGGCCCATCACGGCGCGGGCCCGGCTTACATCGCCCGGCAACGGCTGCCGGTGGGGGACAGCCTGCTGGGGACGGTGGTGCGCCGGCGCAAGCCGCTCCAGCTCGAGAACGTCCAGACCTCGACGCGCTACCAGAGCGTGGCGATGGCGCGCGAGGAAGGGCTGGTGGCCCTCCTCAGTGTGCCCCTGGCGTACCGCGGCGAGGCGATCGGGACGCTGAACGTGTACACCGCCCAGCCGCACAGTTTCTCGAACGAGGAAATCCGCATCCTGTCCGCGCTGGCGGAGCTGTCGGCGCTGGCCATCGAGAAAGCGCGGCTCTACGAGCGGATCGTCAGCATGGAGGAACAGTTGCGGCAGAACGAAAAGCTGTCCGCCCTCGGGTTGCTGGGCGCCGAGGTCGCGCACGAAATCCGCAATCCGCTGGCGGTGATGAAGATGATGTTCCACTCGCTCGACCTGCAGTTTCCGGCCGGGGATCCGCGGGCGACCGACGCGCGGATCATGGGCGAGAAAATGGACCACCTGAACCGCATCGTGGACCGCATCCTCGATTTTGCGCGCAGCACCGAACCCAACCCCGCGCCGGTGAATGTCAACCAGCTCCTCGACGATCTGGCCCTGCTCACGCGTCACAAGCTCCACCAGCAAAACGTCGAACTCGTGCGCGACCTGGCGCCCGACCTGCCGATGTTGCTGGCCGATGCCACGCAGCTCGAGCAGGCCTTCCTCAACCTAACGTTCAACGCGGTCGAGGCGATGCCCGGCGGCGGCCGGCTGACGATCGCTTCCCGCACCTTGCGCGTGGGGCGCCGCGGCCCGGGGCCGACCCATGTGGCGGTCAGTTTTCGCGACACCGGCGCCGGCATGAGCGCCGAGCAACGGCGGCGGGCGTTCACGTCACTGCTGAGCACCACCAAGCCCAAGGGAACCGGCCTCGGCATGGCCATTGTGGCCAAGGTGGTCGAGGCCCACCGCGGGAAAGTGCGGATTCGCTCGCAGCCCGGCGCGGGCACGACGATCCTGCTGATCCTGCCGGTTTGAAATCGCGTCTTCCGTCGGCCGCCGGGCCAGTGTAAAGACGTGGCGGGCCGTCGGCGGGCGATGGGCGAACGCGCGGGCGGCAACCGGAATCCGACGACACATGATGCGACATCTGCTTCTCCTCGGGCTCAGCCTGGGCTGCTTCGTTGCGGGCGGGCCCCACGCGGACGCGCTGGCACGCGACCTCAACTGCGCCGGCGCCACGCGTCTGCAGGCGCCGGCCGACGCCTCCGACCACCGCCAATACGCGCCGGACCGCGAGGTCGCCTTCCGCCACCTGGCGCTCGACCTGACGCCCGACTTCCAGCGGCGAACCCTCGCCGGGACCGCGAAGCTGACATTTGCGCCCATCGCGAAACCGCTGCGCGAGTTGAAGCTCGACGCCGTGGACCTCCGGGTCAGCACGGTCACCGCCACCGAACCGATCCAGGCCTGGCAGAACACAGACACGCAGATCATCCTCACGTTCGCCTCGGCGATTCCGGCGGACCGCGAGACGACGGTGACGATTGCCTACAGCGCCGAGCCGAAGGACGGGCTGTATTTCCGCACGCCGGAGCAGGGTTACCGCGCGGGGGACACGCACCTGTTCACCCAAGGCGAGTCCATCACGTCCCGACAGTGGTTCCCGTGCTTTGACGCGCCCAACGCGAAGTTCACGTCGGAGCTGGTCTGCCGCGTGCCCGAGGGCATGACCGTGTTCAGCAACGGCCGGCTGGCGGGAAAGACCAAGGACGCGGCGACCGGGCTGGTTGCGTTCCATTGGGCGCAGGAGAAACCGCACGCGACCTACCTCATCGCGCTGGCGGCCGGCTATTTCAAAACGATCGAGGACACTTACCGCGACATCCCGTTGACGTTCGCCACGCCACCGTCGGAGTTTGCCCAGGCAGGCCGCTCGTTCCGCAACACGAAGGACATGCTGGGATTCTTCGAGCAGGAAATCGGCGTGCCGTATCCGTGGGCGAAGTACGGACAGGTGTGCGTGAACGATTTTGTCGCCGGCGGCATGGAAAACACGTCGCTGACGATCCTCACCGACCGCACGTTGTTCCCGCCGGAGACGGAGAACATCCGGGAGAGCGAAGGGCTGATCTCGCACGAGCTGGCACACCAGTGGTTCGGCGACCTGGTGACCTGCAAGGACTGGAGCCACCTGTGGCTGAACGAGGGGTTTGCCACTTACTACGCCGCGCTCTACCGCGGCCACGCCGAAGGCCGCGACGCCTTCCGGTACACCATGTGGCAGAACGCGCAGACCGTCTTGAACCAGGCTAATGACACCCATCCGATCGTCTGGCGCGAATTCGACCGGCCGGGCGAGCAGTTCAGCTACCTGGCGTATCCGAAGGGCGCCTGGGTGCTGCAGATGCTCCGGTCGCAGCTCGGCGAGGAGCTGTACCGCCGCTGCATCCGGACCTACCTCGAACGCCACGCGCTCGGCAGCGTCGTCACCGAGGACCTCAACCGGGTGATCGAGGAACTCTCCGGCCGTTCGTTCGACCAGTTCTTCGACCAGTGGGTCTATCACGCTCATCACCCGGAACTGGAGATCAACTACTCGTGGGACGAACCCACCCGCATGGCGAAGCTGAACGTCAAACAGGTCCAGGCCCTCAGCGAGAACGTGCTGCTGTTCCGGTTGCCGCTGCCGGTGCGGTTCAGGTCGGCCGGGGCCACGAACGATCGTACGGTGACGGTGAAGGAAAAGGAGGAGGACTTCTATTTCGCGCTGCCGGAGGCGCCGGAACTGGTGCGGACCGATCCGGAGGGCACGCTGCTGGCAAAGATCAAGTTCACGCCGCCGGCCGCAATGCTGACCGCCCAGCTTGCCGACACGAATGACGTCCTCGGCCGCGTGCTCGCGGTCAACGCGCTGGCGGGTCGGACGGACCAGGAGGCGGTCAACCACCTCCAAACGACGCTCACTAACGATCCATTCTATGGCGTGCGGGTTGAGGCGGCCCGGGCCCTGCGGACCATCCACAACGACGAGGCGCTGACGGCGTTGCTGGCTTCAACGAACCAGCCCGATGCCCGGGTGCGCCGGCAGGTGCGGGAGTCGCTGGACGGGTTTTATCGAGACACCGTGCTGGCGGCGGCGCGCGCGGCGACCCTGCTTGAGAAAAACCCGGATGTGCTGGCGCAGTCGGTGGCGGCCCTGGGCACGGATGGCTCGCCGGAGGCGCGGGCCGCGCTGATCGGCCTGCTCCACTCGACGTCATTTCGCAACGAGTTGGCGGATGCAGCGATTGCGGCGATGCGGGCGCAGGACGACCCGACGTTGATCGCGCCGCTGCTCGGGACGCTGGGTTCGGGAGAGACGAATTTCACCAGCGGCGGGTTTGGCGCCGGTCTGAGGACGTTGGGGTACCTGGCCCGGCACGAGGAGAAGCGGGATGCCGTGCGCGAGTTCCTGGTCGCCCGGGTCAACCACCCGAAGCGGTCGGTGCAGCGGGCGGCCATCGCCGCGCTGGGGGAACTCGGCGATGCGCGGGCGATCGCGGTGCTGGAGACGTTCACACACGCGGCCAAGGACAGTCCGGAACGCCGGGCCGCCGAGCAGGCGATCGCGGACATCCGGGCCGCCCGGAAGCCGAGCGACGATCTGCACGATTTGCGGAACGAAGTGACTGGCTTGCAGAAGGAGAATCGCGAGTTGCGAAAGAGCGTGGACGATTTGAAGAAGAAGGTGGACGCCGCCTTGCCGGCGGCGGCGGAAAAACCGGCCAAGAAGAAGCGGAACTGAGTTCTGGCAACTGGCGACTGCGGTCACTCCCGCACGAAACGCAAGAGCAGGAACGCCGTGACGATGATCAGCACGACACGTAGTGGAGGGCCTAGGCTCGTGCTCATGCCGAACATTCCAGATGAGTCACCGCCGCCGCAAGACCAGTGACGCCGGCATCGCCGACGCGCTTTCCAAAACCACGGGGCTGGCGGCGACTACCTTGATCTCGCTCGTTCGATTTCATCTGTCAAGTGTGCGCTGGAATTCTGCCCAACTGCCGAACACGAGTTCGTACAGCGAGCTGTCTAACAAAGAGGTTCTGTCGATTTCTAGCTTCGTTGGGCGTCTGCCAAGCCGCCTCTCGACCTTCCGGTACTGGTGGATGAGAATGCGCGAAATGTTGTGGCGCGTGGCAAACGCAGGATTCAGGGTCTGATACCCGAAAATGTCGATTACTCGTTCATCGAAGACCACGGCGCACCCAGCAGGGAGATTGAGTATCTCCTTCGCAGAGCGGCTGCCTGCTGATTCCGGCGCAGCCTCACCGTGTTCGTAGGGTTCAAGGCCCAGGTTCTCCACCGTTCGGTAGGCGTTCTGAAAGTTGCCAATGAAGTCGATTACGGCACAATGCTCTTTTCCCACGAAGCGCCGCAGACCACGACCGAGCTGCTGGAAGAAAACGCGCTTCGACTCTGTCGGTCTAAGGAATAGCAGGCATTCGACAAATGGGAGATCCACTCCCTCGTTGAGCACGTCAACAACGCATAGCACCTTCAGAGAACCTCTCCGTAGTTTCTCGCGCAGGACCGCCCTTGCGTCGCGGTCTGTGGAGCACAAATAGATCTCGGCAGGAATTCCCTTTGACCTAAAGCTCTCGGCTACTCTATCCGCGTGCAGATGCGAACAGCAAAATGCCAGCGTAGCCTTGCCGTCGGCCTTCTCTCGCCACTTGGCAATAATCGCTGCGTCGCGTTCCGGGATTATCAAGGCTCGCTCCAGATCGTTTATGTCGTAGCGCTGGCCGTTGTGGTGGATATTCGAGTAATCAATATCGTCAAAGCACCCGAAGTAGTGATATGGGCAGAGCACGCCACACTCAATGCCTTGCCTTAATTCATAACATACCACAGCGTTGTTATTACACAGCGCGAGGACATCTTGCCGATCGCCCCGGAAAGGGGTTGCCGTCAACCCAAGTAAGAACTTTGGAGCGAGAGTCTCGATCGCTCGCCGGTAGCTGGCGGCAGCGGCATGGTGGAACTCATCGACAATCATATAATCGACTCGCCGTCCATCAAGTGCCGCTAGGTTCCTCGCCAGGGTTTGGATGGTGAACAGGTTGATTCTGCTGATCTCGTTTGCTGCCGGAGCAGCTTCGAAGCGGCGGATATCCTCAGCGGCAAACTCTCGCAGAAACTCGTTTTCCGCTGACTCGAGGATCTCGTGCGAATGCGCCACGTACAGGCATAGTTGGGCACCAACTCGCTTTACGTCGAGCACAGCAACTCTGGTCTTGCCGGCGCCGGTGGGAAGAATGATCGCCGCTGCTGGCTGGTTCAGATTATGGGTCGTGGCGATTTCGCGTAATGCTTCCTGCTGGAGCAGGTTCGACGTTATATTGGCGGGAGAATAGCCGCAACTACAGCGACCGCTACGCAGCCGTTCTCCGTCCCTTGGGCAAATGAAACCGAAGGCGATGAATAAGCGCGCAAGGTCATGGGCGTCGAGGATACAGTAATGGCATCCCAAACGCTTCGCAGTGGAAACGAACTGCCCTTTCACCTCGTCAAGGACGTTACCCGTGGCGGCAAAAATGGCGAATCTCAACCCTTCAAGTCGCTCCAGCCTGAAAATTTGGTGACTGACATGAGCGGGCCTGACGGTCCCAAATGATCGCCCCTTGAGTATAAACGCAGCAAGACCCTCTCGGCCTCGGACGACGAGCTTGTGGGTGAGGATGTCGACGATCTCGGAGGGACCGTGCGGCGTGCGGTTTGTATCGCACAGGATTCCTTGAATCCATGGCTCCATTTCCTCCCTCTCATCCAGATCCCTTACAGTGGCCAGCGCATCTTCGCTCACGCTTCTTGGAGGAACAGCCCGAACAGGTTCAAAGTTGTCTATCCCTGTGAGTCTGAAGATAGCCATAGACTTCCAATCGAACAGGATTATTGGGACAAGGCCACGGGCGAAAGCCGAAGTCGCGGATGGTTTGTCATGGGATGGAATGTATCCGGTTCTGCCTGGTGCAGCAAGCGTGATTTCAAGGGCTTCCACATGGTGGGCCGTGCAGGTGGAAGGTCGTCCGGCTCATGCATATCGCTCCGTGGTAAGAACGCGGAAGGCGTTCCAGATTCCAGCCTGGGGTTGAGGAGCAACGCGACGATACCCCAGGATGTCCGTCTCTCCTCGTCATGCACCCTGAAGGGCGTGCCGGAGCAGGCCGGATGTGGCGCGGTACGCGCTTCTTGCACCGCTTTCAGGGTGCGAACGGTTTTGGTTGGTGGTCCAGGGGTATCGCTGCGCTCAACCCCTGGCTGGGCTCTGGCATCCCTTCAGGTTGCCTCTCGCGGCCCAGCGGTCCGCGAGCCACCTTGGACGGCTCGCCGGGAGTCTCGCCCTACCGGTTGTGCGGGCGCGCTGCGCGTGTCCCCATTGAGGGCGGCGGAGCACCGGCAGCTCTGCCGGGTTGGGCCATCCAGAGGAACCGTTGTGCCGTAAACGCTCTCGTTATTTGGTGTCCTTGAAGTTTGGCGGAGAGGGGGGGATTCGAACCCCCGGTGGGGTATAAGCCCACTCACGCTTTCCAGGCGTGTGCGTTAAACCACTCTGCCACCTCTCCGCCCGGCAAAACGGCGGCAATCTGCGCGATGCCAGCCCGGCGCGCAATGAATTTCGCGGCCGCTGAACTGGCGCAACCCGGCCGGCGCAACCCGGCCGGCGCAACCTCAGGCGGCCGGCTCGGGACGGCGCTCGAACTCGCCGCACCAGTCGTTGGCCCCGCGGGTCAACGGCCAGTTGCTACCGATGTCGGCGTCGGTGTCCACGTTGCCGACCTTGGGCCGCGGCGCGTAACGCCGGCAGATCCCATGACCGCGGGTTTGTTCAATCGCTTCCCAGAAGCGGCAGTCCTGACAGACGGGCGTTTGCATTACTTTGTGTTGTCTGGTGTTCCATCGCCGCAAAGCCGGGCGGGCCGGGCGCCCGTTCGGAACCTCGGGCGGGGAACAGTTAACGAGCCCAATGTGCCTCGCCACTGCGGGTTGGTCAACCGGCGTCAGGACCAGGTCACAAATCGCGGCTGCGTGGTGGCGGCCCGACCGCCGGGCGGGCAGGAATCATGATCAGGGCCGAAACCGCGCCAGCGATCCGCCGGGTTGCCCCTGCGCCCAGCCGCGACGGTTTTTGCCGGCCGGCCGGGGTGTGCTGCGCTGGGGTCGCGTTGCGTTAAAACAGCTTGAGCTGTTGTGCGGTTGGCTCTTCCAAGCCGCTCACGCCCAACCCGAGCAGCCGCAGCGGTCGGGACACGAGCCTTTCCCGGCCCAGAAGAAAGCAGCCCAGGCGGTAGATGTCGCCAGCCTCGGTGATGGGTTCCTCGACGCTGATCTGGCGGGAAAGCGTCTTGAAGTCGCCGTAGCGCAGTTTGACCTGGACCGTGCGGGCGCCGAGCCGCCGGCGCCTGAGCTTTTCGGCAATCTCGGCGGCCTGCGATTTCAGGCACGCCCGCAGCACCCGGCGGTCCTCCGTGTCTTCGAGGAAAGTTTCCTCGGCACTGATGCTCTTCACGATGTCGCCCAGTTCCAAAGGACGGTCGTCCTGGCCAAAGGCAAATTCCTTCAGCTTCGGTCCGAACGACCCGACCAACGCCCGCAGGTCACCACGGTAATCCTGCAGGTCACCCACGGTGCCGAAACCGGCCTGGTTGAGAACCTGCTCGGTGACTTTGCCGACACCGTAAAGGGCGCGCACCGGCAGCGGCCGCAGAAACTGTACTTTCTCCCGCTCGGGGATGAGCGTCAGGCCGTCGGGCTTCCGATGGTCGCTGGCGATCTTGGCCAGCAGCTTGTTCGCGGCGATGCCGATGGTCGCGGTCAACTGGCGTTCGGCCAGGATGCGCTGTTTCAACGCCCGGGCGATGGGCAGGGCCTGGCACAGGGAGGCGTCGGCGTCCTGGTCCTGGCACCGGGATGACAAATCCAGGTACGCCTCGTCAATGGACATCTGCTCGATGACGGCGCCCGCTTCGCCGACGAGCCGCATGATCTCGTGCGATTCCTCACGATAGCGCTCCATCCGGGGGCGGACGAAAACGCCCTTGGGGCAGAGGCGTCCGGCGGTAACGCTGGCCATGGCGGAATGGACGCCGAACTTCCGGGCCTCGTAACTGGCGGCGCAGATGACGCCGCGTTGCGTGGGCGGGGCGCCAACGATTACCGGCAGGCCGCGCAGGGCCGGGCTGTCGCGCTGCTCGACCGACGCGTAGAAGGCATCCATGTCCAGATGGCAGATGACGCGGAACATCGCGGCCGGATCATGCCACACTCGGCCGAATTGCAGAAGGCTTCGCGCGGTCATCGGCGCGCGGGCCGCGCCGGCAACGATGTCAACCGACTTGGTTGGCCGTCGTCCGGTTGAAGCAAGCCCGGCCCGGTTTCGAGCGCGACGGGGAAATATGGTCGGAGCGACAGGATTTGAACCTGCGACGTCTTGGTCCCAAACCAAGTGCTCTACCAGGCTGAGCTACGCTCCGCCCACAGGTCGGGCCTGATCGTCTCTGCAATCGGCGCGCCGTGCAATGAGAATCCCGACATGAGAATCCCGACATGAGAATATCCCACGCGGGTCGGCCGCGCGCCCGTCGCACCGCCATTTACATCGTCCCTGGCGGCTGGTAGAACGGGCGCGTGCTGCACGCGGTCCCTGACATCTGGCGAGCCCTCGCCGCCCGAAGGCATCTCGGCCTCATCGCCGGTCCGTGCGTGATCGAAAGCGAGGCGCTGTGCCTGCGGGTCGCCGAATCCCTCGCGAAGCTCACGCAACGTCTCGGGCTGCCGTTTGTGTTCAAAGCCAGCTTCGACAAGGCGAACCGGTCCTCAATCCGGTCCTATCGCGGCCCGGGCGTGGACGAGGGGCTGCGGATCCTGGCCCGGGTGCGGGCGGAGGTCGGCGTGCCGGTGCTCACCGACGTGCATACGGAAGCGCAAGTCGCGGCCGCGGCGGAGGTGGTGGACGCGCTGCAGATCCCGGCGTTCTTATGCCGTCAGACGGATTTGCTGGTCGCCGCCGCGCGTACCGGGCGGATCGTGAACGTCAAGAAGGGCCAGTTCCTCGCGCCGGCCGACATGGGCAACGTGGTGCGCAAGTTTACCGAGGCGGGTGGGCGGAAACTGCTGTTGACCGAGCGCGGCACCACTTTCGGTTATCACAATCTGGTGGCCGACATGCGGGCGATCCCCGTAATGGCCGGGTTTGGCTTCCCCGTGATTTTCGATGCGACGCATTCCGTGCAACTGCCGGGCGCCGGCGGCGAGTGCTCGGGCGGCGAGCGCGAGTTCGCCCCCGTCCTGGCGCGCGCGGCGGTGGCGGCCGGCGCCGACGGCGTGTTCATCGAGACGCATCCCGATCCCGACCATGCGCTGAGCGACGGACCGAACATGATTCCCCTCGCCGCGATGCCGCGGCTGCTGGCGACCCTGGTGCGGTTGCGCGAGGCCCGGCGATGAAAGCGAAGCCGGCCCAACCAGCGGTTCCGGGTGCCATTCGCGGCCGGCGGTCCTCCGCGGACCTCGTCCGGCGGTTGCGGCGGGTGCGGTTGTTCGGCTGCGACGTGGACGGAGTGCTGACCGACTCGGGGGTGTGCATGGGCGAGGCGGGTGAGGCGAAGCGGTTCAACATTCGCGATGGACTCGGGCTGCGCCTGCTGCAGCGGGCGGGCATCCGCGTGGCCTGGGTTTCGCACCGCGAATCGGTGGCCACGACGCGGCGGGCGGCCGACCTCAAGGTTGATTTCCTCCACCAGTCGCCCGAGAACAAGGCGGCGGTGATCGAGCGCATTTTGGGCGAGACGGGATTGACCTGGGCCGGGGTGTGTTTCATGGGCGATGACCTCGTGGATTTGGGCGCACTGCGCCGGGCGGGTCTGGCGGTGACGGTGCCCGACGGCGTGGCCGAGGCGCGGGTACTGGCCCATTACACGACGCGGGCCGCAGCAGGCCACGGGGCGGTGCGCGAGGTGGCGGAAATGATTTTGAAAGCACAAGGCAAATGGGGGCCACTGGTCGAGGAGTATTCCGCGTGAAATCCATTTTCCCCGTCACCAACGCCGGGGTTGCCGGCGCGATCCTCGTGCTGCTGTTCACCGGTCGTCTGGTGGCGCAGCCTGCCGCCAGCGGGGACGGCGCCGTGCCCTTCCGCGTGCCGATCTTCGATCGTGATCACCGCGTCGTTGCGCTCCTCAACGGCGTCGCGCTGGTCAACGGAGCGGCGGTCAAGCCGGCCGGCAATCAAGTGCCGCTGGCGACGGTGCGGCTCGATTACTTCGACGACAAGGGTGGTGCGAACCGTGGCACGAACCTGACGATCCTCGGCACGAACTGCGTTTACGACCTGAAGCAGCAAACCGCCGCCTCACCCGACCGCCTGCGGCTGTTGACCGGTGACGGCCGGTTGACGCTGGAGGGCCGGAACTGGTTCTGGTGGCAGACCAATTACGACCTGGTCATTTCCAACGACGTGGTGACGCTGGTGCAGATGCGTGCCGAGCCCGTGCCGATGCGGATCACGGCGGATTCCTGTTGGCTGCGCTACGCGTCCAACGTCGTCACCTACACGGGCCACGTGCGCGCGGTGGATGCGCGGCTCGATCTGACGTGCCGGACATTGACGATCCAGCGCGGCACCAACGGCGCCCGGCAGACGATCGAGGCCGGCGGTGACGTGGTCCTCGTCAACCGCCAGGGCGGCGGTCAGGCGGTGTGCCAGCAGGCGGTGTTCACCGAGGACGGCGACGAACGCATCGCCGAACTGCTCGGCTCACCGCGGTGGACCGACGGTGCGCGCTCCGGCCGCGCCGACCGGTTCATCATGGACCAGGGCCGCCACACGTTGCTGGCGTTGGGACAGGCGCAAATGCGTCTGCCGCGGCACGAAGCGGGGGCCGGCGGTTTGCTCATGCTGGCCGCCCCGGTCGCGCCGGCCAGGGCGACGAATGCCTTCATCGAGGTCGAAGCCGAGCGGTTGACCCTCCAGTTTCCCGCGACCAACGGCCCGGCGCAGAGCGTGCTGGCGGAAACGAACGTCGTCATCCGGGACACGCTCGACGGTTCGGTGGCGCGGGCGACCCGCGCCCGGTACACCGACGCCGGCGACGGAGAGTTGACGGGCGATCCGGAATGGACCGGCCACGGCGCCCGCCTGACGGCTGGCCGGCTGGCCTTCCGGAGTTTGCCGCCGACTTTCGATGCCCGGCCCGATGCGCGCCTCCGCCTGCCGGTCGCGGCGCTGCGGCAATCCCTCGCGGGTCCGACGGCCGATACAAACCGGGTGGCGCCGACCAATCGGTTCCTCGAGATCACCGGGGATTTCCTCAGCTATCGCGACGGCTGGTTGCGCTCCGGCGACCGGGTGCATGTTGATTACTTTGAAGAGACAAACCGGTTGGGCCAGCTCGACTGCGCCGCGCTCGCCGTGAAGTATGGCCAGCACGTTGAGGCGCTCGAAGCGGCGGGCGGCGTGGCCGCTGAGGAGTTCCCGACGGCCCGCGGCGCGCGGGGGCTGGTCGCACGACGACTCCATTGCGCGACGGCGACCGCGGGGTTCGATGACACGGGCCGGCTCACGCGGCTGGGGCTGGACGGGAAGGTGGTGGGCGAGCAGGAGGAGACGGCGGCCAACCGCCCGGCGATCGTGAAGCGGTTGTTATGCGACAATGTCGTTGCGCTCATGGGCGCGAGCAACCGGGTCGAACGCGCCACCGCCGTGGGCAATGTGGAGTTGGCGCAGGGCGCCCGGTCGGTGACGGCGGACCGGGTCGAGTACAGCGGCGGAAACCAATCGTTCACCTTCACCGGCCACCTGGGGTTGAACGCGCCGGAAGGCCGTAGTACCAATGTCCACAGCCTGGTGTACGACCTGGCCTCGGGCGGCTACCGCGCCGTGGGTCCGAGTCACACCGTGTGGAAATACTTGCCTCGCGGGACCAACCTGACCAACCTCCTGAAGCCAAAATGAGCGTCCGCGGACGCGTCCCGACCGCCACCATGGAATCGAATCCGTCCGAACCCGCCGTTGCTTGCGCTGACCCGACAGCGCCGGTTGCGGTGCATGTCGGCGAACGGTTGCTCACCACCGACAAGCTGGTGAAGGAATACCACGGCCGGCGGGTGGTGAACGGTGTGTCCATTCACGTGGACGCCGGTGAGATCGTCGGCCTGCTGGGGCCGAACGGGGCGGGCAAGACGACCACCTTCAACCTGGTCGTGGGGCTGGTGCGGCCGGACGGCGGGTCGGTGAACTTCCGGGGACAGCCCATGAACGGCCTGCCGATGCACCGGCGCGCCCGGTTGGGCATCGGTTACCTCACCCAGGAGCCGTCGGTGTTCCGCAAGCTTACGGTCGAGCAAAACCTCCTGGCGATCCTGGAGACGTGCCGTCTGACGGCGGAGGAACGGCAGATGCGGTTGAAGTACCTGCTCGACGAACTTGACCTCAGCCGGCTGGCCCGGAGCCGGGCTTACACGTTGAGCGGCGGCGAAAAGCGCCGTCTGGAAATCACCCGGGCGCTCGTCACGAGCCCGAAGCTCATGCTGCTCGACGAGCCGTTCAGTGGCATTGACCCGATCGCCGTTTACGAGGTCCAGAAAATTGTCCGGCGCCTCCGCGACCGCGGGCTGGGCATCCTCATCACCGACCACAACGTTCGCGAAACGCTCAAGCTGGTGGATCGCGGCTACATCATCCACCGTGGCGAAGTCCTGTGTGAAGGCGACGCCGAATTCCTCGCGAACGATCCCAAGGCCCGCGAGATTTACCTGGGGCCGGAATTCAACCTGTGAACCGCCCCGCGTCAGCGTCACGCAGCCAACCGTCGTCGCGGCGGGCCACGCCGCCGCGGCCGCACCACTGAAGCCATGTCGCCGCCTCCCCTTGTCACGGTCCACGAGTTCTACCGCCGCCACCAGCAACCGCTGGGACTCAAGCTGGTAGCGGGCCAACGCGGCCTGCGACGGGTCATCCGGGAACCGACGGTCAACCGTCCCGGTCTGCTGCTGGCGGGCTTCGCGCGTTACTTTGCGCGAAGTCGGGTGCAGGTCATCGGCAGCGTGGAAACCCATTACCTGCACTCGCTGCCCGAGGAGACGCGCCGGCAGCGTTACCGCGAACTGCTCGCGCCCGGCGTGCCCTGCGTCGTGTTCTGTCGCGGCTACCGGCCCGACGCCGCCTTTCGGGTGGCGGCCGAAACTGCGGGGATACCGGTTTTCCGTTGTCCGCTGGTGACGATGAAGTTCATCAACCAGGCCACATTGTTGCTCGAAAGCATGTTCGAGCGGCACGAGATCGTCATGGGCAGCATGGTGGACATCATGGGCATCGGCGTCCTCATCCGTGGCGAGAGCGGCATCGGCAAGAGCGAGTGCGTGCTCACGCTGATCGAGCACGGGTACAGCCTGGTGTCGGACGATGCCACGCAGATCACGCTGCACGAGAGCCGGGAACTCATCGGCACGAGTCCCGATGTGACGCGCAACCACATGGAGGTGCGCGGCATCGGCATCATCAACGTGCCCGCCATGTTTGGCATCCGCAGCATCCGCACCAACAAGCGGGTGGACCTGGTGGTGGACCTCAAGCCGTGGGAGACGGTGCCGGACATCGAGCGGCTGGGGATGGAGGAGAAGACGGTCGAACTGCTGGGCGTCCGCGTGCCGCACATGGTCATCCCGGTCCGTCCGGCGCGCGACCTGGCCCGCCTGGTGGAGGTGGCCGCCTTCCACGCGAAGCTGCGGCTTACCGGGGCCAATCCGGCGCAGGAGTTCGAACAGCGCCTGATCAAACACATCGCGTCCGGCACCGGTTCGTCACCGCCGGGACGCAAATAATTCATTGGCGGAGCCAGTTCCCGACGGTTAAGGTCAGGACGATTCGATGAGCGCCAGAAAGACAGAAACGGCGCCCACCCGCGTCGCCCGTGACGTGATGGTGAGCAACAAGCTGGGCATCCACGCCCGCCCGGCGGCCATGTTCGTCCGCCTCGCCAACCAGTATCAATGCGACATTCTGGTCGAGAAGGATGGTGAAACGGTGAACGGCAAGAGCATCATGGGACTGATGATGCTCGCCGCCGGCCCCGGATCGCGCATCAAGCTGCGTGCCGAGGGCACCGATGCCCCCTCCGCGGTCAGCGAACTGGAATCGCTGGTCAACCGCAAGTTCGGCGAAGACTGATCCACCCGCGATGTCCTCCGCCGGTCTTGACCTCGCTTACGTCGCCCGCCTCGCCCGCCTCACGCTGACGCCGGAGGAAGTGGTACAACTCGGTCCCCAGCTCGGCAGCGTGCTCGAGTATTTCGCCCAGCTCAAAGAGGTGGACGTCACCGGCCTGAAGCCCACCGCGCATCCCATGCCACTCGTGAACGTGACCCGGCCAGACGTCCTCCGTCCTTCGCTGGCACCGGCCGACGCGTTGCGCAACGCGCCCGCGCAGGCCAACGACCTGTTCGTGGTGCCCAAGATTGTGGAGTGACCGCCGGCCCGTCGTTGCGATGCCCAACCACCTCACGCTTGCCGAACTCACCGCCCGGCTCGACCGCCGCGAACTGTCCGCCCGCGAAGCCGTTCAGGCCTGTCTCGATCAGATCGCGCGCGTTGACACCGGGTTGCACGCCTTCCTGCACTGCGACGCCGCGGGCGCCCTCGCCCAGGCGGAGGCCGCCGATGCCGTCCGGCGCGCCGGTCCGGCGCCCGCGGATCGGCCGCTGCTGGGCGTGCCGCTGGCGCTGAAGGACGTGATCGCCGTGCGGGGTCAACCGCTCACCTGCGGTTCGCGCATTCTCGCCAACTACGTCTCCCCCTATGACGCCACCGTCGCCGCCCGGCTCAAGGCGGCCGGCGCGATTCTGCTGGGCCGGCTGAACATGGACGAGTTCGCGATGGGCAGTTCCACCGAGAATTCCGGCTTTGGCCTGACGCGCAATCCGTGGGATCCCACGCGGGTCCCCGGCGGCTCCTCCGGCGGCGCGGCGGCGGCCGTGGCGGCCGGCGAGTGTGTGGCGGCACTCGGGTCCGACACGGGCGGTTCGGTGCGGCAGCCGGCGGCTTTCTGCGGCGCCGTGGGCCTCAAGCCCACCTACGGCCGCGTGTCGCGCTTCGGACTGGTGGCGTACGCGTCGTCGCTCGACCAGATCGGCCCCGTCACGCGCGATGTCCGGGATGCGGCGACCCTGCTGCAGGTCATCAGCGGTTATGATCCAATGGATTCAACCAGCGCGCCCGCGCCGGTGCCCGATTATCGCGCCACCCTGGCGGGCGACCTCCGGGGCCTGCGGATCGGGCTGCCCCGGGAATACGCGGCGGTGGGCGGGCTCGACCCCGAGGTTCAGTTCGCGGTGGCGGCCGCGGTGCGGCAGTTCGCGGCGCTGGGCGCCGAGGTGCGGGAGGTTTCCCTGCCGCACGCCGGCTACGCCGCGGCGGCCTACTACATCATCGCCCCGGCCGAGGCGAGCGCCAACCTGGCGCGCTTCGACGGCGTGCGTTACGGCCTCCGGGTGGACGGGGCGGACCCGGCGACGATGTATGCGCGGACCCGCGGGGCGGGTTTCGGCGCCGAGGTGAAACGCCGGATCATCCTGGGAACCTACGTCCTGAGCAGCGGTTATTATGACGCCTATTACCTGCGTGCCCAGAAGGTCCGCACCTTGATCCGGCGGGATTTTCTGGAGGCGTTTGCCGGAGTGGACGCCATCGTGACGCCGACGGCGCCGACCGCGGCCTTTCCGATTGGCGAGAAGACCAGCGATCCCCTGCAGATGTACCTGGCGGACATCTTCACCGTGTCCTGCAATCTGGCGGGCCTCTGCGGAATTAGCGTGCCCTGCGGGTTCACGGCGGCTCCCCGGCTGCCGATTGGCCTGCAACTGCTGGCCCGGCCGTTCAACGAAGCCACGCTCTTGCGGCTGGCGCACGCCTACGAACAGTCCACGCCCTGGCATCGGGAACACCCGCCGGGGTGGTAAGCCCCGCGCCGTGGCGGCGGCGACCGCTCAGCGTGATTTGGCCGGGCTCTTCTTCGGCGGTGCGTTGGTGGGTTTCTCCTTGAAGGCCGAGCGGAACAGCCAGTGGCGCTTGAGCCCCTCGATCAGGGTGTCGGTGTCGTGGAGCAACGAAGACAGGGTGGTGACGAAATTGGTGTTGGCCTGCACCTGGAGGTTCGCGTTGCTCATCATGGTGGCCATGCTGCCCAGCGAGGGTTGGAGCTGATTGACCAGGACGGCCAGGTTCGAGTTGGCCGCCAGCATCATCTGGCTGGCGTTGGTGAGGGCGAGGCTGGCGCTGGTGAGTGTCCCGTCGGCGTTGGTCAGCGTGACCAGCAACTGGGCATGGAGATTGGTGGGCAGGAACCATTGGCCGAACGATCCGTCGGCGTTGGTCAGGTTGGCGGTGATCAGGGTGAGGTTGGACAGGAGGGGTTGGCTGCGCGCCAGCACCTGGTTGGCATTCGAGGTCAGGCTGACCGTGTTCGACAGCAGCGCCGGCAACTGGGCGGTGATAACCTGTCCGACCTGGTTGATGAAACCGTCGAGCCGTTCGGTCAATGCGGGCGATTCCTCCGGCACCAGCCAGTAGGGATTGATGCCGGACACCGGTTCACCGGGTATGTAGGTCTGATAGCGGTTGGAGATGAAATTCCACACCATGGTCGGCATCTCCTGCTCACGGGAGCGGTCGGCGAGGCGTACCGCGGTGACCCCGGCCGCCGCGAGTTTCTGGAGCGTCTCCGGATTCACCGCCTGCAGCACGGAGGTCAGGGGCGCGTTCGTGCCGGGGACGGTCACGGCATCGAGGAAAACCTGGTTGGTGAGGTCGGCCAGGTGCAGCGCGCTCGGCACGCTTAACGTGCGCACCGGCCAGACCAGGTGCGTGGGGCAGTAATTGGTCCCCTTGGTCACCTCGAGGGCGCGTTTGCCCAGGAAGTCCGCCGCCGCGATCCGCACGATCGAGCCCTCGGTCCAGACGTAGCCGAAATAGGGCGCGCGGATGTTGAACTCGACATAGACGTTGTAAATCTTGTCGGGCGCCTCCGTGTCGATTTTGGTGATGCTGCCGACATTGAACCCCCAGAGCGTCACCGGGTCGCCGACCTTGAGCCCGGCGCTGCTGTTGAGCTCCGTGCAATAGGTCACCTTGGTCTCAAACCAGCCCTTGCGTTTCGCGGTTTGTTGCAGGTAGTAGAAGAATCCCGCGAGCAAGAGGAGCGTGGCGAACAGCACGAACAAACCCACGGCGCGTTCGACACGGCCCAGCCGGGTGCGGAGTTGGGGTGTGAGGTCTTGCACGGGAAAGCAGTCTAGCCCGGCGGCCCAGGTTCCGCCAGCAAATCGCGCAGCAGTGAATCGCCCGCTTTCACCGCCGCGGCCAAGTCGTCCAACCGCCGCCACTGCCGGTCCTGGATGAGGCCGACGTGGCGCGCCAAACCCAGCCACGGACGCAGATCATCCACCGCCGCCACCACCGTGCGGGGATGCCCCTCCGACGCCGCCCCCCGTCGCACGAGACCGGCAACGAACTCCAGCCACCAGCGCGCTTGCCCGGCGTCGAGTCCGCTGAGCGGGTTGTCCAGGAACAGCAGGTCCGGCTCGAGCGCCAGCGCCCGGGCCACCGCCACGCGCTGGCGGAAGGACCGGCTCAGCACGGCGGGATAAGCGTTGGCGAAGGCCAGCAGTCCCGTCTGGTCCAGCAGCCTCGTGATGGGTTCGGCAACCTGGTCCAGCGGGCAGTCACGGAGGTAGCACAGCGGCAGCCCCACGTTCTGGGCGACCGTGAGCTGATTGAACAGCCGGCCGCCGTCGGGGAACACAAAACCGATCCGATGCCGCAGCGGGAGGTACTCCGCCTCCGCCAGTTCGGCGATCTCCCGGCCGAACAAGCGGCACCGGCCCCGGGCCGGCGGGAGCAGGCCAGCCGCCGTTTGCAGCAACTGGCTCTTGCCACAGCCGGGGAGGCCCGCCACCAGCCAGAACTCGCCTGCTTCCACCGACCAATCAACTCCTTCGATCAGAATCTCCGCCGCGTCGCGGGCGGCCACCGCCACCGCGCGCAATTCGACCAGCGGCCCGCCGGGGCGGCGGTCGGGCACAAGCAGGGCGGTGCGGTTGGCGGCGGTCGGGTTCACGGGATTACATGAGCAGGTAGATGACGATGAACACCGCGTCAAGGGCGACACAGGCGAGCGTGCTGGCGACAACGGCGGTGGTAGTGGCCCGCGACACGCCCGCGAGCTCGAGCGGCCGGGCCAGCCCCTGGAAGCTGGTGACAATGGCCACGATACCGCCAAAGCAGAGCGACTTGAGACCGAGCAGGACAAAATCCTGCCACGACAACGCCAGCGCGATTTGGCTGAAATACTCGCCGGGAGTCAGCGGCACATCCTGCAGGAAGGCAAAAAGGCAGCCGCTGAAAAGCGTGCCCAGGATGAAATAGACCGTCAATGCGGCCGTGGCGACCGACAGGCCCACGACCCGGGGAACGATCAGGTAATGGACGGGATCAATGCCAAGGGCCTCGAGCGCCTCCACCTCGCCCAACGCCCGCGCCGTGCCCAGTTCGATGACGGTGGCGGTCCCGATCCGCACCAACACCACCAGGGCGGTGACCAGCGGTCCTAGTTCGCGCACCACCGCCGTCACCATCACCGCGCCGACGAAATTTTGAGCCCCCACGTGGCTGAGCAGCGCCACCATCTGGCCGATAACCACGAAGCCCAACGCGGCGGCGAGGAACGCGAGCATGGGGAGGAGGCCGAGGCCGGAACGCGCGATTTGCGCGGTGATGAGCGGCCGCACCACGGCGGTGGCGGTGTGAAAGCGGGTCACCATCACGCCGAGGGTGATCAGGGCAAACGCCAGGATCTCGTGCGTGGTGCGGGCGGCGCCAAGCAGCCACCGGCCGACAAAATCCATGTAGGAATGCGGCAGCGCCGACTCCAGCATCGCGGGGAGGCTCACGAACCGGTCTCCGCTGGCCCGACTTCTGTCCACGGGGTGAAGGTAGGAAGACCGAGGCGCGCGGTCAAAGCCGATCTTCAGCCGATCTTCAGCCGGGTTGATGTTCGCGGGCCGGGCGGGTGGCCAAATTATGCTAAGCCTTTCGCAAACCGCGAGAAGCCTCGCCCGCGGCCGCAGCGGATCGTAAGGGGAGGTTGAAATGCACTCAGCACATCCCGCATCCCACGGTTCCCAAGGTGCGACGACGGATGCCGGCCGGGCAGCCCGCCCCCGGGTGGCCGGGCGGACTTTGCCCACGCCATGCCTCCTCCCCGGGCCGGTATTGCGGGCGGAATTACACCAGCGGTCCCCCCATGGCACTGCGGATGCCTTCAGCCGGCCTCCGATGACAAATCCTCCGGAATCAAGTTCGTCGCCCCGGCCGGCAGCCGTGACCGTGCGTTCGCAGGCGTGGGAGACGGCGAGCGGCTACGCCCGGAACAGCCTGGCCAACCGCTTCGTTTACGTGGTGGTGTCACCGCGCACCCGCGGGCTCTCGGTGGGCATCAACCTGAACCCCGCCCGCGACTGCAACTTCGACTGCATCTATTGCGAGGTCAACCGGCATCAGCCCATCCCCGAAGCCACGTTCGACGTAGAAGTCATGACCGCCGAACTGAAACAGACGCTGGACCTCACCCTGCAGGGCCGGCTCCGCGACCTGCCGGAGTTCCGCTCGGTGCCGGCCGAATTGTTGCAGCTCCGCCGGGTGACCTTCAGCGGAGAAGGCGAGCCCACGCTCAGCCCGTTCTTCGGAACGGCCGTCCGGGCCGTGGCCCATTTGCGCGCGCTGGGGCGGTTTCCCTTCTTCAAAATCGTGGTCCTTACCAACGCCACCGGGTTGGACAAGCCGGCGGTCCGCGCGGGCCTGGAATCGCTCAGCGCGAACGATGAGCTCTGGCTGAAGCTCGACGGCGGCTCGCAGGAATACCTTGACTGCATCAACCGGCCGTCCGTTCCGATCGAGAAGGTGTTGGAGAACATCCTCGCGGTTGGCCGCGAGCGGCCGATCATCATACAAAGCTTGTTTCCGCGGCTGAACGGCGAGGATCCGCCGCCGGCCGAAATCGAGCGGTACGTGGACCGGTTGCGGGAACTGCGGGTAGCCGGCGCTCAAATCACCCTCGTCCAGGTGTACTCCGCGATGCGTCCGGGAGCCCACCCCGAATGCGGGCATCTTTCCCTCCGGAGCCTTTCCACCATCGCGCAGGCCATCCGCGCCGGAACCGGCCTGACCGTCGAAGTCTTTTAGCGCTCCTTGTGTTCCCACGGAGGTGGCCATCCCGGCGTGGTGCATTCCGTTTGCGAAAACCGCCGGAATGCCCAATCCTCTCCGCACGATGCGCTCCATGGATGACGGCCACCAGTGGCGCCCAGGCGCCCGGGCGAATGCCCGGCGGATGACCTGCGTGGCCGCGCTGGTGCTGGTGGCATTGGGGGCGGTCGCCGCCCGGGCTGACTGGCCGATGTTCCGCGGCGGCCCCGCCCTCCGCGGCGTGGCCGAAGGCGAACTGCCCGAAACCCTCCGGCTCCGCTGGACCTTCAAGACCGGCGATGCCGTCAAGTCCTCGGCCGCCCTGGTGGACGGCCGCGTCTTCATCGGTTCCAACGACTCCAATCTGTACGCGCTCAAACTCGCCGACGGGCAGGTCCTCTGGCGGCACGCCGCCGGCGCGGAGGTGGAGTCCCCGCCGCTCGTGTTGAATGGCCGGGTGTACTTCGGTTCGAGCGACGGCCGGCTCCATGCCGTGGACGCCGCCACCGGCAAGCCGCGCTGGACCTATCTGACCGGCGACAAAATCCTCGGCGCGCCGAACTGGGTGAAGGCGCCCGGCGGCGACGGGAACTGGATCCTCGTCGGCAGCTACGATTTCAAGCTCCACTGCGTGGATGCGGTCACCGGCCGGACCAACTGGGTGTTCGAGAGCGGCAACTATATCAACGGTTCCCCGGCCGTTGCCGACGGCCAGACGGTCTTCGGTGGCTGCGATGCGGTCCTGCATGTGCTCGCCCTGGCCGACGGCCGGGAGGTCAAGGCGGTGGAGGCCGGCGCTTATATCGCCGCCTCGGTGGCCCTGGCCGATCACCAGGCGTTCTTCGGTCATTACGAGAACGAATTCCTTTGTGTGGACCTCGTCACCGGCGCGAAGGTCTGGAGTTTTCACGACCGCAACTTTCCGTACTTTTCGTCGCCAGCGGTAACCGCCGACCGCGTTCTCTTCGGCGGCCGGGACAAGCGGCTGCACTGTGTCCGGCGCGCCGACGGCAAACCGGTCTGGGCGTTTGCGACGCAGGGAAAGGTGGACAGCTCGCCGGTCGTGGCCGGCAGCAAGGTGGTGGTGGGCTCGGACGATGGCCGGCTTTACATGGTGGCCCTCGCGGACGGCCACGAGCTGTGGCGCCATGACATCGGCCAGCCCGTCACGAGTTCGCCCGCCGTCGCGAACGGGATGATCGTCGTCGGCAGCGACGACGGCAATGTGTATGCTTTCGGCGCACCATGACACCACCGCCCACGCCTTCGATTGCCGCCTTGCGCCGAAGCCGGCGGAACCATCTTTGCGACTCATGAAGCACACCCAACTTACCGCCCTGGCTTTCGCGCTGGGTCTCGCGACCGTCGCCGGCCGGGCGGATTTCTATGTCGCCCCCAACGGCAGCGACACCAATCCAGGCACCAAAGCCCGGCCGTTGGCCACGCTCGAGGCGGCACGGGACGCAATCCGGCATCAACGTCAGGCCGCGGCTGGCGAACCGGCCACGCACGGCATCACCGTCTGGCTGCGCGGCGGGACGTACGTTCGCACCAACGCGTTTGAATTGACGGCCGCGGACAGCGGCACTGCCGCGGCGCCGATGGTTTATCGGGCGATGCCCGGCGAGGCGGTGCGCTTGCTCGGCGGGCGCGTGTTGAGCGGATTCCAACCCGTCACCGATCCAGCCGTGCTGGCGCGGCTGGACGCGTCGGCGCGCGGCCAGGTGTGGCAGGTGGACCTGCGGGCCGCGGGCATCGCCGCCTCCGGCGAAATGAAATCGCGCGGGTTTGGTCGGCCGACCGCCCCGGCGCACGCCGAGTTGTTTTTTGCGGGCCAGCCCATGACGCTCGCGCGCTGGCCGAACGAGGGCCAGTTCGCGCAGATCGCCGGCTTCCCGGATGACGCCGGCCAGGCGGACGAGCACGGCGGGAAGCTCGGTGCGTTGACCGCGGGTTTTGCTTACGCCGGCGACCGGCCGCGGCGATGGCAGCTTTCGCAGAACATCTGGGTGCATGGTTACTGGGCGTGGGACTGGGCGAATTCCTACGAACAAGTCGTGTCCCTCGACCTCGATCGGCGTCTGGTGAAAACGGCGCCGCCTTACGGCCAGTACGGCTTCCGCAAGGGGCAGCGGTTTTATTTCCTGAATATCCTCGAGGAACTCGATCAACCCGGCGAATGGTTCCTTGATGCGGAGAGCGGCCGGCTGTATTTCTGGCCGCCCCAGCCGCTGGCGCAGGGCGAGGCGGTTCTCTCGTTGCTCGACCGGCCTTTGATCACGATGGACCAGGTTTCGAACGTCATCATCCGCGGACTGCTGCTGGAGGCCACGCGCAGCCACGGCGTCACCATTCACGGCGGCGCGGACGATCGGGTGGCAGGCTGCTGGCTCCGGAACATCGGGAATTACGGCGTCTGGATCGAAGGCGGGCACGGGCACGGGGTCGTGGGCTGCGACATCGAGAACACCGGCGATGGCGGAGTGAACCTCAGTGGCGGTGACCGGCGGACGCTGACACCGGGCGGGCATTTCGTGGAGAACTGCCGTTTCCAGAAACAGGGCCGCTGGTCGAAATGCTATGTGCCGGCAGTGCTGGTCAGCGGCGTCGGCCAGCGCGTCGCGCACAACCTGATTCACGACCACCCACATTGCGCGATCCTTTACGGCGGCAACGAGCACGTGATCGAGTTCAACGAGATTCACCACGTGGCTTTGGAAACCGGCGACGTGGGCGCGATCTATGCCGGGCGCGACTGGACCTTTCGTGGGAACCGGATTCGTTTCAACTTCATCCACGAAACCGGCGGGGTCGGCATGGGCTCGATGGGGGTCTATCAGGACGACTGTGTGAGCGGGGTCGAGCTTTTCGGGAACATTTTCTACAAGGTCCAGCGTGCGGCCTTCCTCGGCGGCGGCCGCGATCATCGCGTCGAAAACAACATCTTCGTGGATTGCGATCCGGCGGTGCAACTCGACGGCCGCGGTCTCGACGCCTCCCCCGTGTGGCACAACATGGTTTATGACTACATGAAACATCAGCTCGCGGCCGTCCCCGCCGCGTTGTATCGCGAGCGCTATCCGGAAATCGCGGCGCTGGACCGCTACTACGCCACGACCAACGGCGTCCCGCCGGAGAACAACCGCGTGATTCGCAACATCTGCGTCGGTAAATGGGCGGAAACGGTCTGGCACGCCCGGCCGGAATGGCTCACGCAGCAGGACAACCTGGTCGGCACCGATCCGCGGTTTGTCGCGCCGGCGAAGCAGGATTTTCGTTTGCAGCCGGATTCGCCGGCCTGGCGGCTCGGGTTCCAGCCCATCCCGGTCGAGAAAATCGGTCCCCAACCGGACGAGCTGCGACGGGAACTCGTCGCGTTGCAGCGCCGGTGGATGCGCTGAAGGCCCGCCTCTCCGTTTTTCCGGATGAACATCGTCTTGCTCAGCCCCGGCGCCGGCGCGATGTACTGCGGCAATTGCCTGCGCGACAATGCGCTCGTCGGCGAGCTGCGCCGGCGCGGCCATGCCGTGCTCATGGCGCCACTGTATTTGCCGCTGACCCTGGACGAACCGGACGCCAGCGCGGGCACGCCGATCTTCTTCAGCGGGATCAATGTTTTTCTCGATCAGAAGGCGGCGTTGTTCCGCTCCGCGCCGCAGTGGCTCCGCAACGTGTTTCGCTCGCCGGACCTGCTCCGCTGGACCGGCCGGTTCGCCGCGAAAACGCGGCCGGGCGACATCGGCGAGCTGACGCTGTCCATGCTCCGCGGCGAACACGGCAACCAGGCGGGCCAGCTTGAGGAACTCATCGCCTGGTTGCGCCTCCAGCCGGCGCCGGACGTCATCTGCCTGTCGAACGCTCTGCTGGCCGGCTTCGCGCGGCGGTTGCGGGACGCGCTGAACACGCCGGTCGTCTGCCTGCTCGCGGGGGAGGAGGCCTTCCTCGACGCCATGGACGAACCCATGCGCCGCCGGATTTGGCGCCTCCTGGCGGAACAGGCGCCGGCGGTGGACCGGTTCGTCGCGCCAAGCCGGTATTTTGCCGACCGGATGGGCGCGCGGCTCAAGCTGCCCGCGGGACAACTCACCGTGGTGCCACTAGGTCTGAATCTCGAAGGCTACCGGGCGGCTCCCGACCAGCCTTCAACCTGTAACCTTCAACCTTCAACCTTCAACCTCCAACCTCCAACCCCGACCCTGGGCTACTTCGCCCGGATGTGCCGGGACAAGGGCCTGGACACACTCGTGGCGGCGTTCATTGAACTGAAGCGGCGCGGCCGGGTGCCCGGGTTGCGCCTGAAGATTGGCGGCAGTTGCGGACCGGCGGATGAACCGTTTGTCGCCGGTCTCAAGGCGCAACTCGGCGCGGCTGGCTTCCTCGGCGACGTCGAGTTTCATCCGAACCTCAACCGCGTGCAGAAGATCGCGTTCCTGCGGTCGCTGACGGTGTTTTCGGTGCCGGCGCTGTACGGCGAGGCGTTCGGATTATACCTGCTGGAAGCGCTGGCGGCGGGGGTGCCGGTGGTGCAGCCGCGGCACGCCGCCTTTCCGGAAGTCGTCGCTGCCACCGGGGGCGGCGTGCTCTGTGAGCCGGGCGATGTTGCGGCGCTCGCGGGTGCCATCGAGCAACTGCTCCTGGACCCCGAACGGCGGCAGTCGCTCGGTGGGGCCGGGCGGCGGGCGATCCACGAACGGTTCGGCATCGAGCAGATGGGCGAGGGGATGCTGGCGGTGTTGCGGGCGGTCGCCGCTGCGCCGAGCCGGGTTCAGGCGTCCGACGCCGGCAGCCACGCCTGAGGAACGGCGCCTTGACTCAAATGAAAAGGCAACCGGCGGCTTCTTGAGCTAACCAAATCGTGCCGCCGCTCCACCCACCGGGCGGAGGCGCCCCCATGTGGAATCGCGGCCGCGTGAACGGCAGTTGACGAATCCCGCCGGAGCCGCACAATCACGGTTTTGCTGGCTGATCATGAAACGGAAGATTTTGGTGATTCTCTCGAACCGGTTGAACCGGCTGCAACCCGCGCGCTTTGTCGAAATCGAATGCGACGAGGAGGGCAACATTCTCAAGGAAAAGCAACTGCGGGTCGAGCCGCGCCAGCCGCGCTTCGACGAGGTCTGGGAAAACGACGACGGCAAGACCTCCATGTCCTCCTGCAACAGCTTCAAGCGCCGCTACCGCCACCCGCTCCAGAAGCCGGCCCGCTGAGATTTCGTCCGCCCGCCTGCCGCCGGCGAATTTTGCGGCGAATTTGCTGCTGACAATCCCGGCCCGAGCGGTTAGCATCCGCTCATCCTGCCAGGTTGAACGCAGGCGTGCTTTTCATGAATGCCAAATCCGCGGCCACCCGCGTCGGCCTGCTGGCCGGCGGCAACTGGATTATTGACCAGGTCAAATTGATTGACGTCTATCCGCAACGCGAGCGCCTGGCCAACATCAGCCGCCAGTCCCAGGGCACCGGCGGCGCCCCTTACAATGTGCTGGTGGATCTCGCCATCCTGGGTGCCCCGTTCCCCCTGGCCGCCGCCGGCCTGGTCGGCAAGGATCCCCTCGGCGATCACATCCTGGCCGATTGCCGCCGGCTCAAGATCGACAGCAAACACCTGCGCCAGACGCCAGACGCCCCCACGTCCTTCACCGACGTCATGACCGAACAGACCGGCGGCCGGCGCACTTTCTTCCACCTGCGCGGCGCCAACGCGCTCTGGTCGGGCAACGACCTTGATTTCGCCCGGACCAGGGCCCGCATCTTCCACCTGGGCTACCTGTTGTTGCTCGATGAACTGGACAAACCCGACAAGACCCACGGCACCCGCGC